>NZ_CP048649.1:2000909-2667879 GCF_010669305.1 Aminipila butyrica | reverse complement strand
GAAGGAATTGCTTTTACGGTAGAGCATAAACTGGACACCCAGCGGTTTGAACTGACTATTCCCGGACGGCATAACGCTATCAACGGGACTTTAGCAGTAGCTGCAGCTTTGGAGCTGGGCATTACCATGGAGGAGGCCGCCAGAGGCTTGAAAAAGATGGTTCTTACTGATAAGCGCCTCAACATCAAGGGCAAAGATGGTATAAAGGTAATAGACGATACGTATAATGCCAGCCCCGATTCCATGAAGGCAGGAATTGACGTACTGGCAGCAGCCAAAGGCATGCGGAAAGTTGCCATTTTAGCTGATATGCTGGAGCTGGGAAAGGACAGCCCGGCATACCATCGTCAGGTGGGAGAGTACGCCGCCCAGCAGCAAGTTGATTTGCTTATTGCCGTAGGCAAGGAATCTCAGCATATGGCAGAGGCTGCGGCAGCTATTTTGGGCCAGGAAAAGGTCCGCTATTACAGAGAGAAAGAAGCACTGACGGCTGATATAAAAGGATTGGTTCAGCTGGGAGATATTATCCTGGTAAAGGGCTCCAGAGGCATGGCCATGGATCAGGTCGTGAAAAAAATTATGGAATAGTTTTAGGAGATGTTATGAGTTATTTGCAAATCGGAATTTTAATAGTCGTGGCTTTTTTCATCAGTCTGGTTCTCACCTATGTGGCGATCCCCATCCTACAAAATTTAAAGGCGGGACAGAACATTCGCCAGGAGGGGCCGAGAGCCCATCTGGCAAAGGCGGGGACACCGTCCATGGGCGGGTTGGCTATCATTGCGGCCACTACGATTACCTGTCTGACTTCTGGGGGTATGTCCCGGGATATGCTGGTGATTCTGGCTGCCTTTATCCTTTTTGGGCTGCTTGGTTTTTTGGATGATTATCTCAAAGTAGCAAAAAAGCAGAATTTAGGGCTTAGGGCCTGGCAGAAGCTGGTGCTGCAAATTGTTATCGCTGCCACGGTGGCAGCCTATCAGGCTAGCGTTTCTGTGTATGGAACATCTATTTACATTCCGATTCTAAATCAGCATTGGGATTTCGGCATCTGGTACATCCCTTTTGTAGCCTTTGTGGTCGTTGCTATGGTCAACAGCGTCAATTTAACCGACGGGCTGGATGGACTGGCTTCTGGGGTAACGACCTTGGTAGCGTTGTTCTTTGCCATTGTGGCAGTAGATTTTGGCATGAATGCCGGCGGTATTTTTAATTCGGCTTTAGCGGGAGGCTGCATGGGTTTCTTGATGTTTAACAAGAATCCGGCCAAGGTGTTTATGGGCGATACTGGGTCCTTGGCTTTGGGCGGAGGACTGGCGGCGGCGGCCATCATCATGAACATGGAGTTGATGCTGCCGATTGCAGGGTTGCTGTTCGTGCTGGAGGCCCTTTCGGTTATGATCCAAGTAATCAGCTTCAAGACCACCGGGAAGCGGGTGTTTAAGATGGCACCCCTTCATCATCACTTTGAGCTTTGCGGCCTGAAAGAAACTCGGGTAGTTGGGCTGTTTTGGGCATTCACGTTGATTTGCTGCGTGGTTGGACTATTGATTCTATAGAGGTGAGCACATGAGAAATAAAATGGAAAATAAAAAGGTTTTAGTAGTGGGCATGGGCAAATCGGGCATTGCAGCAACTCAGGCCTTGCTGAAACTGGGCGCAAAGGTATACGTGCAGGATTCGAAGCCTGCTTCGGATATAGAGCCGCAGCTGATAAACTTCCTCAACAGCCGGGAGGTGACCTGCTATTTTGCAGAGGAGCCGAAAGCCTTGGAGGAAATGGATATGATGGTCATGAGTCCAGGAGTTTCTCTGGAGACGGACTTTGTGCAAAAAGCCATGTCCAGCGGCGTGGAAGTAGTAGGAGAGTTGGAGATTGCTTACCGAGTGGGTCAAGGCAATTATGTGGCCATCACGGGCACCAACGGTAAAACCACGACCACCACTCTGGTGGGAGAAATCTTTCGGAATGCCAAGCGAAAGACGTATGTAGTAGGAAATATTGGTGTTGCGGTTATTTCCATGGCGTTAAATGCAGAGCCGGATTCCTGGCTCATAACGGAGACCAGCAGTTTTCAGCTGGAAACCACCAAACTTTTTAAACCAAAGATTTCAGCCCTTTTGAATTTAACGCCTGACCACTTGGATCGACATCACACCATGGAGAACTATAGTAAAGCTAAGGCTAAAATATTTGAGAATCAAGAGGCAGAGGATTACCACATTGCCAACTTTGATGATCCGGTCAGCTATGAATGGAGCCGCCACTGTGAAAAGGCTAAAGTGGTGCCTTTCAGCACCAAGACCCAGTTGTCTTATGGCGCTTTTGTGGAAAAAGATCAATTGACAATCTTAGGTGATGAGGGAGAGCGAGTAGTCTTGTGCCGAGTGGACGAATTAAAAATACCTGGCACCCACAATCTGGAAAATGCGCTGGCCGCCGCCGCTATGGCTTATTTTGCGGGAATTGCTCCATCGGTAATTGGCGATACGCTGCGGACTTTCCGGGGCGTAGAGCATCGATTGGAATACTGTGGCCAGGTGGATGGCGTGAGCTTTGTTAATGATTCCAAGGGAACCAATCCAGACGCTTCGATGAAGGCCATCGAGGCTATGAAAGAAAATATCCTTCTCATAGCGGGGGGATACGACAAGGGCTCCGACTTTACGGAGTTTATAAAGGGCTTTAACGGGCGGGTAAAGCATATGATTCTGCTGGGGAAGACTGCGGCCAAGATAAAAGAGCAGGCCGAGGCTGTAGGCTTTAGGCATATTACCATGGCTAAGAATATGGAGGAATGTGTGGCTGAGGCTTTCCGTCTGGCAGTGCCGGGGGATACCGTTCTGCTGTCGCCAGCTTGTGCCAGCTGGGATATGTATACCTGCTTTGAGCAGCGGGGAGAACATTTTAAAAATTGTGTCCATGGCCTAGAGAAATAAGGTTGGAGTATAAAATGGCAAAGACAAAGATAAAAAGAAGAATGAAATCCGGAGATTTTATGCTGGTGCTCATCACCATGGCCCTGGTTATCTTCGGCATCATCATGGTGTTTAGCGCCAGCTATTACACTTCTATCAACAAGAGTGGCAATCCCTATGCCTATCTCATACGAGATGTAATTTGGGCCGGCTTGGGATTGTGTGCTATGATGGTGACAGCATCCATCGATTATCGGATTTACGGTAAGTTTGCTAAACCGGTGATGATTGTCAGCATTGTGCTGCTGGTACTGCTCTTCACGCCTTTGGGTATTGATCGAAACAATGCCGTCCGCTGGCTAGGTGTGGGGGGAATTACCATCATGCCCGGGGAGCTGGCAAAGCCGGCAGCCATTGTTTTTACCGCGTGGTTTTTGAGCAGAGATCCCCGCCTTATCAAGTCCCTGACTAAGGGCGTTATTCCCCTGTTTGTGCTGTGTGGGATTTATGGGGGACTTATCGTCCTGCAACCCAACTTGTCCACGGCTATTACCGTGTGTATCATTATCATTGGTATTATGTTTGCAGCTGGGCTCAATTACATCTATTTGGGCGGGCTGGTGGGAGCAGGAAGCTTAGGTATTTTTGTTCTGTTAATCACCAATCCGGACAGCCATTGGATGAAGCGGTTCACCAGCTTTATGGATCCCTTTGCCGATCCGCTGAATACTGGATATCAGGTGGTTCAGTCCTTGCTGGCACTGGGTTCTGGCGGATTATTCGGCTTGGGTTTGGGCAAGAGCATTCAGAAAAACCTTTATCTTCCGGAGCCTCAGAACGACTTTATCTTTGCTATTATCGGTGAGGAGCTGGGCTACATTGGCTGCTTAATACTAATTACGGCCTATATCATTCTCGTATGGCGGGGCATTCACATCGCCATCAATGCGGCAGATTTATTCGGCAGCTTGCTGGCATCCGGTATTTCTATCATGATTGGCATACAGGTTATCCTGAATATTGCCGTAGTTACTTCCTCCATGCCACCTACAGGGGTGACACTGCCTTTTGTCAGTTATGGAGGCAACGCCTTGCTGATTTTTATGGCTTCGGTGGGCATATTGTTAAATATATCGCGGCATACCGCAGCAGTGGAATGAGGAAGAAGTCGGCCTCCTAGGGAAGGAAGCCGGAGAGAAGGAGCAGCTTATGAGAGTAATCATGACAGGAGGAGGCACGGGCGGCCACATTTATCCGGCTATAGCTATTGCGGATAAAATCAAGGAGAACAATCCGGAGGCAGAGATTCTCTTTGTTGGCACCAAAAGGGGGCTGGAAAAAGATTTAGTCCCTCAGAACGGTTATAAAATTCGATTTATAACGGTCAGTGGGTTTAATCGCAAGCAACTGCTTAAAAATGTAAAGGTCGTTAAGGACTTGCTGAAAGGAAGCCGGGAAGCAAAGAAAATTATTCGGGAATTTAAGCCGGATGTAGTCATTGGTACCGGCGGTTATGTGTGCGGTCCCGTGGTACGGGCGGCTCATAAACTAGGCGTAAAGACCTTTATACACGAGCAGAATGCTTTTCCCGGCATGACGAATAAGATGTTGGAAAAATACGTGGATCAAGTGTTTATCAGCTTTGCAGATGCAGAAAAGTATTTTAAGGACAAGGGCAAGCTGGTGCTGTCAGGGAACCCTGTGCGGCAGTCTTTTTTCCAGGCGGTGAAGAGTGATTCACGGAAAATTATTGGCGAACCGGAGGATCGATTTGTCATCTTGTGCTTTGGCGGCAGCCAAGGAGCGGGCAAGATTAACAGTGTTATGGCAGAAGTGGCCGAAAGCCTCAGCGGAGTTCAGGATGTATCCTTGTACTTTGTCACAGGGAAGGGTTATTATGATCAGATGACTCACCTCATGAAGGAAAAAGGTATCCCAGAGGAAGACAACATCCACCTAAAAAAATACATCAGCAACATGCAGGATTATATCAGTGCTGCGGACTTGGTGGTCAGTCGGGCGGGTGCGCTGGCGGTGTCAGAAATTACGGTTTGCGGCAGGGCCTCCGTGCTGATTCCTTCTCCTAATGTGACGGGCAATCATCAGTATTACAATGCTAAGTCGGTGGCTGATAAAGGCGGAGCCATTCTGCTGGAGGAAAAGGATTTGAATTCGGAAGCGCTGATGAAGATCATTTCCCAATTCAAGACAGACCCTCAAAAACGCCGGGATATGGAGCTGGCTAGCAGAACAGCGGCACCTAATGAGGCTACACAAATTATTTATGAGCATCTGGGGATGGGCTGAAATCCCCAAAGGGATGTTGTTTTTTAACAGGATTCATATAAGTTGGAACCAAAAGAGTACATTTTCATATTATATAGTAATAATAGTGGAGGTGTATCTGTTTTGGAATCATATCATATACGGGGCGGCCACAAGATCAGCGGTGAGTGCTGCGTTAAAGGAGCTAAAAATGCAGCGCTGCCAATTTTGGCGTCCACCATATTGAGTGGGGCTGAATGTCAACTTTCTAATATTCCTGAAATAACAGACGTTTGCAGCATGAAAAAAATATTAGATGAATTAGGATGTAAGACAGACACAAGCGGCGAGACGGTAATCGTGGATTCAAGGGGGCTGATGACTGACACCATTTCCTTGGAGCGGATGCGAGAAATGAGGTCATCCGTTTTTTTGTTGGGCGCACTGCTAGGCCGATGCGGAAGCGCAGTCATCAGTCAGCCGGGGGGCTGCAATATTGGCAGCCGGCCCATCGATCTGCATTTATACGCCTTAAAAAAGCTGGGGGCAGAGATCTTTGAAACGGAAGGTGTCATTCTTTGCAAGGCCAGCAAGCTGAGGGGGGCAGATATCCACTTTTCCTTTCCCAGCGTAGGAGCTACTGAAAATGCTATCATGGCCGCCGCCACCGCAGAAGGACACACGGTGCTGCACAACTGTGCCATGGAGCCAGAGATTACTGATTTACAGGACTTTCTTAACGCTTGCGGAGCTCAGATCAGCGGCGCAGGGACAAAGACTATACATATTTGGGGCCGTCAGGCCCTTCACGGATGCAGCTACCGGATTATACCGGACCGCATTGAAAGTGGTACTTATCTAGCTGCTGCGGCCGCTACCGGAGGCCAAATTACTCTTCAACACGCTCAAGCAGCACATCTGGAAAGTATTTTGCAAAAGCTTATAGAAACAGGTTGCGAAATAGGGGTGAAAGAGGATAAAATATACCTTAAAGCACCGAAGCGGCTAAAACCGCTGAGCCGGTTGGTCACTGGACCGTATCCGGCATTCCCTACTGATTTGCAATCACCGTTTTTAACCATGCTGACTCAGGCGGAGGGAAAGAGTGCCGTAGAAGAGACCATCTTTGAAAATCGCTTTGCTTTTACCGAGGAATTGCGAAAGATGGGGGCACAGATTACTGTAGAAGGAAATCGGGCTGCTGTAGAGGGAATTGGCGGGCTGCAAGGCTGCCACATTCAGGCCACCGACCTGCGGGGCGGGGCATCCTTAGTCATAGCTGGACTCATGGCTCAAGGAGAGACGATCCTGGAAGGGATTGAACATATAGAGAGAGGATATGCAGATTTTTCCCAGACCTTACGGGGATTGGGAGCAGATATTAGGAAGACACATGGCGGATAAACCTAGAAAGAAGAAAAAACGAAAGAAAAAGAACTATCTCCTAAGGCTATTAGTGATAATAGCTGTAGGAGTTGGTTTATATTTTTTGCTGACCTCTGAGTGGTTTGACATTGACGCTGTGAAGGTGGAGAACAACAGCTATTATACAGTGGAGCAAGTCAAGGACATGGCTGGGGTCAAAATTAGTGAAAATATTTTTTCCATGAAGAAGAGCATTATTAAAGACAAGCTATTGAAAGATCCTTATTTCAAAAATGTGGTCATTAAGCGAAAGCTGCCATCTACCGTGGTCATTCAGGTAGAGGAACGGTCAGAAAAAGCGGCGGTTCTCTACAAGAGCACCTATATTATCATTGACGGAGATGGGCTGGTGCTGCGCAAGACCCATGCAGAACCGAAGCTTACCTTGATTGAAGGGCTGACTCTCAAGGAAGCGAAGCCGGGGAAGGCGTTAAAAGTGGAAGAAAATTCTATGCTGACAGATACCCTTAGCATGCTGGCTTCCATGGAGGCTTCCGACTTGTTTTTTAAGAAGATTAATATTTCAAGCGTAATTGTCAAGGCCCATATTTACGATGATTTGGTCTGCGAGGGTGTGCCGGAGAACCTGAAAGAAAGTCTGAAAAACGGCAATCTGGAGACGGCCCTTTATGAGATGTACAGCAAGGGAATAAAGCGAGGAACTCTGAAGATTGGTTCTGACAGCTACTGTTCTTTTGACCCCAAGGTGGAGTAGGAGAGTAAGGATGAAGAAATACAGCGGATACATTGTTTTGGGAATGCTAGCCCTGTTCATTGGGCTGGTCCTGTCCGTGCAGATGAGAATGACTGCCGGCAGCGACCAGGGCGGTCTGGTTCCTCTGGTAAAGCTCAGGGGATATGAAGCAGAGTTGAAAAACGTGAAGGATGAAAAGGAAATTGTGGTTCAGCAGTTGGTAGAACTGGAGGAGCGATTAAATTCCATAGAAGGGGACAAGGCTAAGGAAGATGATTTTATCAATGGCTTGGTGTCGGACTTGGAAAAGTATAAGATCGCAGCTGGGGTGCTGGATGTTCAGGGGCCGGGGGTACTGGTCACGATTAAGGACCCGATTACTTCTGACGAATACGAACAGGATTTCAGTCCGATTATGTACAATTACGAATTGCTGTTGAGTCTGGTAAACAAATTGAAGGAAGCGGGTGCAGAGGGAGTCTCTATCAATGAACAGCGAATTGTAGGCACCACAGAGATCAGCATGGCCGGCAGCAATGTCAATATCAACGGCATTCCGACGGCTCCTCCTTATTACGTAAAGGCCATCGGCAACCCGGATACCCTTCACGATGCGATCAACATCCGGAGCGGTATTCTGGAGACCATGAAGCTGAAATACAACTTGATTGTCACCACGGAGAAGAAAGACAACATGGTCATCCCACGATACACAGGCACTATCAACTTCAAGTATGCCAAGCCTGTGGAATCAGAAAAGCCTGAGTAGCGGCAGGGGTGCAAGATGAATAAGAGAAGGATGTGGATGGTCTTTGCCATATGTACCGTGATTGGCATAGGATTAGCCTGTCAGATGAAGGTCAGTGACGGCCAGCGGTTGTATGTGTCACCTAAGACGGTGGAGGACTATAAAATCACGATTAACAGTGAGAAGGAAGAGGTCACTAAATTGCAGCTGATGATTCAGGAGGCAGAGGAAAAGCTGGCCAGCTATGAGCAAGACAGCCAAGAGGATGGCCAGTCTGATGAGGCCTTCCAGAAAAATTTGGCAGCTGATGTGGAAAAATATAAGATGGCCAGCGGACTGGAGACCGTCAGAGGACCGGGCGTAGAAGTGGTTATCGACGACGGAACCAGAGAGCTGTTCGCTGGAGAAGACGTGAACAACCTGTTGGTTCACGATTTGGATATTCTGATGATTATCAATGAGCTGAACCGCTGCGGAGCGGAAGCTGTAGCTGTAAATGGTCAGCGTATTACGGCGAATACCTCTGTTTACTGCTCTGGTTACACCGTGCGCATAAACGGAGAAGTGTACGCCCGCCCGTTTCGTATTAAAGCGATTGGTGATGGAAAACGGATGGCGGCAGCGCTGGTAGATCCCGATGGGTATGGCACTTCCCTGAAAAATTGGGGAGTACAGTTTGAGGTCCGATTAAAGGACGACATCACGATTGATGCCCTGTCCAAAGAATACGTGTACCGGTATATGAACAAGCTTCAAAAGGAGGGAACAAATTGATATTTGCAATTGTGATTGGTCTGGCCATAGGCCTGGCCCTGGGGTTTGGCTTGGATATCTCCTATCCGGCAGAATATTCTTTTTACATTACGATGGGTTTATTGGCAGCAATGGACTCAATCGTCGGGGCAGCCCGTTCAATGATGGAACAGAAATACAACAATCTGATTTTTACATCGGGCTTTATCACCAATGCCTTGCTGGCGATGGTTTTGACTTACGTAGGCGACAAGTTAGGCGTGCCTCTTTACTTTGCGGCAATATTCGTTTTTGGCGGACGGTTATTCAACAATTTAGCTGTCTTGAGAAGGCTAGCTATAGAGCGGTACTTTGAAGGAAAACAGCGAAAAAACGGGTTAAAAAATAAACAAAATATTGAGGATTAATAGTGCAAATATACAATGTTTATGATATAATAAACCATTAACATGTGTTTTAATTTTGTGCTATAGTGACAGGAGGTTACTGAACCATGCTGCAGTTTGAGGTAAACGAACAAAATGCTGCCCAGATTAAGGTCATCGGTGTTGGCGGCGGCGGCTGCAATGCTGTGAATCGAATGATTGAAAAAGGCCTTAAGGGCGTTACTTATATGGCGGTTAATACGGACAAGCAGGCGTTAGCCGGAAGCTTGGCAGAGACGAAGATTCAGATTGGCGAGAAGCTGACCAAGGGTCTTGGTGCAGGAGCCAATCCAGAGATTGGACAGAAGGCCGCAGAAGAGAATATAGAAGATATTTCTAAGTTCATACAGGGCTCGGATATGATTTTCATCACCGCCGGTATGGGCGGAGGCACGGGTACCGGCGCAGCGCCGGTCATCGCTAAGATTGCCAAAGATATGGACATCCTGACGGTAGGGGTTGTGACAAAGCCTTTTAACTTTGAAGGAAAGCGAAGAAGACAGCATGCAGAGCTGGGAATCAGCCTGCTGAAAAAATATGTCGATTCTCTGGTAGTAGTACCGAACGACAGGCTGCTCCAGGTAGCAGAGAAGAACACTTCTATGCTCCAAGCTTTTAGTATGGCGGATGAGATTTTGAAACAGGGTGTTCAAGGTATCTCCGATTTAATCGCCGAAGCAGGTCTGATCAACTTAGACTTTGCTGACGTGAAGACCGTTATGAGCGACAGGGGCATTGCTCACATGGGCGTAGGACGAGCTTCCGGCGACAGCCGAGTAGAAGAGGCTGTAAAGAACGCTATCGAAAGTCCGTTGCTGGAGACTTCCATCGACGGAGCCAAGGCTATCATCCTCAACATCATGGGTGGCTACGACATGGGTATGTTGGAAGTCAGTCAGGCGGCGGCTCAAATCGAGGACGCAGCAGGGGAAGATGCCATCGTTATCTTCGGTGCTTCCATCAAGGAAGAATTGCAGGATGAGATTCTGGTTACAGTTATCGCTACCGGCTTTGAAGACAGAGCTGGTGATGCCATTGGTCTGGCGAAGCAAGCTGCGCCAGCGGCTGCACCGGAGGAGCCGGAAGAGAAGGCTGAGGAACCTGGCAGAAGAGAAGAAGACCCATTTTCACCAGGAGGAAATCCGCATTTTGAGATTCCGGTTTTTCTTCAGAACAAAGACCGAAACGGGTTTTAAAAGAATCAGCAGAAGCCGGTACCACAACCGGCTTTTTCTATAGCGGAAATCAGAAAAATGGTGAAAATTGATATTTTATGAAGAAGATTACATCTCAGGACAACAAGATATTTAAAAACACCTTGCAGCTGGCAAGCAGAAAACATCGGGAAAAGACCGGAATGTACCTGCTGGAAGGCCCCAACCTCATAGGAGAAGCACTGAAAAATCAAGTATTGCCAGAGTTTTTGCTGATAGATGAGGGGGATAGTCAAGGGGAGGAAATCCGTCAGTTGTGCTCGGATTATGAAACCCGGTTAGCGGAGGCTGGAAAGCTTTATGCCGGGGAAAAGGTGCTGGTACTAGAATCCAGTCTCTTCCGGCGGCTGGCCCAGACGGAGAACTCTCAAGGTATCGCTGGCGTAGTCCGGCAGCCTTCTTGGAGTGAGGAGGCGTTTTTTCAGAAGCGGCGGGGCAGCGGCAACATCCTAGTGCTAGACCGCCTTCAAGACCCCGGCAATGTGGGAACCATGATTCGCACGGCAGATGCCGCCGGCTATGAAGGGATTCTTGTACTGAAAGGGACGGTGGACATTTTTTCTCCCAAGGTGGTGCGGTCCTGTACCGGCTCCCTCTTTCGGATGCCTATCCTCTTTGGGGAATCGCCGGAGGGCACCCTAGCCCTGCTGAGACGGCAGGGTAAGCGAGTAATCAGTACAGGCTTTCAGACGGAGACCTATTATTATGATGTAGATTTGAAGTCGGATGTGGCGCTGGTTCTGGGCAATGAAGGAAATGGTATCTGTGAAACGTTTAAGCAGCAGTCGGATCAGCTGGTGAAAATCCCTATGTGGGGTTCAGTAGAGTCCTTAAACGCGGCAGCGGCTGCCGCAGTCCTCATGTATGAGGCTATGAGAAAGTGAAGAAAAGGGGTGGGCCGTTAGACGGTCTGTCCCTCCTTAAAATTAAGATATAGAGAGGAATAGAACATGCAGACTCAATTAAGCAGGATTTTGCAGGAAGTAAAAGAACAAGTGAAAAAAGCTTCCTCGCAAGTTGAAACAGAAGAAATCCGGGTAAAAGTTCTCGGCAAAAAAGGGGAGCTGACAGAGATTCTCAAGTCCATGGGTAAGTTAGCACCAGAAGAACGGAAGGCCTTAGGCGCAGCAGCCAACAGCGTGCGGGGAGAAATCGAAGCACTGCTGGAAGAAAAATTTGCAGCAGTTAAGGAAGCCGCCAGACAGGAACGGTTTAAGCTGGAGACCATCGATGTGACAGAGCCTGGAGTTGCCCACAATTTAGGGGTAAAACATCCGTTGACAATTACCATAGAAGAAATTTCTAGAGTATTTATGTCCATGGGGTTTTCTGTTGCGGAAGGACCAGAAGTGGAGACCGTATTCCTGAACTTTGATGCCTTGAATGCAGGCCCGAACCATCCGGCCAGAGACTTTTCTGATACCTTCTATATTTCTGAGGATATTCTGCTGCGTACTCAAACCTCTCCAGTACAGGCTAGAACGCTGATGAAGCAGAAACCGCCTATTAAGATTATTTCCCCAGGCCGATGTTTCCGCTGTGACACGCCGGATGCTACTCATTCCCCGATGTTCCACCAAGTGGAAGGTCTGGTGGTGGATGAAGGCATTACCATGGCAGATTTAAAGGGCACCCTGGACAGCTTCGCCAAGCAGCTGTTCGGTTCTGATTCCAAAACCAAGTTCAGGCCTCATCACTTCCCGTTTACAGAGCCTAGTGCAGAGATGGACGTATCTTGTTTTAAGTGCGGCGGAAAAGGCTGCAATGTCTGCAAGGGCAGCGGCTGGATTGAGATTCTGGGCTGCGGCATGGTACATCCAAACGTGCTTCAGGTAGGCAAGCTGGATACAGAAAAGTATACAGGATTTGCCTTCGGTATGGGCGTAGAGCGAATTGCAATGCTTAAATATGGAGTTGATGATATACGGAATTTCTATGAAAACGATATGAGATTCATCAACCAGTTCAAATAGGAGGTGCCAGCATGTTAGTTCCAGTAGAATGGCTAAAAGATTATACAGATGTAAAGGTGAGCGTAGATGAATTCTGCGACAGAATGATTATGTCCGGCTCAAACTTGGAGACGGTGGAATATTTCGGAGAAAATACGGAAAAGGTTGTAGTAGGACGGATTGCTAAGATTGAAAAGCATCCGGATGCAGATAAACTGGTTATTTGTCAGGTGGAGGTAGGACAGGAAAACCCGGTGCAGATTGTGACGGGAGCACCCAACGTCTTTGAGGGTGCTGTGGTTCCAGTGGCCTTAGATGGCAGTACGATACCAGGTCCTATTCACGGCCAGCCAAAACAGGCAGAAGGCGTGAAGATTAAAAAAGGCAAGCTGAGAGGCGTGGAGTCCTTTGGGATGTTGTGCTCCGCCAGCGAGCTGGGACTGGAGGATAAAGTTATTCCTGTAGCCCATAAAGAAGGCATCTGGATTTTAGGCGAGGGCTATACCATCGGACAGGAGTTCACAGAAGCGTTAGGCATGAAGATAGCCGTGGTAGATTTTGAAATTACGCCGAATCGGCCGGATTGCCTGTCCATGATTGGCATGGCTAGAGAGGCTGCGGCTACGTTTAAAGAAGAGCTGCGGTATCCGGATATTATCTGCGTTAATGAACAGGGGAATGCGGCGGACTACATTCAGGTAGAGGTGAAGCAGCCAGAATTATGTAAGCGGTATGCAGCCAGGATCATCACAGATGTAAAAATTGAGCAGTCCCCATGGTGGCTGCAAAAGCGGCTGATTGCAGCAGGTATGCGGCCGATTAACAACATCGTGGATATCACCAACTTCGTTATGTTGGAATATGGCCAGCCCCTCCATGCTTTTGACATTCGGAATGTAGAGGACAACAAGATTGTGGTGGATACCGCGGAAGACGGCGAGGTATTTACAACCTTGGACGGAACGGAGCGAAAACTGACCAAGGATATGCTGCTGATAAAAGATGGCAAGAAGTCCGTGGCAATCGCTGGAGTTATGGGGGGGCTGAATTCAGAGATTCAGCCAGATACCGTTACAATCCTAATCGAAGCTGCCAACTTCAACGGGGACAGCATTCGCACTACCTCCAAGAAGCTGAGTCTGCGGACCGAAGCATCGGCCCGCTTTGAGAAGGGAATCGATCCGAACCTGTGTCAGGCAGCAGCAGACCGTGTGTGTCGGCTGGTGGAGATTTTAGGCGCAGGAACTGTCTGCAAAGGCAGTGTAGATGTGTATCCGGCACCCGTTCAGGCGAAGACTTTAGATGTGCGGGTAGACCGAATTAATCAGGTGCTGGGTATTCAGCTGAGCCGGGAAGAGATGGTTCATATCTTGGAAGGACTGGAGATGAAGGTGGCAGGAGCCGGCAACATCTTGACCGTGACTCCGCCTACTGTTCGCCAGGATCTGGAAATAGAAGAGGATTACGTAGAAGAAATCGCCAGAATGTATGGGTATGATAAGCTGCCAGTAACTCTGCCGAAGAACAACACGGAAGCTTGTAAATCTAAGGAACGGACATTGAAAGACCTGGCTAGAGATACCATGTGCGGACTGGGTGCCAACGAGATTCAGACCTACTCCTTCTGTAGCCCAAAAAGCGTAGACAATGTGCGCATCGACGAGGATTCTTGGGAGCGGAGTTTTGTGCGTCTGCTGAACCCACTGGGCGAAGAGACCTCCGTTATGCGAACCATCCTGACGCCGAACATGCTGGAGGTGCTGGGAACCAATTATAGAAGAAACATTGAGAACGTGCGAGCCTTTGAACTGGGTAACACCTTTATGGCCAATGAGGTGGACCCTCATCAGCTGCCGGAGGAATCCGATTCTATGTGCATCGGTGTCTATGGCAAAGAAGAATCCTTTTACACCCTGAAGGGGATGGTGGTAGAACTGCTTAATGTATTAGGTATAACGGACGTCAACTTTACCAGCGAAAGCGAATACGGCGTATATCACCCGGGTCGGTGTGCCAGAATTCAGCTGGAAGATATGGAACTGGGCATTATGGGTGAGGTACACCCAGATGTGACGGAAAAATACGGCATTGCTACACGTTGTTATGTATGCGAGCTGTTCTTTGACAACGTATTGACTAAATCCGACCGGGAAGTAGTTTACGAGCCGCTGCCAAAATATCCGTCTACTTCCAGAGATATTGCGCTGCTGGTGGATGAAAAAGTGGCCGTGGGCCAGATACAGAACATCATCCGTTCCAACGGCGGCAAGATTTTGGAAAAGGTAGAGCTGTTTGATGTGTACAGAGGAAAGCAGGTAGCGGAAGGCAAGAAGAGCGCAGCTTTCAATCTGACCTATCGCTCGGAGGAAGGAACTCTGACGGAGGAACAGGTAGCAAAGGTTCATCACAAGGTTTTAGAAGCCTTAAAGGATCAGCTGGATGCAGTGCTGAGAGAAATGTAATATTGCTTTGAATTATATTAGGGACAACACGGTTGTCCCCTGCGGTGTCGCCGAGAGGAAAATAGTATAGTGTTAGTGGCAAGGGGGAACATGAACATGGACAACAACAAAGTGACCGTAAAGATTTTTGGCCAGGAATATACCATTATGGGCAGCAAGCCCAGAGAGCACATCATGAAGGTGGCAGATTATGTTGACGTTAGGATGAAAGAGATTTCTCAGGCATTAAATGCTGGCCCCCTGTCGTCCATAGCAGTACTTTCGGCCGTGAACATCGCCGATGACTACTTCAGTGCCTTGGAGAGATTCCAGCACTTAGAGGTAACCAATGCTCAGGCGGAAAAGGATACGGAACATTACGTCCAGCTGTGGGAAGAGGCGAAGAAAAGCCACATCCAGCAGCAGGAAGAAATCAAAGAATTGAGCCGTCAAAAGACCGATTTAAAAGAAGGTCTGGAAGAGCAGCTGGCGGAATTCCAGCGGGAGCGGGAAGAAAAAGAGGCGTTAATTCGCAAACTCAAAGAAGATTCCGCCAAAATTGAAGTGCAGCTCATGGAATCTTCCAGCGATATGGTCAACGAATTGGAAGCCAAGTACAAGGATCTGGAAAGCAGCTTCTTTGACATTCAGATGGAAAACATCCAGCTGAAGGGAGAATTGGACCGCTATAAAAAGAAAATGGAATAGAAAATTCATGAATGAAAAAACATACAGGGTATTGGAATATGATAAAATTATTCAGCGACTAAAAGGGGAGGCGGCCTCGGAAATGACCAAAGAAATCATTTCTCAGCTGCGGCCTCAGCTGGATGGGGGATTAATTGAAGAACTGTTAGCGGAAACCTCGGAAGCGGTTTCCGTTATTGTGCATAAAGGCCCTTTGCCACTAGGTAGTTTTTACGATGTGGAGGGAAGTTTGCATCTGGCCCGAAAAGGCGGCACGTTGACGATGAAACAGTTGCTGGAAGTGCTTTACAACTTGCGGGTAGCCAGGGAAGTGGTGAGCTTTTTAAAGACAGATTTACCGCAACTGCCTATCATCCACGAGATGTCGGACTTGCTCTCCGTACAAAGACGGCTGGAAGACAACATTGACCGCTGTATTCTGTCCGAAGATGAAATGTCTGATAACGCCAGCCCGGAACTGAAGCAGATTCGCCGGAGCATCCTCCGGCAAAATGAAGCAGTCAAGGCTAAGCTAAACCATATCCTTGCCTCTTCCGATAACAAAACACTGCTCCAGGATGCCATTGTGACCATGCGTCAGGGACGGTACGTAATACCAGTGAAACAGGAAAATAAAAATCGATTTCCCGGTATTGTTCACGACCAGTCCTCCACCGGAGCTACTTTGTTTATCGAGCCTCAGGCCATCGTGGTGCTGAACAACGAACTGCGGGAGCTGGAGCTGGCAGAGAAAAAAGAGATTCAACGGATTTTGGCGGAACTATCCGCCAACGTGGCGGAGCACTTTCATCCGCTGCTGAACAACCAAAAACTGTTGGTGAAGCTGGACTTCATCTTTGCCAAGGGCCGGCTCAGTGTCCAGTATAAGGGGGCGGACGCCCAAATCAGCCAGGAGGGCTGGCTGGATATTAAAAAAGGCCGGCATCCACTGCTGGATGCTAAAAAGGTTGTACCGATTAATGTGTCATTGGGGGGAGATTACAACACCCTGGTCATCACCGGCCCGAATACAGGCGGAAAGACCGTCACCTTAAAGACGGTAGGTCTGCTGGCCATGATGACCCAGAGCGGCTTGCACATTCCCGCAGGTTCGGGAACGGTTATGCCAATCTTTGAAAAGATTTATGCGGATATTGGGGATGAGCAGAGCATTGAACAGAGCTTGAGCACCTTTTCCTCCCACCTGAACAACATCGTAAACATTGTGGAAGAGGCGGACGGTGCCACGCTGGTGCTGGTAGACGAACTGGGAGCAGGAACGGACCCTACAGAGGGAGCAGCTCTGGCTATCGCTGTACTGGAAGACCTGTATAACAAGGGCGCCCACACCATTGCTACCACCCATTACACCGAATTAAAAAAGTATGCCATTGAACGGGAAGGGGTACAGAACGCCTCCATGGAATTCAACGTGGAGACCTTAAGTCCTACTTACCGGCTGACCATCGGCATACCGGGAAAATCCAACGCTTTTGAAATATCGGAAAAGCTGGGGCTGCCAGAACGGATTATCCGTAAGGCCCGGGCCCTTTTGGACAAAGGAGACTTGGAATTTGAAAACGTCATCAGTTCCATTGAAGAAGATAAAAAACGAGCAGAAGCCGAACGGGACGAGGCCATCGCCATTAATCTGGAGATGAAAAAGCAGCGGGAAGAACTGGAGCGCAGGCTAAAAAAGCTGGAAGAACAGAAAGAAAAGATTCTGACGAAGGCTCGCGACGAGGCCCGGGATATCCTCAAAGAAGCCAAAGAGGTGACAGAGGATGCCCAGAAGCAGTTGAAAGACCTGGATAAGATGGACTCCATGGCAGAGCGACACGCCCGGCTGTCAGACAGTAAACGTCGGATTCGGGAAGCAGATAATAAGTATCGGGAGACCATCCAGGTGCCGGAAAACTATGCGCCAGTGACCATCGATCAACTGAAAATCGGTGACCGGGTCAAGGTGCTGACACTGGGACAGAACGGAGAGATTTTGTCTCTGCCTGACGACAGAGGTGAGCTGCTGGTGCAGGTGGGCTTGTTGAAAGCCAATGTCAATGTCAAGAATCTGATGTTAATTCATGACGGTGGGAAAAAGAAGAAGCCAGCCCCAGGCAGGAGCAAATACGGGAGCATGTACAAATCCAAGGCACAGGATATCTCCCTGTCGGTGAATGTACGGGGAAAAAATCTGGAAGATGCCCTGATGGATGTGGACAAATACCTGGATGATGCCTATATGGCAGGTCTAAAGGAAGTTACCGTCATACACGGGCGTGGAGAAGGCATCCTGCGAAATGGTCTTCAGGATATGTTCAAACGGCATAAGCATGTGGAAGGTTACCGGAAAGGGGCCTTTAACGAAGGCGGAGATGGGGTCACCGTGGTGACCTTGAAATAAACGGCAAGTAGGTTGAAAAGAGGGAAGCCATGTATATTATAAGCGGATGTTTATTAGGAGAAAACTGTAAGTACAACGGCGGCAATAACCGGACGGATTGGATTGTAGAATTTGCCCGGGCCCATCCGTTTATTTCTGTCTGCCCGGAGCTGGCGGGGGGCTTGGAAGCACCTCGGCCGCCCGTGGAAATCGTAGAAGGCCGGGCGATTAATCAAGAAGGGCTGGATGTGACGGAAGCTTTCTTGCAAGGCTGTAAGGCTGTCTGGGCAGATAGCTGTCAGAGGGCTCGGGAGCTGAATGAAGAAATAGAAGGGGCCATTTTAAAAGCGAAGAGCCCTTCTTGTGGCTGCGGCATCATTTATGATGGGAGCTTTTCACACCGGGAGATTCCAGGAGATGGCTTTCTGACAACCTTTTTAAAAGAAAAGAATATAGAGGTTATAACTGAATTGGAAATGGATCGGAGGAAGAACAAATGATCAATTATAAGAAAGAGATCGCAGAGTTAATCTGCAAAAATGTAGAGGGCCTCACCCTTGAAGAAATCATGTCCATGGTAGAAGTTCCTACAGATACAAAGATGGGTGACTACGCATTCCCGTGCTTTAAGCTGGCTAAGACCTTGAGAAAGGCTCCTCCTGCCATTGCTCAGGATATTGCAGAAAAACTGGGCGGAGAGGCTGCCTTTGCCAAGGTGGAAAGCGTCAACGCCTATGTAAACATGTTTCTGACCAGAAAGGGCTTTATGGAAGACGTGGTCAAGGAAGCTGTAAGTGAACAGGATAACTACGGCAGAAGCGACCTGGGTAAGGATAAGACGGTCATTGTAGAATTTTCTTCCCCGAACATTGCCAAGCCGTTTCATATCGGTCACATCCGGAGTACCGTTATCGGTAACTCTATTTACAAAATTTATGATTTCTTAGGCTATGACACTGTGCGTATCAACCATTTGGGAGACTACGGTACCCAGTTTGGTAAAATGATTGTGGCCTACAGAAGATGGGGAAATAAAGAAGATGTAATTAAGTCCCCGATTAAGACATTGCTGGAATATTACACGAAATTCCACGTGGAGGTAGAAACAGACCCGAGTCTGGATGACGAAGCCAGAGCCGTATTTACGAAGCTGGAAAATGGCTCCCCAGAGGAAGTGGAACTGTGGCAGTGGTTCCGGGACGAAAGCTTGAAAGAGTTTAACCGGGTATATAACATGCTGGGCATCAGCTTTGATTCTTATGCAGGAGAAAGCTTCTACTCCGACAAGATGGATCGGGTAGTGGAATGGATGAAGGATAAGAATCTGATGCAGGAATCCGAAGGCGCACAGATCGTAGATCTGGAGCCATATGGGATGTCCCCAGCTTTAATTACCAAGAAAGATGGCTCTACGCTGTATATCACCAGAGATATTGCCGCTTCTGTTTACAGAAAAGAGCATTACAACTTCTATAAAAATTTATATATTGTTGCCTCTCAGCAGAATCTTCACTTCCAGCAGTGGTTTAAAATCGTGGAACTCATGGGCTGTGAATGGGCTAAAGACTGCGTACACATTCCATTTGGGCTGGTAAGCCTGGAAGAGGGTACTATGTCTACTAGACACGGCCGGGTAGTTTTCTTGGAGGATGTACTGAACAGAGCAGTAGAGCAGACGAAGGCCGTTATCAAGGAAAAGAACGTAGCCACCGACAATGTGGATGAGACGGCCCAGATGGTTGGTATTGGTGCAGTTATTTTCCAAGAACTGTCCAACAACCGAATTAAGGACTATGTATTCTCCTGGGATAAGGTGCTGAACTTTGAAGGGGAGACTGGACCTTATGTACAGTATACTCACGCCCGTGCCATCAGCGTGCTGAGAAAGGCCGGAGAAGAAGCCGTGAAAAAGGCCTCAGAGGTTCAGAAGCTGGATATGTCTCATGTGACATCTGACAGTGCTTATGACCTGGCTAAATTGATTTATCAGTTCCCGCAGGTGATAGAAGAAGCCGGAGACAAGTACGAGCCTTCCGTAGTGACACGTCACATCGTGGATATCGCCCAGAGCTTCAACCGTTTCTATCACAATGAATACATTCTGGTAGAGGATGAAGCGGAAAAGCTGGCGAAGCTGGCTCTGGTTATAGCCGCCAAGAACACCATTAAAAATGGCCTCTTCCTGCTGGGTATTCAAGCACCGGAGAAGATGTAGGCTGGGATAAGGAGGCGTTATGCGTTACGAGGGAAATATATACAGGCCTCCCAGTGAGGCCTACAGCCTGATTGTTCAGGTGACCATCGGTTGCACCCATAACAAATGTACCTTTTGCAGCATGTTCAAGGACAAGACTTTCCGGGTGCGCCAGATGGAGGAGGTGCTGGAAGACCTCGAGTCTGCCAGACGCCATTACGGTCACGTAGAAAAGATATTTTTGGCCGATGGGGATGCCCTCTGCCTATCGAATAGTAAGCTTTTGGTGATTTTGAAGCACATCCGACGGCTGTTCCCGGAATGTCAGCGTGTGGGGGCTTATGGTACCCCACAGGACGTACTGGGAAAGAGCCCAGAGGAACTGGCGGAACTGCGGCAGCACGGCCTGGGTATTGTCTACATCGGAGCAGAATCCGGCAGCCAAAAGGTGTTGGAAGCCGTCAACAAGGGGGTCAGCCGGGAACAGATTATTGAGGCGGTGAAAAAGATTGAAGCTGCTGGTATCAAGGCTTCTGTTACCTTTATTTCCGGCTTGGCTGGACCGGAGCATATGGAGGAGCACGCGCTGGAAACTGCTAGTATGATTTCCGCCATGGAGCCTTCCTATGTGGGCCTGCTAACCTTGATGGTGGAACCAGATGCACCAATTTATGAGGATATACGGGCTGGACGGTTCCGGGTATTGACCCCGGAAGAGGTTTTGGGGGAAACTGCCCTGATGTTGAAAAATATTCAGGTGACGAAACCTTGCGTATTCCGCAGCAACCATGCTTCCAACTACGTGTCCCTAAAAGGCGATTTGCCTCGGGATAAGGAGCGGATGATGGGACAGCTGAAACGGGCGATGGAAAACACCGGACTGATTAAGGACGAGCGATTCCGAGCCCTTTAAAGAACTTTACAAATAGACGAAGAGTAGGGGAAACCTTGTATGAAAATATTACTCACAACGTTAAATGCTAAATATATTCATTCAAATCTGTCTTTGAAGTACCTGTATATGTCTGCCGTAGAGCACCGACGTTCCATAGATGTGCGGGAGTTCACCATCAACAACGATGACGACTATATTTATACAGAGATTATTCGAGGTGGATACAGTGCCGTCTGTTTTTCCTGCTATATCTGGAATATTTCCAGGGTGCTGTATTTGGTGGAAAACCTGAAAAAGGCCAAACCAGAGATGAAGATTGCCCTGGGAGGACCGGAAGTCAGCTTTGAACCCATTGATTTTCTGCGGAGTCATAAATCTGTAGATTACATCATGGTGGGGGAGGGAGAAGAAATTTTCCGGGACTTTGTGAAAACTTTTGTCTCCCGGAACCAAGCGTTTGACAAGGTGAAAGGCCTAATTTACCGGTTAGGGGGCAAGATTTTTGTCAACCCGCCGGCAGATATGCAAGAATTTGATTCGGTTCCTTTCCCCTATGGCTTTCTCTTGCCCAGCGACGACCGCATTGTGTACTACGAGTCGGTCAGGGGGTGTCCCTTTCAGTGCAGCTATTGCTTGTCTTCCGTAGAAAAGCATGTGCGGCCTTTGCCTTTGGAACGGGTAAAGAAAGAAGTGAGCTTTTTTCTGTTCAAACACGTGAAGCAGGTTAAGTTCATCGATCGGACTTTCAATTATGACCGAGGGCGATGTAATCAATTGGTGAAGTATATTATGGATCATGATAATGGCATCACCAATTTTCATTTTGAAATCTGCGGCGATTTAATCGACGAGGAATTCCTCCGCTTGCTGGGAGCGGCCAGAAAAGGGCTCTTCCAGGTAGAAATCGGCGTTCAGAGCTTAAATCCTCTGGCTTTGGGGGCGGTGGACCGGCAGAAGAATACGGATAAGCTGCTGCCTAACATTCAGCAGCTGGTTCAGCTGGGAACAGTACATACTCACGTAGACTTGATTGCCGGGCTGCCTTTTGAGGATTACCTGTCCTTCATTGATTCTTTTAATGGCGTATACCAGCTAGGGGCGGATCAGCTCCAGCTGGGCTTTTTAAAGCTGTTGAAAGGGACGAAGATACGGGAAGAAAAGGATAAATACGGGTATGTGTTTCGGGAATCAGCTCCTTACGAAGTCATTGCCAACAAGTTTATGTCGGCAGAGGGGATGGCCCGGCTGAAAATGGTGGAACATTTGTTAGACTTATATTACAACCGGGGTGGCTTCCAGAAGACCTTGGAATATGCTATTCAGCACTTGCAGGTGACCGCTTTTGACTTTTATGAGGAGTTGGCGTATTTCTTTTATTTGAAGGGATATCAGCACCGTTCTCACAAGAAGGAAGACCTGTACCGGATTTTTTATGAATACGCTTGCTGGAAAGACCGGAGCCTGCCTGGGGTGGCAGCAGACATACAGGAGTTGTTGACGGCAGATATGCAGCGAACCTTGAATCCCGATGCCGTGAAAAAGTTTAATAAAAAAGGCTGGAACATAGACAGGAGAACTATATGAAGGTAAAGAAGACGGAAAGACAGTTGAAGAAGGTGGAGAGCGGCAGTCATGCTGAGGCGAAGGCTGATGGCAGAAGCCAAGGTCCAGGGCAGGGGCGAATTCGAGGTGATCGGGTAGGCCCCTATCTGACCAGTTTTCTAGCGGATTTCGTCTTTGATGAGCTTTCACCTGAGTTTCTGAAAAAGATTGGTGTGGCAGAATTGATGGCGGGGGTTCCGGTACCAATTCGCCGGGGAGAGCTGGTTCAGATTCAGCAGGGTCAGCAGCTGACAGCTAATCAGCTGGCAGAAAATATGATTTGGCTTCTGGGAGTCGATCCTCAGTTTAAGTACGGAGAACATTATCTGGCCTTTCTGTTGAAGCTGTTTCGGCAGCAGATTTTGGACAGCACCCTGAGAGAGGCCCAAGATGCCGCTGAGCAGGGGCAACTGAAAAAGGCCTGTATTTACTTTCGGGCCTGCCTGCGATTGCAGCCTGACAGCCTGGAGGGCCTATACGGCTATATCCGGGTCTGCCGGGATATGTATTTAGAAGGCGGCGATGAGGACTACGTGGGCAATCTGAAAGCAGAGACCATGGAGTATCTGGAGGTGCTGACTCTGGAGCATCCAGATTTCGGGCCGGGGTACTACTATCTGGGTTATGCCTATGCCAATTTGGGTCTGTATGCGAAAGCGGCCATCACCTGGCAGCAGTATCTGGACCGGTCGGAAGATCAGGAGGAGCGGCAGGAGATTCAAGAGCGGCTTACTCAGTTGGAGGGTCCGGTGAAGATTGAGGACGGCTGCAACGATGTATTGGCTGGTCGGTATGAAGAGGGCATTTTTAAACTGGAACCTTATGAGAAGTCTTCCTTTAGTTCCTGGTGGCCGCTGTATTACTATTTGGGTATGGCCCACGCAGGCTTGGGAGAGCACCAGGAGGCGAAAAAGAGCTTTAAGCATCTGCTGACCTTACAACCCAGCCATGTGGAGGCTATGCTGGAACTGGCGGCCATCTACCGGGCGGAGGGCGATTTAGAGAATCAGAAGAAATATACGGATAAGGTGGAGCTGATTTTGTCTCAGCAGGAAGCGGACCGCACTGGAGAGTAAGACTTGTGAACATCAGTATTTACAAGGGTTGTCTGCACCCAGACTTGACAAAGAGAACCCTTTGATTTCATCATTTCCACTTTATTTACAAAAAAGGTAAAAAACTTTAAAATACGTGTTGACAAACAGGGGGTATCTGTACTATAATTAATCTTGTCGTCAGCGAGAAATGATAAAAAAATGAATGTTCCAAGGTAGCTCAATGGTGGAGCACTCGGCTGTTAACCGATAGGCTGTGGGTTCGAGCCCCACCCTTGGAGCCAATGAAAAATTCATGACATTCTCTCCTGAAGATAGGTGATACGCCGGAGTGGCGGAATTGGCAGACGCACAGGACTTAAAATCCTGCGATCTTTACCGATCGTACCGGTTCGACCCCGGTCTTCGGCACCAATAATGTGTTGGAATGAATATCACCAAATAACAATATCGCGGGATAGAGCAGTTGGTAGCTCGTCGGGCTCATAACCCGGAGGCCGTAGGTTCAAGTCCTACTCCCGCAACCATGTAATTTAAGACTTTCAGAGTTTTTCTGGAAGTCTTTTTTTATGCCCAAACATGGGTAGTCTTGTATCATTCCGCAGAACTGCTGCCCTCGATGAAAAATTATGAAACAAGTTGTATATTATGGTAACTTTAATAAAGTAAAATCCAATTATTGTTGGATTCTGTTTTATTAAGAGGTATAATAATGATGGAATAAAGAGGAAAATTATTTTATGAGCTAGGATATAATCCATTTAAAACAAGAGGAGACGATATTATGGGAGTTTGGTTGTTTAGAGCTGGAAGTAAGGGGGAATTCGAAGAAAAATTTCTTATGGACGGCCGTATCTATTTGACTTGGACTAATTTACATATTAATCTAGAGGATTACAAGGATAGAGGAAAACTTTTAAGTAAGCTGCTAGAACTATATTCCGGCGAAAAATTAAACACAATAAAGAATTGGGCGTCTCAAATATATCCTATTGCACATCGAATGGAAATTGGTGATTGGGTTGTTTTGCCAAGCAAAAGGACAAGTACTATTCACATTGGAACTATAGTAAGTGAATACAAATACAATGAAAACAATGGTGAGCCGTACTTTCATTATAGAAAAGTAGATTGGTTTGCAAAAGATATTCCAAGAAATAATTTTGACCAAGATATTCTTTATTCATTTGGTGCATTTATGACGATATGCAAGATTACGAGAAATGACGCAGAGAAACGAATAAAGGCAATGGCAGAGAACAACTGGAAGGTAAAATCGATTTCAACGATTTCTTTTAATGATGCAGAGGATACTGAAGCGAACTCGCAGGCAAATCTTGAAGAAGCGGTTTATGATTCGATTTCTAAATACATTATTCGTAAATTTCAAGGATATAAACTTGAAGATTTAATAATGGATATATTAAAGGCAAAGGGCTTTACAGTTTATCATAGTAAGCCTGGTGCTGATGGGGGAAAAGATATATTGGCAGCAGGGGGTGAAATGGGATTTGGGACACCTAAAATTTGTGTACAAGTTAAATCACATGATGCTGCAGTGGATCGGCCGACTTTAGACCAGTTGGGCGGAGTGATGAATAATGTTAATGCTGAATATGGATTGCTGGTATCTTGGAGCGGATTCAAGGATAGTGTGGCAAGAGAAGAAGGAAAGCAGTTTTTTAGAATTAGGCTCTGGGATTCAAACGATGTTATTCGAGAGCTATTTGAAAACTATGAAAAACTTAGCCCAGAAATAAGAGCAGAAATACCCCTTAAAAATATTTGGATTCTAAGTGAAGAAGACTAGAAACGTAGTTTGAGACAATTTTTCTGTGAAGCGGCTGATCGGGATTTTACATCGCCTAAATACGATGAATTCGTAAAATCAACCACTTGAGATCTTTGCGCGAGAGCCGGACTGCTTACAGAACGCAAATAGACGATTTGAGACACTTTATCATAACCAACAAAATCATAAAAAGAGCAGAGCTGAATTTCAGTCCTGCTCTTTTTTGAGTGCAGTGAAAGTTTGTCTATCATCACCTAATCCGTGCCGCCGACTTTCTCCACGACAATAATATGGATTCCTGTGCCTTTTATGGTGGATGTGATATGAAGTCGATCGTCAACATTTTCTATGCTGACCTGTGCAGGGGGTTCTGTATTCAGCATGTGAACCCAGGCTTCTGACAAAGGAAAATCTTCCGGAAATTCCAGATGTGACATATGCGCAAAAATAGAATTGGCATTTGACAAGGCATATTTTGCGATAACATATTGACCGGATTCAACCGGTATGCTGAAGTCAACCTGGAGTTCATCTTTAAAGGAATTGATGATGTCATTTACTTCGTAGGCACCAGCATTGCGCATGTAAAGATTTTGGATGTCGTCATTATAGTTGATAACCGCAAGGGTATAGGAATCTCTTTCGGACAAGTCATTTTTGATGACATAGTAATATTTTCCCCAGTAAAGCAGCTTTCCTTTTATATTCTTAAGCAGCCGGTAGGCATAAAAGGAAGGTTTGGGAATAAGAGAGGAAGTGATGCAGGAAGGGGCTCCTTTTAATATTTTTGATGGGTCACCCTGATCTCTCAATTTACAATGTAAGTTGTTCTCTTTTGAGATGAAATAGGTTCGGAATATGTGTATCGCAGCGACTATGGAGTCATACCCGGCTGAAGAACCGCAACACAATCCGTTGTCACAGACCGTAGACACGTTGTATCCGATGAAACTAAGCCGATTTGCAATCAGTGCGGTTGTTGTTTCGCTGTCACCCTGGCGGAAAGCAAGGATAACCTTGGAGGCGTTAAGGTCATAGAGCAGATTGAAAAGCCGTTCACCCATTATGTGATAATCCTCCTGAGTGATAACGACTTCAAGAAAATGGCGTATATTCATCACCGGCGTTGTCTGAGGATTTACATCAACGGTGAGATGAAGGCGATTTATGACGGAAGCGTTTTTTTCCTGATCACTAACAGCTGACATGCACCGTCTGATGAGACTGACCGCTTGATTGTCAGAAAACAATTCAAACCGTGCAGGCCTTGCGGCACTGAGAATGTGTGGCATATAAAGCTGACGGTATTCCGATGGTGTATGACCAAACCATTTGCTGAAGAATTTATCATAATATGAAGTGGTTGAAAAACCTACATCACGGGCTATCGCACTGATTTTGCGGTCGGTTTCCAGCAGGAGTATTTCCGACATTTCAGCTCTGGCGAAACAGAGGAGCTCCTGAAAATTGATGCCCATGTAATCCCGGATCAGATGAGAAATGTAAAAAGTACTTAAGTGTTCTCTTTCTGCCAGGTCTTCCAGGGTGATTTTGCTGGCATGATTGGCGTATACATAATTTATGATTCGGCTGATTCGCTCAACTGCTATAGAATTGTCATTTTGGAAATTCACCACAACTTCACCTTCGAAAGCAAACAAGTTGAAGTACTGGTTCAGGTATTTGATTACTTCAATCATTTGATCGATACAGGTGCTTTTATAATTAAAGCTTCTCCTTGAATAATCCAGCAGAATGTGAAGAAGCATTTTACGGAGTGTATCCATCTTAAGATATTTATCGTCGTTTACGTATGACATGAAGCATGCCTTACCTAAAGTTGGAAAATACTGTGTAAAAAAGCGATTGCTGACCTGGATGATTGCGACAACATTCTCTTTATCTGTCGCAGTTAAACCGTGAACCTCATGGCCGCTGTTGGTAAAAATGTCTCCTTCTTTCAGAAGATAATGATGACAGACGTTTTTCAGAGCGATTTCACCTTTGAGAACATAGATAAACTCAACATCCTGATGATAATGAAAAGGATATTCCGTAACTCTTGCAATTCTTATTTTTATTGGAAAGTCATCAAGATATGTTGTTTTTTCAAATAACATGCCGAACCCCTCCTTAGAAAACTAACCTGCCTATTTAAAACCAAGTCTTCGTACACAATCCGATGTATATATTATATACCAGATTTGAAAAGGGGGAAAAGCTTTTCCATGATTTTTTAGCAAGCTAATCAGGGTTTGCAGCAAGCTAATCGCTGCAAGTCCTCGCGATATAGAAAAGGGGGGGAGGATACGTTTTTACCTAGGAGGAAAAAAATGGCATGAATTTAGGTCGAGCAAAAAAATAAAAATGTTCGTGACTGTTGATATGAGGGACTAAAGCAGCTGACTATTATCTTCTAGGAGTATGGCGATATGTCTTGATTTTTTAAGTTTATGATCTTTTTTTCTGAGCAACAATACAATCAGGAAAGTCAGCAAGTCAGTTCTTGCCTTCAATTCTACGGTAATATATCATTGTAAGAAATTAAAAAATGAAAGGAGGACAATATGTTAACACCGAGAGTTAAAAGAATGAAGGAAAAGTATTTTGAGACGATTCCCGCTATCACAGCAGAGCGACTGGTGCTGGCAACGGAAGCATATCAGAAGTTTGCTGGCGATGCCGTTCCTATTTTCAGGGCTAAGGTTGTCAACTACATCATGGAGAACATGACAACACTGATCATGGATGATGAGCTTATCGTGGGAACCACAACAAATGTATATCGAGGTGCCAATCTGCACCCAGAGTTCCAGTCAAGTTCATGGTACATCAGTGATATTGACGAATTTGGGGCAAGAGACAAGGACCCCTATTATATTTCACCAGAAGACAAGGTGACTATTTTGGAGACACTCAAGTACTGGGAGGGTAGGTCAATGGAAGATCTGGCACAGACAGCACTTCCGGCACACATTCGAGAACTTGAGAAAGGTGATATCATTTGCGTAGGTCTGGAGAATGGTGTTTCAGGAGAAACGACATGCAACCACGAAAAAATTCTGACAGTGGGAATTCGAGGGTACATAGAAGAGTGCCAGAGAAATATCGATAGCATGATTCCACAGAGTATGGAAGAACAGGCCCAGGTGGATTTTTGGAAAGCCTGCATCATTCAGAGCGAAGGCTTGATTACTTACGCACATAGAATGGCAGCTGAAGCTGAAAGAATGGGTTCAGCATGTACCGATGAAAAGAGAAAAAAGGAACTTCTCACGATTGCAGAAAATTGCAGAGCCGTTCCTGAAAACCCACCGCAGACGTTCCAGCAGGCCCTTCAGGCCGTATGGTTCGTACATGTTTATTTCTACATTGAAGTGTGTACGACTGCCTGCGGATTCGGCCGATTTGATCAGTACATGTGGCAGTTCTACAAGAAGGATGTAATTGACGAGAATAACATCACCAGAGAAGAAGCGTTGGAAATGCTGGAATGTCTTTATCTCAAAAGCTGCGAGGTATATGAAGTACGAGACAGTTGGTACGCTACTGCCTTTGCAGGGTATCCAATGTGGCAAATCCTGGTGGTAGGCGGACAGACTCCGGAGGGTAAAGATGCGACAAACGACTTATCCTACCTCTGTCTGGAAGCGGCAAGCGAGCTTCAGGTAAAACAGCCGGTAATGGCATTAAGAGTTTGGGAAGAAACCCCTGAAGACCTGATTAAGTTTGGGTGCAGAATGATTCAGGAAGGACAGGCAAACCCGGGATTCTTTAACGACGATGCGGCTATAAAGATGTGCCTGGGCAAGGGTCGGGTCAGCACCCTAGAAGAAGCCAGAGACTGGACCATCGTCGGCTGTATTCAGCCAGGGCCTGGCGGCGGCGGAACAGATGGTTCCCCGGATGCCGGATATGTTAACATGGGCAAGATGCTTGAATTTGTCCTCCACAACGGCGTTGACCCGGCTACTGGTGAGCTGATGGGGCTTGAAACGGGAGATCCAAGAGAATTTAAGAATATAGAAGAGTTTAAGGATGCGCTCAAGAAGCAGATTATCCACCATTATAGTCTAATCAGAACTGGATACAATCTAATGCAGAGCATTCACATGAACAGATACCCGGTCATCTTCGCGTCCATGGTAACCAAGGGCTGTGTTGAAAGCGGCAAATCCGTACAGCACGGTGGGGCAAGGTATTCAACAAATGGCCTGTACGTTACCGGACCAGCTAACTTAGCAGACTCCATTGCAGCAGTAGAAAAGTGCGTATTCCAGGATAAGGATTTGACCATGGATGAACTGATTCAGGCATGCGACACCAACTTCGAAGGACAGGAAAGACTGCGCCAGCTTCTGCTGAACAAGCCGGAGAAATACGGAAACAACCAGCAGCATGTGGACAGCATCTACAAGGAGATGATGAACTATATTGCCGATATTGTTCAGGAATGGCCCGATGCCAGAGGCGGACATTACGCTTTCGGTATTGACTCCCAGACGATGAACATCCCACACGGTGCGGTTACAGGAGCACTTCCAGATGGAAGGCTTGCCGGGGAACCATTTTGCGATGCGTCTTCACCGATGATGGGCAGGGACAGGAATGGCCCAACAGCTACCGTGAAATCCGTTGCCAGCATGGTAGATGAGGCCTTACACGAAGGTGCGCTATACAACCTGCGTTTCGACCCGAAGGGGGTTCAGGGAGAAGATGGCCTGAATATTATCGAAGGGGTTATCAAGACTTATTTCGAAGATGGTGGCCAACATATACAGATAAATGTAGTTGATAATGAAACCCTCAAAAAGGCACAGGAAAACCCGGAGAATTACAAGGGCCTTATGGTTCGCGTAGCCGGCTACATGGCATACTTCACCGAACTTGATAAGAGTGCACAGGATACCATTATCTACAGAACGGCGCACTTATCACAGAATTAGCAGTACAGGAGGTTGTTTCAATGAGTAATGCACCTGAAAGCGTTCTTGTAGGCAGCCTTCAGAAATTTTCTGTAGAAGACGGACCCGGCATCCGGACAACAATATTCCTGAAAGGATGCCCGCTCCGTTGCAAGTGGTGCCACAATCCGGAGCTAATCGACCCACAGCAGCAGCTGATTCAGTCACCGAACAACTGCATCGGATGTGGTCACTGCGTCAAGGTCTGTCCCCAGGGGGCAGTGACAATGAACCCGGAAGAGGGCGTTGTCATTGACAGAGCCAAATGCGATCGGTGCCTTAAATGCGCAGACGAGTGCTACGCACAGGCCCTGAGACCTGTGGCCAAGCCCATGACCATTGATGACATACTCCGTATAGGTTTGCAGGATAAAGGTTTCTATGATAACACAGGGGGCGGTATTACCGTCAGCGGAGGAGAAATCCTTCTCCATGCAGACTTTGTAAACAAGCTCATTGATGAAGCGGGCAAACAGGGGATTCATGTATGTATGGATACTTGCGGCTTTGGGGATTCACAGGCTTTTATGGAAATGGCCCTCAAGGAAAATGTCACGGACATTCTTTACGATATGAAGGCCATTGACGACGACGTGCACAGAGAGTATACCGGAGTCAGCAATCAGTTAATCCTTGATAATTTGCGAATGCTGGCAGCGGATGCCAGGACGGCAGATAAGTTAACCATGAGAATGCCGCTTATCAAGGGTGTAAATGACAGCGACGATATCATTAGGCGTACAGGCGAGCTTTACAGAGAAATTGGGGTGAAACGAGTGAATCTGCTGCCATACCACAGCCTGGGAATCAGTAAGAAAAGGAACGTAGGTGGGGCCCAGGAAGAATTTGAGCAGCCCACAGAAGAGCGCTTAACAGAAATAGAAAATTATTTTAAAAATGAATTAAATTTAAAGGTGGAAATTTTGGGTAGGGTATAAGAAGTATTTATTGTTAATTAAGAGGAAGGAAACACTATGGACGGGACTAATTTAGGTATCATCACCCTAATTCCAGCGCTGGGTTTCTTAGCATTCGCGCTAATAACAAAGAAGTGTATCCTGAGTATCATGCTATCAGGTATACTCGGATATATATTTTACTACAAGGCAGGGTTCTTCATACCAATGATGGATGCATTACTTGCCGCCTCCTGCGATGCAGACAACAATTATATCGTTATCATTTGTCTGCTCTTCGGATGTTTTATACAACTGCTTAAACAGGCAAAGGGCGCAGTCGCAATCGGCGACTTAGCTAGAAAGTATATCAAGTCACAAAAACAAGTACTATTAATAACTTGGTTATGCGGAATCATCATTTTTATCGACGACTATCTCGGCATTCTGGTTACTGCAAACTGTGTATTGTCTCTTGCAGATGAACACAAGACGCCGAGAGAAATGCTTTGCTACATCATCAATACCACCTCTGCCCCGGTTTGCCTGATCATACCGATTTCTGCATGGGTTGTATTCTTCTCCGGAATCTTTGAGCAACAGGAAGCTGCCGCAGTAGTCGGCGATAGTGCAATGAGCATTTGGTATAATATCATGCCATACTTTTTCTATCCGTTTCTCTGTGTACTCTTCGTGCTTCTAGTAATTTTGGGAATCGTTCCGAAGATGGGTGGTATTAAAAAGGCCTACCAGCGAGTGGAAGAAACCGGACAACTTTGGCCGCCATCAAGTAATATGCAGAATCAAGGCGATGAACTCGGTGAGGTAATGGGTGCTATCTCGGATAATGGCAAGGAAGAAAAAGAAATAACTCCACATCTTTGGGCCTTCATGGTACCAATGGCAGTTGTTATTATCGTCACTATATGGCTGAGCGATGTTCTTTACGGTGTAAGCTGCGGTATCTTCGCTTGCTTCCTTCTGTTTGTTCCCACCAGGATAATGAGTCTTGGCAAATTCTGTGACGCTTGTTACAAAGGCCTTGAAGACATGTTATTTATAGCCGCTGTACTGGTTACATCCTTATTCTATAGAGAATCAATCACCTTAATCGGTTTACCGGATTACCTTGTTGAAGTTGCTGGCCATATATGAGTGCAGCATGGCTTCCGGCAATTGCATTTATTCTCATCGGTCTTGTATGTTTCGCAACCGGCAATATCTGGAGCATTCCGGCAGTTTGTACACCGATCATTTTGCCGTTGGCTGTTTCAAGCGGTGCAAGCATACCGCTTACACTGGGCGCAATTATTTCCGCAGCATGCTTTGGCGCACAGGCTTGTTTCTATTCAGACGTAACGCTGCTTTCGGCTTCAGCTTGTAAAATTAATAATGTAGACTATGCCGTGGCACAACTGCCATACATCGGGATTGTTACTGCAATATCTTTTGTCGGATATGTAATCTTTGGTTTCGCCATGTCATAGACGACGACAAAACGTGAAAAGGGGCTGGATTCTCAATCCGGCCCCTTTTCAATTGCAGTAAAGTTTTATATCGCAGTCATCAAAGGGGAAAGGACTAGAGAACAATCAGACCCTTGTTTTGCTTTAGTTTTATAGCTACCTGTCGATATAGTAGGTATAAAGGAATTGATAGGATTAAAAGAAGTAAAGAGGTGGGGAATGAACATAAATTCGATTATGCGCAATGAATATAGTAATCAACGTTCTAAAATTAGCAATACTAATTTAATAAATAAATTGGATGATTCGAAGTCAGCTAGGGCGATGGCTAAAAGGGATTCGGTAGAGATTTCAGCAGAAGCCTATGGACGGAAGGAGAATTCTAAAGAACCAAGTGCTACTTCTGGTAAAGACACCCTTGGAATCACAAAGGGGAGTGGGGAGGATTCCTATGTTGTTCATTTTTCTGACAGCGCCATGGTAAGCAGGGCGGTATCAAGAGGCTATATTACCGTAAACGGTACCGATATACCCCTAACCGATGAGGTGAAAGCACAACTGACCGCTGTTGACAAACAGGCACAAGCGGATCGGGAGGTTGCCTACAATAAATACATCATGCAGCATGAGATGGCCGTGGCCAAGCAGCAGGCAGAAGCTTGGAAACATGCCTTCGATGTCCCGGATTATTTGTCGCTGCTATTAGGACAAAAGACAGACGAATCTAGCTTTAGTAAGAACGACAGCAATAGAGATGGTGTCAGTTGGTCACAGTTTGAACGGAAATATTATGAAACGACCATGAACATTTCCATGAAAGGGACGCCAGAAATACAAGACATTCAGGAAAACGAGATGATACTAAATAAAGGGGAATAATTCTCCTTTTTTTAGTGCCTGTCTATGCACTCCTTTTGAATACAATAAAAAGGCCTTCTATGAATGTATTTTATCATAGAAGGCCGCACTAGTTATTCTCCTATAAAATTTGTAGAGATTCTTACAAGCTCATTTTAGGGAAGACTTGTCCATGGTATCGTATCCCAACTCTTTCAGTTTTGCTAAAACAGTTGGGTAACCTTCTGCAACGACAACTGTGTCGTTCATAAAGATTACATTTGCGCCATAAGCTTCTATAAACTACACCTGTCTTCAAGTGTAAAATATCTGTTACCGGAACAGCGATGGCCTTAGCGGCAGCTTCTTTTTCAACCCATGTAGAAAAGTGAGTTAAAAAATATGAGGAAAAACTGATAGAGCGATTAACCGACTATGGCAATTCCCGCAGGGCCGTTCCCAACGCTTAAGGTGGCAGTAACAGACAGGGTTGCTGTGTTAATAATGCTTACGGTAGAGCTTATTTGATTACAGATTGCCGCCAGCGGATAAAACTTGCTGGCAGCTACGCCCCCTGGCACGTCGCCAACAGGAATTCGTGCGGTTACTTGTTGAGAACAAAGGGTTACCATAGCTGCTTCATTGTCACGAGGAATCGCCACCAGGCACTGTTGATTCTCGCTGGTAAGTGCCAACCCGGAAGGGGAGCCGCTAAGGGTAATGTTCGGGTAGCTGCATAGCTGACACGTGTCAATGGGAGTCAAAGTCTGGCTGTCTCTGCCAGCAACTAACAATAATGATTCTTTGGCCGAATACGTCATGCGGCCAGGATTTGTGCCAGTATCTATTAGCCGGATGAGGGTCTGGTTGCATAGGTCAATTACTGCTGTCTGATTTAAGACAGGCTGGGTAACGTATGCTTGAGAACCTCCATTTGTAACGGTTACAGACCCGCTGGAGGAAGGTAAAGTGATTTGCCCTAAGTTTTCCAGCTTGGAATTAAGAATCTGCATAATGGGTTCATCATCAAGGACGACATAAAGATATTGACCACAAGGCGATAGATCTAATCCTCTTGGCCAACTGACAACAGCAGCTTGAAGTATCAGTTGGTTGCTTGTTAAGTCTAGCTTTAGGATCTTCTTATGAGCGTAGTCTGCCACATAAGCCATGTTATCAGCTGCACTGATAACAATATAATACGGATTGGAATCCTCTCCACAGGGAATATCACCGAGATGGCGGCCTTCCGCCAAGTTGACAATGGCAACTTTAGCACTTGTACTGCAACAGATATATGCCGGGGGAGGGCAAAGTGGTTTCTGGCAATTTATATTCATATTCATGTGATTCATCTTCATATCCTCCATGTGATTCCCCAAAATAGCTGTAAAATATAAAATGGTTTCTCCAGTACTCCAGTATATGTGCACAATCGATACCTGTTGATATCGACTGTTTTAGTTTCTTTTTCAATCGCATAGGCCTCTTAAAAATTAATCAATTAATGGTCCATTCATGATATAATGAATGCATTGGTTGTATAGGCGGTGTTGCCGCATAGAAAGCAATGGGTGAAATAAGGGGATGGTATTATGGGATTAATAGAACTCATCGGTGAATGGATAAACCCGGGAAAAGTAGGTACAGTGGATATACGCAAAGGGGAAAAAGAGAAGCATCTAGGCCTGTTAATGGTAAAAACCTTCTTATCAACAGTAATTATAGGAGGGCTGTATTGGTTAATCGTAGGCCTGTCCTTTCATATGAAAGAGCTGCTATCCTTTATAGCTGGAATTACAGTTTACAGTACGGTCAGTTATTTTATTACACCAAGACCAGATTACTCGAATATTGGTTGGGCTGGAGGGCTTTTTAACAATCCCTTTAGAATTTCTGACGATATGAATCGAATGCTAATTTTTATTATGGTGCTATTAATGCCGGGCCGGCTGATTTCTACCACGGTTTTATCGTTGATAGATTTATTCCGAGAATGATGTTGTTTTGTTGAATGAAGAAGCTTTAGTATATTAAGATAAGTGAAATGAGAGGTAATAGAGATGATTAGTGATGTATTCTTTTTCGGTGGGGGCTTTGAAATCGTGTTTTTTTTGATATTTATTTTAGTGCTTTGTATTATAGTGGTCAATATTGTTAGAGGCATTGGACAATGGAATAAAAATAACCATTCTCCTCGGCTGACAGTAGCCGCGACGGTCGTGGCAAAGCGTATCGACGTCAGTCATGGGCACCACAACAATGGGGGCGATATCACCGGAGCACAAGGCTCTTACACCACCTCTTCTACAAGTTATTATGTGACTTTTCAAGTGGAAAGTGGGGATCGAATCGAATTTCTGATAGGTGGTTCGGAGTATGGGTTTCTGGTAGAAGGGGATCATGGACAATTATCTTTTCAGGGGAGCCGATACCTGAGTTTTGAACGGAGTTTATAAGAGGAATGGATAAAAATTGCATTTCAACAATAACTGGAAGACGGTTTAATCCAACGGCACCAGAGATAAGGGATATTACAATAGAGGATATTGCTCATGCATTGTCGATGATTTGTAGAGCTAATGGGCACTTTAAAATGTTTTATTCTGTTGCTCAACATTCCATCAATTGTGCAATGGAAGCAAAAGCAAGAGGGTTGTCAAGAGAAATACAACTTGCATGCTTACTGCATGATGCATCTGAAGCATACATCGGTGATATGACAAGACCACTTAAAAGACAATTAACGGCTTATAGCGAATACGAAAATCTTATGCAGACCATTATATTAAGAGCACTAGAAATACCTGATATTGATAAAGAAGAGCAAAAAGCAGTAAAAGAAATTGATGACAGCCTTCTTTACCATGAGTTTAAGCTTTATAATGGGGAGAAATTATTTGAAAAAGAACCGGAATTAAGGATTACACTACCTGTAGAAGAAATAGCTCATACAAAGATAAAAAAACAGTTTTTAAGGCAATATACTGTTTTAAAAAATGGAGAAAACACACTCTTATCGATAGGCATTGATGGATGTAAAGGTCAGTGGATAGTAGCCGTATTAACGGACGAAGAGGTAAATATACATAAATATAAATGTATAGACGACATTTGCAGAACCTATACGGATGCAGGTTCTATGATTATAGATATACCTATAGGGTTGCCGGACAGCAAGGAGATGGCAGAGCGTAGGCCGGATAATGCACTACGAAAAATATTGAAGGGAAAAGCGTCTAGCGTTTTTAATGTGCCATATCGGAACGCTGTATATGCAGAAAATAAGCAACTGGCAAAAGAAGAAAATATGAAATTAGTTGGAAAAAGTTTGTCAGAACAGTCGCTGGCTATAATACCGGCTATAAGGCAGGTCGATAAATTTCTTAATGGAAACTCGGAATGGAAAAATCGTTTGAAAGAGGGTCATCCCGAGTACGGATTCAGTATTCTGAATGGTGGAGTCCCAGTTATGTCAAAGAAAAGGACGGATGAAGGGGCTTTAGAAAGAATGCAGTTGTTAGAGAAGTATTGCCCTTGTATATCAAAAACTATTGAGAGCCAGAGGAATAGAGATGATGTACTGGATGCACTTTGTTTAGCTATAATAGGAAAACTTGGGCTTGAAAATGGTTTTACAACCGTGCCTCAAGAAGTCAAAAATGATGCGGAAGGCCTTAACATGGCAATCATTGGGGTGGAGCTTAATATTGTGTAAAACATACTTTAGGATTTAATAAATGGTGTGAATATTACTAAATTGAATTTAATTTAGCTACCTTTGGCAAACTATTTATAGTAAGATAAGGGTAGTAATTGGAAAAAGTATTTGTGAAACACAGGAGGAGAAAAAATGGCTGAAAGTAAGACAATGGACAATTTGATGGAAGCTTTTGCAGGAGAATCTCAGGCAAATAGAAAGTACTTGGCTTATGCCAGAAAAGCCGAGAAAGACGGACATCTGAATGCTGCAAAGTTATTTAAGGCAGCTTCTGATGCGGAAACCTTGCATGCCCTAAAGCATTTTGAAGTAGCCGGAAAAGTGGGCTCAATCGTGGAGAATCTGCAAGATGCGGTATCAGGTGAAACACATGAATACAAAGACATGTATCCAGACTTTGTGAAGCTGGCAGAAGAGGAAGGCAATAAAGCGGCAGTTATGTCCTTTACCTTTGCCATGAAAGCGGAAGAAGTGCATGCGAAGCTTTATCAAGAGGCCTTGGATAATCTGGATCAGAAGGAAGAAGTCTTCTATTATCTATGTCCCGTATGTGGAAACATTGAAAAATTTGTTCCGGAAAAATGCAGCATTTGCGGTGTTCCTGGCGATAAGTTTATTAAATACTAATGCCTAGAGAACTGGTTGCTATAGGATAGCAATCCGCGTATCTTTTAAGAAAAGGAAGAGCCTGTCCCCGTAGGGGACAGGCTCTTGTGCTATCGTCACTTGCTAAAGGTCTCAAAAGGAAACCAGAGCTGGTGATAGCTGACATAAATATCCTCTTCTTTTCGCATAAGTACGACACGGCTCAAAATATCGCCAGTCAAGGTAAGTCCTTGGCTTTTCAGGTATTCCATGGCCGGTATCAGGCGCTTTGTGGTTAACACTTCGTTGGAGTCTGTACGAATCGTCGTATAAACGGCAGTAAGTTCAGGGAAAAACTGAATATCGTCCTGCTGTTTTAAATCAAAAAATTCTTTGTATTCTGCATCAACCCCAAGACCAAAAGTAAAGGTTCCTTCTGTTCCTCCAAGGAGCACTTCTTGCTGAGAAAAAAGTGCACAGGGATATACAAAAGGAACTTTGGAAATCCATTCTTGTAATTTCCTGCGAATATCAGCATTGGCGTGAATGCTATAGGCCTGTTGTGTTTCCAGGCGATAGATGGCCGGACGTGTGCGTATGCTATAGGTTCCGAAGCTTTTTTGTGTTTCGCTTACAATTTCTTGTGTTTGACGCAATCGCTTGAGCAGATTAATATTCCAGATGATTTCTTGTTGAATTTGTTGTTCTTTTTCTTCAAGGTGACCGATAAATTCATCGGTACCATAGTCATTTAGCATTTTTACGGTGTCCGACAGTGAATATCCGAATTGGCGGTATGAGCGTGCGCGGATGAGCATGTGAATATCCCAGACATCATAATAACGGTATCCCGTGTTATCATCTTTTTGCGGTTTAATAATGCCGTGGTTTTCATAAAAACGGATGGCTTCCGGGGTAATCCCCAGCATTTTTGCCACGTCGCCGATCTTATATTTTTCTCCGCCTCCTTTTCCTTCCATCTTTTCTCCCTCCTTATTCGAAAACCTTAAAGGGACTTTAATCTCCTTCCAGGCAGATTTGTGAAATGTTTGACATATTGTATTCTGATATAGGGAAGTATAACGGATTCTATGCAAGTTTACAAGTCTGAAGAGCATATAATCCCATTCTTTCCGATAAAAATAGCTTTATTTCCAATTGACTTTAAAGTTGCTTTATGTGTTATTCTGCAACTGTGAGTTAAAAAAATAACAAACAGGAGGATTTTTATATGTTTAATTTCACAGGAAGAACAGTTATTGTAACAGGAGCAGCAAAGGGGATTGGAAAACAAATTGCAAAGAGTTTTTATGATGCAGGGGCTAATTTAGCTCTTTGCAGTGTAGAACGAGATTATTCCGATGAAATATTAACAGAGATTGCAGGCGCGAACCGAGAACGTATCTTTGGGATGGCGGCAGATTTGACTAAAATGGATGCATTAGATGGCTTCATGAAAGAGGCGGTGAAGCGGTTTGGGCAAATTGACGTTTTAGTCAATAATGCCGGGGTTTACATGGTAACACCTAGCGTTGATGTGACAGAGAGCCAATGGGATTTGACCCTGGATGTCAATCTGAAGAGCCAGTTTTTTTGCTCACAATTTGCAGCAAAGAATATGATTGAACGTAATAAGCCAGGTACTATCATCAACATTGCATCCATTAATGCGCAGTCTGTCGTGCCAAACAGCACCGCTTACTGTGTGAGCAAGGCGGGTGTTCAAATGCTGACAAAGTGCTTGGCGAAGGATTGGGGTGAGTTTGGTATCCGGGTTAATGCTGTTGGTCCCGGAAGTATTCCTACAGATATCAATAAAGACATTTATCAGCAGCCAGGCAAGCTGGAAGCCCTTAAAAGCCGCCTGCCGCTAGGTCGGCAGGGGACGGTGGGCGAGATTGCTAATGCGGTGTTGTTCCTGGCTTCCGAGGAAGCTTCTTACATAACCGGTCAGACACTCTTTGTAGATGGTGGATGGCTTTTGTCCTAGAAGGAGAATAAATTAGATGGAACAAGATAAAAAGCGCTATGGCATTCTCGCCATGGCATGGATAATAACGTTTTTTGTTTCCGCTGTATCAGCATTTAGTGTCCTTTCAGCGGGCATGACGGACAGCACAACAGGGATTTTGGATACTCTTGGCAACCCAAAATTTACTTCTTCACAGTTAGCCAATGCCTATGCCATTTATCAGCTTTGTCTGGCTATTGTGGGCATTTTTGCAGGAAGGATCGTCGATAAAATGGGGCCTCGAACGGTCGTTTTCATTGGGTCCCTTGTTTTCTCTTTAGGCTGGTTTATTACTGGATTCTGTGATGAAATCGTAGAAATTTACTTGGCCTTTGGAATCTTAGCAGGAAGCGGTGCCGGTATGGTTTACAACCCTAATGTGACCGCAGCTCTGCGGTGGTTCCCGGACAAGAGAGGGCTGATATCGGGCTTGCTGTTAGCTAGTGCAGCGCTTGGACCCTTCACCTTTTCGCCAGTTGCCAGCACCATGATTCATACTTTTGGCAGTTCTCAGACAGCGTTTAAAATCTTTGGTGTGGTTTGTGTCATTTTTATGGCTGCTTCGGCCTTATTTCTGCGAAAAGCAGATGACGGGTATCTGCCTGCCGGCTATACGGTCCCGAAAATACAGGCAAATGGTATGGGGCCTTCCATAGATTTTATCTGGAAAGAAATGCTGAAATCCCCGCTATTTTATACCCTACTATTTATTTTTATCAGTGCCACCACCGCAGGCAACATGTTTGTAGGTGCTAATTATAGTATCGCACAGATTCAGATTGGTGCAGATGCTTCAGAAGCGGCTATGGCAGTCAGCATCTGCGCACTGGCCAATTTTGGCGGCAGGATTTTGTTTGGTTATATGACGGATAAGGTTGGTGCTGTCAAGTCCCTTATAATCAGTTTATGTATTACGGGGATAACGCTGGTGCTGATGATGTTTGTGAGGGATTTACCCTTTTACATCATGGCGGTTTCTTTAATTGGCATTGGGTTTGGTGCGGTTATGGTTATCTTTCCGCCTCTTTGCGGTCAGATTTTCGGGGTAAAAAATCTCAGCACAAACTATGGCTTTGTATTTCTTGGCTATGCGGGAAGTGCCTTTGTGGGACCGAGGATTGCCGCGTATTTCAAAGATTATGTAGGCAACTTCCAAGGCGCTTATCTGATTGCACTGGGGATTACGTTTCTGGGGCTTTTGTTAGTCTTTCTATTTTGCACCCTGAGAAAGAAAAAGCTTGCTTATTAAAATAAGTTGAATTTCTATACGGCCTATGATAAGATAAGTGCAGAATTAAATAGTAAACGGCGATGGAGTTCGCCTTTAAGTGCTGCTAAGCTAATGACTCCTACAAGCGTTTTTTCGCTATGTAGGAGTTTTTTGTTTTTCTAAATATAATTGCAGCAGTTCATGATGGGTAAGGAGAATGAAACATGTATTACATCTATATTGCCATCTTTGGCGCGATTGGATCTGCACTCCGATATTGGATCAGCATAACGCTGGAGGGGAACCTTTTTCCCTATGGGACCTTTTTAATTAATATTGCCGGCAGCTTCCTTTTAGCCGTTGTTGTCACATATTTGTCTACCTTACCGGGGATTTCCAATAGGTTGGTCGTAGGTCTGGGGACAGGCTTGATTGGTTCTTTTACCACCTTTTCTGCTTTTAGTGTACAAGCTGCTGACTTCATCTTAAACAGGCATTATGTCATGGGGGGAGCGTATGTGCTGATTAGCCTATTATGCGGTTTTTTATCAGCAGCTCTGGGCGTTTATGCCAGCAATAAATGGATTGTTAGAAGGGGGCTTACAGAGAATGAGTAATTTCTTGTTGGTCATGGCTGGCGGGGCTATAGGCTCGTTATGCCGCTTTGGGCTTTCTTCCCTTATGAAGAGGGACACTTCAAGTTCCTTTCCTTTGGCAACCTTATGGATTAATTTAGTTGGTTCTTTTGGCATGGGCCTGCTGGTTGGCATTCACGCCAATCATTTTAGCCAGCTGCTGATAGGGACAGGCCTTATCGGTGGATTCACCACCTTTTCTACCTTTGAAATGGAAAACATTACCTTGTTTCAGCAGCGTGCATACCGGAAATTAATCCTCTACGTGCTGTCATCTGGTGTCGGCGGTGTGGGATTGGCCATGGTGGGATTGCAGATAGGAAATCTACTGATTTACCTGTCTGCCAGCAATAGTGGCTTGTAAAAAGTAACACGGCGATACTTTTTAGGGTACCGCCGTCTTTCTATGGATTTTATTTAGAAATTAAAAACTTCAGACCAGTCAAAATAGCCAGATTCCTCTGTACTTTTTGGCCATTGACTGCACCATGCAGGCACACTAGGCGCCTCAACTCGGTCAAAGCTGGGGGTGTACGGCTTGATATCGAGAACGGGTGTGTTATCGTTGGCATCGATAAAGGCAACTTGAATGAGGCCTTCCTCCAAATCAATATGGATAACCTCTACCGTAGTCAATGCTATGGGGTTGGGGCGTATGGGCGACCTAGTTGCGAAAATACCCACTACAGAGGGGGCACCCTTATAAGGCTGTTCCGTTTGCAGTTCAGCCCGTGATGGGGCGTCATCATAATCGCTAAACCACCAGAGCACGTTAATATGGCTAAAGCTCTCCAGGGCTTGTAAAGCTGGAATATAATTTTTATCCAGCTTGATATAGGTGCCATTCTCGTTGTTGCAGACTTTGCCAATAGGGCGCAGTGTTAAATTGTTCATATCATACCTCCTTAGTTGATGTGAGTACAGCGTAAGCCCTCACATGGTGTGAGGGTCAAGGGCATAAAAAAATATCCTGCAAAAGCAAGATATTTTTAGATCTGCACGAATGGTATTTGAAGTTCAATCAAATAATTGTCGGGGTTGTTTTCATTCCAAGGTCCTCGGTGCACGATTTGGCGAGTTGGTCCGGACATTTGATATCGGTTGTTTTCTTGCAGCCAGTTGGAAAAAGTCAGATAACCTTTTCTGATATTAGAAAAAGCGCCATAGACCATGGTGCAAGCCATCGTTGGTACCGGACTTGTGCTTCGATAGACAAAGTTTTCGCTGCTTTTCCCCAATCTTTCTACGGGAGCACACAATTCAACATCTACGAGCGTTTCTTTATAAGAGGTATCGTGGTAAATCGAAAAGGTGTTACTGGACAGGGGGATCTGATGCTCCGCAGCAAATGCGGACAGTTCTTGCCATAAGGTTCCTTCAGCATAATAATCGGGGATTATTCTACGCAAGGAAAGCACTTGATAACTGGGAATCTCTTTAATTGAAATATTGTAGTGTATATCCCTTTTGCCCATCAAAATTTCAGCTTTGGCGAGATTTATTTTTCTTAGCCGTTCTTGTTCTTCTTGAATATTTTGTTCTATTTCTTTATATTTCTTGTCCAACTGGGCTAAAAGCCCAGGGTCATCTTTTTTATTAAGCGCCGTTATGATTTCTGAAATAAGAAAGCCACTGTCGCGAAGATAGACGATTTTATTGAGGATAGGTATTTGTTCAACGGAATAAAGACGATATCCTGTCCATTTATCAATTTCTGCTGGTTTTAGAAGTCCTGTCTCATCATAATACCGAAGCATACGAATGGAGACTTGGGTTAATTTGGAGAACTCTCCTATTTTGAACATGTTATCACCACCTGTCAACTATTATTATACTTATTGTTTTAAACACTTCAATCGTTTTCTGGCACGGATAACAACGGCTTATCTTTTTTCAGAACAACGGTGTATTTTTACTGCCAGGGACAACTGCTCCATGGCGGAAAAACTTTTGTAATTCAGGTGAGTGATTTCTGATATCTTTTCCAGCCGGTAGCGAATGGTATTGCGGTGCTGAGAGAGCTGTTCGGCGGTTTCCAGCAGGCTGCAATCCAACTGGATGTAGCAGAGCAGGGTGTCTAACAGATGCGTATTGTTCTCGATATCATAATCGGAGATAGGGTCTAACAGTTCATCGGCGTATTTCTGCATATGATCGCTGTTATAAAAGGGAAAGATGATTTTGTAGGCAGCCAGCTGACTGTATTGCTGGATAGCATTGCCGGAGATGCCGGGCAGCTGGCAGGCATACCGACTTTCCAGAATGCTGGTTTTGAATTCCTCCAGCTTCAGATGCAAATCGCTGATACCCACAGACAGGTCGGTTTCATCAGGCAGGAGTACGTCCAGTGCTTCTCGGACCAAAGGATCTGCACAGGGCTGAGTAATATTTTCACCGGAGCAGACCAAGAGCAGGCCGTGCTGGCAGTAAATCAGGCTGTTGCCAATCTGATTCAGGCTGCTTTTGGCGTAAGCATCATAGATTCGTTGAAAGGCGGTCAAATCGAAAAAATCGTCCAGCTGAATGAAAGCGGTAAAAAATTCATTATAAAAGGAAGGGTTAATGGCCTGGGCTTGTTGCTTAACTGCCTCTTCGGTGAAATCCTGGGAAAGAATAAGACGGATTTTTTCACTGGCAAACTGCATGTCCGAAAGCAACTGGCTGTGGCGGCTTACGTGAGCGATAATCTGTTCTACATAAATATCCTGAGATTCTACTACAAAAATCGGAAAGTTTTTGGAGTCCGCATACCGAAGCAGGGATTCATGAAGGGGAATGTGGAAGACGTTTTTTATGACTAGTCCGCTGGCGCCTTTAGCGATTAAGTATTTAACCGCATCCGTCACCAGGAAAGGGTTGTCTTTCGCATATAAAAAAGTGGTGATAATCAGTTGATTTGCGTGAATGTTTGTATGAAAATATTTATTTTTTAAACTGGGTTCCAGTTCGTAATCCAATATACCTACATTGGTAACGGCTCTGGATACGCCGCCCATACCCGCGACAATTTTTAGGCCGTGAGAAAAGGTGTGATAAAAATCAGAAACTAAGTAACTCATCGTTAAACCTCCGCTGGACTGTCAGGAAAGAGGAAGGCAAAAGGCTCGTCCCCACCAATCCATATCATTATACCGCCTCGTCTCCTGTCTGTGTACAAAAAGATGAGAAGAGGGTGCAGATTTCACCCAATTCATTTGTAAAATAGTATAAAACAAGAGCTGATGGATTATACTTTCGTACAATTAAATACCATGGCAAAGAGGAAAACGCTGGGATATAATAAGGCTAAAGAAGTTATGAAACAGCTATATTAAAGATAAAACTTGAAAGGAGCAAAAGGATGAAGGTATCAATCTTAGGACGAAAAAATCTAGAACAGGTGCTGGAGCTGCCCAGTGTCATCGAAGGAGTAAAATCGGCCTATCGGCTGAAGGCGGCGGGAAAAACGGTGGTTTGGCCCTTGGTATCCTATGATTTTGAAGAGGTCGGCGGGGTGATGGACATTCGCTCCGGGTGTATTTTCGGTGAGAATCTCCACGGTTTGAAAATGCTGAATAATTTTCCGGCTAACACCGAGAAGGGGCTGCCGCCTTTTAATGGTATGCTGATGATTTTTGATTCCACCACAGGTATTCCTTTGGGCGTTATGGATGCGGCCTATATCACCTGCATGCGGACGGGGGCGGCAGGGGCTATAGGAGCCCAGGCCTTGGCCAGGAGCGATTCAGAGGTACTTTTAATCCTGGGAGCAGGAAAGCAGTCCATCTATCAGATTGCAGCGGCCTTAACCCTTCTGCCAGGCATCAAAAAGGTTTATATAGCTGACGCTCTGAATCAAGAACATGCCAGAACTTTTGCTGCCGCTTGTGCTGAACGTCTTCAGAAAGATTTTTCCTTAGAATGCAGCCAGGGGGCGTTTTTGGCTGCGGAAGATTTAGCTGCGGCGGTGGGGGAAAGCGACATCATCATCACCATTACGCCCTCCCGCAGCCCGGTCATTCTCAAGGAGTGGGTAAAGCCGGGCACCCATTTCAGCTGCATTGGGGCAGATATGGAAGGAAAGGAAGAAATTGACCCGACCTTATTCCAGGGAGCCAAAATTTATGCTGACGATGTGAAGCAATGTGTGCAGGTAGGGGAGATGGAGCTGCCGATTAAACAGGGAGTTATACGTGAGGCTGATATTGCTGGAGAGATTGGTCAGGTGCTGAGCGGAGAAATACCTGGCCGCTGCTCCGAAGAGGAGATTACCATCTTTGATGCCACTGGTTTGGCGTTGTTAGACTTGGTTACAGGCAAGCGTGCCATCGATTTAGCTCAAGCTAAAGAGTTGGGAATCTTAGCGGATATTTAATCGAAGGAGAAGAAAGGAAGGGTGTATAAATGAACATCAGCAAATTTAAAGTGGAATATTGGCTGAACCCATTGGATGACAAGGCCGAATACAACTTGGGCTCTAGCTGCTGTCAGCCGGTGACGGTAGAGCAGCTTTTAGAGATGACTGGCACGGATAAAGAAGGCTTTTTTCAGGAAATAAGCAGCATGAGCCTTCACTACGGATATTTTGAAGGAATGCCCCGGCTGAAAAAAGCTATTGCCGGCTTGTATACTGATGCGGTTTCGGAAGACATGATTCTCTCAGTTCACGGCGGTACGGGAGCTAATTCCATCGTCTGCTACGCCCTATGTGAGCAAGGGGACAACGTTGTCAGCATCCTGCCAAATTATCAGCAGTATTATTCCATCCCGGAGGCTATAGGGGTGGAGGTGCGAATTTTTACCTGTGATGCCGCATCTGGTTACGCCATAGATTTTGACAAGATACGGGCTATGGTAGATGAGAACACCAAGATGATTAATCTGGCCAACCCCAACAACCCTACGGGCTATACCCTGACCAAGGGGCAGCTGGAGGAATTGGTTGACATTGCTAAGTCAGTAGATGCATACCTGGTTTGTGATGAGATTTACAGGGGCCTGAGCGATGAATACATGTATTCTATCTGTGATTTGTATGAAAAGGGCATTGCCACCAGCAGTACCAGCAAGGTGTTCTCTAGTGCCGGTACCAGAGTAGGCTGGATTGTTACTAGGGATTTAGCGTTGAAGGATACGTTGATGAACATGCGCTCTTATCACAGCATTTGCGAAGGGCCAATTAATGAGCTAATTGCGGCCATCGTACTGGAGAATAAAGACCTGTTCTATAAGCGAAACAAGAACATTGTCGAGGAGGCCAGGGCCGCTTTGTATGAGTGGATCAAAGGGCAGCCCCACTTTAAAGTGGCCTGTGACAGTAAAAGTTCCACCTCTTTTATCTGCTACGACTTTGATATTCCAGCCTTGGAATTCGCCCAAGGGTTATATGAGGAGAAGCAGGTGCTGGTATGCCACGGAGCTTGCTTCGAGCAGGAACACAGCTTCCGGATTGGCTATGGTTTCGGAGATGTGGACTATTTTAAGGGTGGTTTGGCTCGCATCGGCGAATATGTAAAGTCATTAGAAGAAAAAGGAGCTATTTAGAGCGCTGAAGGTGCTCCCGGAAAAAGAAGGAGGTATAGAAATGAGAAGAATTCAGGCCATCGGACCGGATGTTATGGAGGACTATTTGGAGATTTATTTGAATGCTTACCCGGCCTTTAAAACCTTAGATGGGGAATGCTATGAGACCTACCGCAAAAAGACTTTACGGGATATGGAAGAGGCCGAAGATGTGCACTTTTTTGGCCTCTATGAAGAACAGGTACTCATTGCTACCATGAAGCTGATTGAGTTCAAGATGAATCTTTTTGGGCAGATGCAAAAAGCGGTAGGCCTGATGTCTCTAGCAGTCCACCCCCTGCACAAGAAACAGGGGGTGGCACTGAATATGGTGCAGTTCTTTGAGGAATATACAGAGAAAAGTGGAGGACTGATAGCCTTGCTTCTGCCTTTCAGCATGGATTTTTACAGAAGAATGGGCTATGGGTTTGGCAGTAAGCTGGACGAATACCACATTCCTGCTGACAGTCTGCCAAGAGACGGGGAGTTGACCCATTTGAAACTGCTGGGGAAAGAGGATCTGCCTGAGGTCCTGGCTTGCCATCAACGATATGCAAAGAACAACCACGGCATGTTGATGAAATTCAGTGAAGAAATCCGGGCCATGGAAGCCGATTCGCCAGTTCGGAGGCTTGGTTGGCTAGAAGAGGGTGAACTAAAGGGATATTTGGCTTACCGTTTTATCTGTGACAGCCCGATGAATTATACCTTAAACCATATCGAAGTGGATGAACTGATCTATGAAAATGGAGCCATCTTAAAAGGCTTGTTGAATTTTCTGCGGATGCAGGCCGACGAGGCGCAGTCTGTGGTATTGCGTACAGGGGAAGAAGATTTCTACCATCTCCTTCGCAGCCCCCAGGATCTTTCAAATAATTATATTCCTTTTGGCTACTTACAATCCAATGTATCAGCTATTGGCATTATGCACAAAATCCTATCGGTAGAGAAGTTTATTCAGCAAACCGAATATCGAGCCTTTCCGTCCCAAGAGGTGAATCTGCGAATCAGCTGGGAAGATGAACTAAACCACCGACAGGAGGCGGTCAGCATAGCCTTTGGTGGAGATGGGAAAAAAGGTCAAGCCCATTGGCGGGTTTGTTCGGAAGAAGAAGGGGCGTTCGTGGAGATTCGTTGTAAAAAGTCCGATTTGTCTTCGTTGCTTTTGGGCTCTTGCCGATTTGCTGCCATGATTCGTCTGGGGGTAATGGAAATCAGCGATTCGACCTATATAGACGTGGTTGATCAACTGTTTTATTATCGGCAGAAGCCTTGGGGCAACTCAGATTTTTAGCAGACGGAATCTTCGGGGTATCAGAAGCGGCTGATACCAACACGTATAGGCAAGTAGAAAGAAGCTGTAAGATGTGGCATCGGTTATGCAATCTTGTGGCTTCTTTTTGTTGAGCTTCTCGATGGGTGCACGTAATTGAGACAATAAAATGTAATTTTTGTCCGCAAAGTAGTTATAATTGTGTGATTAGTCTTGTTTTCTCTACATACTTAAAGCATAATAAATATAAAAATAGCAAAAGAAGGAGAAACCGCTATGATTTTTAAGACCAAGGGATGGTCCGTGTTGGTTGCATTGCTGCTGCTGATCAGCACGCCGCTGACTGCTTTTGCAGAACCGTCGGCCTATATTTCAGGGACCAAGATTAACGGCCTCAGCACCAATTACATGGTGGTGGATATGAATAATCAACAGGTTCAGCCGTTGATAATGACCGCAGGGAACAACCTGTGCTCGGCAGATTCTGTAGCGAATATGGCTAGAAACAACAACTGCTTTGCCGCCATCAACGGCACGTATTTCTCTGCTTATGACGGTATTCCTGTACCTTGGGGCACGATCATTCGCAATGGGAAGGTGCTCCATGTCAGCAATGGCGGGGCGGTGGCGGGCTTTACCAGTCAAGGCCGGCTGGTGGTGGACAGGCTTTCTTTTCACTTTAAAGGCTATATCAATGGGGAATATCGCGCTATTCCCTGGAGAATCAATCATCCCAGCGATGAAGCAGAAGCCATTACCATCTTTACACCGGAATACGGCGCGGTTGTGAAAATGGCGGGGGGAGCGAAGGCTCCTGTGGTAGAAAATGGGACGGTGACGTATATTGCAACGACGGATTTTTATGTGCCGGCTGGGGGGTTTGCTATCGTATATAATCCACAGGTGGCGGATTTGGTAGATGAACGCTTCCAAGTGGGGGATCAAGTTCGCTACGAGGTAGAAATCACGCCGACCTTTACCAAAGCAGAGACTTGGGATTCAGTCATTCAGGCGGTGGGTGCAGGCCCTAGCCTGATTATCAACGGACAAGTGACAGCAGATGGGGAAGCGGAGCAATTCTTTGAGGGTAAAATCTTGACAGGCAAAGCCGCCCGAACCTTTATTGGCGCTGGTGCCGATGGAAAAGTACGGATGGGGACCATTCAAGCAGCTACCATCAAGGAAGCGGCCGCTGTGTGCCAAGGGCTGGGGCTGATTAACGCCATGTGCCTCGATGGGGGCGGATCTATCGCCTTGTATCATCAGGGGAAAAGCTTGACCGCCGGCAGAAAGGTAAACAATGCCTTGGGCTTTACATACAGCAATAATGCACCGCTGACGAAGGCCAGTCACATTCAGGTTCAGGTAGATGGTGTAATGGTAGATTTTGAAGGCTACAACATAGATGGAAGCAATTATTTAAAGCTTCGAGATCTGGCTATGGCGGTGAATCATACGGAGAAGAATTTCCAAGTTGCCTGGGACCAGGAGAAAAAAGCGGTTCAGCTGTTATCGGAGACAGCTTATACGCCGGTGGGCGGTGAACTTGCGTGGGGAGATGGTTCTGCTAAAACCATCGCAGCTACCAGCAGCCCCATTTATGTAGACGGACAGAGCCAGGCTTTAATGGCCTACAGCATTGGCGGGAATAATTATTTTAAATTGCGGGATGTGGCTCAGCTGTTTGATATCGCCGTAGATTATGATTATTCGGCGAAGACGATTACTATTCAAACCAAATAACAGCAGAAGAAAGGGAGAACGTACTTATGCCTAAAACAGTTACCGACATCTATCAGCTTTTCTATACCAGATTGCCGGGGTGGAGCTTGCAGGAGATTCCACCGCTAAGCGAGGCAGAAAAAGAAGCTTCTGGAACTGCCGCCTTTACACCCCAGCAAGTCAGTCTGCTGGTGAGTCCACAAGGGGAACAAATCGTAGCGATTTTTTCTGAGACTTCGGTGACAGGAACAGAGCGAGCTAAACCGCAGATTCGACTTTTTACAGATCGGCTTATCGCTGCCTACAAATATGCTAAGTGGAAGAAACTGCGTTTTTTCGCCTTTGTCATCTGTAAGACCGACCCTGCTACCCTAAAATTTTCAGCGGGCATCTATCCAGACGACTATTTGGTATCCCTGGAAAGCAGCTTTGACCGCTGCCCCAGTGGTCGGATTGATATCCGCAGCATGTACGAAGCGTTAGCAGAGAATCAGGGGAAGGCGTATTTCCGTCTTTCCGCAGGACAACACGCTTGTGCCAGCGTGGCGCAGGCTTCGTTCATCCGCATCAGCAGGGAGGGACAGCCGATTGGTTCAGAGGTGCTGCAAGCGTATCTGACCTATTTCGACAATAGGCCTTATGTGCTGAGCAGCCGGGAAGGAAAGCAGGTGGTTTATGAACCGTCAGCCTTGTTTGAAAAAGCAGCGGCAGCGGACAGCCGTTACCCTTGGAATATGTTGGTATTTGGTGCCCCTGGTACGGGGAAGAGTCATCTGCTGGCAAAGAAGGTAAAAGAACTGGCGGAGAAAAATAAAGAAGGACAGGTAAAGGCTAGTCGGGTAACGTTCTATGCGGACTATACCTATCAGCAGTTTGTGGGAGGATATATGCCTGTTCCCAGAGGGGATATTCAGGAGCAGTTGGAAGTGACCGATGGAACTCGAGTTTTCAGCGGCAATATGACAGGCCCCCGCATCACCTATGAATTTGTTCCCGGCCCCTTCGGCTCTTTGCTGGCTAAATCCCTGGCAGCTAAGTTGTCCGGGAGGCCGGACAAGTACGTGCTGATTATTGAGGAGATGAACCGGGCTAACGCCGCTGGTGTGTTTGGAGATTTGTTTCAGCTGCTGGATCGAGACAAAGGGGTGAGTAATTATGCCATCACCTTGCCAGATGCCTTTGCACAGTATCTCTATAGAGCCGTTTCTGAAGAACTGGCTGGAAAGACGACGCAATGGCCGTGGCTTTCAGCGGAATCTTTTAAAAACCTTAGGCTGCCAGAAAATCTATACATATGGGGAACGATGAACAGTGCGGATCAAGGGGTATTCCCTTTGGATTCTGCTTTTAAACGACGTTGGTCTTTTATTTATAAGGATTTGAACGGGCTGGCCCCGGAAGAAGCTAATCGAGCGGTTATTTGTCTGCCCGATTGCCAGACTTCTAATCTGGTTCGGACAGAACGATATGATTGGAATGTACTGCGAAAAGCCATTAATCGGCTTATTTTGCAGGCGGGTTTTGATGAAGACCGCTGTATTGGCTACTGGTTTTTCACAAAAGAGGAGCTGGCAGATATTGAAGTTCACAGCAACTGTGTGGTTCAGGCTTTCCAGGGAGATCCAGCCGCAGCCAGCCAGCTAGAAGGGCTGCCTAATCCCTTTATGGACAAGCTGCTGGCTTATCTCAGGCAGGATGTGTTCCGCAACATTCCCACTCAGTTTTTCAGGGAGGAGTGCCGCACGCTGTCAGCTATTCGCCTGGCCGTCAATCATCTGGAAGTAGCTGGGCATCAGCCGGTTTCCTTGCAGGGGGAGGTGACGGGACTTCCGGATTCTGCTTTTGTAGCCGTGCCGGCCACCCCAAGAGAAAAGAGAGAGGAAGAGCCTGAACAACTGGAATTTGCAGTCGATTATAGTGCTGGCGGGGCAGCGGGTACAGTGGCAAAAGACGGAAGGGCATCCGCCTTTGAATCGGCTTCGGCGGAGAGCAAAAATGAAGCTCAATCAACTTCAGAGAGCGTGGGCAGCTCCTTATGAAGAGGCCGGAACTGTTACTGATTCGGGAAGGAAGCCGGATAGGCGGCAGGGAGAAAGGCCAGCCTTGGTCTGCTCATCCCGTGTTGCCGGAACTGATGGAATGTGGCTTTTTCAGCGGACAGCGGTTTACCTTTGTAGGAATCTATTACAGCAGCAAGACAGATACCTCCGTTATTGGATATCCGAAATACCTGAAATCAGACATTGGGAGTCAGGAACTGCCAGCGGTCCTCCATCACGTAGGCTTGATTTGCCAGTTGGTGGAGCGGGCTCAGAGCCAATTAGACCGATCCCGCTTTGAGGAGGCGTATGCTTTTGATGCCTATCATGCACAGGAACACCAACAACAGGTTGATCGATTTCAGTTGGCCAGCTGGTTGTTACAGGATTACCAGAATAACGGAATTTATTTCAGTAAAAAAAGCGAGCTGAAAAGAAACGGCAACGGCCCCATCCAATGGCAGCAGACCATTTCTCAGGGGACACCCCTTCTTGGCAGAGACGTGGTCTACCTGGATACCTTCCATCGCCAGAACCAGCAGGACTATTCCCAACTGCTGACACAGCTCCATGGGTTTATCTTGCGCCAGTGCGGTCTGCTGATGCAGGGGTTGGGGCAATACCAGGAACTGGAACTTCCGGAAGCAGAGGACTTTGACGGCAGCGACTTGTCTCAATTTACTGCTTATTTAGCCGATCGGCTGACGGTTGTCTTTTCTGAACGGGAAGTGCGGCTGCTAAAAGCCCTATGGGCCTGGTGCGGCCAAAGTGCATTTTATCGTCGGCAGTTGGGGGTTACCGCTTTTGAGCAAATTTGGGAATATGCAGCCAAAGCTGTATTCGGCAACTTGACGGATACCAGGTCTGGTCCCCCTCATTATATTCTCCAAAATCGAGAATACCAGGCTCAGGGTGACTTTATTCCGGATATTCTGCGAGTATACCAACACCCGTCAGCGGATTGCCGGGTTATCGGCATTCTCGATGCCAAATACTACTGCCCTCAGGTGAATCCAGATAACGGATTGCTCTACGGAGCGCCGGCCAATGGGGATATTGCTAAACAAATCGGCTATTACCGATATACGAAGACCTTATATTTTCAAGGGGATATCCGATATACCAACGCTTTTCTCTTTCCTGCCACGGACCCCGAACAGGAGGAGATGTTTCAGCAGTTGGGGTATGCTTGTCCTAATCGGCAGCACCACCGGGAAATTGATCAGCTGCTGGGATTGGACAAAAACGAGGTTCAGCAGCAGTTGGAGTCAAGGCGAGAGCGGTGGGAAGCGGAAGAAGGGGAAGCGTGCGCAGAAGCTTGGCCGGAGGATCGGGTGTTGCTGTTCAGCGTCAGGCCGGACTTGCTGTATCAATGGTGTCTGAGAGGAGAAAAAGTTACGGAGGAAGCCTTTTATCACGGCTTCGTGGAGCCTTTTCAGGCAGAGCAGAGGAAACAGGCAGTAAGGAGGTAAAGAGGCTTGAAAAATACAGTTAAATTTACAGCCGCATACAGCGGAGGTAAAGACAGTACCTTCGCTATTTATAAAGCGGTTTCCATGGGGCTGGAACCCCAAAGCTTACTTATGACCTATAACAAGGACAAGGAACGAACTTGGTTTCATGGCATTGACAGGGGCATGATCGTTCGGCTTGCAGAATCCTTAAAAATTCCTATAAAACTCATACCAACATCGGGAAATGAATATGAAGCAAATTTTGAAAAAACATTGCTAGAAGAGAGGCGAAAAGGAGCTGACGTGTGTGTCTTTGGAGACATCGACATTCAGGCACATTTAGATTGGAATGAGGAACGCTGCAACAATACAGGGCTAAAGCCCTTCCTGCCGCTCTGGCAGCAGGCGCGAGAGCAGGTAGTCTATGACTTTATAGACAGTGGGTTTATTACGTATATCACGGTAATTGATACGGAGAAGATGGATGGCAGCCACATTGGAAAACCCTTGACTCGTGAACTTGTCTCACAACTTAAATCCGAAGGGATTGATGTATGTGGGGAGAATGGGGAATACCATACTTTTGTATGCGACGGCCCGCTTTTCAACAGACCGATTCAACTGGATACTGGAACTGCAAGCTTTGATGGCAGATATGTAAGAATTAAGATTGCATAAATTGTTGATGAAGAGCAGGAAGGGCCACCTATGGGGAAGCCCTTTAGTTCTTAATCACAAATCGTTTTAAAAAGCCGCTCTCTTTTAGCTGGGATAAATAACCCACCGTCGACATGACAAAGGCACCGAGGATATCTACAATCAGATCTTTCATGGTATCTGTCAGAGCAGCTCGACCTACTAACAGCGTGCCATCCTCCAGCATGAATTTCTGCATATTGGTAGACAGGATGGCATCTGCACTGAATTCGTAGATTTCCCAGATACAGCCTACGGTAACGGCAAAGCAGAAAGCGAATAGCGAAACGAAGATAGGGCTTAAATTGACCCAGGTGTGTTTCGCGTTCAGCAGGCTGATGATGGAAAAACCCAAAGCACCCAGCATGGCACCGCTAAAGGTATGGAGGATGGTATCCCAGCCCGGTATGCGGTAATAAAAGCTCCGCACTTCCCCCAGGTAAATAGCACCGTAGAGAAACAATACATAGAGCACCAGCATGAAGCTGGGTAGTTCAATCTTCCAGCGGTGATTTAAGATAGAAGGAAGCATGAGTGCAAAAATCCCGATAATACACTGGAGCAGCATCAGGACGTAGTCGCTTCGCTGCTTCGCGTAAGCCGCCTCAGAAGGGGATAGGACCAGCTTGATGACCACAAAAATAACAGAGGCCACCAAGGACCACAGTACGAAATGCACCAAAACCGTCTTTCCGTCAATTTTTCTTTTTTTCATAATGCCCCAATTTTTCTTTCTACATGTTATAGCGTAATCATGCCTATGAACGAGAGTTCATAGGCATGATTTTCTTGTGTCTATTTTATATAAGAATCTTAGCTTTGTCAAATCGTTCAGTAGTTGCTTCGGCACAGGTTAGGGTTCGGCAAGGCAATAAAAATAGGATAGGGAAATGTTGCAAAATTTGTCGAAGTTTACTTGACAATATTTCCACGGGAATGCTATGATGAAGCAGAACTGAATAAAGCATCTACGTTCTGCGTGCCAGACCTCTGACTTGTTAACCTTTAGTCTGAGTTAGGCCAGGTTGCGCAGCTAAGAGGGAAGCAGGTGAAAATCCTGCGCGGTACCGCCGCTGTATACGTGTAGTTTCTCCGACAAGGCCACTGGATTTTATCTGGGAAGGCAGAGAGGAATGGTAATACGTGAGCCAGAAGACCTGCATAGAATGTTAGAAAGCAGGCCGCGGTAATCGGTTGTGTGGATGGAAACTTTTATATTTTCGTGTAATACGAAACATATAATTTACAGAAAAACGGACTGTAGCATATTGCTACAGTTTTTTTATGTAGAAAATAACGCTTTAGCGATTATATAAATGAAAGTAAAAATAAAAGAAGGAGAGTGATACAAAAAAATGAAGAACAAGCAGACACAAAAGAAAATCTTAGCAATCATTTTAAGTGGAATAATGTGTTTAAACTTGTTTCCAACCCTTGCACTGGCGGATACGGCAGAAACTGTTGAACCGCCGGTTTTGGTGCAGGAAGAAAACAGTCTCAAGGCTAAGGACAGCTTAGAATCAGAACGGTTCACTCCAGAAGAAAGAGTGCCTTCTGAGGCACTAGAGGGAGAGACGGTCCCAGAACTTTCACCAGAGCTGAGTGAGGAGGAAGCATCCAAGTTTCCGGAAGACCGGAATCAAGAAGAGGATGTAGATGAAACCTCTATTCTTACAGCGCAGCCGGAAGGGGTGACGGTAGAAGAAAAACTGGCACTAGCGGGTCAACAGGCTGGAACGGTTTGGGATGGGCAAACCGTAACCAAACCGCAAGTGGATGAAAATGAAATTTATCAAATTGCCAACGGCGAAAATCTGGCTTGGTTTGCAAAGCTGGTAAACGGAACGCTTTCAGACGGAACGGCACAGAACAAAGGGGCAAAAGCTGTTCTTGTAAATGATATTGTTCTGGGAAGCGATACCATCCAAACGAACTGGACTCCAGTAGGAAATTCTTCTAATCAGTACACAGGAACTTTCGACGGGGCGGGTTACACCATTTGTGACCTCAGGATAGAGGCAACGGCTATTTACCAAGGACTGTTCGGGTATGTAGGAAGCACAGGTGTTGTTAGAAACACCACCGTAGAAGGAAATATATCGGCAAAAGCCAACTATGCAGGAGGCATAGCAGGGTACAATGCCGGAACCATTGAAAACTGCTGCAATAAGGCAGCTATTACCTCAACTCAAAAGTATGTAGGAGGAATTACTGGTAGCAACTATGGAGCTACTTCGTATGCAAACCTTATAGGTTGCTATAATGAGGGGGTTATTTCTGCAAAGTCGGATACAGGAGGAATTGCCGGACAAAACAGAAACGCCAATATCAGCAGCTGTTACAATCTGGCAAAGGTAGAATCAGCAGGTTCTAATACTGGCGGTGTTGTAGGATATGGTTACACTGGATCAATTACAAGCTGTTACAATGTCGGCGCAGTTACATCTACTGGCACCTCTAATGTCGGTGCAGTCGTAGGCTTCTTATTTAAATCGGCAACGGCTATTTTAGAAAAGACCTATTATCTTGACGGGACCTATACAGTGAGCATAGGTAATGACAGTACAAATGCCAATGCAACTGTAAAGTCTGCTGATGCCATGAAAACTGCTGGATTTGTAGCAGACCTCGGGGGAAACTTTGTAGCAGATACAATGCCAAATCAAAATAATGGCTATCCAATAATCGGCTGGCAGGATCCCCAGGCAAAATACACGGTTGCCTTTGATATCGATCAAGAGCAGGCGGAGATCGCAGTAAGAGACAGCGAAGGCAGATTGATTATCGCTGAAGGAGAGGGGCTTTATAAGTTAGGTAAAGGCACGTACTCCTATACTGTTTCAAAGGATGAATATAAAACGGTAGAAGACAGTTTTAGTATCAATAACGGTGGAAAAAAAATTACCGTAAATTTAGAGATTAAAACCTATGACGTTACTTTTGGCGAAATCAGCCCAGTCAGTGCCAACATTCTGGTTAAAGATGCCCAGGGAACTGTCTGCCCAGGAGATGGCTGGGTGTATCATTTGCCCAAAGGCAGTTATACGTATACGATTGACAAATTCGGCTTTCAAACAGCAGTCGGTAGTTTTACTGTAACCGGTGTGAATGCAACAATCCCTAAAATTGTGTTGGCCGAATCGGCTAGAAGTCCGGTTACCTTTGAGATTTCTTTTATAGATAATAATCCCTCGGCTGTAAGCAGCATCACCGTAAAATATGGGGAGGAAGTGCAAGAAAAAAGCCAGGATGGGAGCTATCGCTTAGCAGACGGGGAATACACCTATGCCATAACCTGCCATGGATATAAGACAATCATGGGCACCATCACGGTAGCAGGCCAAGGAATTCATATCCCAAAAACCATGGATATCCGAACCGTTTGGAGCGGAGCGGCAGAGGAACCTTCCACGCTTTTAAAAGATGGGAAAACCTATTATCAGATAGAAAATGGTGAAAACCTGGCCTGGTTTGCCAATTATGTGAATTCTGGCAAGGTAACGGCCAATGCAGTTGTGACAGGGAACATCCTTTTAAGTAATGAACAACAAGATAATACTTGGATATCTATAGGTGCTTACAACAAGGCCTATGCAGGAACCTTTGATGGACAAGGGTTTAAAATCACGGGACTAAAAGGCTCCAATGGCCTTTTCGCTTATAGTGATGTGGACAGCGTCATAAAAAATGTCATTGTTGAAGGCATTATCGCTCCAGCCAGCAGTAATGTCGGCGGCATTATGGGCGTAAATTCTGGAATGATAAGCAACTGCTCTTTCCGCGGCAGCATTGTTTCTACAGGACAGCGTGTTGGCGGTATTACCGGAAATAACGCCGGAGGAACGGTTGAAAACTGCGTCAATTATGCGTCGACTAAGGTGTCGACCGCAAGCTTTGCAACCGACTTGTATGCAGGAGGTGTTGCTGGACAATCTTCAGGAACTTTGAAAAATTGTTATAATGCAGGAGCCATAAGTGGAGCTTGCCCGGCATCTGGCTATGGGGAAATCGGGGGGATTACTGGAAAATCAACCGGTTCCATGCAGAACTGCTATAATGTTGGCGTTATAACGAAAGAAACTGCTACCATGGGTAAAGTCGGTGCGGTAGCAGGCTCTTCTTCAGGAACTTCCAGCAATTGTTATTATCTGGCAGACAGCTTTGGTACTGGACTAGGAAGTGGTACAGGAGATGTTACAGCGAAGACCGAGACGGAAATAAAGGATGAAACATTCGTTACCATTCTTGGGGAGGCTTTTAATCAGGATAATTCGGGGGCGCAGGCCATTAACGAGGGATACCCGGTATTAAAATGGCAGGGCGGATTAGAAGTAGGCGGCAATGCAAATGTGGAAGCGGTTGCAGCCGATAGAACGGCGCTTCAACTGGCGTCGCTGATTATAAAAGAGGCAGGAAATTTAACGCTTCCGGTTGTAGGAGAGCATGGAACGACTATTTCCTGGGTAAGTAGCAATACAGATATTATAACCGATACGGGTTTGGTCCAGCTGCCTTCCTCCGGAAATGTTCAAGTTATTCTGACCGCCACCATCAGAAAAGGGACGGTTTCTGATACAAAGCAGTTTGCAGTGACCGTAAAATCTTTGGATGAAGCAACCATGGATTATCTGACAGCAGCAAATAATGCATTGGGCAAATTGTTATTACCAGCCTTTGGGGCAGATACAAATGTTGTTGATCTGGTAGAAGAAAAACTTCATACATTAGGCTTTTCAGACATAACAGTAACGCTTATCAATAATGTAGACGAAACCTATATTGCACCCAATGGGGATATTACGTACTTTTATGTGGATCCCAATTTAAATAATGTAATGAATTTTGCGCAAGTAAAAGAGTTAAAATTTGCTTTGAGCAAAGCTCATCAGCATGTGGACTATACGGTAAATGCAAATATCCGCTGGGATGGCAGCAGAGTTCTCCAGGCGATAAACGAGCAGATTGCCGCCAATCTTACCTTTGAGAAGATAAGGGGAGCTAATACAGATAGCCATGGGGTTACTGAAAATTTAAATTTACCACAGCAGCTAAGTGGAAAAGCTTGGGCAACCATTAGCTGGCAGTCAAGCAGTACATACATCAATCCGGTGAAGAAGGATAGTGTATTATTTGGTGATCTTACGGGAGAAGTAACCAGACCTCAGAATGATACAGAAGTAACGCTGATCGCTACTATTACGTTCAATAAAACAGGTAGTTCAAATGAAGAAACACCCATAACTGTTGAAAAGATTTTTAACATAGTGCTGAAAGGTGATAATATTGATTGGCCTAGCTATATGCAGAGTCAATTAAATGAAAAATATACGCTGGATAAGTTGAAAATTTCTTCAAGCGGCAAACCGATTGATTCAGAAAACATCACGGAAGATATTCAACTGCTTGTAGGGAAAAATACGGGAATTGACAAATATTTTGATTATAAGTTTACGGTATCCAGCAGTGACCCAGAAACAATAGCTATCAACGGCTACAGAGCAGCTGTATACAGGCCGCTTCCGGAGGAGACTGCAAAAAAGGTAATTCTTACTGTCTTTATGCAGCGAAATAATACAGACATCATTGTGAGCAAGGACCTAACAGTGAAGGTTCAGCCCCTTGTGCAAACAGAAATCGACCAGGAGATCGCGCTGATGGAGCGGGTGAAAGCTAGTTATGCAGAGGGTATCTTAGACGGTGCAGATGGAAGTCAGGTGACAAAAAATTTACATGCCTTTAAAGAGTGCTATCTAGATGCCGAGAATAATTTAGTTTGGGTATATGACTATTCTCAGCGTAAAGATACGGGCATTGAGGCATATGGTTTACCTAAAACCGGATATGATGAATCCTATAATCTGTTTCATTCCAGTGAGCCGACAATCCTTCAGCATGAAAATTTAGTGTTGGCATCCGTACCGCAGTATGATACAGAGATTATCATAACCAGCAATTTACGGAGCGCTCAATTTGCCAAATATGCGGAAAAATATCCGACAAATGAAAGCTTTAAGAAATTAGTCAATCAGCTGGTAGCGGCAACTGTCATCGTCAAAGGCAGCGATGGATCGGTAGATCCAAATCCGGAACCGCCAGAGGTGGAAGTGTCGGCATCCATTAAAGCGCAAGCAGATGGAAGCTTCTTAGTGGCACCGCAAACCGTCACGGTGGCATATGATCTAGCTGAAAACTACGGGTACACCGACCTGGTAAAAAATCATGTATCTGCCTTGGATGCGTTAGTCAAAGCACACGAATTGCGCTTTGGAGAAGCCTTTACCAAGGAGACAAAAAATAAATATTTACAAGTAGGATCCAACGGGTTTGTTTCCCTTCTGTTTGAAAGAAAAACGTCAAACAACGGCTTTGCAGTTAACGGAAAGACGCCGAATGATGGAATTTATAATGAACTCAATGGAGGCTATACGGGGTACAACCTCAATCAGGCGACCTTAAAAAACAATGATTTGATAGACTTTTTTATCTATGGGGATACAACGAACTATTCAGACCTCTATACTTGGTTTGAAGAAGGTCAAGAAATCCAGGCAACAGCTAATGTTCCCTTCGACGTGTCTTTAAAAGGATTCTCTATTGCCCGTGATGGCATGAAAGACGATGGGGAGATCAAGAAGAACACTAAAAACATGGTGGGGGCACAACTTGCGCTGGTGGATGAGAATGGTGTAATAGTGCCAATGCAACAGGCTGTTACGGATGCAAATGGGCAAGCGAGACTGACCTTAGCCCCAGGGACTTATGTTATGACGGCTACCCGGAGCAGCTCCACGCCGATTCTTTTACCGCTTTCTAAGATCGTCGTCGTATCAGGAGGAACTTTACAGGAAAAGAAAACGGCAGCCGTACAGGAGTTGACCGCCTATAAAAGCAGCATGGATTACCGGGAAGCTCAAAAGCAAGAGCTAGAGAATGCTATTGCCAAAGGGACGGAAATAATTAATCAGGCGGAAACTTTTGATTTGGTCAAGACAGCACTTTCGGAAGCCAAAAAGAAAATTGACACCATTAAAACAAATGCTCAGTTGACAATAGAAGAACGAATCGTACAGGAACAGGCGGCTTATGATGTGATTTACACAAGCTTGAAGGCTTATAAAGGCGGTGCGCCAACGGAGATTATCGTTGCAGTGCCTTATTCCGGTACACAAGATGCAATCCAAAAGAATCTGGTCAACTTATATTTAAATGTTTTATTTGAACATCCGGAACTGTTTTATGTGAGAACAGAATACAACATAGAATTTGAAGGAAAGACAGCGATTATAACCCCTTCCATCCTTGAAGATTTTAATAGCAAGGAAGCCCTCACCGCTGCAATAAATCAATTCCAAGAGGTATTCAATTCAGCAATTGAAAAGTGCATTTCTGCGGAAATGACCGATCTGGAAAAACTGCTGTCCCTTCATGACTGGCTTGTAAACCACTGCCAATATAATCAAGCAGGCCATTTGAACGGAAAAGCAGATACCATGAATGCTTACACGGCTTATGGTGCTTTGGTAGAAGGGGATGCCGTATGCCAAGGCTATTCAATGGCCTTGAATTTACTGCTTCAGAAAGCAGGGGTATCAAGCCATTATGTAAGCGGACAAGATCATTCCTGGAATGTGGTGAAAATCGCAGGGAGCTGGTACCATGTGGACTCTACCTGGGCAGATGACACGCCAGACAGGCCAGGAGCAGTAAAGCATGATTATTTCTTACTGAGTGATGAGCAGATAAAAGACCAGACTCACCACAGCCAATGGTCCACTCGATATGATATCAAGTGTGTAGAACCTTATGCCGGAGATACACCGTGGAAAACCAGTACCGTACCATTTGTATACGATGCTGAAGCGAAGGCCTTCTTCAATGTAGAAAATCAAAGCAGTACAACCCGGTATCGCAAAATCTATTTTGATGGGGCGGGAAATACGCAAGTACAGACATTACAAAATATTTCATTAAAGAATATTCGCGCCCAGATTGAATATAAGGGAATTCTTTATCTCGTGGACAATACGGGGGATGTGTACGCTTATGATTTAAAGAATAAAGTTAAAAAATTGATATCCGATGAGATGATAGGCATTGACCCGGGTTATGGTCTTTTGATAAGAGGGGAGAAACTGATTGTCCGGGCCAATTATAAGGATGAGCAGGAACTAGCGCTGTATCAAGCAGAACCGATTTCCACAGAAATAAATAAACCGAGCAAAATCGCAGCCTTTTCACCGGCTCCGGGCCAGTTTATAAATAAAACGGAAATGCTGTATAATGCCTATCCAAACCCAGAGGTGACCTTGGAAAATCCACTTTCTGAAAAAGTAGTTTCTCTGGGAGCCTATGGCGGGTATATCGTATATGAATTTGATAAGCCAATAACCAATCACCCCAACAATCCTTACGGCGTAGACTTTATTGTATATGGAAATGCAGGGAATGGAGAAAGTGAGCCTGGAGCGGTTATGGTTTCCAACGATGGGGAAAACTGGTACGAATTGGCAGGAAGTGAATATTACAATGCCGATACCAAGAAAAACCTGGAGATAACCTATACGAACCCAGATAGCTCGTTTAAGGGTGCAGCCGATGTTTCTTGGGTAACATCCGATAAAAAGCCGGGATATATTTATAAAAATAATGCCCATACACAGGCGTATTATCCAAACCCCAAAATATATAGTGCATACAACCAGGGGGTTGCTGCAAACTTAAAGTACTCGGATACAACCCTTTCTTTTACAGGAAATAAGATTAATGCAGAAACCGTGCCGGCCTTCGGTTATGCCGATTGTCATAAGACAGGCAGCAATTCCATTGCTATTAATCCATATGCCTATAATATGGAACGATATAATGGCGATGGCATGGACTTGGATTGGGCGGTTGACCAAGACGGTAATCCGGTACAAGTTGACAACATAAAATATGTAAAAATTTATACGGCTGTACTTGAAAACCATGGAATTATGGGAGAAAGCTCTACTGAAGTAGCTGGTATCTTGGCGGCACAAAGTAAAGCTGATGCAGTGGGCGTGACAGCCGATTTAAAGAGTCTGATTATAAATGGCAAACAAATCGGTTTAATCAACGGCAAATATGATTATGTATATAATGCTGCGGAAGCAAAGAGCTTGATTATTACAGCAACTGGTGAAAGCACAGACAACATCTTTATCAATAATAAAAGAGTGTCTTCTGGTGCCACTTCGGAGCCATTGGCCTTATCCTACAAGGTGAGGATTCTGGTGCAGAATGGCGAAAAAGAGCCAACGGTATATGTGATTAACGTAACCGGGGTAACAATTGAAGATAACGCAGAAGCTCAACTGACCACTTATCTATCTGATTTAATTGTTACAGCTTTACCAAATAAGAGTATATACAAAATAGGGGAAGAGCTGGACCTGACAGGGCTGACTATAAAGGGTAAATATATCTCTAATGGAGCCGTTGTCTTAAAGGAAATTGATACAGCTCGGTGTACCGTTGACGGGTTTGACAGTCAGAAAACAGGGGCACAGAGCGTTCAAGTGTCTTATTATGAGGATTATTATGATGTCAACCAGAACTTCATAAAGAGAATCTACGCGACCGCTGTTTTTGTGGTAAACGTAAGTGAGGGCAGCACAGAAACACCGGAAGTAAAAGAACAGTCGGTCATTTTGACCATCAGAGGGGCAAATAATAAACTATGGATTAGTGACAGCTACGTCATCAATCCGAGCGTTACTTCAGTGATGGATGCCTTAAAGGCTGTGTTAGCCCTTCATGGGACAACCTATACGATCAAAGCCGGAGACAAATATATCTCTAGCATAAATGGCTTAGGGGAGTTCGATTTAGGTAAAAACTCGGGCTGGATGGTGAAAGTCAACAACGACTTAATTGATATCAGTGCAGCGGATTGGAAGCTGAACGGCGGAGAGAAGATTCTTTGGTTCTATACACCAGACTGGACAAAGGTGCCAGAAACAAGAGGGTGGAAAACGGAAGAAGTAATACAAGCAGTTGAACCTAGCTCCGAACAGCTAAAAACCGTGACGGCAACCGTGACGGCAGAAGCTAAGACCGATGGGCAGGGGACAGCAAAAGCTGCCATAAGCACGGAGACCATCAATGCAGCGATTGCCCAGGTTTTAAAAGAGTCGGAGCTTGTTGAAAAACAAGGTTTTGTTACAAATAAAGAAATTGTTTTAGACGTTCGGTCCGATTCAGCAACCAGCCGCATAGAAGCAGCCATGGCGAAAGAAGCAATTGCAGAGCTCAATAATAAAGTAGATACCCTTAAACTATCCACTGTCATGGGAGAAATTAGCTTCGATCATAACGCGGTGAAGGCGATGGCGAAAGAAGCTACTGAATTAAAGGTGACAATTACTCAAAAAGATGTGCAAACGACTCTTGCAAATGTACAAAAGCTTTCCGATGAAGAGGAAAAGCGGATGGAAAAAAGCAAGATTTTTGAGATTGCGGTGACAGCAGGAACAAAAGTCCTTTCACAGGTTGGGGGGAATGTGGTAATAAAAATGCCATATGAAAAGCTTGCAAATCAAAAAAGTGAGGGTATTGTCGCTTATGAACTAAACTCTGATGGAGTGATGAAACCAGTGCTTAATGGAAAAATGGAAAAGGATCAAAAAATGTTTAAAATAACAACAGATCATTGGTCCACCTATGTTATCACATACCAGGAGGTGAATTTTGCAGATACCCAAAACCATTGGGCGGACAGCAATATTACTTATCTGGCGGCAAGAGAAGTCATTAAGGGAATGTCTGAATCTACGTTTGAACCCAATAGCAGTATAACAAGGGCACAGTTTATACAGATTCTTGCAAATTTATCAGGGGAAGATGTAACTAGATATGACGTTTCACCGTTTAATGATGTGAAGAAAGATGCCTGGTTTGCAAAATCAGCAGCCTGGGCAGCTGAAAAAGGCCTTACAACGGGAACTGTAAGTGACAATGGAGACGTCGCTTTTAATCCCAATGACAATATTACAAGGCAAGATATGGCTGTAATCCTTTCCAGATACATGTCAAAGATTGCACAGAAACAGCTCAGGGAAGTAAATGCGGAAATCGTGTTTACCGACAGAGATCAAGTAGACAGCTATGCCCTGTCCCCTGTAAAAGAGTTACAGCGGGCAGGCGTCATCAATGGAAAGACCGCAGATGGTTTCGCACCGAAAGGAAATGCAACGAGAGCGGAATGCTCAAAAATGATATCTGTGTTAATGCAGGATTATTTATAAGTATAATGGGAGCATAAGCTAAAAGAGGCCGCAGCACGTTTTGTGCTGCGGCCTCTTTACGTATACCGATTAAGACCCCTATTTAATTGAAATAGAGCTTCAAATAGGGCTATTGTTTGGGACCGACTACCGTTGCTATCTATTTGCTGGCAGGGAAGTATGGTCGCAGAGAATTGGCTACCGCATTGACTGGCAGCGTTTGCAGGATGATTTTTCCCGGACCCCGAACGACTGTATTAAACAGACCTTCTCCACCAAAAATCATATTTTTTACACCAGGCACGGTGACGATATCCATAGAGCAAGTATCGCTCATAGCTGCTAGATAACCAGTATCTACAATCATGGATTCTCCAGCTGCCAAATCATATTCCACGGCATGACCGTCAATTTCAATAAAGGCCTGGCCGCTGCCGGATAAGCGCTGCATGATAAAGCCTTCTCCGCCGAAGAGACCGGAACCAATTTTTTTCTGGAAGAAAATCGACAATTCTACAGTGGATTGAGCTGCCAAAAAACCAGCCTTTTGAACGATTATGGACTGCTGTGGTGTAATGTCAAAAGCTCGAATCGATCCGGGGAAGCTGGATGCAAAGGCAATTAAGCCCTTTCCGTTCTGAGCTGTATAGCGGTTCTGAAAGAGAGATTCGCCGGCAAACATCCGGCCCAGCGCTTTGCCGACACCACCGTTGCTGCTGGTCTCCATTTTCATATTAGGGGACATCCAGCTCATGGAGCCCTTTTCCGTGATCATAGTCTCCCCCTCATTTAACGTACAAATCAGCACCGGAAGCGGTGCCCCTTCAATCTTATACTCCATAAATACCTCCATATTTTTCTTGTGTTTTATTACTTTTGTGATAGAATAAGTGCGAAGACCTTATGGCGATGCCACAGGTCAACATCTATTAACAAGGATATCTTCATAATATAAGGGTAATTTTGGAAAGTCAATTAGATTTAAAAATTTTCTGTAAGATAGCAAGCATACACAGGGGTTCTACTGGCGAAAAACCTCGGAGAAATTTTTAAAAGTTGAGCAGCTTTTAAAAAGATTTTATTTGGAAAGTTCTTGAAACGTTGAAAAGACAGTCTTTCCAAGAAAAGTAAAAAAATAATAATAATATGTAAAAAAAGATGTTGACATAGTGAAGGGGAAATGGTAAGATATTTAATGTTGACGGCACAAAATGTTGAAAACACAAGATGGCGGTGTAGCTTAGTTGGCTAGAGCGTCCGGTTCATACCCGGAAGGTCGGTGGTTCGAGTCCACTCACCGCTACCATTAAAATGGGCGTTTAGCTCAGCTGGGAGAGCATCTGCCTTACAAGCAGAGGGTCATAGGTTCGAGCCCTATAACGCCCACCATTTTAATAATATGGCCTGGTAGTTCAGTTGGTTAGAATGCCAGCCTGTCACGCTGGAGGTCGTCGGTTCGAGCCCGATCCAGGTCGCCATTTTATTAAAGCAAATTTAATAAAAAAGTATATATGGTGGGTGTAGTCAAGTGGTTAAGACACAGGGTTGTGGCTCCTGCATTCGTGGGTTCGAATCCCATCATCCACCCCATATATATGCAATGTTGGGGTATCGCCAAGCGGTAAGGCAATGGATTCTGATTCCATCATGCGCAGGTTCGAATCCTGCTACCCTAGCCAATAACTACTGACCATCCGGTCAGTTGTGGCGACATAGCCAAGTGGTAAGGCAGAGGTCTGCAAAACCTCTATTCCCCAGTTCAAATCTGGGTGTCGCCTCCAAAGTTGAAACTCTAAACACATTGAATTTGATGAGTTTAGAGTTTTTTATTTGTTTTTGATTATACATGCAACGGGTGGTACGATCTTAAAAGAGATAATGTTGTTTTGCAACTTTTCTTGTGTTGTGTGGTGTGAATTGTTATAATTCTACTGTAGCAAATTTAGACAAGATTTGCAGGCAGTTAGAAGCACTTAGTGCTAAGTAGCGAGTAGTATGGAGGAAAAAATGACTGAATTATTAGCGCCAGCAGGAAATATGGAGGCTTTAAAAGCTGCAATTTCTAATGGTTGTGATGCGATATACTTAGGGATGCAAAAATTTGGTGCACGGGCATACTCCTCTAATTTTGATGTAGTATCGTTAAAAGAGGCTGTTACCTACGCGCACCTAAGGAATGTTAAAATCTATGCAACAATGAATACCATTGTTTTCGAAAACGAAGTGGAAGAAATGAAAGAGCAGATGCACCAATTAAATGAAATCGGTGTGGATGGAATTATTGTTCAGGACCTAGCAGCTTTCGATTATGTAGTTAAAAACTTTCTTGATATGGAAGCACATTGTTCCACTCAAATGGGCATAGACGATTTAGACGGAACTTTATTATTTAAAGAGCTTGGTGCGAAAAGAGTTGTCCTGTCTCGTGAGCTTGAGATTGAAAAAGTAAAAGAAATAAAGAGAATAGCTAAAATCCCTATAGAAATTTTTATTCACGGGGCGTTATGTGTATCTTATTCTGGGAACTGTCTCATGTCAGGACTTATAGGTTATCGAAGCGGAAATCGTGGAAGATGTGTTGGTTCTTGTCGTAAGGAGTATGAACTAATTGATAAAACAACAAATACTCCTCTAGAAAAAAGCTATATTCTATCGACGAAGGATTTAAACACAATTGATTATATTCATGATTTAAAAGAAATTGATTCTTTAAAAATAGAAGGTCGAATGAAAGAACCTGCGTATGTTGCTAACGTGGTATCAACATATCGCATGGCCTTAGACGGTAAGATAGCCAAAGAAGATAAAGAAAATCTGAACAAAACCTTCAATAGAACCTTTACGAAGGGATATTTGTTTCGCGAAGATCCGAAAGATATTACAAACATTTTAAGACCGAATAACTTTGGCTATGAAATTGGCAGAATTAGCAGGACAGTTAAAGACATGGTTGAAATAGCTCTTACACGGACTTTACATCAAAACGATATCATCCGAATAAGTCATAACAATGAGGATATTAATTTAACGGTTGTAAAGTTGTATGATAAAGATGGGAATTTAATCAACAAAGCAGAGGATGTCTGTTATATCAAGATTAAAGAAAAAATTTCTACAGGGGATGTAGTGTATATAACGAAGGAGTATTCCTATTACAAAGAATTAGAAGCATCGCTGGAAAAAGAATTTAAGCGTTTTAACCTAGATATTAGCGTGTACGCATACCCAGATTCAAAGCTTATCATAGATGGGTCGGGCTTAGGCTTTAACTATTTATATGAAAGCGAGGAAATACTGGGGAGTGCAATTAATAATCCAACAACAAAAGAGCAGGTAATAAAGCAATTCTCAAGATTAAATGATACGATATTCGAACTTAATCAGGTGGATTTTGAGGAATGTAATGCATTTATTCCAGCTAAACTGTTAAATGCAGCGAGAAGAGAACTTGTGCAGGGCTTATATGACTTAAAGCTTAACAGCCAAAAGAAAAGGACCAAGGCGTTGAAAGCAAAAGAAAAAATAAGCTTTGTCCCTAAAAAACCAATCCTTACGGCTTCTGTAACGACGAAGGAACAGTATGATGCTTGCGTGAGCTGTGGAATAGAGGAAATCTATTTTGAAAACGTTGTTAGAAGAAACCAGAACGCTTATCAGCAAAAAGAAGGGCCGTTGCTCATCGGAGGATATGGCGGAATTTATCACTACAGAAAAACGAATCCTTTTGTTACAGACTACTCTCTCAATGTTGTTAATTCTGCTAGCTGCTATGAATTATATAGACTAGGTGCGAAACGAGTAACGTTATCTTATGAATTAAATAAGAAACAAATTGAAGATTTAATTCATGCTTATTATGAAGAAAATGACGGCTATCCTGCACTAGAAATGGTTGTATATGGTAAGGCTCCTTTGCTGTTTACAAAATATTGTCCGCTGAAAAAAATGAATCAGTGCGGTATTTGCAGAACAAAACGATATGAGCTAAAAGATGAGCACGGAACATTCCCTATTATTTGTCATGAGGATTGTACAACGACTATTCTGAATGGCAAGACTCTCAATCTTTTAGATGAGCTGCCAAGCATAAAAAGAGTCGAAGCATTTAGATTAAACTTCACCGTTGAATCAAAAGAGCAGGTCGTGAAAACTATCAAGAAGGCCTTAAGTAAATTAAATGGCAGAGTGGATAAAGCTGTCTTTAATCGGGAAACCGATACCAGAGGGCATTTTAATAAAGAGATTTTGTAGGAAATTTTAGTTTAAATAGGGGTGGTATCTCCAGAAATTTGGGGAATCAGCGAAGATTCAAAGCTGATTCCTTTTTTGTATAAAGAAAACCACGCGTTAGACGCGGGGATGGTTTTTAAGAGTGTAAACCTTTAAGACTAGCAATCTTACAACTTAGGTGGCCGGAACGCTTTAAATATGATTTAGCCTAGTTTATCACTTTTTTCTATTTGCACGCATTGTTTGTGTTCATGCATCTGTGGGATTTTATGATTTACTGGAAAGCAACTGAGCTTATGAACCTGTTAATACAAATGGAGTAGAAGGTGAATCTTGCTATGTGAAGTTTAATATAAAATTTTGTTATTATATTTTAAAGGCTTGTTCTTATGGATTTATGACAAGCACATGGATTGGGGAAGAGATGTGCTTCTTTTTTTCCCGACAAGTTGTTAGTAGAGCGGAAAGTGCAACTGTAAGAGTTTTGCCAGGCCAAAGGTCAATGAAGGGAACTGTGAATTCAGATGGAAAGGAAGTAGGAATTTCTGGCGCAAGAAGTCAAAATTGCACACATAAATACCTTAAATATAACGCTCGGCTTGGTGATTGGTATGGTATAGAAAAGTTCGTGATTAATCAGCATGGTTATGTAGGTATTTATTAAAAGATGAGGTAAGAGGCATTCAGTTTGGCAATAGATGGGATAGAAACTCCTAGTTTTGGGAGCCCAAATGGAGGAGAGCATTGGAGTGAAAATAGCTATTATATTTAAACTAAAATGCTTTTTATTATGATGAATATACAAATGTATTGAAATTGGTAATATATGGTGGTATTATTAAAATTAAAAAAGGTGGTGCGTGTAATGAAAAAAAGGTTATTAAGTACAACAATAATTTTTACCTTAGTAGTTAGCTCTTTTTCTTGTGTTTATGCTACTAATATTAATGTGAATGGGGAAGGGGTACAATTCACAAAAGAGACGGGGGCTCCGTATGTGGATGCTAATGATAGAACTCAAGTACCGCTTCGGATCACAATGGAAAAGGCTGGGGCTACAGTTTCTTGGGATAAGGATACCAAGACTGCAACAGTTGAAAAATATGGAAAGGTGGTTCGAGTTCCGGTGGGCGCCAAATATATCCTTGTAGATGGCAAGCAAGTAGAAACGGATACGACTGCTGTTATTATTGAGGGCAGAACCTATCTGCCAATTCGTCCGGTGCTGGAGGCTGCAGGTTTCAGCGTACAATGGGATCAAACAACGCAGACTGTGTATGCAGCAAATTTTACGGACTATATTAATAATCAGGAAAAGGTTTTGACAGAGCAAGGCCAAAATATAAAGACCGTTAATGATTTAATTGAATATTATAAAGGAAGCTGGCAGTTAAAAAAGGACAAGGAGGTAGCAACCGCCTTGGCGGAGAGAGATGTATTGAGCAGATACAGCCAACCAACCGGCGTATTTTATTATTTTGAATGGTATGACGGCGACTATAATAGTCTTAAGGAGAAAGGGATTGAAGCCGATTATTCTGCCTTTTCCATGAAGCGAGAAGGGGACTCATATGAGGATCGTACATATATTTTTAGTGGAACAATTATACTGAAAGGGAAAGGAAGTACAGTGACCATTGATGTCCCGGAGTACACCTTATTGAAGAAAGACCTCGGAACGATAAAAGAGTTTGATGGCGTTACTATTGAATTTGGTGTGAGTTCTGGGATAGATGGTATGGCCGAGCCATCCATAAAATTCAAGGGAGAAGATTTGTATAAACTGGGATTACTGGGCAAACCATTATAAAAAAATTTGCAAGGAAATCTTTGAGGGGATGAACCATAGAGAGAGCCGAGGATAATTTAAACGAAACAATGAGATTTGCTTTTTAATGTGGTGCCTAAAATGTTGAAAAATCGACTGTTTAGGCACCTTTTTTATTATCTTTTATAGAAAATAGAAATGCTATAATATTAATCTTACTGCTTCATATAAATAAAAAACTAAAAGATATTAGATAATATAGCTTTTCCTAAAATAAAACCGTAAGCCAACCTGCCTATTTAAAAATGATCAAGACGTAAAGAGAACGAAAACTCCGGCATTCCACTAACATATGGAGCTATATCATATTGCTGAAAATATATGATAAAACCATTAGGTATTAGGTAGAAGCTATTCGGATTAAATGAATCCCGTAATAGCGTTTCATAATCATCAAAATAAGAACCAGGGGATTCTTGCAATCGCTTTCTAATTTGGTTGATTATAGAAGTTTGAAGTTTAGATAAATAGTCAGGGGTGTTCGGGCAGAGATCACTAAGAAAGAGCCGATTCCCCGTTTTAAAGTCCCAAGTGTCGGATTCCCGTTTCGTTTGGCCGTGGGCGCCGCCCAGATACATGGACGTGTCCATATAGAGGCTGGTGAAGCAACCGGCATTATACGTTATTTCAAAATCCACATCAAAGGTATAGCTGTTGAATGGGCTGGCAGGTTGAAGATATCTTGCACTGTCTAAAGCCTGGGAATAAAGAACTGTACGGCAATAGGTTTCAGTCTGTTTGGCGTTATAAATGTAGTGATTATTTATATTTACAGCAGATATGGTGCTACAGGTGGTCATAAAACAAGGGTAGTTAATTTGATAAATGAATACGGGGATATTGTTATAATACATGGTATCTTTTAAGGTTTTTTGGAATACTGTTTGCATAGCCCCTCCTAAATTAAAAGTTGCATTAGTATATGCAAGAGCAAAAGAAAAAGATAAAATGACAATACTACAAGGCAGAAAAACAGTTTTTCAGCGGGGCAGCCTTTAGGCAGTTTTTATATAAGAATGCTCTTGAATTAAAACGAAATTCTGCTATAATTTAGAAAAGACTGAAATGTTTGAAAATTACACAAGGAGGAGACTTATGAACAGTATAGAACGTGCGATTAAACTAGAGATAGACGGAAGAAATTTTTATCTTCAACAGGCTGAAAGTGCTACTAACAACGGATTGAAGTCAATTTTTCATACCTTGGCAGAGGAAGAGCGTATTCATGCGCAAATCCTCCAGAATAAGGCAGAAGCCTTGTCGTATGAATTAGTCGATACCTATGCCGAAATTAAAAATTTATTTTTAGAAATTGAGGAGTATAGAGACTTGATCGCACTGGCACCAGATGCCGTCGATGCCTATTCCACTGCACTTGAAAATGAGCGGCGAAGCATATCACTTTATACGGAAATGCTGAAGGAAGCTACCAATGAAGAGGAACGGCAAGTTATAAACTTTATTATTGAACAAGAAAAAGGCCATGAAAAAATGATGGAGCAGCTGGTGGAAATGGTGAGCAGACCTAGGGAATGGGTAGAATCGGCAGAATTTGGAATTAGAGAAGAATATTAAACTTATATATACCATATCTTGTAATTTTTTAAAGATTGTGATTGATTAAACGGAATTTTTTGGGGTATATTAATATTGCGAAGTCCTGCTATACTGCGACTTTTATTTGTTTTGAATTTAGAATCAATTAACGATGAGGAGAAAAACATGGGAAAGAAAATCGTAATAGTTGGAGCGGGGTACTCCGGCATACTGACTGCCAAGAAGCTTGCTAAAAATTTTAAAAACGATGATGATGTTTCCGTAACAATTATTGATAAAAACCCGTTTCACACGATGCTGACTGAATTGCACGAGGTGGCAGCTAATCGGGTGGATGAAGAGAGCATCAAGATTAGCCTGAAAAGAGTTTTTGCAGGTAGAAAAGTTGATGTTAAACTAGATACTGTAACGACAGTAGATTTTCAGCAGAAGATGGTTAAAGGGACTGCCGGAAATTATGCCTATGACTATTTGGTATTATGCGCCGGATCAAAGCCGACCTTTTTTGGTACGCCAGGAGCAGAAGAATATACTTATAAATTGTGGTCTTATAACGATGCGGTATTGCTAAAGGATCATATTCACAATATGTTCCGAAAGGCTGCTATTGAGACGAATCTGGAAGAACGAAGAAAGCTGTTGACCTTTTTTGTAGTGGGAGCAGGTTTTACGGGTGTTGAGATGGCTGGAGAACTGGCTGAATATGCACCGATTTTATGTAAGAATTTCGAGATTGACCGCAGCGAAGTTACTATCTGCAATGTTGATGTGCTCTCCAGGTCGATCCCTAATATGCCGGAGAAATTATCCGCCAAGGTGGAGAAACGCATGGAAAAGATGGGTGTTCGTATCATGATGAATACCAGCGTTGTTCGGGTAGGCGAAGATTTCGTAGAAACCAAACACAATGATCATATTACCAGCGAAGGAACTTATACAGTAGTTTGGGCAGCTGGTATTGAAAGTGCCGATGTGACCGCAGAGGCTGCTAAGTCCCTTCAATCGGGTGGCAGAGGTCGTATTGCGCTGGATGCGCACCTGCGTTCTCTTGACAATGAAGAGGTTTACGTTGTGGGTGACAACATGCTTTACACGCCTGAGGGCGAAGAAAAGCCAGTGCCTCAAATCGTAGAGAACTGTGAACACAGTGCAGCAACGGCTGCTCATAATATTACCTGTGCCATTACAGGTAAAGGTGAAATGAAAGCCTATAAGCCGTCATTCCATGGTTTTATGGTTTGCATCGGGGGAAGGTATGGTGTAGCGCGAGTTGGCATGCCTAATAAGATGTTTAACCTTCCATCCTGGCTAGCTATGTTTTCCAAGCATTTTATCAATATCATTTACTTTATTCAGGTTCTCGGCTGGAATAAAGTTTTCAGTTATATGAAGCACGAGTTCTTTACCATAAGAAACTGCCGGAGTTTCGTAGGAGGACACTTTTCTAACCGGACGCCTAGTTTCTTGCTGGTGCCTTTGCGAGTCTGGCTGGGGGCCGTGTGGTTTTATGAAGGCGTAATGAAGGTTATAGAAGGCTGGATGACCTCCCCGAAGCTCACTGGATTCTTTGGCGGGGCACAAACTTGGTATAATACAATTATCGATGCTAATGCAACCGGAACTGCTGCTAAAGCAGCTACGGCCGCTGCCGATGCGGTATCTGCCGCAACCGGCACAGGAGCTGCTGAGGGAGCCGCTCAGACCGGAAATGCAGCAACAGCTGCGGGAACGGTGATTTTTAACCTTGATTTCTTAGGTCTTTTTAGCACAATTTTCGTAAGTGGCAAAGAACTCGCCCATTCAACCTTGCAAGATTTGGCCTTTAAGGTAGATGTCCCTCTGATTAACTGGATGATTAAAGAACTGATTATCCCTAATGCTGGTCTTCAGATCGGTATGCAGGCTTTTATCGTTATCGCGGAAATACTCATTGGCCTGGCTTTAATCGGCGGGTTATTCAGTTCACCGGCAGCCGGATTTTCCTTAATACTCCAGTTCATGTTTGTTACGACTACGGGACTGTATTTGGGAACTTTCTGGATGATTTTTGCTGGGATCGCGGTATTGATTGGTGCAGGAAGGACCTTTGGGCTGGATTATTACGCCATGCCTGCCTTGAAAAGCGGGTGGAACGGCGTGTCAGTTGTAAAGAAGTCTTATCTCTACCATGATTAAGGAATAAAGTATGGAAAAAACACTTGAGAAGAAGCTGACCTACGAAGATGCTCTTGAACAAATAAGATGTGAGGTTGACAGCGTGCTGTCCTCCTCACCTTTGATTATTCGTAGATATACAAAGCATCTGGCCTTGTCCGTTGGAAAATTCATACGTGCGGCTTCCGTAGCAGCCTGCGCCCAGGATGAAAATGGCTTGGTTCCAGAAAGGACCATAAAGGTGGCGGCGGCAGTTGAAATACTGCACCTTGCTACGCTGGTCCATGACGATGTGATTGACAATGCAGATTTAAGAAGAGGTGAGGTTACTTTACAGAAGAAATTTGGACAGAAAACCGCCGTAATCTGTGGCGACTATCTTGTCTGTGTGGCAATGAAGACTGCCGCTTCCGCTGCCGATGAGGCAGACTGGAAGGAGAAGCAAAAACTTCAACTGCCAGATTATATGGAGAAAATTTGCCTAGGGGAACTGAATCAACATATCAATAACGGCAATATTGATCTCACCCTACACCAGTACTTACGAATTATTTCGGGAAAAACGGCTGCACTTTTTGAGGCCGCTTTTTTCGCCGGAGCGTCTATTTGTGAAAAGGATCCTAATTTACTCAAAAAATATATGAAATTGGGAAGAAATATTGGCATGATTTTTCAACTTACCGATGACTGTATGGACTTTGAAGAAACAGAAGAGACTGCTATGAAGCCGGTGCAGTCTGACTATGAACAAAATGTGATTACGCTGCCGCTGATTTATGCGTTTAAAAAGGCAGCGGACTTAAAGGATAAGGCAAAGAAAAATGTGTTGACAAGAACTGAAATCAATACGGTGGTGGCGGATACGGGAGGCCTAAGCTATACTAGGCTTGTGGCAAAAAAATATTATAACCGATCGCTGGCGTTGATTGAAGAACTTCACGCACCAGAGGAAAAGCGAGAGCGGCTGAAATTTATTTTGGACAAGTCTTTTCGGTTGGTATAGCAGATAGCTGGAATGAGGCAGCAAAAGAGCCAGAAATGGAGTAAATAAGTGATAAAGCGATTTCTGAATTATGTTGAAATAAAGACAAAGATTACCAGCACCTTTGCCTTTCTTCTTACCCTTGCATTTTTGTTTTACAGTAGCCAGCCAATTAAATGGGGATTGACTTTGATGTTCTTTGGAGCCATGTTTCTTTTTGACTTGACAACTACTGCTATAAATAATTATATTGATACGAAGACCAATGAACAGGTGCTGCCCTTTAAAAGGAGCATCGCGCTGCTAATTATTCTTGTATTGCTGGGGAGCAGTACGCTGCTGGGACTGCTGTTGGTATATCAGACGGACATTGTTGTCCTGCTGCTGGGTGGTTTGTGCTTTCTCTGCGGGATATTGTATACCTATGGGCCAGTGCCTATTTCCAGGCAGCCTTGGGGTGAAATCCTTTCAGGAATTTTTTACGGCTTTTTTATTCCCTTTATCTTGTTATATATGAACATGCCAGAAGGGACGTATATAAGCCTACAGTGGAATTTAAAGACGATTTCCCTTGAACTTCAGATTTTACCGTTAATTACCCTTGCGCTGCTTGCGGTCATCCCGGTATGCACGACCGCTAACATTATGCTGGCGAACAACATTTGTGATGTGGAAAAGGATATTTTAGTAAAGCGCTATACCCTTCCTTACTACCTAGGGAAAAAGACCTCTCTTTACTTATTTGCCGCCATCTATTATTGTACTTATGCAGCGGTGCTGGTTATGACTGCTGCCGGGATTTTGCCTGTTGTCAGCCTGCTTTTTCTAGTCACGCTGATTCCTGTGCAAAAGAACATCAACCAATTTTTTAGGGTGCAGGATAAAGAGAAAACGTTTATAGTTGCTATCAAGAATTATGTCATTATTATGGGGGCCATTTCACTTTTGATCTTTTTAGGCGGATTGCTCCGTTGATTGTGTCAGCTGCAGTGTTTAGCTAGGGGGTAATATGCTATTTGCAAAGAAAACAGATGTGGTGATTATTTTGATCATTCTTGTGATCAGTGGGCTCTCTTGGTGGGGGTATCAGCATTTCTTGGCAGAGAAGCCGGGAAAAGCTGAAATATACTATTATTCCAAGTTGGTAATGACGGTAGATTTAGATACGGGGGATGAACGCCGTTTTTCCCCGCCGGAGGATGAGCAAGTAGTATTTCATCTATATAAGGACGGATCCATCGCTTTCGAATCGTCGGACTGTCCCGATCAGGTCTGCGTTCATGCCGGACGAATAAAAACGGCTGGACAGTTTGCAGCCTGTTTGCCGAAAGGCTTTGTGATGAAAGTTGTGCCGGCAGGAGAGCATAGTGAAGGAGACGCAGATATCGTCGTGGGTCGTTGAACAGGCTGGAAATAAAGAGAGGGCTAACATGAAATACAAATTCAGCGAGAAGACAATGATACAAAAAAAGAATAAGACGCAGATGATGGTATTAACGTCTATGATATTTGCAACTGCTATCGTCCTGGCGATTGTTGAAAATATGCTGCCTGCGCTTCCTATCCCAGTGCCAGGAGTGAAATTTGGTCTTTCCAACATTGCTGTTATGTACGCGGTGTTTTTTCTGGGAAGAAAAGAGGCTTATACGGTAGCCCTGCTGAAAGCCGGGTTTGTGTTTATCACAAGGGGCGCTGTTGCTGCGGCACTTAGCCTGACAGGAGGCGTACTTTCCATTACGGTGATGATTGTGCTCTTATTTGTCTTTAAGGATAAGATAACCTATCTAGTGCTCAGCATTTTCGGCGCAGTATTTCACAACATAGGGCAATTCATCGTTATTACTGTTATCTATACAGGTATGAACTTGTGGGCATACTTTCCGGTACTGCTCATATCGGGTCTGGCCGCGGGAATCGTGACTTCGACCTTATTGCGGTTTATTATGCCGGCTTTTAATCGGCTGGCTTAATAAAGGTTGCTGATAATCTTGATCAGCAATTCTTCATAAAATAAAAAATATTTGGAGGAGAAATTATGAGAAAGAAAATGGCACTATTTCTTGTTCTAGCTATGGTAATACTGACTTTTGCTGCCTGCGGAGGCAGTAAGACAGATGAAGCGCCACCAGAGGATAACGCTGCTACAGGTGCTGTAAAAACAGGGTTGGCAGTTATTACAACTGCGGATAAGTCTGTAGATGCTGGCGAAAGCAACGGCGTAGCTGAGGCGGATTCTCTCGCTGTGGCCGTTATGGTTGATGATGCAGGTAAAATCGTAAAGTGCTCAATCGATCAGGCTCAGACAAAGATTGAATTCGGTAAGGACGGAAAGATTGTAACTCCGCTGGACACTGTATTTGCAGCCAAGAAAGAACTGGGCAAAGAGTATGGTATGGCTAAGGCTTCTTCCATCGGCAAAGAGTGGAACGAACAGGCCGACGCTTTTGCGGCATATGTTACTGGAAAGACGGTGGATGAAGTAAAGGGAATCGCCGTTAATGAAGAGGGTGTACCGACTGGAAGTGATTTAACCTCTTCCGTAACTATTCACGTAACGGAGTTCATCGCTGGTATTGAGAAGGCTGTCAGCAATGCAAAGGCCATGGGCGCTGCGGCTGACGACAAGCTGGGTCTGGGGCTTGTTACCACTATTGATAAGTCCACGGATGCTGGTGCAGAAGATGGTTTAGCTCAAGCCTACACGTATTACACGGCTACTACTTTTACTGCTGACGGAGCCATTACAAGCAGCATTATCGATGCCTCACAGACAAACATTAACTTTTCAAAAGAAGGTAAAATCACGTCTGATCTGAAAGCTGATTTCCAGACAAAGAATGAATTGGGAGATGCTTACGGAATGAAGAAAGCCTCCTCCATCGGTAAAGAATGGAATGAACAGGCCGCTTCCTTTGCTGAATATGTAGTTGGAAAGAATATCAACGAAGTTAAGGGCATTGCGGTAACAGATGGCGTGCCAAGTGGAGAGGATTTAAAGACCTCTGTAACGATTCATGTGACAGACTTAATAACCGTTCTTGAGAAGGCGCTTAATGACGCAGAGTAAGGCTGTCTTCAATCATCAACGATAGGGTAGGCAGGAATTTTACTCCTTTCTATCATTAAAAGAATGGCTGAGGGATAGATTTGCGGGTTTTTATGAATTCCGAAAATCTATCCTTTTCAGTGATAGTGGAGGAAAACATTGTTAAAAAAATTAATGGTCGTTATAGTAGCACTAATGATGGCTTTAAACAGTGCTTCGTGCGCTTCAAAACCAGAAAATAATCGGTATGAGGCTGAATTTTTAACTTTATTCGATACGGTTACCAGAATTGTCGGTTATGCTGAAAGCAAGGAGGCATTTACAGATCAGGCACAGTTTGTTCATGACAGTCTGGAAGAATATCACCAGCTTTACGATATTTATAACGACTACGAAGGAATCAATAATGTTAAAACGATTAATGAGCAAGCGGGTAAAGCTCCTGTAAAAGTGGACCCTAGAATTATTGACTTACTGCTATTTTCAAAGGAAAGCTATGAACTCACCGATGGGCAGCTAAATGTGGCCATGGGTGCCGTACTAAAGATTTGGCATGATTATCGCACAGAAGGCATTGATAATCCGGAAAAAGCAAAACTGCCCGCTGTGGAGCAGCTTGAAGAGGCGGCAAAGCATGCAGATATCAACAAAGTAATCATTGATAAGGAAAACTCCACAGTATTCCTTGCGGACCCTGAAATGAGTTTGGATGTAGGCGGTGTCGCAAAAGGTTATGCCACAGAGCAGGTAGCCCAGTTGGCAGCCCAACATGGTATAAATTCCATGTTGATCAGCGTTGGCGGCAATGTACGGGCAATCGGCATAAGAGGAGACGGAACTTCTTGGCGGGTGGGTGTTCAGAATCCCATTGATCAAGATGGGGCCAATGTTTGTGATGTGAACCTGATAGATGCCTCCCTAGTAACTAGTGGAACCTATGAGAGATACTACATAGTGGATGGTGTGAAATATCACCATATTATTGATCCGGATACGCTCTTTCCAGCAAGGTACTTTGCATCAGTTACAATCCTGTGTAAAGACTCGGGCAAGGCGGATGCCTTAGCGAAAATCTTTAATATGCCGTATGAAGAAGGTCTTGCACTCATCGAAAGCTTACCGGATACAGAAGCTTTATGGGTTCTGGAGGATGGGTCTTTAAAATACAGTTCGGGCTTTCCAATAAGTGATTGAAACCTTTTAGTAAAAACATCGATGTTGCAATCGGTGTTTTTTTATGGGCGAATTTAGAACAAAGACATCATTAAAGCACCTCTCCAGCGGGTGAGAACAAAAAGCAACTATGTTCTTTTGCAAAGGCCTATATTAAATTTTTTCTTCTGAGATCAAAAAATATTAAAAATTTTTGTACATTGTTGCTTTATTAACAATTTGAAATCCCCTCAAAGGCTCGTGTGTTTTTTTCACTTTTTTTAGGGAAGATTTCAGATAATACCAGCATATAATCTAAATAAACAAAAAAGTGTGTTTAGCCAATTTTATGAATTTTAATTCAGCGTCAGAGCAAGAACGTTGATTTTTATAGGATGTAGAAGAAAAGTCTTGGCATCTGGAAATGAAAAAACTATAGAAAGTATCGGTTGGCTCTTGCTTTTTCCCGACACCGTGCTATAATTAAAAACGAATTTACAGAATACTTCGCAAAATCAATTTATTGCTGATAGGAATGAATTTTCTGTGTAGTATCCTGGATGACAAATTGGGAGGTGATACGAGGCCAAAAACAACAAAATTGTACTATTTTAAGGGGAGGCCTTTAAAATAGTAGGAGTCAGACCGATCAGGTACGGTTTGACTGGCACAATTGAAATGATTTTGCTTTTTTTGAAGGTAAGGAGGAATTTTTATGGGTTCAGAAAAACATGGCGAAGATACCAAGCTTAGTCGTGGTATAAGATCGAGACAGCTTACTATGATAGCCATCGGCGGTGCTATCGGAACGGGACTGTTCTTTGCCAGCGGAAGCGCGATATCCTCTTCCGGTCCAGGCGGCGCAATGATTGCTTATGGAATGATGGGTCTTATAGTATTTTTTATGATGTCATCTCTCGGCGAGATGGCTACTCAGCTGCCGCTGGTAGGGTCCTTTGAAGCGTATGCCAACCGGTTTATTGATCCGGCATTCGGGTTTGCCGTTGGCTGGAACTATTGGTTCTCTTGGGCAATCACAGTAGCTGCCGAGTTCGTTGCAGCAGGCTTGATTGTTAAATTCTGGATGCCAGAAGTACCGGGTACTCTGGTTGCAATACTATCTTTTGCATTATTGATGGGGTTAAATTTAGTGTCTACTCGCTCTTATGCTGAGGCAGAGTATTGGTTTGCTGGCATTAAGGTAGTAGCAGTAGTTATTTTCTTAATAACAGGTCTTCTGTGCATCCTGGGTATCATCGGTACTCATACCATAGGACTGGGTAACTGGCATTTAGATGCAGGTGATGCAGGAAAAGCACCGTTTGTAGGCGGATTTGCCGCTATGATGAGCGTATTTGCTGTTGCTGGATTCTCTTTCCAAGGTACAGAAATTGTAGGTCTTGCTGCTGCTGAGACAGCAGATCCTCAAAAGAACGTGCCGAAAGCGATTAACACGGTATTTTGGCGGATCCTGTTGTTCTACATAGGTAGTATCTTTATAATTGGTACCTTGATTCCGTTTACTGAACCGGATTTATTGAATGGAAGTGCTGAGAACGTTGCAGCTTCCCCATTCGTTTTAGTATTTAAAAATGTAGGGTTTGCGGCGGCAGCTTCTGTGTTGAACGCTGTTATCCTGACATCCGTGCTTTCTTGCGGTAACTCTGGCTTGTACACTTCTTCCAGAATGTTGCATGCCATGGCTGTAAGAGGCAACGCACCAAAGTTATTTTCTGTTACCAATAAGCACGGCGTTCCTGTTTATGCCGTATGGGCTACTGGCTGTATCGCAGCCTTGTCCTTCTTTGCTTCCATGGTTGGTGAAGGTAAGATTTACACCATTTTCTATAATGCATCTGCGTTGAGTGGATTCTTTATCTGGTTGGGTATCTCTATTTGCCATTACCGTTTCAGAAAAGCTTGGGTAGCACAGGGCCATAGCGTTTCTGAGCTGAAATACAAGTCTTTGCTCTATCCGTTTGGACCAATCTTTGCCGCAGTGATGATTACCATTATTATCTTCTTGGCAAACATGTGGGTATTTGAACCAGGCAACTTTACTTGGTTCGACTTTATCACCAACTATGCGCTGATTCCAGTATTCCCATTGCTGATTATCGGCTATAAGATTAAGAAAAAGACCAAGATGGTTCCTTTGACGGAATGTGACTTCACCATTCCAGATGAGACTAGAGAGGACCCAGTGGTAGTTGCAGGGAAAAATTCAGATGGAAAAGTTGGCTGAAAAGCGAACTAAAATAAAGTAAAGTAAAACAGGAGAGGCAGCAGATGAGAAATTTGCTGTCTCTTTTCTTGTTTTTTCATCTTTTTTGCCAAATTTAATAAGTTTTATTGGACTTATTTGTGAACCTGGTATAAAATATTTAGCGAGCATCCCGTTTAATTCCCCTGATTATTTCCGGAATTATAGATTTTATATATTTACCACAGATTTATGTCGGGAGTAAATCTGAATGGATGAAGAAGGAAAAGGGTAGAATTGTAAATATACGGTATCAGTATGCCATGCTTGGTTGAAGAAAACCTATTAAGGGACCTTCAATCTGGCAAATTTTTTAATGTAAAGGGAGATATAAAAATGACCAATTTTATCGTGGCAGCATCTATTTTAGCATTGATATTTGCAGCCTATTTATCCAGGTCAGTTCTTAAAGAAGATATGGGAACTGCAAAAATGATTGAAATCTCAGAGGCAATCCAGCAGGGGGCAATGGCTTTTTTAAACAGACAGTACAAGTCCTTGCTTCCAATCGCTATCATTATTTTTATTGTTCTTGGATTGTTGACTGAACACAAGTGGGCTTCGGCCATCTCTTTCGGCGTAGGTGCCCTCTTCTCTGCTTTGGCAGGTTATCTGGGTATGTACATCGCTACCAGAGCTAACGCCAGAACGACTCATGCAGCAAAGAGCAGTCTGCGAAAAGCATTAGGTATCGCTTTTAAAGGCGGTTCTGTAATGGGTATGGGCGTAGTAGGGTTAGGCCTGCTAGGCGTATCTCTGTTATATTTTTTCGTGGCAAAGCAGAATCCGGATTCCATCGCTGCTATTGACAGCTTTGCTTTCGGTGCTTCCCTGATTGCTCTGTTCGCCCGTATCGGCGGCGGTATCTTCACCAAAGCAGCAGATGTAGGTGCGGACTTGGTAGGTAAGGTAGAAGCAGGAATTCCTGAAGACGATCCGAGAAATCCGGCTGTTATTGCTGACAATGTAGGTGACAACGTAGGTGACGTTGCCGGTATGGGCGCTGACTTGTTTGAATCCTATGCGGCTACTTCAATTGCAGCTATGCTGTTAGGTACCTTTATGCCAGGTCAGACCGGCGTAATCCTGCCGCTTCTGTTGGGTGCAGCTGGTATCATTGCTTCCATCGTTGGAACTTTGTTTATCTATACTGGAAACGACGAAAATCCGCAGTCCGGACTGAACAGGAGCCTTTACTCCTCCTTCATCCTTTCTGCTATCGCTGCATTTTTCTTGACTAGATACTTACTACCAGATCACCAGATTCAATTTTTCGTTGCCATCATGGCTGGTCTTATAGCTAACCTTCTCATCGGTTTTGTGACGGAGTATTTTACAGCTCAGCACTATGCACCGGTTAAGAATATTGCAGAATCCTCCAAGACTGGTGCGGCTACTAACGTTATCTACGGCTTCTCTGTAGGTCTGGAAAGTACAGCGGTGCCTATTATCATCATCATCGCTACTGTAGCAGTAGCTTATCTGGTACCAGGGGGCGGCGTATATGGATTCTATGGTATCGCTTTGGCTGCTATGGGTATGCTGTCTATGGCTGGCACCATTGTTGCCATCGACGCTTACGGTCCGATTGCAGATAATGCAGGCGGTATCGCTGAAATGGCTGGCTTAGATCCAGAAGTTCGTCAGGTAACGGACAAGCTGGACTCTGTAGGAAACACTACAGCGGCTATCGCTAAGGGCTTCGCCATTGGTTCTGCTGCTATTACGGCCATCGCGCTGTTCTCCGCTTTTGCACAGCGAGCTGGTCTGGCATCTTTGGATATCTTGAATCCGATGATTATGCTGGGTCTGTTGTTCGGTGCGATGATTCCGTTCCTTTTCTGCGCATATGCAATGCGTGCAGTTGGAACAGCAGCTTTTGAAATGATCGAAGAAGTAAGAAGACAGTTCAGAGAAATCCCGGGCCTGCTGGACGGCAAGGCGAAGGCTGACTATAAGCGTTGCGTAGATATTTCTACAAAGGCCGCTATTAAGAGAATGATTAAGCCAGGTCTGCTGGCCCCTTTAAGCGTTATCGTTGTTGGCTTCGGTATTGCAGCCTTTAATCCAGAAGTCGCCTTAAATGTTATGGGCGGTATGCTGGTAGGCGGTACAGCCAGTGGTGTATTATTGGCGCTGACTATGTCCAATGCCGGTGGTGCATGGGATAATGCGAAGAAGTATATCGAGGCTGGTGCCCTGGGTGGCAAAGGCTCAGAAGCTCACAAGGCTGCTGTAGTTGGCGACACCATCGGTGACCCGTTCAAGGATACAGCTGGTCCGTCCTTAAACGCTGTTATCAAGGTTATGGGTACTATTTCCTTGATTGTTGCTCCGATTATCGCTGCTATGATCTAAATCTTGCAGATTTATAAATAAAGCATGAAAAAAGACTGTGTTTAATGAAGTTTAGACACAGTCTTTTTTATGGGTAAATTTCCGTGTAAAATTTGTTCAACTTCAGAAAATGTGTTATAATTAATGAAAGAATTGCAAGCGTTGCTTGCCGTTCATCATAATGAAAAAGATAAACTATAATGTAAAAACGTAAAGAAAAGAGATGAAGAGTATGGACATAAGAGATTTATTACCAGAGGATTCAGAAGGAAGATTGAGGATTATACAGGAAAGCGTACCAGGAAAGCAGATTTCTCTGGCCCACATTATTGGTGGACCGAGACCAATTATCTACAAGAAGCTGGGGCTCAATCCTGACATTGATTTTGACAGTTCCGCTATTGGCATCCTAAACGTGACGCCGCCTGAATCGGCTGTCATCGCCAGTGATGTGGCCATCAAGTCCGGAGACGTGTATCTGGGGTTTGTGGACCGGTTCAGCGGCAGCTTGATTATCACGGGTCGGTTGTCAGAGGTGGATACGGCTATGGGAGCGATTGTCAACTATTTTAAGAATGAACTGGAATTTGCGGTGTGCAAGATTACAAGAAGGTAATATTATGAGGAAAATTATGCTTCTTGGACGCAGTGAAGCGGGAAAGACCACGTTGACTCAAGCCTTAAAGGGAGAGAAAATTACTTATCATAAGACCCAGTATGTCAACTACTATGATGTGATTATCGATACGCCGGGAGAATATGCAGAGACCAACAAGCTGGCTGGAGCATTGGCGATCTATTCCTATGAGGCGGATGTAATCGGTATGCTGCTCAGTGCCATCGAACCTTACTCCTTGTATCCTCCTGCGGTATGTGCGATTGCCACCCGGGAAGTGGTAGGCATTATCACGAAGATTGATCATAAAGATGCCAATGTGGCGCAGGCGGAGGAATGGCTGCGTCTGGCGGGCTGTGAGAAAATCTTTTTCATCAGTTCCTATACAGGAGAAGGAATTTCAGATATTTTAGAATATTTAAAAGAAGATGGGGATGTACTCCCTTGGGAGGAAGCGAAAGCAAAAGACGACCTGTTGATATAGCAAATTGCTCTATAGATGTGGCAAAAAACACCATAAAAATAATGATAATTTGTTGCAACTCACAGTTTTTGAATAATTATTTAATTTTTTTCCAAAAACCATTGAACCCTATAACAAAACTGTATACAATAACAACTGCACTAGCTAAATTCTATATAATTTGTTAAGGAGAGTTAAACATGGAGGAAAAAAATGTAGTGGGGTCGGGAGCTCCAGCGAAGAAAAAGCGTCAATTCCCATCGGCTTTCACGGTATTATTTATTATTTTAATCATTGCCGCTATTGCCACCAATTTCATGCCTACGGGAACTTATTCCAAGCTGCTTTACAATGCAGACAGCAATCAGTTTGATATCACTGCGCCAGATGGCAGTGTGGCATCCATGGCTGCGGATCAGCAGACTTTGGATGAACTGAACATTAAAGCAAAGCTGGACTTGTTCCTGGACGGCAGTATCTATAAACCCATCGGCATTCCGGGAAGCTATGAAGCCATCGATCCAAACCCACAGGGCTTTACCGACGGTGTTTTAGCTTTAGTCAACGGTGTATATGATACCATTGATATCAGTTTGTTCATCTTTGTACTGGGCGGTATGCTGGCTTATCTGAATAAGTCTGGCGCTTTCTCCGCAGGTATGGGGGCGCTCTCTCGAGCAACCAAGGGAAAAGAATACATTCTGGTCATTTTGATTACTTTCTTAATTTCCTTGGGTGGTACTACCTTTGGTATGGCCGAGGAAACGGTTGCACTGTATGCAGTAGTCATTCCAATCTTTGTTATCGCCGGTTATGATGCCTTGGTAGGTATCGCCGCTGTATACTTTGGATCCTGCATTGGTACAATGTGTTCTACAGTTAATCCGTTTTCCGCAGTTATCGCTTCCAATGCCGCTGGTATCAACTTTATGGAAGGTTTCCAGCTGAGAGTGGCAGCGCTGATTGTGGGTACAGTGATTTGTATCCTCTACGTAATTCGTTACGGAAACATGGTACGGAAGAATCCAGAAAAGTCTCTGATTCTGGAAAGCAAGGCTTATATCGATGAAAAGTATTGCAGTGAGGCAGAAGTGCCTGAACTGACTCTGCGGTTCAAGATTATCCTTCTTCAATTCTTTGCAACCTTTGCTATCATGGTTTACGGCGTTGTAAAGCTGGGCTGGTGGTTCGGCGAAATGACAGGCTTGTTCCTGGTTTCTGCCATCATCATGGGCCTGATTCTGCGTATGAGCGAAACCGAGATGGTCAGCGAATTCTTGGCAGGTGCTGGAGATATGATTGGTGTCGCCTTGATTTGCGGTGTAGCCCGGTCTATCAACGTAATTCTGGAAAACGGTCTGGTATCCGATGCCCTGTTGAACACCATGTCCGGCTGGGTAGAAGGCATGAGCCCATATGTATTTGCTATCGTGATGTACTTTATCTACATCATTTTGGGCTTCTTTATCAACTCTTCTTCTGGTCTGGCTGTGCTGTCTATTCCAATTATGGCTCCGCTGGCAGATGCAGTAGGACTTCCTAGAGAAGTTGTTATTACCGCATACATGTTTGGTCAGGGTACCATGGGCTTCATCACGCCAACCGGCTTAGTATTGGTAGTTCTCCAACTGGTTCGAGTAAATTACGACAAATACATAAAGTTTGTTCTGCCGTTGATGGGCATTTTGGTGGTATTCTCCATTGCCTTCCTCTGCGTTGAGGTAGCAATGGTTTAGGAAACGCCAATAGCTATATGTAGGATAAAGAGAAGAAAGGGCTTCCGGTCAATGTACTGGAAGGCCTTTTTTTTCTGCCCGTATCTGGTAGAAAAGACGGGAATGTGGTAAAATATAGAGGTAGGGTTTATGCCCAAGAAGGAGAACAAATATGGCATTTACACATCTTCATGTACATACAGAATACAGCCTGCTGGACGGTGCGGCCAGGATAAAGGAGCTGATACCCAGAGCCAAGGAACTGGGTATGGATTCCATCGCCATTACCGACCACGGGGTTATGTTCGGCGTCATTGACTTTTACAGAGAAGCGCTGAAACACGGCATCAAGCCCATCATTGGCTGCGAGGTATACACCGCTGCCAGAACGATGCTGGACAAGGATGCAGATAAAGATAAATATCAGGGACATTTAGTCCTTTTAGCAAAAAATCAACAAGGCTACCAGAACTTGATTAAAATTGTATCTGAGGGATTTACCAAAGGGTATTATTATAAGCCGCGAATCGACAAGAGCGTGTTGCGGCAGCACAGTGAAGGAATCATTGCTTTATCGGGCTGTCTGGCGGGAAATATCCAGCGGAAGCTGATGAACCGGGATTACCAGGGGGCAAAGGAGGAGGCGTTGGCTCTTTTAGATATTTTCGGGGAAGGGAACTTCTATCTGGAATTGCAGGATCAGGGGTTGGAAGAAGAATATGCAATCATGGAAGATATGAAAAAGCTGCGGGCAGAGACTGGCATTCCTTTTGTGGCCACTAACGATGTGCACTATGTAAGACAGGAGGATGCAGTAGCCCACGATGTGCTGCTGTGCATTCAGACCGCTACCAATGTGGACGACGAAAAACGCATGCGTTTCCCCAATGACCAGTTTTATTTGAAATCTGAGCAGGAGATGCGAGTTCTTTTTGCCGGCATACCAGAGGCCATAGAAAACACCCAGATTATTGCTGACCAGTGCCAGGTGGACTTTACCTTTGGAGAGCTTCATCTGCCGGAATTTGAAGTGCCAGAAGGGAAGGAAAAGAGTCAGTATCTGCGGGAACTGTGCGAAAAAGGCATTCACTATCGCTATGGGGAGGGCAGTCCGGAGATTTGGCAGCGGTTGGAGTATGAGCTGTCTGTCATTGAGAAGATGGGGTATGTGGAATATTTTCTCATCGTCTGGGATTTCATTAATTACGCGAAAGAAAATAAGATTGTAGTCGGTCCGGGACGAGGCTCGGCAGCGGGGAGCATTGTTGCGTATGCTTTAAAGATTACCGATATTGACCCCATCCGCTACTCTTTAATCTTTGAACGATTTCTCAATCCGGAGCGAATCAGTATGCCGGATATTGACATTGACTTTTGCTACGAACGCAGGCAGGAAGTTATCAACTACGTTATTGAAAAATACGGAGAGGATAAAGTTGCCCAGATTATTACCTTTGGTACCATGAAGGCAAAAGCGGCCGTGCGGGATGTGGGACGGGCCTTAAACATGAGTTATGCGGAGACCGACGCCATTGCCAAGGCGATTCCTTTTGATCTGAAGATGACCATCGGCAAAGCCTTGGAGATGAATCCGGAGTTGCGGGCTGCTTACGAAAACGACAAACGGGTGGCACAGGTTATCGACATGGCTAAGGCCTTGGAAGGGATGCCTCGACACGCCTCCACCCACGCCGCAGGAGTGGTAATCTCTAAAAAGAGTATCGACGAATACGTGCCGCTGTATCTAGCAGAAAAAGGCATATCTACTCAATTTACCATGACGACCATTGAAGAACTGGGTCTGTTGAAAATGGACTTTTTAGGTCTGCGGAACTTGACCGTTATCCGGGATGCGCTGGAAATGATTGAGGCCAATCACGGCGTGCAGATTGACTTTTCCAAGATGACCTACGACGACCCATTGCCGTATGAGATGATTGCTGCTGGCAACACACAAGGGGTGTTCCAGCTGGAAAGCGGCGGTATGACGCAATTTATGAAAAACCTGCGTCCGGACTGCTTTGAAGATATTGTGGCCGGTATCTCCCTGTACCGACCAGGACCGATGGGGTCCATTCCTACCTATATTGCCAACAAAAAGAATCCGGAGCAAGTCGAGTACCTACATAAAAGCCTAGAGCCAATCCTGTCCGTGACATACGGTTGCATGGTGTATCAGGAGCAGGTTATGCAGATTGTCCGGGACTTGGCTGGCTACACCTTTGGCCGAAGCGATTTGGTGCGTCGTGCCATGGGAAAAAAGAAGATGGATGTGATGCTCAAGGAAAAGGAATACTTTATCCATGGGCAGGACGACGAGAATGGCCAGGTGGAGGTCATGGGCTGTGTACGAAATGGCATTCCCGAAGACATCGCCGGAGAAATTTTCAACCAGATGGTCAGCTTTGCCGAATATGCTTTCAATAAGTCTCATGCAGCAGCCTATGCGGTGGTAGCCTATGAGACGGCCTATTTAAAAGCTTATTATCCGGTGGAATTCATGGCTGCCCTGATGACCAGCGTCATCGGGGATGGAGTTCAAATCGCCAAGTACATCCGCAATTGTAATGAAATGGGCATCGAGGTACTGCCTCCTTGTATTCAGGGCAGCAATAAAAAGTTTACCGTGGTGAATGGTAAGATTCACTTTGGCTTACTGGGCGTAAAAAACGTGGGGCCGGGCGTCATCGACGAAATTCTCCGGGCTCGGGAAGAAAAGGGGCAGCCAAAAGACATCTTCCAGTTTATAGCCAACCTAAACATTCACGAAGTGAACAAGAAAGCCATCGAAAGCTTGATTAAGGCCGGCGCGTTGGATTGCCTTAATGAAAACCGAGCTCAGCATTTGGCGGTGTATGAAGGGCTGGTAGAATCGGCCCAGAGCAATTCGAAGAAGAACATTGAAGGGCAAATGTCACTTTTCCAGCTGAACAGTCAGGAGATGGAGGTGGAATCCATCGCTGGGAAGCTGCCAGAGGTGGCTAATTTTGCTCAGGCTATCCTCATGGCCATGGAGAAGGAGATGCTGGGGGTTTACTTAACGGGACATCCGCTGAAAGACTATGAGCAGCAGATTGAAAAGCTAACCACGGTCACCGCGGAGGATTTAGCTCATGCGGATACTAACGAAACGATTACCGATGGCATGAAAGCCACCGTGGCAGGTATCATCAGCGGCAAGAAGATGTTGGTGACAAAGAATAACCGGCAGATGGCTTTTCTGGATTTGGAAGACCTATATGGCGAGATTGAAGTGGTTGTGTTCCCTAATATTTACGAGCGGTATGGACAACATCTCAAGGAAGAAGCCATCGTAGCCATTCGAGGTACGGTGAACTTCAAAGAGGATGAAAATCCGAAGATTTTGGCGGATAAGATTATACCACTGGAAGAACCTGAGGGAGAGGTACAAAGTCCGCTGAAAATTCGCATACCGAAGGCCTTGGATGAAGGCAAATGCCTAAGCCTGATTAAAGAGTTGATTCTCTCTAATAAGGGAGAAAAGCCCGTAATGATTTACAGCGAACAGAGCGGACAGCGGTTTAAGACCAATCGGGACTTGTGGGTTGATGCCAATGACAGCTTTCTTCAAGCGGTGGAAGCGCTGTTGGGAGCAGAAAATGTAAAGCTGTGAAGGGGCGCGTTCGAGGACCTGGAAAGAAAAGCATAAAAAAGGCCATACTATAGGAGAGTGGGAGGTAATGAGTGATGAAGAAAATCGGCGTATTGACAAGCGGTGGCGATTCACCAGGCATGAATGCGGCTATTCGGGCTGCTGTCAGGGGAGCCATTTATCTGGGCATGGAAGTCTATGGCATTGAGAAGGGGTATGAAGGGCTCATCGACGGTGATATCCGGCAGATGGACATTTCCTCGGTTTCTGATATTCTGCACAAGGGGGGCACAATCCTGCGGACGGCTAGAAGTGACCGATTCATGACGGTAGAAGGGCAAAAGCGGGCCAAGCAGATGCTGGAGAGCTTTGGCATCGAAGGGCTGGTGGTCATCGGTGGAGACGGCTCCATGAAGGGTGGACTTGATTTGTCTAAAATGGGCATCGTGGTCATGGGGCTGCCAGGCACTATCGACAACGATTTGGGCTATACAGATTACACCATCGGCTTTGATACCTCGGTGAACACGGTACTGTCGGCCATCAGCAACATTCGGGATACCTCCTCCTCTCATGAGCGAACAACGGTTATTGAAGTCATGGGCAGACATTGCGGAGATATCGCCTTGTATGCCGGACTCACCGGCGGAGCCGAGACGATTCTAATACCGGAAGTAGGCGTGGATATTAATGCTGTATGCAGAAAGATGGTGCAGGGACGGAACCGAGGTAAACTGCACAATATCATTATCAAAGCAGAGGGGATTGACATGTCTACTCAAGAGCTGGCCGACATCCTGCGGGAGCGGACAGGCATGGAGACAAAGATTGTGGTCCTGGGCTATATCCAGCGGGGAGGCTCCCCTACGGCTAGAGATCGGATGCTGGCTAGTCGATCAGCCTATAAGGCAGTGGAGCTGTTAAATGAAGGCAGTGAAAGCCGGGCCATTGGCATAAACGGCAGTGAGATTGTTCACTACGATTTGGCAGATGCCTTGCAGATGAAGAGGGATTACGACAAGCAGGTGATGGAGCTGGCGGATATTTTGTCAATCTAACTGAAACGATGCCCATTAGGACTGTGTCTTAATGGGCATCAACTCATAGGGGTCAGCCACGCCGATGTGGTTATACCGCAGGGCAGCTTTTCATTTTAGGATGGTTGGGTCGGGTTCAAAAAGTTCGTCTACTGTGGTTTTCAGTATGTTTGCCAGTTTAAAGGCTAATAGCAGAGTAGGGTCATATTTGTCATTTTCAATTGCATTTATTGTTTGTCGTGTGACGCCTAATGCCGTCGCTAAATCTTCCTGTCTATATTTTTTTTCTTTGCGCAGTTCCCTAATATTATTCTTCATAATTTTCAGCGACCAACGGTAAAATACAAAATTGCACCAAACACAAGTAGCAAGAAGATAACACCCAAAGAAATAAATGTTTGTTTTTTTCCACTATCATCATCTACATTAGATTTAGCAACGTTCGTGACAAAGAAATAAACTAAAAATTGTAGGATGACTAAAATCGATGGCAATGACATTTCTTGAGTTTTAATAAAGTTATATGCACCCCATATAAAGAGCGATACTACTAGGAATAAATAACTCCATTTGATTCCTTTCAAGTTTATCTGCCATTCCATTTCGTCCATTTTTCTCATAATTAAACCTCCATAATGTAAAAAGAATTTTACATTTATAGAGTACTGTCCACACACAAAAATGTCAATAGTTTTTTACATTTTGATATCAGTAGATTTTGGAAATATCTGTTTTGCATGCATGCTAAATCTGTTGGCTGTTTGTCTCATCATTTTTATATCTGGTAGTTGCTTCCTTGGAGGAATCTTATGTTGTCATCTTCTCTTGCTTAATTTTCTGATCAATTACGTGCCGGGAGGACAGTTCCTGACGGACTTCTTCCAGGGAGATGTCCATCTGCACTAGGAGCACCATTAAGTGATAGGCCAAATCAGCCACTTCGTAGATGGTTTCTTTTTTATCCTGGGCCTTGGCGGCAATAATGACCTCAGTGGCTTCTTCTCCAATTTTTTTTAAGATTTTATCTAAGCCCTTTTCAAACAAGTAAGTGGTATAAGAACCTTCCTGCTTGTTTTCTTTTCGTTCGGCAATCAATTCCATCAGCAGATTTATATTGAAGGGCAAGGTCTGGGTTTCACTGATGTACACCGGCTCTTTAAAACAGGATTCCCTCCCCAGGTGACAGGCGGGGCCGTCTTTGTGGACATATATCGCCAAAGAATCTCGATCGCAGTCGGTTTCAATCGCTGCAATGTGCTGATAGTTGCCGGAAGTTTCTCCTTTTAACCAGTATTCTTGCCGAGAACGGCTCCAAAAGCAAGTGAGCCCTTCGGCTATAGAACGCTCCAGGCTGGCCTTGTTCATATAGGCCAAGGTCAGCAGCTGACCGCTGACTGCATCCACCACCACAGCCGGAATTAATCCCTTTTCATCGTACTTCAATTTATCTATCTTTATCATTACATACTCCTTCTGCTCACCGTGGGAATCAGCGAACGGTAATACCTGCTTGAGCCAACTGAGCTTTCAAATCCGGAATGGACACTTCCCCGAAGTGGAAGATAGAGGCCGCCAGCCCCGCGTCCACCTTGGGAAGCTGCTGGAAGAGGTCAATAAAATCCTCTATGCCCCCAGCACCCCCGGAGGCTACCACCGGTACCGATACCGCCTGGCAGATTGCAGACAGCAGCTCCAGATCAAAGCCTGCCTTGACTCCATCTGTATCAATGCTGTTGACCACCACCTCTCCGGCGCCTAAGTCTACGGCCTCCTTTATCCAAGCGAGAGCATCCAGGCCGGTATTTTCCCGGCCACCCTTGGCAAAAACCGTAAAACAACCATTTACCCGCTTGATATCCACCGAGAGAACGACACACTGATTCCCATAGCGAAGAGCCGCTTGACGAATCAGCTGAGAATCTTTTAAAGCGCCTGAATTAACGCTGACCTTGTCGGCTCCACATCTCAGCACCCGGTCAAAATCTGCCAGGCTGTTGATGCCGCCGCCTACAGTCAGGGGGATGAAGATACTGCCAGCCACCTTGGTTAAGATATCCGTAAACAACCGCCGATTTTGCGAAGAGGCAGTAATATCGTAAAATACGAGTTCATCCGCTCCGTGTTCCGAATAATATCTAGCCAGCTCCACCGGAGAGGAGACGTCAGCTAGACCGGCAAAGTTTACGCCTTTGACCACCCGTCCATCTCGCACATCCAGACAGGGGATAATCCGTTTCGTAATCATCGGCGGGCCTCCTTTCTCTCTGCTTCTGGGAGGGGATTCTGGCTTGCTGAAGTGGCTACAGCTGTCTCTAAGGCTTCTTCTAGGGTAAAAGCCCCTGTGTATAGGGCCTTGCCTAAAATAGCCCCGTGAAGGCCCATGGCAGAGAGGGCACTGATATCTAACAGGGTGGACACTCCTCCAGAGGCGATAATGTCTAAAGAGTAGGCCTGAGAAAGCCGTCGATACAGCTGGCGGTTCGTTCCCTTCATGGCTCCATCTCTAGAAACATCGGTGCAGATGATGGTTTGAACGCCCAACTCCTGCATTTGCTGGCAAAACTGGTCACAAGTGTATGTCGATAACTCCGTCCAGCCCTTAATCGCTACTTTTTCTTCCTTTATATCGATGCCTACGGCGATCTGGCTGCCGTAGCTGCGGACGGCCTCTTTTAGAAAAGCAGGGTCTGTAATGGCTGCTGTGCCCAGAATCAGCCGATCCACGCCCATATCTAGGTAGGTCTCTGCGGTTTTCATATCTCGGATGCCTCCTCCCAGCTGAACAAACAGATCCACATGCTCGACGATATTTTTTATAGCCGACAGATTGGTGGTTTTACCATCTCTGGCCCCCTCCAGATCTACTAGATGAAGAGAAGAACTCCCTTGAATTTTATAGGCTTCTGCCACTGTCAAGGGGGATTCATCGTATATTGTCATTTGACTATAATCCCCTTTAAACAAGCGTACAGCGGCACCTTGGTATAAATCGATAGCTGGATAAATGTTCATAGATCTTCTCCCATCTCGCAAAATGCTCGTAAAATATTCAAGCCTACCAGGCCGCTTTTTTCTGGGTGGAACTGACAGCCGCAGATGTTTCTTCGGGCTACTGCAGCGGTAAGAGCTGCTCCGTATTCACTGAAGGCGATGAGGGCCGGACCCCAGGGAGCGGCATAATAGGAGTGGACAAAATATACGCAATCCCCGTCATTTGTATAATTGAAAAGGGGATGTTTTTCTTGATCTGTAGGAAAGTGCAGAGCATTCCAGCCCATGTGAGGTACTTTCAGATCCGGGGGAATGACCGAAGAAATGGGTTGTACCTGACCGCGAATCAATCCAAGTCCGGTGTGCAGCCCATATTCGCTGCTGGTATCAAAGAGCAGCTGCATGCCTAGGCAGATCCCCAAGAGAGGCTTGCCCTTGTCCGCTTCCTCTAGGAGGACTTGGTCAAGGCCGCTGCGTCTTAACTTTTGGGCAGCATCCCCGAAAGCGCCTACACCTGGCAAGATAATTCGTTGTCCCTGGCGGATGGTTTCAGGCTGGTTACTGATGGTTACCGGCTGACCGATTGCCTCCAAGGAGCTTTTGAGGGAGAATAGGTTCCCTACGCCGTAGTCGATGATGGTTATCATAATAATGCTCCTTTTGTGGAAGGAATCTGATCAGGCCGGGCTTGGTCGATTTGAATGGCCTGAGCCATAGTTCGGGCAAAAGCCTTAAACGTTCCTTCAATAATGTGGTGGGTATTCCTGCCAGCCAGCTGTTGGATGTGAAGAGTCAGGCCGGATTTTCGCACAAAGGCTAAAAAGAACTCCTCCACTAACTCCGTATCAAAGGTGCCCACCTTAGGCCTGGTTAGCTGTAAATCAAAAGCCAGAAAGCTGCGGCCTGAGAAATCAGCGGCACAGAGAATCAGGGCCTCATCCATGGGTAGGATGATGTGGCCATAGCGCTGAATGCCTCGCATTTCCCCCAGGGCTTCGGCAAAGGCAGTGCCCAGGCAGATACCAATGTCTTCTGCCGTATGATGATCGTCTATGTAGTTGTCCCCGGTGCACTGAAGCTCCAGATCAAAGTTGCCGTGGCGAGTGAAGAGAATCAGCATGTGATCCAAAAACCCGCAGCCAGTGGCAATATGGCTTTGCCCGCTGCCGTCTAGGTTTAAAGACAGGCAAATATCAGTCTCGGTGGTGGTTCGTTTGTATTGGCTGGTGCGCATGAGAGCTCCTTTCACTGGTTGCAGATGGAGAGCGTGGCTGCATTGCGGGCGAAATTAGATGCAGCTATCGGCGGAAAAGCAGCAGGCCGCTGAGCCAAAAGTTCCGCTGTCTGAAGGAGAAACTGCTCCATCTGTGCTCTGGTCCCGATGGTAATTCGATTATAGGCTTCGATGGCAGGAGTTGAAAAATGGCGGATAAGAATCCCTCGCTGTTTCAGTTCCTGATACAAGGTTTGCCCACTGATGTTTTCGTGGCAGGCAAAGAGAAAATTGGCCTTGGAAGGCAGGACTGTAAAGCCCAGCTGCCGCAGCCTGTCGGCGGTATACTCCCGGGTTTGGGCGATGAGACGGCACTTCTCTCGGTAATAGGCCTGGTCTTCGATAGCGGCTTCTCCGGCCAGCAAAGTCAGTCGGTTGATGTTGTAGGGGTTGGTGGCGTATTTTAGCCGCTCCAGATCTTCTATGAGGGCTTGGTTTCCCAAGGCGAAGCCCAGCCGGGCTCCGGCCATGGAACGGGATTTGGAAAAGGTCTGTACCACCAACAAGTTTTCGTATTGTCCGATGAAGGAACAACAGGATTCGCCGCCGAAATCGATATAGGCTTCGTCTATAACCACCACGTTGTGCCGGTTGGTTTTGAGGATTTCCTCTATCTCAGCTAGGGAGAGCACAAGGCCTGTAGGGGCGTTGGGATTGGCAATAACAATGAGTTGTTTCAGGCCCAAGTAATCTTGAACGTCGATGGAAAAGTCGGCCTTCAATGGAATCGGGAACCCAGGGAGCTGGTGAAGGTCTGCAAAGACCTTATAAAAGCCATAGCTGATGGCGGGAAAGGCCACGCCAGTCTTAGGGTTGCCGAAGGCCATAAAGGCAAAGTGGAGAATGTCATCAGAGCCGTTGGCTACGTATACTTGTTTTGGCCCAACGCCATATGCTGCTGCCAGCTTGTTCCGAAGACGGGTGCTCTCGGGGTCAGAGTAGAGCCGGAGTTGTTCCAACTGCCCCTGTCCGATTGACTGGAGTACGGAAGGGGATGGTGGATAGGGGGATTCGTTGGTGTTTAGTTTGATGTAGATCATGTCCTGAGGCTGCTCTCCCGGCGTATATGCTTCCAGGCCTTGATATTTTTCATTTAAAAATCTGCTCATGTCTGCTTCCTTTTAATTTATTTCTGTAGGGATGATTATGGGATGGAAACTGCTGCTTCCAATCGAACCAGCAGGCTTCTGGCGTGGGCGGACAGGCCTTCTTGTTCTGCAAAGTAAGCGGCCTCTTCCGCTACAGCGGCTAGGGCTTCTCCTGTGTAGTAGGTGTACTGGTACTTTTTTACGAAGTCGTCTACAGACAGGGGACTGGAGAAACGGGCAGTACCACTGGTAGGTAACGTATGGTTCGGGCCTGCTAAGTAGTCACCTAAGGCTTCTGGACAGTTTTTGCCCAGAAACACCGAACCGGCGTGACGAACTTGATCCAAGTAATCAAAAGGGGTATCCAGGCACAATTCTAGGTGCTCGGGAGCCATGCGGTTGGCCAACTGGATAGCAGTTTCTAAATTTGCGGTGAGGATGATTTTGCCATGGTGCTCAATGGCGTGGCGGGCGATGTCTTCTCGTGGCAAGAGCGGCAGCTGTCGCTCCAATTCCAAGTTGACTCCCGCTGCCAGCTGAGGGCTGTCGGTTACCAGCACCGCGCTGGCGAGTTTGTCGTGTTCTGCCTGGGATAACATATCAGCGGCCAGATGACGGGGATTTCCGGTGCCATCAGCTACAATGAGAATTTCACTGGGACCGGCAATCATGTCAATATCCACCAGGCCGAAAACCTGTTTCTTCGCTTCGGCCACGTAGGCATTGCCCGGGCCCACGATTTTGTCTACTTTGGGAATCGATTCGGTGCCATAGGCCAGGGCGGCTACGGCCTGTGCCCCGCCAACCTTGAATATTCGGTCTACACCGGCTATTTTGGCGGCAGCTAAAATCATTGGGCTGATGTTGCCTTCTTTGGCGGGCGTGACCATAATCAGTTCTTCCACACCGGCTATTTTAGCCGGTAGGGCATTCATCAGCACCGAGGAAGGATACAGGGCTGTGCCCCCCGGGACGTAGAGGCCCACGCGTTCTAAAGGCAGTACTTTCTGGCCTAGAACAATGCCGGTCTGGTCGTTGAGAATGAAGCTGTTTCGCCGCTGACAGCTGTGAAAAGCGGTGATGTTAGCAGCAGCCTTTTCTAAAATAGCTAAAAATTTTGGATCTACCCCATCAAAAGCTGCCTGTAATTCCTCTGGAGTTACCTCTAGATGGCTGGGGGCCGCTCCGTCGAACCGAGCACAGCAGCGAAGGAGCCCTTCGTCTCCGCCTTCTCGCACCTCTGTGATGATGCCGGCCACCGCCTCTTCCAGGCCAGAAGAGGAATGAATCCGCTGAAAAATATCGGCATCGGTTGTGCCGTCATATGTTAAAATCTGAATCATATGTACATGCTCCTTTCTCTAATGGAGGGCACTGAGCCTTCATTTGACTGCAAAGGCGTTCAATCCGGCTGCTTTTAAACTGAAAGCTGGCTTTGTTAGCAATCAGTCTGGCACTGAGGGGGATGACGGTTTCAATGGCTTCCAGATTATTTTCCTTTAGGGTGGTGCCCGTCTCTACAATATCTACGATGACGTCAGAGAGGTTGAGAATAGGGGCCAGTTCGATAGAGCCGTTTAACTTGATGATATCAATAGCCCGACCTCGATTACCATAATATTCCCGAACGATATTTTTAAACTTCGTAGCTACCCGCAGGGTGCGGTCAGTATTGTCCCGAAAGTCTTTTTGAGCTGCCACGGCCATCCGACACTTGCCGATATTCAAGTCCAGCAGTTCGTACACGTCGGGAGTGTATTCTAAAAGAATATCTTTGCCGGCTACACCAATGTCTGCCGCACCACGTTCCACGTAAATGGCCACATCCGAAGGCTTTACCCAGAAATAGCGCACGCCGGCCTGCTGATTTTCAAAAATCAGCTTGCGATTGTCTTCTTCCACAGCGGGGCAGGGGAAACCTGCCGTTGCAAACAGCTTATATACTTGGTCGCCTAATCTGCCTTTGGGCAGTGCGACGTTAATCAGTTGATTCAAGAGTTTCTAGCCTCCCACCTTTAATTTGCAATAATTTTTTATATTTAAGTTTTTCTGGAATAAGGGGCTGAACTTGAACGCTCAGGCCTTCTTCTTGGAGCTTTTTTACCGTTTCAATCAAAAGTGTCACATCGGTGCTTTCCTGGTACAGCAGCAACACGTCTATATCGCAATCTTTCTGAACGCTTCCTAAGTAATCCAGCAGGTCCAGGTAGATGGCAAAGCCAAGGGCCCCTTGGGTCTTGCCCATTTTTTCCATGAGCTTGTCGTATTGGCCTCCAGAGAGAACGGCGGAAGGAATGCCCTGGATAAAACCCTGAAAGACCAGGCCGTTGTAATAGTTCATGCCTCCTTTGATAGAAAAGTCCAGCAAGATGCTGTCTCCATGGTCAGGAGTGAGAACTTGGCAGATGCGCTCCAGTTCATCTAGAAGAGAAGCGGTTTTTTCGCTGGTACAGATGGTTCTCAGCCTAGGCAGAACCACTTTCGGCGGGCCGTAGGCAGCGAGTAAATCTGTGAGCCGCTGGCAGGCTTCCCGACTGCTGCCCGCTTGCTGGCAAACTGTTTTAATGCCGTGGCGGTTTTTCTCACCAATAAATTGCAGAATTTGTTTTTCCTGCTCCCAATTCAACGACAGGTCCGCTAGCAGAGCAGAGAGAATACCCATGTGAGAGAGGGAGAGAATGTAGTGGCTGTGGATGGCCTTCAAGCTTGCAGCAGCTAACAGGCTTACTTCCACCAAATGGTATAAGTCGATGAGGCCCATACACTCCAGACCCAGCTGCATGAATTCCCGGTAGGTGTGGGTGTCTTTGGAAACCCGATAGATGTTTTCATGGTAATAGACCTTTTGCAGGCCTCCTCTATCTTCTTTAATATTTTTGATGATAGATAAGGTCACATCAGGCTTTAGCGCCATGAGGCGGCCATCTGTATCCGTAAAGGAGATGATGGTATCGCTAAGGAGAAAGTCTTTATTGCGGGCGTATAAGTCGTATTCCTCAAATTTACTCATTTTAAAGGGACTGTAGCCATGGCTTTCATAGAGAAAGCGCAGATCTAAGGTGATTCGTTCTTCTTGGCTTAACAAGGTTTCTATTGGTTTCATAAGACCATCTCCATCTGTGCAGCCCTCTTATTTTGCTGAACAGGGCTTACTAAAACAACTTTGATTTAACACGATAACAATATAACACTTTAAAGCGATAAAGTAAAGAGGAAAATGAAAAAATTGTGTAAGAACACAAAAAAACGATGGAATATTGGGTAATATTCCATCGCTATAAGGTTTCAATTGAACAAGCCATCAAGAGCTTGTGGGCAGTTTTTTTAGAAGAGCGTAGATAAATGATCCAACGTCCGAACCAGTTGGGCTACATAGCTGCTCTCGTTGTCGTACCAGGCTACTACCCGTACTTCGTAGACGCCAGTGCCGCTTCGAGCTACCAGTGTCTGAGTGGCGTCGAAGAGGGAACCGTAATCCATGCCGATGATGTCGCTGGAAACCAGTTCTTCCTCACTATAGCCGAAAGAAGAAGAGACTGCTTTTTTCATCGCTTCATGAACGCCCTCTAGGGTAACACTTTCCGTAGAATCCTTTAAAACGGCATCTAAAATGGTTAGGGAGCCGCTGGCAACCGGTACTCGCTGGGCGGAGCCAATCAGTTTGCCATCCAGCTCGGGGATGACCAAGCCAATGGCTTTTGCGGCACCCGTACTGTTGGGTACGATATTAATGGCGGCTGCTCTCGCCCGCCGGAAATCATTTTTTTTATGAGGGCCATCCAGAAGCATCTGATCTCCAGTATACGCGTGAATGGTAGTCATAAAGCCTGTCCGTATTTCCTTATAATCGTTAAGGGCTTTAGCCATAGGGGCCAGACAGTTGGTGGTACATGATGCGGCGGAGATGATGGTATCTTCCTTTGTGAGGATTTCTTCGTTGACACCGTATACCACGGTCGGCAGGTCATTTCCAGATGGGGCGGAAATCAGCACTTTTTTGGCACCGGCCTGGATATGGGCCTGGGCTTTCGCTTTCGATGTAAAAAAGCCTGTACATTCCAGAACAATGTCTACATCCAGCTCCCCCCAAGGCAGATTGGCGGGGTCCGATTCCTTACAGAAGCGAATCCGCTGACCGTTGACCGTCAGGGAATCCTCATCGTGCTCAATGGAATATTTGTCGTACTGTCCTTGAACACTGTCGTGCTTCAACAGATAGGCCAGCATGTCTGTCTGGGCCAAATCATTGATAGCCACTATTTCAAAAAGCTTTTCTTCAAAGATGCGCCGGAATGTCAACCGTCCAATTCGTCCAAATCCATTAATAGCAATCTTTTTTTTCATGTTGCCTGAACCTCCTTATATGAATCACCGGGCCAGAGAAGGGCACTCGTGATTCCTTCCATTATCCTATTGTGTTTGAATTTCCGGGAAGCTATACCTATTTTTGGCGTATTCCCGGAAGGAACGGTCAGCGTGGCCGGGACATGGACTTTTCCATGTGTTTGGTCATAGCTAGAGCACCTGCTTCCACATCTTTGTTTTGAAAGGCCTCAAAGATGGCCCGGTGTTCTTCCAGTACTTCCGCCAGATAATTCTCCGGATAAGGAGTTGGCCGGCGGCTGTGCTTAATGTAAATTTGATAAGAAGAGAGCACATGCTGGAGCATCCGGTTATGGGAAGCTGTGTAAATCAGCTGGTGAAAGCCGGTATTGATGTTCAGCATCTTGTCAATATCGTTTTTCTGTGTGTAGAATTCCATGAATTCAAAGGTTTCTTCCAAGTCTTCCATCTCTTCGTCGGTAATACGCTGGATGGCCCATTTCACAGCCTGGACCTCGTAAGCTTTGCGCAGCTCGTACATATCGGCCATATCTTGGGGAGAAAAGCCGATGACAAAGGCTCCCCGGTTGGGGATAGTCTCAATTAGCCCTTCCATTTCCAGCTGCCGCAGGGCTTCCCGCACAGGAGTTCGGCTCACCTGGTATTTATCACAGATGCTTTGCTCAGTAAGCTTTTCGCCAGAACGCATTTTTCCTTGCAGAATATCTTTCTGCAGTTTGGAAAAAAGACTGTTGGAAATCGGTAAATTTTGAGATTTTGCATGTTCGTTGTGTTGGTAAAGTACCATGTTCGTAAGCCTCCAATCCTGAGATATTAAATATCTCTTACAGGCGAGCCAGCACACAGTCTGCAAAGGCCGCTGCTGTTTCACCAGAGCTGTCTCCGGTCATAGACTTTTCTGCCTGGGCAGCTTGAAGAGCGTCAGACAGCTTATCTGCTTTCTGAGCCTGACCGATGTGACGAAGCATCATCTCTGCTGCCTTGAGGATACTGGACGGGTTCGCGTAGTCGGCGATGCCGTCAGCCACCATTCGCGGAGCACTGCCGTGGATGGCTTCAAACATGGCATACTTTCCGCCTACATTAGCGCTGCCCGCTGTACCTACACCGCCCTGAATCTGTGCGGCCTCATCAGTAATGATGTCGCCGTATAGGTTCGGCAGGATGAATACGTTGAAATTGGAACGAATCTGTTCATTAACCAGATTTGCAGCCATGATGTCCACATACCAATCATCTACTTTAATTTCCGGATAGTCTTTGGCCACCTGATAGCAGAGGTCCAGGAACTTTCCGTCAGTCTTCTTCATAATGTTGGCCTTGGTGACGATGGATACATTTTTACCGCCGTTGGCTCTGGCGTATTCAAAGGCTGCTTTGGCAATGCGCTGAGTGCCGCCTGTGGTGGTTACTTTAAAGTCAATGGCGATGTCTGGGCTGATTTCAATGCCGCGGCTTCCCAGGGCATATTCCCCTTCGGTATTTTCCCGGTAGAACACCCAGTCAATGTTCTTTTCCGGAATGAATACGGGCCGCACGTTAGCGAAAAGATCTAGTTCCCGGCGCAGTGTTACGTTAGCACTTTCGATGTTTGGCAGATTGTCGCCTTTTCCCGGGGTGGTGGTTGGGCCTTTTAAAAGCACAGAACAAGCCTTGATTTCTGCCAACACTTCTGCTGGCACCGTAGCATTTTGGGCAATGCGGTTTTCGATAGTCAGTCCTTGGATTTGGCGCAGCTCTATTTTACCGCTGACAATCTCTTCTTTGAGGAGAACTTCCAGTACGCGTTGCGCTTCTCGGACAATGACTGGTCCGATGCCGTCTCCATCAATAACGCCGATGACGATTTTATCCATGTGTTCAAAGTCGGCGAAGGCTTCGCCTTCTTTCATGCGTTCCACTCGAGCCAGCTGTTCTGTAATAATTTTCTCAAAATCCTGTATATATGTCATGGTTACGCTCCTTTAATGGAATTAATTTTTCCGCCGCAGAGAATCATCTGCATCTCTAATTCGGAGAAATGGGAAAGTGTACGGTATACCTTTCCTGTCTCTTGGTTTTTCACTAAAATAACCGCTTCCTGAACCTGCTTATCTGCCTGTTCAATGACCAGCTTTTGACCAATAGCCAGTTCGTCGTAGTCTGCTGGATTTTCAAAGACCAACGGCATGATGCCGCTATTGATCAAGTTAGAACGGTGAATACGAGCAAAGGATTTGGCCAGCACGAACTTAACACCCAAGTAAAGGGGAGCCAAGGCGGCATGTTCTCGGCTGCTTCCCTGACCGTAATTTTCACCGCCGATAATGGCGCAGCTTCCAGCCTCCTTGCAGCGAGCAGAAAACTGACTGTCAATCTTCTCAAAACAGTAGTTGGCTAAGTGGGGCACGTTGGACCGGTATGGCAGCAGTCGGGAGTCGGATGGCATAATATCGTCAGTGGTGATATTATTCCCCGCATGAAGAACGACGGTCGCTTCTACAGTGTGGCCTAAAGCGGTATTCCTCGGGAATGGCTTGATATTTGGTCCCATTTCTACCGGGGTATTCTCTTTATTGGTGCCTTCAGGATAGACGATAAACTGATCACTGAAGGTAAAATCTACGGATTCGATGGCTGGCAGGTCTCTGCCAGAGTTCATGCCATCGGTAAGCAGGCCGGTAATGGCAGAAATAGCCGCTGTCTCTGGACTGACTAGATACACATCGGCATCCAAGGTACCGCTTCGGCCCTTAAAGTTTCTATTGAAGGTTCGCAGGGACACTGCGCCGGATTTTGGCGACTGGCCCATGCCGATACAGGGTCCGCAAGCGTTTTCAATGATTCTGGCACCGGCATCAATCATGGCGGCTAAGGCTCCGTTTTGAGCCAGCTTCGATAAGATTTTGCTGGAACCCGGGGAAATAACCAGACTCACGTCCTGGTGTACCTTGTGGCCTTTCAGGATGGCAGCTACCTTCATCAGGTCTGTGTAGGACGCGTTGGTACAGCTGCCGATAGCTACCTGGTCGATTTTAATCGGTCCGATATGACGGATGGAATCTACGTTGTCTGGACTGTGAGGCATAGCAGCCAGCGGAGTCAGCTGAGACAAATCCACGGTAAGGGTTTCGTCGTAGATGGCATCTGGGTCCGCAGCCAGAGCAGTAAAGTCCTGGGGCCGGCCTTGTTCTGTCAGGTACTTCTGAGTATTCTCATCACTTGGGAAGATAGAGGTGGTAGCGCCTAATTCAGCACCCATGTTGGTGATGGTGGCCCGATCTGTAACGGACAGCGACTTGACGCCTTCGCCAGTGTATTCTACAACCTTGCCGACACCGCCCTTTACAGTCAGCTGCTGGAGTACATAGAGAATAACATCTTTAGCGGAAACCCAAGGGCGCAGGGAACCGGTCAGTTCTACCTGAATCACCTTTGGAACCGTTAAGCTATACGTACCCTTGGCCATGGCCATCGCTACGTCTAAACCGCCGGCGCCGATGGCAATCATGCCCAAGCCGCCGCCGGTAGGTGTGTGACTGTCGGAGCCTAACAGGGTTTTGCCTGGCTTGCCGTAATTTTCCAAGTGGAGCTGGTGACAGATGCCGTTGCCTGGCTTGGAGAACAGTACCCCATGACGCTGAGCGACACTTTTGATGAAGGCGTGGTCATCGGCGTTTTCAAAGCCTGTTTGCAGTGTATTGTGGTCGATATAGGCCACGGAAAGCTCCGTCTGAATCTTGTCCACGTTCATGGCTTCCAGCTGGAGATAGACCATGGTTCCGGTAGAATCCTGAGTTAAGGTCTGGTCCATTTTAATGGTTATTTCGCTTCCTGGGGTGAGGGTGCCCTCCAGCAGGTGCGCTTGTAGAATTTTATAGGTTAACGTATTGCCCATTTAAGTCCTCCTCTGATATGCGTGCAGGTGAAAAAGAGAACGATGTGCTGTTCTCCCTTCAACTTTTACAAATTCAAAACATTGTATATGTGTATACGATTATACAATTAATAGGGCTTGCTGTCAAGGTTTCCGTGGGGAAAATGGGAAGAAAAGGGCAAAAATATTATTATTATATTTTAACGTAAAATGTCGAATAATGAAAGAAAAAGGCAAAAAATGATAAAACCAAAGGCTTAATAGAAGGGGTATAATAGAATTAATTTAATCTAGCATTTATGTTCTGTATATTAAAAGTCTCGGTGATTTCACTCTGTGACTAGTAATAGGATAGCTAAGAGGGAAGCAGGTTTGAATCCTGCGCGGTACCGCCGCTGTATTCGAGGAGTCTATCAGAATAACCACTAAGAAATACTTGGGAAGGACTGATAAAGATGGTGATTCGTAAGCCAGAATACCTGCATAAAATGTGATGTAATCCGACGGATAATCGGCAATGCATGGAAGAGGCTTAGACAACATAAAGTGTGTGTTTGTTGTGTATCTTTTAATATTATACAGAAATACGGCTGTAGCAATTTCGCTACAGTTTTTTTGTGTGCAAAAAGATTATTTGAAGGAAAATGTATATTTCAAGTGTACAAAGGGGGGACAGATAAAAAATAGTAGGCAACGAATCTTTGATGAGAAGCCTTTTGAGGATATTACAAGAGAAAGGCTGTACTGTCAATGAAAAATCGTAACAATGATTATAAACAGGTTTTAATTATAATGATACAGGGGAGAAAAAAATGCATAAATGTAAAAAAGCTTTAATATTTATTGTAACTTTGTCACTTATTCTTTCAAATTTTCAATTTGGATTCGCAGACCAAAAGTTGATTTATGAAGATAAAGAAAATGCTAAACCAAAAACCAATTCTTTTGAAAGTAAAGAAGATATAAAAGCTGTAACTGTACTAAATAATAAATCACAATTAACTACAAATAGCTCTATTGAGTTATCTGATGACAGTGCTGATGGAAAATACTCATTAAAAGTAAGTGTTGGTAATGATAGAACGGCAAATTCATGTTATATAGATTTAATGACCTTTAACAGCAGCGAGGAGCTTATGGCTAACCAATTTGGTAAGATGAAGCTATATGTAAAACCCGCCCAAAATGCAAAAGAATTAACAGTTTTGATAGATGATAAAACAACAAGAAGCTTTAAGGTTGGGGATAGATTAAAAAGCGGACAGTGGAATGAGATTGAAATTGATCTTTCTTTACTTGATTCCTGGCATAATATTAATAATGTTAAGGCAATGATAAATCAAAACTCTGTATGGTATTTTGATAAAATAGAGCTTAAAAGGGAAAAGTCATTTGATTTAGAGCGTTTATCTCAGGCATCGTTTAAATCTGCCACAGCTGAGCAACATAATATACTTTATTACGGGCAATCAACACTAAACAATTCTATGGAACATGGAAAGCTCAGTGGCATTAAAATTAGTGAAGATACGAGGAATTCTTCTGAATCGGGAACTATTAAGCTAAAAGACGGCATTATAAGTAAGATTGCTGAAGATAGACTTAAAGCAAGTAAAGATGGACGATACCTATATTATATTAAGAGTAATGATGGGTTTTATAAATATGATAGACAGACGCAGGAAGAGATTCTAATAAGAAAGCCGGAAGTTAAGCTTGATGGCCCTTCACAAAGGGTAAACTCATTTGATGTTAATTCTGATACTCAAAATATTGTTTCAAATATTGTGGATGAATATACACCATGGGTAGAAGTTTCTAATGCAAATGGCAAGAGTTTGGGTTTGAAAAAAGATGGAACAGTTTGGGAATGGACACTTCGTTTTTTTCCTGATGTCCATTGCATATCTAAACAAATAGGAGGGTTAACTGGAGTAAAATCCATTTCTGCAGGACCGAATCATTGCTTGGCACTTAAAAAGGACGGAACTGTTTGGGCCTGGGGCAAGAACTTTCAGGGAGAATTGGGAAACGGAACAACGGTAGAGACAGAGACTCCGATACGCGTTTCTAATTTAACGGATGTTGTCTCAGTAAGTGCAGGGGATAATTTTAGTTGTGCGGTAAAGAAAGATGGAACCGTATGGATCTGGGGAAAATCAGATTTAAACGACATTCAAAAACTGCCAACACAAGTCCTTTCATTAAAAGATGATAACATTGTTTCTGTTTGTGCGTTTGCTTCTTATGGATTAGCCTTTGCTAATGACGGGTTTTATTTTATAAATGGTAAGAGTAAGGGCGTAAATTTATATAAGAAGAATGATATAGCCAGCCCTTTTCTAATCTCAAGGGGGAATAATCATTTGCTCGTTTTGGATAAACAAAAAAACGTATGGTCTTTTGGAGATAATTCAAAAGGCCAATTAGGAATTGAAACTACCAACAGCGGTATTGCACTTAATAAGATTACCAATCTAAGCAACATCATTTCAATAACAGCTGGATATGATACTAGCTATGCTATAAAAAAAGATGGAACCATATGGGAATGGGGTTCAAGCCACAAAGGTGAATTTCTATATATACCAAAGCAGCAAGATTTTTCTGGTAAAAAAATTATTGCTGTGGAGGATACGATAGGTATAACTAAGTTTTTGACAAATGATAATAGAGCTATTTATTATAACAAATTTAAAGATGGAATAGACTTGACTAATAATATAGATATTAATGGGCAAAAGGTAACAGATATTGGTGCACAATATAAGGTTGATAAGTTACAGTATTTATCAAACGATATACTTATGTTAAAAGAAAATCAATATATAATGAATGAATTTGATAAAGATATAGAGACGGGAATTTACCGGTACAAATTATTTGAAATTAAAAATAATGGGATTACTGAAAATATTATATCAGAGGATGAATATCTCAATTATTTGTCTATGAACGGAAATCAAGAAAAATATTTTTCCTATAAAAAGGAACAAGAGAAAGATGAAAATGCCTATATTATTTCCAAATATGGTGTTGACAGGACTTTTACAGATCGAGGAAATGAAGTTGTTGTAACACATACAAATACAAAAGGTGAAAAGGTGACAGAAAACGTAGTTACACTTAAATCCTACATCCAAGCTATAATAGAGAATCCTGGAAAAGATTTGTTGATAGTGAAAACCAAACCAAATACAAAGACGATAATACAAAATACAACTAAAAACAAGACAAATGAAACATCAACAACGACTAGTAGTTCAACTTCCACAGCAATTAATGTTCCAGTGCCTATAAACCAAAATACGCGTGTAGACGGTACAAAAACAGATAGCGAATCTACTTCAACTACAGTAAAAAGTGTAGGAGAACTTTCACCTGAAAGTACTACCATCACAAACTCAGTTCAAACGCAGGAAAAGTATGATTGGTATGCAATAGATGTAAATAAAAAGACGGCTACTTTATTGAATTTTGACTATGATAATGGAACGGTTATAGGAATTAGTGATAATGAGAATATTGTAGAAATAACTTATGTAGCGGATAGTATGATTTTTACTTATCGCTATGATCGACTTTCAGGGAAAATAGTAAATGATGAAAGCGGTCTTGAGAATGTAAAATTCAATATCTACCTCAATACAAAAGGTCCTGACGGTGGGTATTTGAAAACGAAACTTACAAGCTTAAAGGCCAATGTGATTGACATTAAAGCAAACAGCAAAGCAGATACAGCCTTTGTGAAATTACAGGATCAAAAATGGTATATGGTAGATGCGAAAACCAAGTCTGCAAGAGAATTAAAAATAGATTTGAATGATCCGGAGATTATTTATGTAAGCGAGAATAACAAGCTGTACCTCTATGATGCCAATTCCCGATACATGATATTTGATGTGCAGACAGAGGAAATGAAAGATATCCGGCCAGCAGATGCTGATATTGATAAATATTTGGTAGCAGAAGATGGAAGACAGATTATCTATAAGACTACAAATAATGAATTAAAGGTGAAGTATCTAGATGAAATAACCGAAGCTGCAGGACAGTATTATCTACTTTCCTTTGATGGAAAATGCACGTTCCAGAGCTATAAAAATGGAAGATGGGTTACTGTTCCAAATCCCAACAATCTAACAGATGAAAGTTTTGAAAAATACGGCATGAGTCTTTTGGAAATGAATGCACTAAATAGTGAAGATTTTAATAAGCTATATATAAACGACAGACAGATCTACTCTGTAGACGTAGCTGCTATGATAAAATCGGGAGCATATTACGGCTCGCAAAACATCAGGCAAATAAGATGCTTTATCAATGAAGATGATATGGACAGTAAACTGTATGGGCAAAAGACCTATATGGCCAAGGAAGAAAATATTAGTCTTGATAATGTAAGAAAAATAAATGGCATAAATGCGGTAGAGTCCGTTAACTTACCAACAGAATATGTTTATTTTCTAAAAAAAGGAGACAAGTATCTGACATACAATGAAGAGGGTGAATTTAGTGAAGGGGATAGTATAGATTCTTTATTAAAAGATGTCAGGAAGAACTGGATTGATTTAAAGCTAGCAGGTATGACAAAGGCAGAATTAATTAATATTCCCGCAGAAGCGTTGACAAAAGAATTTCTAACAGATGCAACGTCCGAAGCGGTTATGGGGATTGTTTATGCTGCTAAGCTAGATGATGGGGATATTGCAAAATATAAAGTGGCTTTTCGATTAAGTACCACAGAAAATTACTTTGAAAGTGAAAACTTAAAGATTGTTATTCAGCAAAATGATGGGAAAACAAAAGAATACTCCAATCTTTCGAAAGTACAGGTGGAGGATTTTATGGAATGGGTGGCAGGAAGACAGGTAAATCAAGGTCCAATTTTCTACCGCTTAAAAAGTGGAAACACAAATGAGTTTATAAACTATTACATGATTGTCAACGTGACAGTTCAGGAATAAAGGACGTTTATTTAATATCCCCCATTTTAGGTTTTGATATGGGGGATATCTTTTGCTGAATATTTAAATAATCAAGGACGGTACTTATGTTAAAGATAAAAGAAGGTTTGAAATCTGACAAGATTGCGGCAATACTGATAGTGGCCCTGTTGGTAATGATCCCCATAAGTCAGGTTTTTTCAATGAATGCACCTCAGATTGAGGGGAAAAAGACCGTAAAGATGTCCAGGACCTTAGAGGATATCAAATCAGGGTCCTTAGACAGCAGATATAATACGAAACTGAATGCCCCCTTTAATCAGGCTACCGGCGGAATTCGGGAGGAGATCCGATTAGATACAGGAGACCTAATCATCGGAAAGGAACTAATCAATGTAAGTGGGAAAAATGATCTAAATTTGGAATTAAATTTAAGGTATCAGGCATCTCAGGCAAGTTTTTATGATGAGACCACAAGGGCAGAAGAAATAAGTGTCGTGTCAAAAGGAAAGATTCTTATTGCATACTATGACAGCTTTGAGACAGATGGTTCTTTTAGAAATACCAGAGGAGTCCCTTATCAGACACAGCCTGGAGAAAAGGTAACCGTTGAGAAAGAAGTAAATATTAAAGGCACAAATGAGAAGTTATTTTTTAATGGCTACTATTGTTATGAAGGGTCTGAAAAAAACATCTATCATGCAGGAAATATCAAAAACAGTGTACGGGAAAAGAGTAAGGGGGATTATGATAGTACTTTTGGACTGGGCCTTAATATAGACATGCCTAGTTTAAATATAGACAATGGGCTGATATATGTAACGCTTGATAATGGACAAACTTATCGGGCTGATTTTAATAAGCAAAGCGGATTAACAGGCTATGAGTTGACCAATATTCAGTTTGCAAAATATTCTGCTGAAGAAACCGCCACAGAGAATTCGGCCTATAAGCTCAGTTATGCCAATGGGTATAAGATCTACTACAATGCAAGTGGAGAAGTTATTGAAGAAGAGGGTTTATATGGAAATCAAATAATCTATTACTATGATCAAGTTCTAGGCAAAAAAGAACTTGTAAAAATAGCGGATAAATCAGGCCGCTGTATTAATTTGAGTTATACAGCCGATACAGTAACCATTGACTATGGGGAGAAAAAAATAAGTCTGATTAAAAAAGAAATCGCAAAGGATAAATGGGTACTGGATAAAATTATTGACGAAATGGGGAATGAAACGTCTTATGACTATGAAATAAAAGAGGCGGCCTTTGACGGCATAGGAACGGGCAAAATGGCTGCTAACAAGATAGCCTTAGTAACCAATATTAAGTATCAAAATGGATTAGAAACAAAGTATGAGTACAGCGAAGGAACAAAAAATTTTTCAAAAGGGCAGGCCAAATACTATAAGGTTTCAAAACGATATGATGTATCAAAGGGAACTATAAAAAATGAGCTGAAATACGAGTATTTTGGTGAGCCAGATGGTTATCCAAATGGACATGAAAACGTCAATGAAAGCTATCAATATAAAACAAGGCAGACGGATAAGAAAGGAGAAGCAATCGATTTTACCTATAATGGTCGGCATCAGCTGATTAAAGAAGAGCAATCTGTTCTTGTTGAAAAAGAATATCAGTTGAAGAAGAGCATAGCCACAAGCTACGTTGACAAATTAAATCTGCCGCAAAAGGTGGTAAGCACAGAATATGGAGCGGAGGGCTTAAAGAAAGAGCACTACGATTATTACGGGTATGACAGCAGAGGAAACTTGGTAAGTACAGCAAGCCCGAAGGAAAACACAGAAGAAAGTAAAAAAGCTTATGAAACAAGGAATGTGTATGATTATAGCTTTAATATTAAGATTCGGGAAGGCTATAAAAAGGACCAGAATACCGGTATACTGGTGGAAAATAAGCTGGATGACAATAGAAAAAATATCATTGAAACAAATGTATTTCGGTTCGTAAAAGAGAATGTTCAAGCTTCAGAGCTGGTAAAAGTGGATACTAAGAATTTGGTTCCCATAAGGAAAACTACTTATAGATACGATGGAAATAACAATCTTATTGAAGCAAAGCTCTTTAGCGACAATAAGCCAGTGCGCACGGATTTGTATGAGTATGATAAAAAAGGATTATATCCTGTCAGGCAGATTATAGAGGATGTGAAACTGGGAAAAACAGATAAAAGGGATCTCGTGACCGAATATGAATACGATTTTTTTACAGGATTATTATTGCGCCAAAAAAACGCAGAAGATAATCAGACCTATTACGATTATGATAAAGCAGACCGGGTCGTAAATGTAGTAAATCCAGATGGCACAGAGATCAACTATAAGTATGATGATAAAACAAATATTATTGAAGCAGTTAATGAAAACGGAGAGTTATCTAAGTATACATATACCCCCACGGGAAGTCTGGAAGCTATTGAATACCCCAGTGAGCAGTTGGTTGCCAAAAGAAATCAATATGATGCTTATGAAAGACTGACATCAGAGGAAAATGCGGAAGGAGCAAGAGTGGAATACGCTTATGATTCTTTTTCACGCCTTGAAGCAGTCGCCTTATTGGATGCAGGAAACAAGCTTTTGATGAAAAAAGAGCTAAAATATGAGGATGTATATAAGGATAAATCAGGACGACTTTATACAAGGGTAAGTTTAAGCCAAATTGGTAATGACAATAAAGTCACCAAGAACTTCTATTACAACAGATATGAAGAACTGGAAAAAGAAGGTATCCTTTCAGGGGAGCAGGAACTAACCAAAAGCTATGACTATGACTACCAGGGAAATGTGGTTTCCTATGAAGACGAGTTAAAACAAAGCTCTACTTATGAATATGATATCTTCGGCAATTTATTAAAAGATGTGAATCCTAAAAAATATGCCACCAATTATTATTATGACTCACTAGGAAATCTCACCAGATTGAAAGATGCCAATGATATCAATTATTATTATGAATATAACAACGTAGGCTTGCTTATCAGCCAGAGTATGCCTTACAAGGATGGTGTTTATGTAAAAAGCTATGCGGATTATGACTCTCTGGGGAATCTGGTGCGCACAGTAAATGCAAAAAATGAAAAATTGGATTACTCCTATGATAAACGAGGACAACTCACCGGGGTAAAACAGTATGATAAAAATCAGAGGTCTATCACCACCAAGTATACTTATGATAATGTAGGACGGCTTACTTCCTTAAAAAAGGGCATAACCAATGAAACGGATGATACCAGCTATCAGGAAAATAAGTATTTCTATAACGGTTTGGGAGACCTTGTCAAGGAACTGGATGAACAGGGGAAGGAAACAAGCTATAAGTACGATAAAGAAGGAAGGCTGATAGAAAAAACAGATAGAAACGGCATTACGACCTTTTTTAAATATGATGGAGCTGGACGCCTGATTGAAAAGAGAAACAGCAAGGAATCTGAGGAAAATTTACTCAACTATGAATATGACTTGATGGGTAATCTAGTCAGAACAAAGGATGAATTAGCTGTAACAGATTATTCCTATGATGACTTGAATCGGGTAACCAATGTTCAGGTCAAAAACTCAGAATACAGCCTGTACGATAAAGCTCAGAGCCCTTTCATCAATGACAAGGGGACCAGTACAGTGATACAGAAAAAGTATAGTTATGATAACCTGAGCCGGATAAAAAGTTTTGAAATCTATAACAATACGACCTTAGAGCAAAAAGAAGAATACAGGTATGATGAACTATCCAGGCTGACGGGAATAAAAGAAAAGGGCATCCTCTATGCTTATGAATACGATAAGACAGGAAAGCTCTTAAAAGAAAGCAATCCGGTGACAAACGTAGACCGAAACTACACCTATTATAAATCAGGTAAAGTACGGAGCGTGGTTACAGATAAGGTTGGAAAAGATTCTATCAATCTGGCTGCCATAGACAGAGCCTATTATGAATATGACGAGCTTGGAAACATTACCTATAAGGAAGAGAATCAGGACAAGTATACATACAACTACGATATGCTGGGTCGGCTTGAATACTCTATCTTTAATGACAGTCACATCGATTATGAATACGATAAATACGGCAATATCCAGCAGGAAATCAAATATAAAGAGGACCAAAGCAAGCCCAATAAAATGTTTGCCTATTCTAAAACGGACTACAAGTATGATTCAGGAAACCGCTTGACCTATCTAAATTATACAGAAGGAAGCAGAACTTTTGATATACAGAAGGAAACTTTCCTGCAATATGATGGCGAAGGTAATCTGCTGGAGAAGAAAGACTACTCCAGAAATGAGAACATGGGCAACCTGGGAACAGAAATAAATAGGTATACCTATAACGGCTTTAACCAGCAGACCGGGTACAGCGGGGGAAAGGGAGATTATCGGTATTATTACAATGCGGAAGGGCTGCGATCCAGAAAAGAAAAACTACAGAGCTTGAGCAACCCAACTTTTCAGAATGAAATAGAGCAAACTCCCTTAAAAACTGAGGACAATAAGCCTGCTAATGTGATAAACTATTATTACAATAATGGAAATATTGTCCTGGAAACAGACAAAGATAACCAGACTACAGCCAAAACTCTTCATGGAATCCACCTGATTAAAAGAGAAACAAAGGGTGCGCTGCCTGCTGCTATTGCTACCGCTAAGGAAGCAGCCAACCCGAATTTAGTGCCGACTTCTTCTCTTGCTTCTAACGCAAACTTAACAGAAGGAGAAGAAGATCAGGCGGCATACAAGGATTTCATTACCTACTATTATCTTCAGAACAGTAATGGTGACGTGACCAAACTATTGGACTGTGACGGTAAGGTCATCAAGGACTACCAATACGAGCCTTTTGGCAAGGACATAGAGGGTAGGAAAAATACCTTTGGAGATAACTACTTCCAAAGCAAATGGAAAGAAGAGGTAGAAGATCAGGCTTTAAATAACCCGTATAAATACACCGGTCAGTATCAGGATCAAGAGAACGGAAATTACTACCTGAGAGCAAGGTATTATGACCCAAGTATTCAGCGGTTTACACAAGAAGATAGTTATCCTGGAAGTGTTATGGAGCCGGGAAGCTTGAACTGGTATGCGTACTGCGGGAACGATCCAATTAATAATATTGATCCTAGTGGATACAAAACAGTTAAAGTTCAGTCCAATGGCAAAGCACCTACAGGCCTAAAAAAAGGTGATATAGTAAAGACCGCGGGTGGTAACTATAAGATAACGGGTGTTAATAAGAATGGTAGCTATAAATCAGAAAAGGTTAAGAGTGGAAACAGCAGTAGTTCATCGTCAAATAAATCTACATCTTCGGGTGGTTCTTCCAAGGGCAGTTCGGTATCTGTTACGGTCACTTTGAAAAATGGGACCACTGTAAAGGCGACGCTTAAAAATGGAGTGACTACTCTAACAAATGGCAGTAGACCGCCAGAGGGAGCAGTGGTTCATACAGCTTCGGGTGACTATAGGATGTCCGGGGGCAGTGGTAAAAAAGTATCACCTTATGCTAATTTAAATACACTAGGTACTGTTACAAGCTCTATGGGAACTGGAATTACTGCTTTAGGGGATACTGGAAAGGTGGCCATGCCTAACGCAATTGCAAACACACCAAAACCCAATAATATCGGCGCTGGGACATGGAATAAAACTCTTGCAGCGAATACTGCAACAGCGGCTTCCGATATGAATAAAGTATCTAATTTTGGTACAAAAGTAGGAAATACCGCTATTGTAATAGATGTTGGATGCAGCATTTACCAAGATTATAATGCAGGAAAACCTATAAGCAAAATAGCTTATGATGCCGCAGTGAATGGTGCCGTGGGTATTGGAGGTGTGGGAGCAACAAAACTTTCAACTGTAGCGGGGGAAGGCTTGGGTGGTCCGCCTGGAGCTATAATAGGTGGAGTAGCTGGACCGGTGGCATATACTTATTATGTTGATGTACAAACATACGAAAATTTAGGTAACAAAACAGCTAGACAGTGGGCAATTGATTTATATGATCCTAAAAGATAAAGAGTATATGTAGGAGAAGAAATTTGTTTCTTTCTCCTACATATAACTTATTGTAGATTTTTATGATGAAAGAAAAGGGAAAAACTTATGAACATTCAAAAAGACGACATACAATATTTTATTAATCAAGAAAGCTATTCTCCTCCTAAAAAGATGATTAGATCATTCTTACTTTTGATACTAATTTTAGGTATGCCAACAGCAATTTTTGGTGCGTATTCAAATATTACTAGTGCTGTAATGCTACCAATTATTATGGGGATATGTATTTGGGGTATTTTATTATTAAAGAATCCAATTAATCAAAATAAGTTGAATCTCTTTTTGGGTGCAAGTGCGCTGTCTATTTCTTTATCAACTTTAATTTTAGCTTATAAAACTTATGCAAGTAATAATAACCATGAAGTGCCATTGCAAATAATATGCTTTATTTTAGGGGTGTATATTATATGTATAGCTGTATATATTACGATCATTTTCCAATGGATAAAAAAAGGACATTACAGGCAACAAAAAAAATATAAAAATGTGAAATGGATTACCTCAGGCATAATGATAATTATGATAGTAAGCGGAAGAGAAATACTAGGTGCCATAGATCGAAATATATTGGATAAAGCAATGTTATTAATGCTTATACTTGTTGCATTTACGTGTGCATATGGGGGAACGTCGTGTTTCCTAAAATACTATTTAGCTAAGAAGATTGAAGACGAGCATTTAGAATAGAGCATTTGCTGTAGTTTGGTATAGATGTACAGATATCATAAATAACTACGAAGTCTCAGAGAAATATATATATGTTGAAACCGATGATGAAACAAAATTTTATTCAATTTCAGACGGGCGATTACTTTAATCCTCCAATCAGAATTAGCAATGAACCCAATTTTGGCAGGTAGAATTATTGACCTAACATATTAAGTAAACATATAAATTTATATACTTAGGAGGAGATTATGAAGAAACGTATTTTATCCATTTTTTTATCGTTGATGATATTCATATGTTGTTTCAGCGTGGGTGGAGTTTTAACCCCGGCTTATGGATTGGAAAAATCATCTGAAAATTTTATTTCATGTGGCCTGGGGATGACTACTGTTCTTAAAAGTGATGGGACAGTATGGATTTGGGGAATTAATGACTTCTCTGACTTTGGTTTAAAGCCAAACGGTAAACCTACACAGATTCAAGGATTGACAGATGTAACAGCAGTCTCTGTAGGATGGTATCATGCCATAGCCTTAAAAAGAGATGGGACTGTGTGGATGTGGGGAAGAGATATTGATGATGCTAGAGGAAGCGTGAATCCGGTAAAAGTTGAAGGACTTTCTGATATTATTTCAATATCGACTAATCTGGCAGGCTCATTGGCGATTAAGAAGGATGGTACAGTTTGGTCTTGGGACACTTGGATTTCGGGAGATGGGACAAAAGAAGAACATGTTACTCCTATGAAGATACCAAACCTCATTGATGCGGTTTCCATATCAATGGGCGCTTTAAATGCTTTTGTAGTCAAAAAAGATGGAACGGTGTGGGGCTGGGGTGAAAATTACTTTGGAAAACTGGGGGATGGAACTACAATGAATCAATATATGCCAGTTCAAGTGAAAGGGTTATCAGATATTCAATGCATTTCAGCCGGAGATACTCATACCTTGGCACTGAAAAAAGATGGCACGGTATGGGGGTGGGGATATAATACTATGGGAGAACTTGCGATAGATACATTTGAGTATAGAAACAAGCCTGCTCAAATAAATGGATTAAAGGATATTATTGCAGTTTCAGCTGGAGATAGTTACTCAATGGCACTTTGTAAGGATGGAACTATATGGAGCTGGGGAGATAATCTATATGGAAAACTTGGCAGAGGTTCATCAGATGAAGAACTTCAAGATTCGCCTAGACCTGCCTGCATTGATTCACTGCATGATGTGATTGCTATTTCAGCAGGGAGCGATCATGCTATCGCATTAAAGAAAGACGGCAGCTTATGGAATTGGGGAAATCTAGATGGCTCGGAAGAAGGAGTGGCCACGCCTACGGCGGTTTCAATTAGTTTAGGCTTACAGGAAGTCAACACCTCATTTGATACGAATTCCTCTTTTCAAGCAGTACCTATCAAATCAAAAGTGTTAGTGAACGGCAAAGAAGTTGGATTTGAAGCTTATAATATTGGAGGATATAATTACTTTAAACTTCGAGATATAGCAATGTCCATCAATGGTACTGCAAGCCAATTTGATGTCGCTTGGGATAAAGAGAAGAATGCTATCAGTTTGTTAAATAGAAAAGTTTACACACCGGTTGGCAGTGAACTTTCAAAGAGCAGAGGAACTACTGCTAAAAATGCAATTTTGTCATCATCAAAGTTATATGTTGATAGTAAAGAGATTAACCTTGTAGCATATAATATTGCTGGCAACAACTATTTTAAGTTAAGGGAAATAGGGGAAAAATTAGGATTTAGTGTTAATTGGGATTCTACACAGAATGTAATAAAAATTGAATCTGAGAGTAATTAGTACTCCGTTACTATTCACAGTTGATAAGAAAAGGACTGGGCTCAAATTGGATTTGAGATCCTGTCCTTGTTTTGATCTGATTTGAGCACGTCAACCAGCTGTGTTTACTCACCGTTGCTGCACCTGAAAATTTTTTATGAATCTATATGATTGTAAGGTATCAATAGAGGCCGCTAACACTCATTAACTATCCATCAACTACACTTGTAGATTTCTGCATATGAGTGGCAATTCTTTTGACCAGGGAAGATATTTCTTTAGTATTCCCCAATCTTTTATATCCACGTTAGGAAGCTGTTCCAACAGATACTCAAGATACGAAAAAGGGTTTAGATCATTTCCCTTGGCCGTTTCAATCAGACTGTAAATCACAGCACTTGCCTCTGCTCCTTTTGATGTGTTGGAAAAGAGCCAGTGCTTTCTGCCAATAACAAAAGGTGACAATATTTATACTGGCCTTGCCGGAGGGGGGGAGGATTAATTATTTTTCCCTTATTGACATGCGTTTTCGGAACGCTTTTAGGCCTGATAACATATTTTCCGTTTTGTTTATGAAGATTAGAAGAAGCGGCCCTATAAAATATGGAGTGTATCAGCTACTTAGCTCGAAAGTGCTCACAGAATTCAGACACGCCGCAGACTTCACATTTGGGCTTTCTGGCGTCGCAGCAGTAGCGGCCGTGAAAGATTAGACTGTGGTGAGTTCGGGACCATCTGTTCTCCGGTAGGAGCTCCATGAGGGCTAGCTCTGTCTTCAACACATCTTTTTCGTGTACCAGGCCTAAGCGGTTAGAAACCCGAAAAACATGAGTGTCCACAGCGATGCGCTGGTGACCGAACCCTACTGAAAGGACTACATTAGCTGTCTTGCGGCCTACACCGGGCAGTTCCACCAGCTTGTCGTAATCTTCGGGAACTTGTCCATCATATTTTTCAATTAAGGTATGACATAGGGCCAGCACGTTTCTTGATTTGGTCTTATACATGCCAATTCGCCGGAGAATATTCTGCAATTCCTCTTCTGGCACTTGAACCAGGGAAGACGCATCGGGATACTTCGCAAACAGGTCTGCGGTAACCAGGTTTACGCTTTTATCGGTGGTCTGGGCAGAGAGGACAACGGCCACCAGCAGCTGGAATATGGTCTGAAAGTGCAAGGCGCAGTCCGCCTCCGGATACATCTCTTCTAATTTATCTAATAATTTTTTTATCTTTTGTTTGGTAAATTTCATATTTTAAGTCCCTCCGTTTGTTCTTGTGCATCGTTTTCTTTAGTTAATATCTTTATTATAACTTTTTTACCCCCATAAGGGAACGCCAAAACGCTTGACCCTTTAAAAGATGGACGGCCTCAGACACGAAAGAAGCAGGATCAGAATAAAATAAACTATGTGAATAAATGTAGGATATATTTTCCTGTTGCGTTTTTTCGTTCAGGAAGAATTTATCATATTGGGTAAGGAGCGTATGCAAATGAGCACACAAATACTGCAAATACAGCGCTTAATCGCGGGACCTGTAGGGGCGGGGGCAACCCTTCTCTTCGATTCAACCGTGATTTCAGCGGGAAATATGACTTACGATAATGTGACGGGTTTAGTCAGCCTGAATGAGCCGGGCACTTATGAGGTTCATTGGTGGGTGGCCACGCAGTCCTCTGTATCAGGGGTTGGCGTAGGTTTTGAACTGTTTACTTCTCAGGAGGCCGTCATCTTGGGGAATTCTCCGGCTAAAATTGGCGAAGTGGTGGGTATGGGTCTGATCAAGGTGGAAACCGCACCTGCTACAGTTGGCCTGCGCAACAGCGGCGGCGGGATGATTTATGACTCAGCAGCTATGCCGGTAAAAGCTTCCCTGGCTGTTATCGGTCAAGAAAATCGGACAGAGACTTCCATGACTTGCTTTGCCATGAGGCAGCTGGCAAATCTACTGGAGCAAATGATTACCGCTTATGGGAGCAGCACTTGGTCGGTATTCATGAATACGCTGCCCTCTTACAGCGGACAGCCGATAGACCTGTATCAAGCCCCCGGGGCAGCGGGCCCGTGGTTTTTACGGCTGCTGGACGGCGGAGGCAGCTATCAGGCATTGGCCTTAGGAAATCTCAATGCAGTATATCCCGGCGAGGGTACAGTATGGGACCCGGCCTTTACCTTCTTGCCTTTGCCAGAGCCGGTACCGGAAGGCTGTGATGCAGATGCAGCCTTCGGCGTGGTCAGCTATGTGCCTGTGGGGACGGATTTAAGTATGAACATGGGACCTAATGTCTCTGCTTCAGGCCGAGTTTATAGAAATGAACCAGGCGTTCTGGTTCTTTCGGACGATGATGGGAATACCCCGATTGTGGTATCTTCTTTGCGTATTGCTCGGCTGCTTACCACATCAGACCCGCTTTCGTTTTTATCTGGACGAAGTACGGAAAAGGCCGCCCTGCCAAAGATAGAAGTATTGCCAGTTAAAGGATAAAAAATAGTATCGCGCATTTTAATAAAAGATAAACCTCTCATGCAAAATAGAGTCCTTTTCAGTAAAGGACTCTGTATTGATTCACGGCTAGGAAAATTAGCCCTTTGGTAAAATTGAAGTAAAATTTGTAAAATGTTTCGAAAATTAAGAAAATTTAAGCTCGGTAGTGTTGACATGGCTTGCAGTAGATTAGTATAATATAAAAAAAATTAGCTTGTTTTGAATGATTTTGGGTACTTTGCCGTAGACTGGAAGCGAATTTGAATAAAGGATTGTGGCCATTGGGTGGATGGACAAGGTCAACCGGGATTGCATACATTAAAAAGGAGAAATAGCCTATGAAAAACACTGAAACAGTTGGCCGAAGTAAAGGGCTTGACAGGATGGTGCGGAACCTTCCTGTCCGAAGAAAATTAATCTTGGGGTTTGCGGTAATCTTGCTGCTGATGTTTATTTCTACCATACTATCTGGGGTGAATCTGAACCGAATATATTCTCAGGTACAGCGATATGAACAGGAGGCCCTGCCCAATACGGTAAGCATTTGGACCATCCGGCGGTATAATTTGTCTTTGCAGCGCTATGCGGCACTGATGTTCACCACCACCGATAACGAAAAGCGGGCCGATTACATAGAAAAGCTGACCTCTGAGCAAACAGGTCTGAGCGTAGCCTTGACTGAGTTTAAGAAAAATTACAAGACCTCGGAGGAGGTTCTCCAAGAACTGAATGCCATCATGATGGTCAACAATGAAGCCAAGGATGAAATCATACGGATGGCCAAGCAAAACACCGCAGAAGCCGATATACGGGGGAGGGAAGTGCTGGTCAATGAGTACGTGCCTAATGCTGTTAAAGTAGACGATGTAATCAATGTAGCCGCTGAGCATATTGACTCTCAAATGCAGAAGCTGAATAAAGAGGCTGCTGCTGCCATGAGGGTATCTATCCTAATTTTGATGAGTGCCTTCATTGCTTCAATCTTCTTTGCGATAACGGTTATCCGTCTGATCGCTCGGTCCATCATGAATCCGGTTAAGGAAATTGAAAAAGTATTTGGGGATATGTCCCGGGGCCACCTTCAAAGTACCGTTTCCTATGAAGGGGAAGATGAGTTGGGGCATATGGCGGACACCATTCGGAGGACCAATCGCATGTTAGTCGCCTATATACAGGACATTTCCGACAAACTGACTTTGTTGGCTGGTGGAAATATGTGTTTAGAGGTGGACTTGGAATACCTAGGTGATTTTGATACTATTAAGCAAGCTATAAATGGAACCATTCAAGCCCTGAACCAGACTTTGGCAGCTATTCAGATTTCTGCCGACCAAGTGGGGAGTGGGGCTATACAGATTGCTAGTGCCTCACAAGGGTTGGCTTCTGGGTCCACAGAGCAGGCTTCTGCTATTCAAGAACTGAGCACTTCTGTAGGAAAGATTGAACGGGAGGCTCGGCAAAATGCAGAAAATGTCCGAAAGACCTCTGAATATGTGGAGCAGACGGCAAACAGCATCCAGGAGGGAAATGCACACATGCAAAGTTTAAACGGTGCTATGCGAGAGATTAGCATCTCATCCGAGAAGATTTCAGATATTACCAAGGTTATTGAGGACATTGCTTTCCAGACTAACATTTTGGCCCTGAACGCAGCTATTGAAGCGGCTCGAGCGGGGCATGCAGGGAAAGGCTTTGCGGTGGTTGCTAATGAAGTGCGAAATCTGGCGGGCAAGTCGGCAGAAGCGGCGCAGCAGACTGCTATGCTAATTGACAAGTCTGCCAGTACGGTGGCTCATGGCGAGCAGCTGGCCATAAAGACGGCTAGGCTTTTGGAGGCTGTGGCAGGAAAGGCGCAATTGATTGAGCAGTCTACCAGGCAGATTGAAACGGCTTCCAGCGATCAAGTATCGGCTATTGAAGAAGTTACAAGCAACCTGTCTCAACTCTCTGCGGTTGTACAAACCAATGCAGCTTCTGCCGAGGAAAGTTCGGCTTCTAGCGAGGAGCTATCCGCTCAAGCGCAGATGTTGCGGGATGAAGTTTCTAAGTTTTCTTTAAAAAGACAGCTATAGGTCTGCCTCCGAGGAATAGTTCGAAGATGTAGTAAGCAGAACGGTTATTTGTCATATAGGCAGCCGGTCTGTTTTTTTATAACGTAGGAAATATTGCAAAAATCGCCTCGCAGAGGCTTTTTTTATTTTAACTAAATGGATAGACTAAAGCAGGAATGCACGTGGAGAGAGCTCCTGCTTTGTGCATTAAAATAGCTCAAAGATAAAGAATAATAAAGTAAAGATTTACGTGTTGACAACTGAAATCGGATATGTTAAATTGAGTTTAATATAAACACGTAATATCACATATCTGAAAGGAGAGCAAATGGACAAGAGTATTCAGAAAACCGCTGTAAAAAAGGCATCTTATGAGGACTTCTTGGAGGGAAGCCCTAATTATCGAAAATTTGAAGGGAACCGTCAAGGGAAAGAGATCTTTGAGAACATCCTCTCTAGAGAAGAAAACTTGATTGCCATGGTGGAGGCCGCTGAAAGAGGAAAGCCGGCTTTGTCTGCTTGTATTTCGGAGGTGGAGACGTATTATGAAGAGAAGCAGATAAAAGAATTTGATTTGACGGACAACTTTACCAAGCAAGGATTGGGGCGTATGGTGCGCACTGCGTTGGAACCTTTTGGTTACCAGCCTGCTGGACAGAAGGATATGCCTCGTCAGATGGGCGTCAAATATGTGACCTCTGCCAGCACCTACAAGCTCACCGGTCGTCCGAGGCTGAAAGTGGTCAAGACCATCCAGGAGGTTATTCATGAATAACCGGGAGCTGGTGAACAGCCTCTGGAATCTGTGTCACGTATTGCGGGATGACGGCATCACTTACCACCAGTACGTGACAGAACTGACTTACCTGTTGTTTTTAAAGCTTGCCAAAGAGACTGGAGCTGAAGAGGCTATCCCGGCGGTATACCGCTGGGATCAGCTGGTCAGCCAGAAGACAGGCGAATTAAAAGTCTTTTACTACCGTTTGTTAACCGCTTTAGGTACTGGGGAGAATGAACGTATTAGACAGATTTATGAGGGAGCTCGATCCAGCATCGAAGAAGAAGCCAACCTGAGTAAAATTGTTTATCAAATGGATTGCTTGGATTGGTATAGTGCTAAAGAGGAAGGGCTGGGGCAGTTGTATGAAGGTTTGCTGGAAAAGAACGCCGGAGAGAAAAAGTCGGGGGCAGGTCAATATTTTACGCCTCGAGTATTGATAGATGTTCTGATTCAGCTAACCGACCCTCAGCTGGGTGAACGGTGCTGCGATCCGGCCTGTGGCACTTTTGGCTTTATGACAGCAGCCCATCGTTACATAGAAGAGCAAAATGGCGGCTTGACAGGAATGACAAGGGAGCAGCAGGAATTTCAAAAAAAAGAAGCATTTACCGGCGGTGAGCTGGTACGAGACACTCATCGATTAGCCTTGATGAACGCCGCTTTACATCAGCTGGATAGTGCTGTTCAGCTAGGAGATACCCTGTCCCTTATGGGTCAATCCATGAAAGGATATGATGTGGTGCTGACCAATCCCCCCTTTGGCAGTAAGAAGGGAGGCGAGCGAAGTGCCAGAACAGACTTGACCTATCCTACCGGCAACAAACAGCTAGACTTTTTACAGCACATTTACGGTTCTTTGAGATGGGATAAAGAAACTGCCAGAGCCGCGGTGGTGCTGCCGGACAATGTGTTGTTTGCCGACGCTTACGGCGAGCTGATTCGCCGAGAACTGATGGAGACCTGCAACCTACATACTATTCTGAGGCTGCCTGTGGGAATCTTCTACGCTCAGGGCGTTAAGACTAATGTGTTGTTTTTTCAAAGGGGAAAGAAGGATTGCCAAAAAACCCAAGAGGTATGGATTTATGACCTGCGCCAGAATATGCCGGCCTTTAACAAGAGCAACCCGCTGAAAAAAGAATATTTTGAGGACTTTATTCAGTGCTATTGTTCAGGTCATATGGGGGATCGGCAGGAAACTTATAGCCGAGAAAACCCAAGAGGCCGTTGGCGAAAGTATTCCTATGAAGAAATTTTGCAGCGGCCCAGAGTAAACCTGGATATTACCTGGATAGCTGACAGCAAAGATATGGAAGAGGAGAGCCTGTCAAACTTGTTAGGGGAAATGGAGGCAGCAGCAGGCCAGATGAATGTGGCCATCGCAGCGTTGAAAGAATTGATGGCAGAAGTGGAGGAGCAAATATGAATACCGCAGCATTGCGCAGGAAAGTGCTGGAATTGGCCGTGCGAGGACGATTGATACCCCAGGATCCGGCGGATGAACCCGCCTCAGCCTTGCTAAAGGAAATTCGCCAAGAGAAGGCCCGGCTGATCCAGGCAGGCAAGCTGAGACCCAAGGAGGCTAAGGGGGATTCGATTATCTTTCTAGCAGCGGATAATTGTCATTATGAGCAGTTCACGAATAAAAGCTTACCATGTAACCACTTGATCTACCAAAGCCTGCTGTTCACTGGCAGTACGGCGTAGGTAGATTCGAGTGGTTTCAATGCTCTCATGCCCCATCAGGTCCGCCAGTAAGGCAATGTCATTATAAGCCTCTAGAAAATTCTTGGCGTAGCGGTGGCGGAAGGAATGGGGGTAGATGACGCGCTTATCCAAGCCATACTTGTCTGCAAAAGTCTTTAACTGCTGAGCGATTCCTCGAGGGGTAATTCGCTGACCAAAACGGTTCAAAAACAAATAGCCAGAGGAACGGTCTGCTTCCTCCAGCCACAGCAGTGACTCTTTTTTTAATTTTTTAGGTATGTACAGTCTGCGTACCTTGCCTCCCTTTGTGTACAAGTCAAAATAGCCTAGCTGAACATGTTCTGCTTTAATTTGAATCAGCTCACTGATTCTCGCGCCTGTAGCTCCCAGGTACCATACCAGAAAGTACCAGTCTAAATTCCCATCCTTCTTTAACTGCTTCTTTAAAAAAGCATAGTCTCCGTCACTGATTACATTCTCTAAAAAGTTTTTTTGCTGAACCTTGACAGATTTTAATTGCAACTGCTCTTTCCCACGAAATTTTAAATATTTATTCATGGCTTGTATTCTCAGATTGACGGTTTTGGGCCTAAAAAACTCCGTCAAATAGCCTTTGTAGGCCAGCAAGTTTTCCTTGCTCAGGCTCTGATAGTGAGAGTGATAGAATTCCACGGTCCATAGGTACGAGGCGATGGTGTTTTCCGAGAGATTATTTTTTCTTAAGTGCTCTTCAAAGGTAGATTGTGTCTTCATCTTGGACACCTCCATAATAAATAGTTGCGTATGACCGCACAAAATTTATTATACAGAAGCTGAAGGAGAAAAAAATCCTAAAAAAAATTTTTTTCTAATTTTTCAATTTGGTCAAAGTTTTGATCTAAGATTTGCACAAGGCGTTGTTGCTCTGAAATGGGAGGAATGGGGTACAGCCAAGCTTCTACATCTGCCTGATTGATTGCAGGAGAGCTGTCGCCCCGCATCAGTTGATTTAGACCCGAGACCACATAGCTGGACTGCATCAGGTAGTAGGCATATCTACCTAAAAGAACACTGCTGGGATGACAGATAAAGAAGGCGTTAGAAGCCACACAGCCCTCTAAATCAGCGGAAATATAGGCGATGTTTTTCAGATATGGCCGCACTAGAGAGAAGAGAACGTTGCCTTCCTGCACGGTATGGCGAGCTCTTTTAGGCGCTTGGGTAGCTGGCATTTTTTTTGGTAGCGTGACTTGGCAGACTTGATTGTCAATGGCATCAATATCAATGTAGCGGATTGTAGGGCTGCTAGAATTTTTTTTTGCCTTTTTTCCAAAGCAGCGGCTTCCTCGGTACCAATTCCAGTCTTCCGGAAGGGAAAAAGGCCAATTCCCTTGCTGTTGTCGTTTTACCTCTTGGGGAAGCAAGTTTCCTGTCATAGCTAGGTCCAGCAGCCGTACTTTTATTTTGTTTGTTGCTTGGAGCAGCCTTTTCTTTGCTTGTTCCAGCTCTTGAATTCTGATCAAAATCTCAGCGTACCGTGCGGCAATAGCCCGCTGTTCTCTCAACGGCGGAAGTGCAATCAGATATCGGCCTGCGGCGGAGATGCTGATGGTGTCAACCGTACTTCCTTGGGAATGTTGAATCATTTGACAGCGTGCATAATCTGATTCCAAATAGATTTTTAGGTATTCTGAAGATACCCGCTTCTGCCATGCAGAAAGACGAATTACGCTGGCGTCCTTGTAATAAAAACGCTGGCCTTCTGGCACCAGGTAGATTTTACCTAGAGTTCCTACGGCGGAAACCATCAAATCACCGGCCTGAGGCCCGCTGTCATCGATGGTCAAGCGGGCATACTGCTCCTCTGAAATAAACAACGGTTGTTCAATTTCTTCTTGTGCCGCCAGCCTGGCAACCTCTCTGGCTCGGTAGAAGGGAATGCCGGAAGGTCGCCAGTCTTTTTGTAAGACCCGCTTGGCAGATCCAATTGCCACTAAAGAAGAAAGTCGACACCAAGCCCAGCCTTCGGGCAGCTGAAAAGGCAGTTCTGCTTCGACACAAATTGCCTTTGAATTCGTGAACTGCTCATAATGACAATTATGTGCAGTGATGCCGACGGATTATTTTCTCTTTTTACAGTTCTCGCATGTAGAAAAACGTTTGCAGCAGATTCAGGGTGCCAAAGCCCCACTGTGGATTCGGATAGGTCATAACGTCAGTTCGGCGGCAGCCCCGAATGAGGTAGGCCCGAATTAGAGGCGAGCTGAAGCCTAAGTCGTTGCTTTCCACGATACCCCATTGTAGCATGAGGGCACAGGCACCGGCAGTAATTGCAGCGGCGGCACTAGTGCCGTCCATGGTGCCGTAGCCGTAGGGGTAAAATCCGCCGATTTGGTAGCCAGGAGCCACAAAATCTGGCAGATCCAAAGGTAGTCGAGTGGTTCCCCAAGAAGAGTTCGGATACAGACTGTTACGTATACTGTTGTACGCACCGCAGTGAACACCACCGGGAGCGTTGGCCGGAGAGGTAATGGTATTATATGGGGTGGAGGAGAGGAACTCAACGGAAGGTGCGACAAAGCCGGTTAGAGGCAGCCAGGCGTTTAGTTGTCCATTGAGAATGATGTCCCCGTAGGCGGTGATGGTCCAGATGCCCGGGGTGGCATCTAAGATGCGCACAATGGTAATCTGGTCACCGCTTCCGTCCAGCGGGTAGTAATAAGATACCGTTACCTGAGAGCGCTCCAGAACCAGCTGGGTACTGAAGGTATAGCCGGATTTAGGCGTAACCCGGTTCACTAGTTCCCCGGTGGGAGAGCGCACGGACACAGAGATCCGGTCGCTGATGGTGTTGGTTACCAGCACGAAAATATCTCCGGCATTTTCACCTACCATAATGTCAATATTTTCTGGTTCCCCGCTGGCAGTGAATTCTTGGTAGAAATGATGCCGGGCCTGACTTTCATTTCCTACTCCGACACAGAGGCAGACTCCTGCGTTGTTAGAAATGTTATAGAGGTATTCCGCAAAAATGCCATACCCATCATGGCTGTCGTAATTAGAGCCCAGGCCCACGCAGATGACCACCGGACGCTTTAGTTCTTCGGCTTTTTGAAGGATATACTGGATGCCTAGCATAACAGAAGTGGCAGAAAAAGCATTTTCTTGTTCTAAAGGAACACAGAACCGATCCAAATAAAAAGGATAGCTTTTTTTTAACTTTACCATGATAATTTCTGAGTCAGGAGCAGCTCCAATAAAATCATCCACAGGACGGCCGGCGGCCACCGAGGCTAAAAAAGTACCGTGGCCGGTTAGGTCTATGTGCGAAATTTCTGTCAAGGGGTCTTCAGATTCCAGTGCAGCGTTAATCTGTTCATTGGTGTATTCTGTTCCTAAAGGAAATCCTGCTGGCGGCTGGCCGGGCACACTTTGGTCGTAGATGTAACGAATTTTGCTGGTGCCGTCATCATAGCGGAAAACTGGCAAAGTATAGTCGATGCCTGTGTCTACAAAGCCAATGAGGACATTTTCACCATACAAGTTTAAATAAGGCTGCTGTTGAACCTGAATAATTCCGGCAGCCTCCAGGCTGGCTCGATCCAAAAGCCCCAGCACAGTAGGCACCGTATTGATGAAATCATTGCCCATATAGACAATCATTTCTTGATAATCCTTCATCCGAGCGTAGCAGATGAGATAGATTCCTACAGAATGAACGCGAATCAAGCCGGGATGCGCCAGAATTTGGTCTGCGTAGGAGGCAGATTTGCGAATCATAAAGTCCACGATGTCGGGGGAGTAGAGAATATCGTCGTCCAAGGAAATACCTCCTATAATTGGTTTATTTTGTGATTATAACTGACGCATGGCAATAAAGGTCTGCATGAGGTTCAGGGTTCCGTAGCCCCACTGGACGTTGGGATACTGAATATTTTCGCTGCGGCGGCAGCCTCGAATCAGATAAGTACGGATAGTAGGCGTGTTGAAACCCGGATCATTGCCTTCTACAATACCCCACTGCATCATCAGGGCGCTGGCCCCCGCCGTAATGGCGGTAGCCACGCTGGTACCGTCCATCGTGCCGTAGCCGGTAGGATAAAAGCCCCCCACCTGATAGCCAGGCGCGACGAAATCCGGCACATTTTGGGAGTGGCGAGTAGGCCCCCAGGATGAGCGGGGGTACAAGCTGTTATTGAAATTATTGTAGGCCCCGCAGCGAATTGGTCCCAGATTGATGGCCGGAGAGGTGATGGTGCTGTAAGGCGTATAAGATAAAAATTCTACCGTAGGGGAAACAAAGCCGGTCAGAGGCAGCCAGGCATTGATTTGACCTTCAATAATGATGTCGCCGTAGATAATAATGGACCAGACCCCCGGAGTCGCATCTAGGATGCGGATGATCGTAGCCTGATTTCCGCTGCCGCCTACAGGGAAATAATAGGAAATGCTTACGGTGGAACGTTCCAAAATGAGTTGAGTGGTGTAAGTACGCCCGGCTTTCGCAGGCACACGGCTAATCAGTTCGCCGGTAGGAGAACGGGCGGAGATGGAAAGCCGGTCACTGTATTTATTAGTGACAATCAAAAAGATATCTCCCGCATTTTCACCCACGCGTATGTCGACATTTGTCGGGGGATCAGTTGATGTTACCTGCTGAAAGAAGTGATGCCGGGCCTGGCTTTCGTTACCCACAGAAATGCAGGTACATACCCCTGGTATGGTGCACGTGTTAAATAGATAATCCTCTAACAGGGATTCCCCATCGTGGCTATCGTAATTGGAACCTAAGCCAATGCAAATGACCACCGGACGTTTTAATTCTTGGGCTTTTCTCAAGATATACTGAACGCCCATCATGATTGCGGTAGAGGAAAAGGCGTTATCCTGTTCTGGAGGAACACAATAATAATCCAAGTAGAAAGGAGACGTCTTTTTTAATTTGACCATAATGATTTCAGAATCTGGAGCAGCACCCGTATACCCATCTACAGGGCGGCCGGCAGCTACAGAAGCTAAAAATGTGCCATGTCCTGACACATCTTGATGAGGCACTAGGGCATACGGGTCATCGGAAGCCAAGGCTTCGTTAATTTGCTGGTTGGTGTATTCCTGGCCTAGGGGAAAGCCCTCTGGAGGTGTTCCGGGAATACTTTGGTCGTAGATTGCATGAATTTTGCTGGTGCCGTCTTCATAAAGGAAGACTGGTAAGGTGTAGTCGATGCCCGTGTCCACAAAACCTAACAGCACGCCACTTCCCAGAAGATTCAGGTAAGGCTGCGATTGAACCTGGATGATGCCAGAATCCTCTAAGCTGGGCTGGTCCGTCAGCCCGAAGACATTGGAGATGCTGTTAATAAAGTCCGAGCCCATATAAGTCATCATTTCAGGAAAATCCTCTGAGCGAACATAGCAGATGATGTACAGGTCAGATACCGTATGGCTGGCAACCAGCTTAGGGTTTGCCAGAATAAAAGGAGTGTAATAGGCGTCTTTTCGAATAGTGAAGTCCATGATGTCCGATTCAAAGAGAATTTCCTCTGGAATGGGAACACACCTCCTAACAAAACAATCATCAGAGCAAAAGAAAAAATCTTTCATAAATTGGTTAATTATGGAAAAACAATCTTGACAAGAGTATATTAAAAGCATATTATAAGTGTGAAATATGACGTAAAAAGTAGAATATGGTCGAAATTTATCCCTGCCGGCTACATAAACTTGCATAGGATAGGCCGACAGGCAGTTCTTTTGTTTCAGATAGCAGAAATGAGAAGTTGATAAAGAAATAGCAGATCCTGCTTGTAAAACTTCACAAGCAGAACCTGTGTAAATAGTGAAACTGGAATTGTTATTGTCTTGGTATACCATATGAATAAAAGGAGGATTTTAGTATCATGAAGTTTAAAGATTATTCCATCTCTAAAAAGCTGCTGACGGGGTTTCTTACAGTGGCAGCGATTATGCTTATCGTAGGCCTTTTAGGCATTTTTGGTATGTTTCAGATTAACAAGGCAGACACCAAGCTATATAAGGAACAGACGGTGCCTTTAAAGGATATGACCAACATTATCGAATCCTTTATAGAACTGCGGCTGGATGCACGGGAGGTCATTTTAAATGCGGGAGATGCCGATGAACTGGCAAAATACGAAGAAAAGAGCCAGACGGCTAAAGCAAATTTTTCGAATTCGTTGGAAGCCTATGAAGCAACGGTAGCCAGCGATTCCTCCAAAAACTTGATGAAAGAAGTCAATAGCCTGTTCTTTGATAGCTATTATCCGGCTGTGGAAGAAATGATTGCCTTGTCTAAGGAAGGTAAAACTCAGGAGGCAAGAGCTCTTCTAGAAGAGGTGTCTGCCGATGCCTCAAAGCTGGAAGACGATTTAAATCAATTGGTGGATAACCGAATGGCCAGTGCGCAGAAGACGGCTGACAGTAATACGCGGATGGCTATCATCTTAATTATATCTTCTTTGGTAGCGATTTTTATTGGAATGATAGCGGCTATTATCCTAGGCCGCAAAATTTCCAACATGATTAGCGAGCCGATTAGCCAAGTGGTCAAAGCTGCCGATGAGATTGCATTGGGGCGGATTGATGTGGCGTTACAAGTAGACTCGAAAGATGAGACGGGGCGCTTGGCAGAGGCTTTTCGTAGCATGCTGGAAGGAATCCGAAAGCAGGTAGAGGTAGCCGATTGCATCAGCAAAAGAGACTTCACCAAGGAAGTGCCGCTGCGGTCTAGTGAAGATGCTTTAGGAGTGGCGTTGCAGCAGATTGAAGATGACCTCAGCCAGACCTTGAGAACGATTAATACGGCAGCTGATGAGGTAAATGCGGGAGCCGGACAGGTGGCCACGGCTTCTCAGGCCTTGGCCTCTGGGGCCACAGAACAGGCAGCCACTGTGGAAGAGCTGACGGCGGCAATTATGAGTGTCGCCAAGCAGGCGGAGGAAAACACGGTGAATGTAGGGGAAGCTACGGAGTACATTGAACAGGCTGTCAGCGGCGTGACTGAAAGCAACCAACACATGCAAGATTTAAATACCGCCATGATTGAAATCGGCGAAGCTTCTCAGGAAATATCCAAGATTACCAAGCTGGTAGAGGATATTGCCTTCCAGACCAACATCTTGGCCCTGAATGCGGCAGTAGAAGCTGCCCGGGCAGGAAATGCAGGGAAAGGTTTTGCTGTGGTGGCAGATGAGGTGCGAAATCTGGCAGGTAAATCGGCAGAAGCAGCTAAACAGACAGCAGAGCTGATTCAGCGGTCGGTATCTACTGTAGGGGAAGGGGAGCGCCTATCTGCGGAGACCTTGGTGGTGCTGGCCAAAGTACAGGAAAAGGCTACGCTGGTAGCTCAGTCCATTCAACAGGTAAACAAGGCCTCTGTCGAACAGACGGCAGCTATTGAACAAATTAATCAGGGACTGTCTCAGGTGTCCGCCGTAGTGCAGAACAATGCCGCTACCGCAGAGGAAAGTTCTGCTTCCAGCGAAGAGTTGGCTGCTCAGGCCCAAATGCTGCAAAACGAGGTTCATGAGTTCAAGCTGAATTAGCGGGGAATAAAGGCCTAGTGGAACAAGTACTTTGTGGGTATCGGAGAAGGATTGAAACCGTAAAACAAGAAAAGTGTATATAACTGTATAAATAACCAAAAATACACCGTCAACAAGAAGGAAGAAAGAATTTCTTTTAAGGCGGTGTATTTTTATGTTTAAACGAACAATTTTGAAGAAATTTGATGAACATTAATTGGGAAATGTTAGAAATATTTACAGGAATAAAAGTCTCAAAAACCCACAGAAATGTGGATATTGACAAGATATTGTTACGAGCGTATAATTAGAGAGTAATTGTAATATTTTGTATAATTGTGTAATATTAGAAACCTATTGATTTTACTGCAATCAAGGCAAAATCTGAATCGTTAAAATGTATAAAAATTTTTAGGTGAAAGTTTATGCAAAAATAAAGGTGCGTATAGGAGGCAGTTCATCCGCTATTACTTATATACGTCCTGGTGAAAGAAGGAGGCTTTTATCATGAAGAATTTTAAAGACTTTTCCATCTCAAAAAAATTACTGACCGGATTTTTAGTTCTATCTGCTTTGATGCTGGTGGTTGGGCTTGTGGGTATCTTTGGCATGAGCCAGATTACGAAGGCCGACACCAAATTGTACAAGGAGCAGACCGCACCTCTTGAAGATTTAACCAAGGGAGTGGAAGTCTTCTTTCAAATCCGCATTGATGTGCGCAGTGCCATGCTCTACGCAGAGGATCCGCAGAAGCTAAATCAGTATGCGGAGTTATGCCGACAGGACAAAGAAGATTTTTTAAAGTATCTGTCAGCCTATAACCTGACGGTGTCCAACACGAGTGCTAAGAAAAAAATTGCGACCATAGAGAAAATCTTTACAGAGGACTATTTTCCATCGGTGGAAGAAGTCCTTTCTCTGACACAACAAGGAAAGATGGATGAAGCGATGGTGGCCCTCAACGCAGCGGCTGACGATACCGAGGTATTGGTACAAAACATTAATTCCTTGGTTGAGGACGGAATGGCTAGTGCTAAAAAGGTGGCAGAAGGAAATAATACCTTATCTTTAGCTATGATTCTCACCTCGCTGGTGGTTATTGTGTTGGGCGTTGTAGCCGCCATCTTATTGGGTCGGCGGATATCTAATGTTATCAGCAAGCCGATTGAGCAAGTAGTAGCCGCAGCCGACAATATTTCTTTGGGGCGGGTTGATGTTGACCTGCAAGTGGATTCCAAAGACGAGACTGGACGTTTGGCTGATTCCTTCAACAATATGCTGGCTGGCATACGCAAGCAGGTTCAGGTTGCCGAACTGATTAGCCGAGGCGATTTTACCCAGGAGGTGCCGTTGCGGTCGCAAGAAGATGCTTTAGGGTTGGCACTCCAGCGGGTAGAGCAGGATTTAAGCCGTACACTAAAGGCTATCTATTCTGCTGCCGACGAGGTGGACGCCGGATCTGGACAGGTATCCAATGCCTCTCAGGCTCTGGCATCAGGGGCTACAGAACAGGCTGCTACCGTAGAAGAGCTGACTGCTGCTGTTGCAAGCATTACACAGCAGGCAGAGGCTAATACAGACAACGTGCGCAAGGCTACGTCGTACATTGAGCAGGCAAGCTCAGGCGTGGTCGACAGCAATCGACACATGGAAGATCTGAACACCGCCATGACAGAAATTGGGGAGTCTTCACAAGAAATATCCAAGATTACGAAGCTGGTAGAGGATATTGCCTTCCAGACTAACATTTTGGCCCTGAATGCGGCGGTAGAAGCTGCCCGGGCAGGAAATGCAGGGAAAGGTTTTGCTGTAGTAGCAGACGAAGTGAGAAGTCTGGCAGGCAAATCTGCCGAAGCCGCTAAACAGACGGCTGCTTTGATTCAGCAGTCCGTCGCTACTGTAGCCGAAGGGGAACGTTTGGCTTCAGAGACCTTGGGGCTTTTGATGAATGTGGAAGAGAAGGCCAAGCTAGTTCAGCAGTCCATTCAGCAGGTAGAGGAATCTACAGTAGAACAGGCCGGAGCTATTGAACAGGTAAATCAAGGGCTGGCTCAGGTTTCAGCAGTGGTTCAAAATAACGCAGCAACAGCAGAAGAAAGCTCGGCTTCCAGTGAGGAATTGGCTGCTCAGGCTCATATGCTGCAAAAAGAGGTTCGCCAATTCCGATTGGCTTAAACGGTGGTCATTAAACGTTTGCCAGCTGATGAACGGCTTCTGCCTTTGATGCAAGAAAGAAGACATCCTTGCCGCAGTTGGATTCGTATATAAAGTCTTTTAACGGTTTGCTGGTGTATTTACTGTAATCGCCGTAAATGGCAAACTTAATCTGATAGTTGATGAATTTTTGGAGGATATCTCCTGCCAGTCCGCTGCTCAGAATGAAAAATTCTTCGGCGATGGCCTCCTTGTTGATGGCAATTCGCTGGGCTCCTGTGTCGTATTTCACCGTCATAATCAAGTCCAGGGCGGACTGAGTATCTGTGATTAGAGGTATCTGGCTAAAGATAACGGCGATATTTGCACCATTTTCCTTTATGTTCTCTAGGTTCATATGGCTTCTCCTTTGTATATTTTTTCATGTTGTATTCATTATAACCTATTTTAGAAAATTTAAAAACAAGGAGACTTGAGTTGGCAGGCCCAGATCCTGTGGTTGATTGGGGAATAAAGGATAGACAAGAGCGAAAAGAAGTTCTTGAATAAAATTAAAAAATCTATTAAAATAAAAATATAAAGGTGAATTTAGGTGCAGGAGGGTTTTAAGATGAAGTATGATGCATTAGGAATGATTGAAACAAAGGGACTAGTAGGCTCCATCGAAGCGGCAGATGCCATGGTGAAGGCAGCAAACGTAACGTTAATTGGTAAAGAATTTGTTGGCGGTGGATTAGTTACCGTCATGGTCAGAGGAGATGTAGGTGCTGTAAAGGCAGCTACCGATGCAGGGGCAGCAGCAGCCCAGAGAGTTGGCGAACTGGTTTCTGTACACGTAATCCCTAGACCACATGCAGAGGTAGAGACTATCCTTCCTGCTGTAAAGGCAAAATAAACACAAGTTATTACAGCGGGATGAGCAGGCGGACCAGCCTTGTCCATTTGCTGTATCCTTAAACTGAAAAGAGTACCGATTCCTCTAGGGGAAACGGTACTCTTTTTGAGTTTTTCAGATAACTCTTTTAAATAAACCGATAAATGACGTACACGACCAGAACCACAAAACCTCCAATAAAGATACAAGGAAACATGATGCTGCGGCCTACCTGGCGATTAATGCGTATCTGTGTGATACAGGCAGCAATAAAGAAGCCGACCGTGGCAAAGGTGGTAATCAGGCTGAAGGACATTCCATAATAGGTGTTCTGGGTGTAGTAGAGAAATGATGGCAGAAGGCCTACCATGATGCCCAGGACGACTAGAAGATTTCTTAACTTTTCCATATAAATTCTTATAAATCCTTTCTCGTACATGCTTTCCATGTATTCTACTTAATTAAATATAACGCATTCTCCTTTTCCTGTCAATTCAGGAAAGTTCGCCAAGAAGAATCCGTATCCCCAGAAGAATGAGTGCCGCGGTACTGCTTAGGCGTGACCCCTTTGGCCTTCTTGAAGACTTTAGTGAAGTAACTCTGATCGTCAAAGCCAGAAGACAAGGACACGTCAATGATGCTCAGATTGGTGGTGGATAGCAGCTGGCAGGCCCATTGAATTTTTAAAGCGTTCAAATAATCGGTAAAAGTGACGCCCATCTCATGGCGGAAGAGGGTAGAGAAGTAGGATGGATTTACGTGAAGGGTCTCCTCCATGTCACGCAGGGTAATCTTATCCCGGTAATGTCGGTTAATAAACTGTAGTGCTTTCGCGACGATTTGGGAATGGCCATTATAAATAGAGGTCAGCATGTTCTTCGTGATTACCTGGGTGATATCCTGGGCCGCGTCTATTAGCTGATTGCAGGAGGTGGCTTCGCTGAGCCGGTGAATGACGTCTAGGTCTGCATCTAATATGTCGCTGAGGTTCTTCTCATTTTCTCCAGCGATGCGCAGGATAATTGCAAAGAGCCACAGAGTCTTGGCTTTAATTCCTTCCAGATCTCCAGCCTCCAGGACGGAAAATGTCTTCATCAGCTGGTCCAGGTGGTTTCTGGCTTCGTCCATCTGCCCTTGGGTAATGCTGTCAAGCAAGAGGTTTTCCAGTTCATAAGGATATTCCATCGGGCGCAGGTCTTTCTTGTATTGCTGAATGTCACTGCCTATCCGGTTTTGTTGGCTATATTGGTTTCGCAGGTCGTCGTAGTCCATGGCAGCAGAAGCGGAGGTAATAATAGAGTTGTAAAAGAGTAAAGCCAGCTGAGAGATTTCATTGGGGTGATAAACCTTCATTTGGCGGGCAAAAGCTTCTGCCTGAGAGAGGTCTTTTTGCTCCAGACTATTCAGAGCGGAAAACTTGCCGGAGGTGCTGTTTCTCAGTTCACCCATAACCAAGGGGCCAGCAATGAAGTAGCCTACTGATTTCTTCTCCACAATCAGAGAAGTGGCAATATGGGTTAAACCAGCTTTGCATAGAAAGATATAGGGTTCTCCCAGCCGAGAGGCAAATTGGCCCGAGGAGGCCAGGTTGCGTCTGCAAGGGCCGGAGCACCGCTGGTAAACTTCAAAAAAGTTGCAGATTTTGTGGTCCCGCCTGAATTCTCGGCAGATTTGGTGCCGATTATCAAAGTAGGTGACAGGAATTTCGGCAATTGTGGCAAAGGCTTCCAGAGAATGGATGAGATAGTCGGACAGGGAGTTGCCCTTGGGTTTATCCATCATGGGAATAAGAACATTTTTCATGCCTGTCCTCCAATCAAATCATTGGTTACTATACAAAGATAATTCTAAATTTTATAAAAATTTCTACATGAATTGTATCACAGGGGCGGTAAAAAGACAAATCCTATCGAATAATCCACATAAAAATATCACTAAAATTACTAAAATACTTTATATACCTGAATGGGCTGAAACCAGTAAAATGAAACCATCAATATGTTTGTTACAAGGGCTTTTAATGTTGATTGGGAGGAAATAGGAATGAGTAAAGAAGCAATCATGGAAGCAGCAAAGCAGTCCATCATCGAAGCAGATGAGGACTTGGCTTTGGAGGCTCTCGCCGACGCTGAAGCAGAAGGGTTGGACCTGGTAGAGCTGTTAACTCAAGGCTACAGTGCCGGGATGAAAGAATTGGGCGATCTTTTCGGCATGGGAGAAGTATTTTTGCCTGAGCTGATTTTTGCTACGGAAGTTATGAAGATTGTGAGTACAGAAATCGAAGGAAAGATGGATATGTCGTCCATGAAGTCCAAAGGCGTATTTGTTATTGGCACCGTAGAAGGAGACGTGCACGATATTGGCAAGGGCATCGTGGCCTCTTTGGTGAAGACCAACGGTATTGAAGTGTACGACCTGGGCAGAGAGGTGCCCGCAGAAAAATTTGCAGAGGCAGCAATTGAGCACAACGCGCAGTTTGTAGGCAGCAGTGCCTTGCTGACTACCACCATGACCGTGCAGAAAGACATCGAAGAAGCACTGAAAGAAGCTGGCATCCGGGACAAGGTGAAGACTTTGGTGGGCGGTGCTCCGGTGACCAACCGCTGGGCAGAGAAAATTGGTGCAGATGCTTATTGCGAGGATGCTTCCGATACGGTAAATTACCTTCTAAAATGGATTGAGGAATTATAAGATGGCTAAATTTACCCATGAAACAGATATATACGGGTATTGCGTTCTTAGGAATGAAGATTTAGATGCCATTCATGAGGCTACGCTGGAGCTCATGGAAGAGTACGGTCTGCAAATTCACGGGAAAGAAGCTTTAGACATTTATGCCGGTGCCGGCTGTGAAGTTAATTACGAAAGTGACCGGGTAAAATTTCCTAGGAACCTGATTATCGACGCCATTGAAGCTTGTCCCGCAGAATTCACGCTCTGCGGACGTGACCCTAAGCATGATACCCTGGTCGGCGGAAAACGAGTGGCGTATAAGAATTTTGGTACAGGAGTATTTATCTTGGACCCTTACACCCATGAACTCCGGGAAACGACCAAACAGGATTTGTGTGATGTAGCCAGGTTTTGCGATGCCATGGAAGCCTGTGACGTATTTTCTATCGCTGTCACAGCCGGAGATGTGAACCAGAAAGTCCGTTCCCTTCACGAAGCGGAGGCCGTGCTGAACAATCTGACTAAAAACTTCGCTCACGACCTGGAAGGGATCAAAAATACGAAACGCTTTATAGACATGGCGGCGGCCATACAAGGGGGATATGACAAGCTGAGAGAGCGTCCGATCATCACCATGGGGGCCTGTCCCAACAGCCCGCTGGAGATTAATGAAAACGAGACCAGCATCATCAAGCTGTCTGCCGAGTATGGTTTGCCGATTGATATTTTATCCATGGGCCTGTGCGGCGGAACCACGCCGGCTACCCTGGCGGGTACGCTGGTCTGCACCAATGCAGAGATTCTAGGAGGGATTGTCTTGGCTCAAATCATTAACCGAGGAAATCCAATTCTCTATGGGACCTCTACCACCATCATGGACATGAAGACAGCCCAATCGCCGGTAGGCGCTCCCGAGCATGCTTTATGCGGAGCCGCTGTAGGCCAGCTTGGTCATTACTATGGCATACCTACCAATGTAGGCGGCACATAGGGGGACAGTAAATGTTTGGATGAACAGCTGGGACATGAGAAGACTCTCACAAACCTGTTGCCGGCTGTCACTGGAAGCAATGTAATTTACGGTATGGGCATGTTGGAAATGGGTATGACCATGAGTTATGAGCAGCTGCTCATCGATCAGGAAATTGTAAAGATGACCAGACGAATTCTTCAAGGTATCCCAGTAAACAAGGACACCTTGGCCTTAGAGGTAATCAAGGCAGTAGGACCTGCCGGAAATTATCTGGCTCAGAAGCACACCAGACAGTATATGAGGCAAGAATTGTCTACCACCAACTTGATTAACCGCCGTATGCGAGAGAATTGGGAGGCAAACGGTTCAAAAACCATGGATCAGGCCGCCAACGAACAAGCTCGCCAAATCTTAGAAAATTACCAGGTAACACCCCTGCCAGAGGATGTGAAGAAGAGGATTCATGACATCGTCTTGGAAGGAGAGGAAGAAGCAGAAGAATTAGCGCAGTTTAAGGCTAGAAAGCAGAAAGGATGATACATATGGGCCAAGAGAAAACCTTTTTTACCCGTATGGGCGATGGGTCCATCGTGCATATGACGGAAGAAGCTATCCGGGCAGACATCCAAGAGGGCATTGCGGATGCCGTTCGCAGAGGCAAGATTGATGCCCTGACCGAGGCAGAGGCGGAATATCTCTATGAGATTGTCACCATGCCGGGCAGTATTGTAGGAGTAAATCCGGGTATGGAGGTGGTTTCCTCCAACGATTCCGGATCAGATAAAATCAGCACCAAGTGCGGCGTACCTACATCCAGGGATACAAACGCGATGATTCACGAGCGCGTATTGGGAGCGGATTCGGTAGATATCGGTTACAGTGACTACAATTATAAAACTGTAAAAGGGGTGGCAAAAAGAGAGGCCACCGTATTAAAACAGGCCTTAGGCCGCTGCACCATGCCCCTGTTTTACGGGGCCATGCCAAACCTGGGGTTTTATACCAAGCCGGACGGTCCGGTGGACAACTGGGCGGTGCTGCTGCCAGAGGGCAAGATTCAGGAAGCCATGGCGGCTCAGGAAGAGGCGGTAGGTCATGCGGTTCGGGATATCGTCTATGTGGCGGAGCAGATGAACGACGTGGGTGCGGATGGATTTATGCTGGACACCTCGGGGGCTGCCGGCGATGCTGATTTTTTAGTAGCGTTAAAGGCCACAGAGGTCATTCGGGAGAAATTTCCTCACATGCCAGTAGAAATTGGCATGGCCGGTGAGTTTGTACTGGGGATGCACGGCAAGCTAAAGTATAATGGGCAACGGCTGGCGGGACTGTATCCCCACAAACAGGTGAAGCTGGTGGAAGAGGCTGGGGCCAGCATCTTTGGACTGGTAGTCAACACCAACTGCAACAAGTCTTTTCCTTGGAATATTGCTCGGGTTTGCACCTTTGTAAAGGCCTGTACTGCTGTCGCCAATATTCCGGTCCACGCCAACGCAGGCATGGGTGTATGTGGTATTCCTATGTGTGAGAATCTTCCGGCAGATGTGGTATCTAGAGCGGATAAGGCATTAATTGAGATCGGCAAGATTGACGGATTGTAGATAGGCGTAGGGGATCCTTTAGGTGCCGAGGCTGCACACGCTCTGGCCGCTTGTATGGGCGGTACCCGCACTGCCGGAGATCTGGTTATGCGGCTACAGCTAGCGGAGAAGATGAAAATCGACGAAGCGAAGGCATACGTGGCAGAGAAGCTGGGGGTATCTTTAGAAGAATTGTGCGACGTGGTGACCATGTCGGAAAAGAGAGAAGAGCTGGGGCTGGGTTTAGCCCACGTGGAACCGTGTGCCGGTGCCAATGCAGGGATGGAAGCCAAGTTTCGGATTCAGGAACTTCTCGGTGTCAAAATTAATTCCGTGGAGCGGTTTAAGGAACGGGCCGGCTTAAAATAAACTGCGAGGAGCAGGATGTTTAGAAGCCTGACCATAAACCTTACCAGGGAGAATATATAGAACTAGAAAGAAACAGGCTCCAGGGTGGTTCAGCGAGGAGCAGTCCCAATCTGGAGCATTCTGTTTTTTTCTAAAAGCTTGTCTCTATCACCGCAATTACAGATAGTAAAGAAATGGGAAGTATGATAAAATATGAATAAAATCACAGGCGAGGGAAACGTTTGTGTGCTGTGAGTTTATGACATATTTCACGAGGAACGTCAGGTGATGTCGGGAGGCGCAGGTTTGGAAAAACAGGAATTGTTCAGACGGGCAAAAGAGGCTATCGTCGAGGCGGATGAGGAGCAGGCCTTCAGCTTGATTTTAGAAGCGCAGATGAGGCAGGTAGATTTGTTAGAATTGCTGATGTCCGGTTTTGGGGCAGGCAATCAGGAGTTGGGACAACGGTTCGACAGTGGGCGATTGTCTATTCCAGAGTTGGTTTATGCAGCAGAGGTGATGAAAAATGTCACCGATAACATTTTAAAGCTGTTGAATTCACCTGAAAAAGAGGACTCCTTTTTTAAGAAGAAAGGTACGGTTTTGCTGGCCACCGTGGCTGGCGACGTTCACGATATAGGCAAAGGCATTGTGGCTTCCACCTTGCGGACGGCAGGGTTTGAGGTCATTGATTTAGGCTGCGAGGTGCCGGCAGAAGTTATTTTGGAGGAAGCGGTCAAAAATCAGGTGGATATCATCGGCACCAGTGCACTGCTGACTTCCACCATGGCGGAGCAGAAAAAGCTGGAGAAGCTGCTGCTGGAGGCTGGTCAAAAGGCAGCCTTTATGACTATGGTAGGGGGAGCTCCCTGTACCCCCAGATGGGCTAAGCGAATCGGCGCAGATGGCTACAGTGAGGATGCCGTTGAAGCGGTGTGGGTAGCGGATAAGTTGATGAAAGAAAAAGAAAAAAGAATGAAGCGGTAAGGTGGTAGGCCCCAGGGTTTATCACCTTTTTTCTCAAGATAGAGGAACGAGGGCATTTATGAAGAGAGAGATTCTATGGTTTGAGGAGGCAACCGCCTATCCCCTGGCGGAACAGCGTTTTATAAAGGCCTGTGGCTTCGATCTCAGCAAGCCGAAACACCAGCGGATGCTGAAGAGGGGCAGCCAGGTTCGGGCCGATGGTCTGGCGGGAATTCGTCTTGGGGGTGTCTTTTCATTTTGGGGGGCGGAATACTTCCATCAGGGAAAGCTTACTTTGGGAGAACTGGAAATTCACTGTCATTATTTTGAGCAGCTGCCGGAAGAAGCGGTATCAGGCCTGTACCTGTACCTGCTCACCGCAGGAGAATGTTATTTTTCCAGTGAGGAGAATATTGTAGACTTTCTCTATGCCGACATGTGGGGAACGGCTTATGTGGATGCGGCGGCAGAACTTCTGCGGGATCGCATTCGGAAAGATTTGGAAAGCCGTATGGGAGATTCCATTTTCGGGATTCCGTCTTCGGCGTATCTGTCGGAGGAATTTGGACCGGGTTATTACGGCATGTCAGTGCAGGAATCCAAAAAAATTATGAGTTTATTACAGGGAGAGGAGTTAGGTATAGCAGTCAAGGACAATGGTTTGATAATTCCTCAAAAATCCTGTACTGGACTATATTTTGTGCTCAACGATGCCCAGGTTCGTATAGAGCCGGGATGTATGAAGTGCCGGGGGACTGCTTCTGGCTGTGGCTTTTGCCGATTTTCAACGAGTGATAAAGAGAGGCGGGAAGGAGACGCGGAATGAACATAACTTTTTTACCACAAAACCGAACCATCCAAGGGCAGCCAGGAGAGACGGTTCTCCAAGCTGCGGCCAGAGCAGGAATCCATATCGACGGAAACTGTGCCGGAGCAGGGACCTGTGGAAAGTGTCTGGTGAAAATTTCGGGCAGGGCAGAGCAGGAGGCAGGATATCGGTTGGCCTGTACTGAACTCGTGTGGGATGGCATGATCGTTCAGGTACCCGAATTGGAGACGGCAGACGACCGAAAGAAAAAACTGATTCGTCTGCCAGAAAACTTCGTGCCCCAGCCAACTGTTCGCAAGCAGCTCGTTCGGCTGACGAAGACTGGCTTAGCAGAATCCCAGAGTCTTCAGGAGCGTATTCAAAACGCCCTAGGGCAGTCAGAGCTGGTCTTTCCCTGTCAGGTGTTAAGAGTCTTGCCCACTCTGTTGAAAGAGAGCCAGGAACTGACTTTGACCTTATGGGGCAGTCAGGTGCTTCATGCAGAAGCTGGAGACCAGCAGTGGAAAAACTATGGGGTAGCCGTGGACATGGGCACCACCACAGTTGTTATCATGCTTTGGGACTTGAACAAAGGACAACTAGTCCAGGTGGCCGCTAAGACGAATCCTCAGAGCGTTTACGGAGCGGATGTGATTTCGCGCATCACCGGGGTCATGGAAGATGGGCAAAACCTTCAAAAGCTCCAGGGCCTGATGATTCAGTGTATCAACGAGGCCGTCAGCAGCTTTGAGGAAACAGAAGGTGTCCAAGCAGAGAACATTTACCGCTATTCCCTGGTGGGAAATACCACCATGAGTCATATCCTTCTGGGCATTGACCCCTGTCCACTGGCCGTGTCTCCCTTTGAACCAGTGTTTACGAGGGGAGTAGAGGTGAGGGCCTTGGAACTGGGGCTAAAGGGCAATACCAACGCTGGGGTCCACCTTGCCCCCAACATAGCTGGCCACGTAGGCTCGGATATTACAGCGGGCATTCTTACTACCTCGTTGCTGGATTGGCAGCAAGGACACTTGTTTCTGGACATCGGTACCAACGGGGAGATTGTGCTGGCAGGAAAAGGCCGGGCGGCAGCTTGTTCGACCGCTGCTGGACCAGCTTTTGAAGGCAGTTCTATCCGACAAGGCATGCGGGCCGCCCTTGGCGCAATCGAGCAAGTAGAGATTGAAGAGGAACAGGTGCGGATTCAGACCATTGGCGGGGGAGAACCCCTAGGCATTTGTGGTTCTGGTATTATCGATGCGGTAGGGGAATTGATTCGCACCGGGCTGCTGGATAAGTCGGGCCGTCTGCTGAGCAAAGAGAAGCTGCGGCAAAAGGGAATCAGTGAGCCCCTGCTGGAGCATGTACGGGAAGAAGGACGGTCTAGCCAGTTCGTGCTTTATTTCAGTCCCGACGGGTTTAGGGATGTGGTGTTGACTCAGAAAGATCTGAGGGAAGTACAACTGGTCAAGGCAGCCATTTCAGCAGGCATGACTATTTTGATGAAAGAGCTGGGGTTGGAGCTCCGGGAACTGGAACGGATTACTATTGCTGGAGCCTTCGGCAGTTACATCCGCCGAGAAAGTGCGGTGAATATGGGCTTGTTGCCCAATGTAGAGGAAGATAAATTCTTTTTTGCTGGCAATACGGCGGGAATCGGTGCGGCGATGATTCTGCTGTCCGCAGACTGCCAGAAGGCAGCAGAGGCGCTGGCTAGACAGATTCAACATGTAGAACTGGCGGCCAGAAGCGATTTTCAGGAATATTACATGGCGGCCATGGGATTTTAAAAGGAGGAAAGGACGATGGATTTAAAAAACGGTGCTTTGACCAAACAGCAATTGGTCGACTTACTGGGCAGTTCCGACCCACAGGTGTTGAAAGAACTTTTTGCTAGAGCTTGCCAGCTTCGGCAGGAGATACAGGGAAAAAAGATTTTTGCCTATGGATTCGTATATTTTACCACCTTTTGCAGAAACGACTGTAATTTTTGCTATTACCGGAAGTCCAACCCCATTGAGCGGTACAGAAAGACAAGCGAGGAGATTTTGTCCATCTCACAGGAGCTGATTGATTCCGGGGTGAACCTCATCGATTTGACCATGGGGGAAGACCCTGTCTATCATGAAGAGGCCTTTGACAGCGTCGTGGGGATTATTCAAACCATCAAAGACCAGTATGACACGCCGGTGATGATTTCCCCTGGGGTGGTGGAACCGGAGACCATCCAGCGGATGGCTGACGCCGGAGCCGATTGGTATGCGCTCTATCAGGAGACCCATAACCGACAGCTGTTTAAAACTTTGCGCAAGGAACAGGACTATGATGAGCGGATGAACGCTAAGCTATATGCTCGAAATCAGGGAATGTGCATTGAAGAGGGGCTGTTGGCCGGAGTGGGAGAAACGGACGAAGACATTGCCGAATCCTTGTTGGTCATGGGCCAAATCGGTGCTCGGCAGGTGCGGGTCATGAGCTTTGTCCCTCAGCAGGGCAGCCCCATGGAGGGCTGTCAGACTCCCGATCGGTTGAAAGAATTAAAAATTATCGCCCTCCTGCGAATTCTTTATCCTCATGCTCTGATTCCCGCGTCTCTGGATGTGGATGGCATCGGCGGTCTTAAAGAGCGAATCGGAGCAGGAGCGAATTTAATTACCTCTATTATCCCTCCACGGTCTGGCCTCATGGGTGTGGCACAGAATACCATGGACGTGGATGACGGCGGCCGCACCGTGGAAGAGGCCGCACGTATTCTGGGAGAGATGGGGCTGCGCATGGCCTCCCGAGAAGAATACAAAGCCTTTTTATGGGGGAAAGAGGAGGTGCAGTCATGAAGATTGCCATTATCGGCGGGAAATTACAGGGGACGGAGGCGGTTTACCTGGCCCGGGAAGCGGGGATGGAGAGCATTCTGATTGACAGAAATCCTCAGGCCCCGGCAGCTGGGATCTGTGACCGGTTTGTTTGTGGAGATGTGGTGGCTAGGGAGCCGCAGGTGATGGCGGCGATGAAGGAGGCGGATCTGGTGCTCCCCACTAATGAGAACTGGCAGCTCCTGCAAGCCATCCGGGAAATAGGGGAGGAAGAGGGCTTGACGGTAGCCTTTGACTTCAATGCTTATGCTGTAACGGCTTCCAAGCTTCAATCGGACCGGCTGTTTCGCCACAATCACATTCCTTCACCCTTGTATTACCCCCAGGGAAAGGCTCCTTATATCGCTAAACCCTCCGGAGAAAGTGGCTCTGTCGGCGTGACCTTTTTGGAGACGGACTTGCAGGTAGAGGACTTTTTAGCCAATCAGTCAGATTCGGACCAATGGATTGTCCAGGAATACCTGGAGGGGCCCTCTTATTCCTTAGAGGTCATTGGCAGCGAACAGCATTATCGAACGTATACGGTTACCCAGATTCATATGGATAAGGTTTACGACTGTTGTAAAGTGACGGCCCCCTGTCCGCAGCTGACAGGAGAGGAGCTGGAGAGGTTTGCTAAAATAGCATGTTCTCTAGCGGAACTGATTGAGTTGCGAGGAATCATGGATGTGGAAGTTATCCATCAGGGAGGACTGTTGAAGGTGCTGGAAATCGATGCCCGGCTGCCCAGCCAGACTCCCATAGCCGTGTACCATGCCTCAGGGGTAAACCTGTTGGCAGAATTGGCGGATATAGCCCTGTGGGGGCGGTTTCAGAGGAAACAGGAGAATGAAGGCCGCTGGTGCGCCTATGAGCATTACAAGCTGGAGGAGGGCCGAATTATTCAGGAGGGGGAGCATATGATGAGCCAGGCTCGGCCTTTGGCTAGATCAGAAGGGCTTTTCGGGTCGGATGTTGCTTTGTCGGATTACTTTCCTGGCTGCGGAGAATTTAAGGGCATCTTTGTCAACTGGGGAGAAGATGAAGATGGATTGGAACAAAAGCGGCAAAAATTAAAAGCTGACCTAAAAGGTCAGCTTTTATGAAAAATTTCGAGACGTTTATTTAGCAGCGCCGCAGCACTTTTTGTATTTTTTGCCGCTTCCGCAAGAGCACGGGTCATTTCTGCCAGGTTCTTTTTCTTTAACGACGGTCTTGGATTTTTTGAATTCCCGGACGATTTCTTCTCGTTTTTCTAGTGGCAGCACCTGATCCCAAGCCGGAATGGAATATAAGTAATCCGCTTCGGCTCCCAGCATGTTGAAGAATAACGTTTCAAAATCAATATCCAGTTGGATGGCTGCTGTCTCATCGTATTCTTCAATGGGAAGCGGATTTTTCAAACTGGTGTTGATGCCATCCAGAAAACCCATGAAAATCACCGGGTCGGCTTCATACTTTTCTTTCAGTTCCTGAAAGGTTCCTACCGGTGTATGCTGGTGATTTTCCAGAATATCGGTGTAGATTTTTGTCTCTGTGGAGCTGTACTTTTCCCAGAATTCAGCGAAGCTGTCGTCTGTCTGGTTGTTGATTAAATCTTGCCATTGTTCATATAAACTCATTGTATTCACCTCTGATATTTTTTATCTACTTGTAATTTTCTTGGCGATTTCCAGCACGTCGCCCATAACGGCGCTTCCCGTCGGAAGAGGGCCGGCACCCTTGCCGTAGAACATCAATTCGCCTACTGCATTGCCGGTCACGTAAACCGCATTGAATTCGTTGCTGACGGCGGCCAGAGGATGGTCGCTGCTTAGCTTGGTCGGCTTGACGCTGTAGGTCAGCTGACCTTCCTCCATGCGGGCGCAGGCAATGAGTTTGATTTTGCTGTTCTCAGCCTTGGCTTCCGCAATGTCTTCAGGAGTAATGTTGCTGATGCCTTGAGTTGGTATCTGCCCCGGAGCAACATAACTGCGAAATAAAATGGCGATAAGGATAGACAACTTGTTCGCCACATCGATGCCTTCCACGTCCGCGGTAGGGTCCGCTTCTGCAAAGCCAAGCTCTTGAGCCTTTTTCAGTACATCCTCATAATTCAGACCAAAGTCCGTCATCTGTGTGAGGATGTAGTTGGTGGTCCCGTTGAGGATGCCCTGAATTTCCACAAACTGGTTAGCTTGGAGAACGGTGGTCAGGGCATTGATGATAGGAATACCGCCGCCTACGCTGGCCTCGTAGCGGAACTCCACCTGATTGGCCTTAGCAGTCTCTGCAAGCTTTTCAAAGTTGGCAGCCACAGCAGCCTTGTTGGCGGTGACCACACTCTTTTTATTTTTCATCGCCTCCAGCATAAAGGTGGTGGCTGGTTCAATGCCGCCCAAAAGCTCAATAACAATGTCTATTTCCGGATCCCGGAAGATTTCGTCCGGGTCTTGTGTAAACTGTTGGGGAACCACGGTAATATCTCTTTCACGGGTGGTATCCCTTTCAAGAATTTTGCTGATTTCAAGATTCAGACCGGTTGCCTCAGTAATCTGCACTTTGTTCATTTCCAAAGTCTTGTAAGTGCCAGTTCCAATGTTACCTAGGCCCAGTAGTCCAATTTTGATTGTTTTCATGTTCATACCTCCTGGATCATTTTTGCCGGCAACGCCGTTTAACCGTAGAAAATATTATATACTATTTAGTGGGATTTGTCTTTAATTTTTTGGGAAGTCTGACGGCAAATGTTGTTTTTTTGGCATAAAATGTGATAAAATAAACTCACAAATAGAATACTAATAGGATTGGAAGGTGAAAATATGGCAATTCACATCGTTTTTGTAGAGCCGGAGATCCCGCCAAATACAGGGAACATCGCCAGGACCTGCGCGGCCACTGGCAGCGTTCTCCATCTGGTGGAACCTTTGGGATTTTCGATAGATGACAAAAGTGTCAAAAGGGCCGGTCTCGATTACTGGCCTTTTGTGCGGTTGGAGGTCCATGAGAGTTTAAATGCTTTTATGGAGAAGTATGGAGATCGTCAGCTTTATCTGGCCACCACCCAAGGAGGGCGCCAGTATGCAGAAGTTCAGTTTCAGGATGAAGATATGATTTTGTTTGGACGGGAGACGGCAGGCTTGCCACGAGACTTTATCAAAGAGCATCAGGAACAGGCCATCCGCATCCCTATGAGTGCAGATACCCGGCTGAGGTCTCTGAACTTGTCTAATTCGGCTAATATTATCCTCTTTGAAGCCTTGCGTCAGCTGGGTTTTCCAGGATTGGAGTAATTTTTCCAAACCGATTGCCAGTTTGGGGTGGCATTCTTGTTGTTTTATAGTATAATTATGATGAATAACTTTGCTTTTCTTGCGATTTGAGGTGAAAGATGAAACTTGGGTATGATTTAACAATAGAACAGACGCAGAAGCTAGTCATGACTCCAGAGCTGATTCAGGCTATTCAGATTTTACAATTCAATACTCAGGAACTGGACAATTACGTCCAGGAGCAGATACTGGTCAATCCCGTATTGGAGCAGGTGAGCCCTGCCGACACAGGGGAGGCTTCCAGTAGCAGCAGAGACAGAGGAGAAGGCCTGGAAATCGGTGGGCACGCTGAAAGGCCGGATTCAGGACAAGAACTTCGGGAGCGTACCAGAGAGTTAAACAGTGAAACCCTGGGCAGTAACGAACTGAGCAGCAAGGAGTGGGCTGAACACATCAAGGAGCGGGAATACGATGACATCAGCTATCGTCAGGGAGATTACACCAAGGAGGATAAGGACTATTCTTTTGAACAGTTCGTCACCTCAGATGTGACCTTGTCGGAGCATCTCATGTTTCAGCTTCAGTTTGCGGCTATTAAGCCCAGCTATCGAAACATCGGCAGATACATCATCGAGTCGCTGGACGATAATGGTTATATGACGTTGACCGTGGAGGAGATTGCCAGAGCCTTGAGCGTGTCTCGTGAAAAGGTGGAACTGGTGCTCCAGGCCATCCAGGGGTTTGAACCTGTGGGGGTTGGTGCCAGAGATTTGGGGGAATGTCTGTTGATCCAGCTGGAGAGCCGGGGGCAGTTGGATCAGCAAGTCAAGCGGGTTATCGATGACTATCTGGAGGATTTGGCCGATAATAGATTATCCGCTATTGCCCGGGAGCTAGGTGCTACGGTTCAGGAGGTTCAGGAAATCTGCGACTTGATTCGCAGCCTGGAGCCAAAGCCTGGACGGCAGTTTGCCTCACAATCCACCACCCGGTACATCGTACCGGACATTATTGTGGAGGAGGTCAATGGAGAATATCTGGTTACGGTTAATGAGAGCAGTACCCCTCGGCTGATGGTCAGTTCTTATTACGAAAAAGTTCTACAGGAATCGAACAACGATCCCAACCTGACCAAGTTTCTGTCGGGCCGGTTAAATTCAGCCATTTGGCTGATTCGCAGCATTGAGCAACGCAAGCAGACCATTTACAATGTGGTCAGCGCTGTGGTCAAGTATCAGCAAGGCTTTTTTGATAAGGGCCCAAAACATCTGAAGACCTTGACCTTAAAGCAGATTGCAGAAGAGGTGGGGATTCACGAATCCACCGTCAGCCGCTCTATTAATGGGAAGTACATGCAGAGCCCTAGGGGAGTCTATGAAATAAAGTACTTTTTTACCAGTGGGGTGGCAGGCAACCAGGGAGAGGGCATATCCTCTCAGAGCATTAAATCCTTTATCAAGGAAATCGTCTCAGGAGAAGATCCTAAAGCCCCATACAGTGACCAGGATATGGTCCAGCTGCTTAAAGGCAAGGGCATTGAGATTTCCCGCAGGACGGTAGCCAAGTATCGGGATGAATTGAATATCCTATCTTCCTCTAAAAGGAAAAGATATTAATAAATAAAAGTTAACATGTAAAGAGCAGAGATTGCTGGAAGGAGAAGAAAATGGCTATTAAAGTTGGCATTAGTGGGTTCGGTCGTATCGGACGGGTGGTTATACGCGCAGCGATGGATTTTGAGGACATCGAAATCTGCGGTATTAACGTGCGAAATGCAGATCTGGAATATATGGTCTACATGCTCCGGTACGATACCATCTTTGGACGGTTTCCAAAGAGTCTGGACGTATACGAGAAAGGCTTGATTATTAACGGCAAAAAGGTTCCCGTATATAGTGAAAGTGATGCCGAAAATATTCCTTGGGGAGAATGCGGGGCAGAGTACATCGTAGAGGCCACAGGGGCTTATGTAACCACGGAAAGCTCTATGAAGCATATTAAGGCCGGAGCGAAGAAGGTTATTATTTCTGCTCCAGCTAAAGACAAGGCGACTCCGACCTATGTGATGGGTGTAAATCATGATCAATACGGCAAGGATATTCATGTGGTATCCAACGCATCCTGCACCACCAACTGCCTGGCACCGCTGGTGAAGGTACTGGAAGACAACTGGGGCATTGAGCAGGGCCTTATGTCCACCATTCATGCGGCTACAGCCAAGCAGAAAGTAGTAGATGCCCGTTCTATGAAGGACTGGCGCACAGGCCGTTCTTCTTTCGGCAACATTATTCCTTCTTCAACAGGTGCAGCTAAGGCGGTAGGTCTGGTTATTCCATCGGTTCAAGGAAAGCTGACAGGCATCTCCTACCGGGTACCGGTAGCTGACGTATCTGTTATCGATTTGAACGTGCAGCTGAAAAATCCGGCTACATATGTAGACATCTGCAAAAAAGTGCGGGAAGCTGCTGATGGCGCCATGAAGGGCATCGTCGAATATGTGGACGACGAGGTGGTATCCAGCGACTTTATCGGAGACCCTCATACTTCCATCTTCGATGCCAGAGAAGGGATTATGCTCAATGAAAAGTTTGTTAAGCTCATTGCCTTCTATGACAATGAATACGGCTATTCCAGCAAGATTCTCATGCTGATTCAACATATGTACCAGGTAGATCAGGCTTAAGACCCTTTTTTCTGCAGGGAGCAGCAACGCCGCAGGCTTGCCGGAAATTTTCAAAGGGCAGCCAAAAAATTATGGATAGGGAGATTTAAACATGAAAAAAACGGTGAGAGATATAGACGTTTCTGGGAAGAAAGTCCTAGTACGGTGTGACTTTAACGTGCCGATGAAGGATGGAGTCATCACCGATGATATCCGCATCACTTCCGCAATGCCGACCATCAATTATCTGATCAGCAAGGGAGCCAAGGTCATCCTCCTGTCTCATATGGGCAGACCGGAAGGCCAAGGGGACATGAAGTACACCTTAAAGCCAGTGGCCGACAGGCTCAGCCAGCTTCTTGCCAAGGACGTAGCCTTTATCAGTGCGCCAGAGGTGGTCAATGAGGCGGTTCGTCAGAAGGCCGCTGGTCTGACAGCGGGACAGGTGATGTTGCTGGAAAACGTGCGGTTCCGCAAGGAAGAAACCAAAAACGGTGCCGACTTCTCCAAGGAACTGGCTTCTTTGGGTGACATCTTTGTCAACGACGCTTTTGGTACGGCTCACCGGGCCCATTCCTCTACAGCCGGTATCGCAGATTATTTGCCAGCGGTTTCTGGCTTCCTGATTGAAAAAGAAGTACAGTTTTTAGGCAGTGCGGTGGAATCTCCCAAACGGCCTTTTGTAGCTATTATGGGCGGGGCCAAGGTAGGCGATAAGATTTTAGTCATTGAGAATCTATTGAAAAAAGTGGACACCCTCATCATCGGCGGAGGCATGTCCTATACCTTTTATAAGGCACAGGGCTATGAAATCGGCACATCAATTTTGGATGCAGACAACGTGGGTTTGGCGGCAGAGCTGCTGAAAAAGGCCGAGGCGGCTGGTGTGAAGCTGCTTCTTCCGGTGGACATCAAGGTAGCGAAAGAGTTTGCTAACGATTCGGAGTGGTCTTACTGCGATATGGACCGAATTCCAGCAGATCGAATGGGACTGGATATTGGTCCGAAGACGCAGGCACTCTTTGCAGCGGCGATTGAGACGGCAGAGACGGTGATTTGGAACGGCCCGGTAGGGGTCTTTGAAATGCCGAATTTTGCGGAGGGAACTTTGGCAGTAGCCAGAGCTTTGGCAGTCTGCAAGGGGATTACGGTTATCGGCGGTGGGGATTCAGCGGCTGCGGTAGAACAATTCGGCCTAGCGAACCAGATGACCCATATTTCCACTGGCGGAGGGGCCTCCTTGGAATTTTTAGAAGGAAAGGTACTGCCGGGCATTGCCTGCTTGCAGGATAAGTAGTACAACCGTAAACATACTGGCAAATCGGGAGCTATTTCTAAAATAGCTCCCGATGCCGGATGGGGCCGCAGGTGCAGTCCCTGGGACTGGCAGTCAGAAGAGGAAGCGAGGAGACCATGATTAGAAAACCACTGATAGCGGGGAATTGGAAGATGTTTAAGACTACCGCAGAAGCTAAAGACTTTGCGGCGGAATTTAAAAAAATATATGTGAGTTCAGATATCCAGGTGGCGGTATGTGCCCCTTTCACTCAGTTGGAGGCCTTGAAAGAAGCCTTTCAGGATACGGATATTCAGGTAGGTGCCCAAAACCTGCATTTTGCAGAAGAGGGGGCCTTTACAGGAGAAATCTCAGCAGCCATGCTGAAGGAAATCGGTGTAGATTGCTGCATCATCGGCCATTCGGAACGGCGGCAGTTGTTCGGGGAGACGGATGAAATGGTGAACAAAAAGCTGCATCAGGCCTTCGCTTCAGGCATCCGCCCCATCCTCTGTGTAGGGGAAAGTTTGGAACAACGAGACGGAGGACAAGCTTTTGACTTGGTTCGTTCCCAGATGAAGGCAGGCATGCAGGGCCTTCATGCAGATCAGGCGGCGGCGTTAATCGTCGCGTATGAACCTGTATGGGCCATCGGAACAGGCCGGACTGCTGAACCAGAACAGGCCGACGAAATGTGCGGGTTTATCCGTCAGGTGGTGGAGGATCTGTATGGAGAGGAAGCGGCTGACAAGGTGCTGATTCTCTATGGTGGCAGCGTAAAGCCGTCCAACGCCAGCGAACTCCTGAACATGGGAGATATCGATGGAGCTTTGGTAGGCGGTGCCAGTCTGGTACCAGAGGACTTTATACAAATCGTAAATTTTTAAGTAGATAAAAAGGAGGACGCATTTATGCCGTTTATAGAAGATGTAATCGCACGGGAAGTATTGGATTCCAGAGGAAACCCAACAGTAGAAGTGGAACTTTACTTGGAGGATGGGAGTATGGGACGGTCTATCGTTCCTTCCGGCGCATCTACAGGTGTTCATGAGGCTGTAGAGCTGAGAGACGGGGATAAGGCTCGGTATTTAGGAAAAGGGACTTTGAAGGCGGTAGAGAATGTCAACAGCATCATTGCTGATGAGATCATCGGTTACAACGTACTGGACCAGGTAGGACTGGACAAGCTGCTGATTGAGTTGGATGGTACACCAAATAAAGGTCGGTTGGGCGCTAACGCCATCCTAGGTGTGTCTATGGCCGCTGCGGATGCAGCAGCAAACAGCCTGGGTTTGCCGTTGTTCCAATACCTGGGAGGCGTGAATGGAAAGACTCTGCCGACACCAATGATGAACATCTTAAATGGTGGTTCTCATGCGGACAACACGGTGGATATTCAGGAATTCATGATTATGCCGGTGGGAGCACCTAGCTTTCGGGAAGCCCTGCGCATGGGTGCAGAAGTGTTCCACAGCTTGAAAGCTGTTCTGAAAGGAAAAGGGTTAAACACAGCGGTAGGAGATGAAGGCGGTTTTGCTCCTAATTTGACTACCAACGAAGAGGCCATTCAGGTTATTCTGGAAGCTATTGAGAAGGCTGGATATAAGCCAGGAGAAGAAATTAAAATTGCGCTGGATGTAGCTGCCAGTGAATTTTATGATGAAAAGACTAAGGCTTACAACTTGACAGGAGAAGGGGTTACCAGAACGGCAGAGGAGATGGTGGCTTACTACGAGATGCTAGCAGCTAAATATCCAATTATCTCAATAGAAGATGGCTTGGCAGAGGATGACTGGGCAGGCTGGAAGCTGTTGACTGAACGGCTGGGTCAGAAGTTGCAGCTGGTGGGAGATGATCTGTTCGTTACCAACACCGAGCGGCTGGCCAGAGGTATTCAGGAAGGTATCGCCAACTCAATCCTCATCAAGGTTAATCAAATTGGTACTTTGACGGAAACCTTTGATGCCATTGAAATGGCTAAGAGAGCTGGATACACTGCCGTCGTTTCTCACAGAAGCGGAGAGACAGAAGACGTGACCATCGCTGACATCGTGGTGGGGCTCAACGCTGGACAGATTAAGACCGGTTCTCTATCCAGAACAGACCGGATTGCAAAATACAATCAGCTGCTGCGGATTGAAGAGACCTTAGACACTTCCGGCCAGTACGCTGGATTGTCCGCTTTCTACAATTTACGAGCATAGTTGAGCAAATTATATCGGTTCCCGCCTTACAAAGAAGCTGAAAGGAAAAAGGAACTGATATATAAGTAGAAACCACATTAGCAAAGCCGCAGGAGGTTAAAGTCCTGCGGCTTTATCTGTATAGACATGTATCCAAACCGCGTAAAAACTCTTGATTTTTTAGTGGACATGTGGTAGACTCTAGAAGTTAATCATGTATTAGGAGGTGTAGAGATGAAAATATTTCTGATGGCCATACTTGCGATTGCCAGTATCGTGCTGATTGCAAGCATTTTATTGCAGTCTGGAAACAGTGCAGGCTTGTCCGGTTCCATCGGCGGCGGCGCAGAGCAGCTGTTCGGTAAAAAGAAGAGCAAGGGATATGAAGCTATTTTGAACAAAATCACTACGGTGGCGGCCGCTTGTTTTATCATCATTTCACTGGCATTAGTCACTATCGAATAATTCATCGGGTGCAGCCGTTAGCATATTTGATTATTATAAAAATTGAACATATTGCTTACATTTAAGAGGTGTCGAAGACGCCTCTTAAATGTCTTTTAAGGAGGGGGAAAGATCAATGCGTATTTTCGCTCTAGCAGCTATTGCGACAGCGGTCCTGGCCCTGGTCTTCGCTTATGCCATGACGGCTTGGGTCAACCGGGTTCGGGAGGGCAGCGACCAGATGAAAGACGTGGCAGCCTATATTCGAGAAGGTGCTATGACTTTTTTAAAGAGAGAATATCGGGCTATGGCGGCCGTGTTGGTGGCGCTGGTTCTTTTGACGGGATTTTTGGTAAATTGGGCTTCGGCTATTTTATATGCAGGAGGCGTCGTGCTTTCGGCGTTGGTAGGTTATTGCGGTATGCGAACAGCTACCAAGGGCAATGTACGTGCAGCTAATGGAGCGCTGTCTTCGGGTTTGAGCAAGGCTTTTAAGGTTGCTTTTCGCTCTGGCTCTGCCGTAGGGCTCTGCGTGGCTGGGATGGGGCTTTTAGGTCTCAGTGCCGCCTTTGTGGCCGTTAATCTGGCTACCGCCTTGCAGTGCGTGGCGGCTTTTGGTATGGGGGCCTCCACGATTGCACTTTTCGGGCGCATCGGTGGAGGCATCTATACGAAGTCGGCGGATGTAGGTGCTGATTTGGTGGGCAAGCTGGAAGCCGGTATGCCGGAAGATGATTTTCGCAATCCAGCAGTCATCGCAGACCATGTCGGCGATAATGTCGGCGATGTGATGGGCATGGGGGCTGACCTCTTTGAATCTTATGTGGGGACGATTATTGCAGCTATGGTGCTGGCAGTAGCTTCCGGCTCTGGCGTAGGCTTCAGCCATATGGCAGGGGTTGCTTTTCCGCTGCTGCTGGCAGCGGCGGGGATTGTGGCCTCTATGGTGGGCATTCTCTTTGTCCGCAGCCGGGAACAAGGCAATCCGGCTCAGGGCCTGAATTTGGGCATTTATATTGCCAGCGTGATTATGGCAGTAGCCGCCTGCATTCTCTCAAAGGTTCTGTTGGGCGGTTTCCGTTGGGCAGTGGCAGTCGGTGCTGGCTTGTTGGTAGGCATTCTCATCAGTAAGATTACGGAATACTACACATCTAGCGACTACAAGCATGTGCAGCATATAGCAGAGCAGGCGGGTACAGGCGTAGCCACTGCTATTATTTCTGCGTTGGGCACAGGACTGCTATCTACAGTATGGCCGCTGGCCACGATTGCTATAGGCGGCTATGCGGCTTTTCAGTTTGGAGACCTATACGGTATCGGTCTCTTTGGCGTAGGCCTATTGTCTACGGTGGCGGTGACTGCTGCTGTGGCGGTGTATGGGCCAGTGGCAGACAATGCTAGCGGCATTGCGGAGATGAGCGGTCTGCCGGAGGAGGTTCGAGAGGTAACAGAAGCCTTGGACACCGTGGGCAATAAGACGGCAGCAGCAAGCCAGGGTTTTGCCATGGGCGCTGCGGCCATGACTGCTTTGACACTTTTCCTAGCGTATGTGCAAGTAGTGGGTATAAAGGGGCTCAGTCTGCTGAACCCGATGGTGGTGATGGCTATTTTTGTAGGGGCTATGCTTCCTTTCTTGTTTGCAGCGTTGACCGTAGGTTCAGTAGAACGTGCGGCTAAGCTCATGGTAGAGGAAGTACGGCGGCAGTTCAATCTGGACGAGGGTATCCTAGAGGGTTCCTCTCAGCCGGACTATGCGACTTGTGTGGATATTTCCGCCAAGGGGGCTTTGAAGGAAATGGTAGCACCAGGGGTGATGGCCATTGCAACGCCTTTGGTGGTAGGTCTTGTTTTCGGACCGGAAATCCTGGGGGCTATGCTTATGGGCGTGCTGCCTGCGGGTATGCTGTTGGCTATGATGTTGACCAATACCGGAAGCGCATTGAAAAATGCGAAGAAATATATTGAAAAAGGCCATTTTGGTGGCAAGGGTTCTGAGGCCCACAAGGCAGCTGTAGTTGGAGATGGAGTAGGCGATCCATTAAAGGATGCCTCAGGGCCTGCGCTCAATATTTTTATCAAGTGCATGGCCATCGTTTCTCTAGTCTTTGCGCCGCTGTTTGCGGCAGTAGGCGGCTTACTTTAGATTTCATTTTTACGTAAAAAATACCGTTTCTTTTGAAGCGGTATTTTTTGTGGGAGAAATAGGAAAATCGGAGCTAAATGATACCATTAAATGAAAATATTTAAAAATAGTTGTAAGTAAAAACAAATAATTAGCATAAAACTTGTTGTTAAAAACAATAAATACTGTTGACATGTTGAAAGAGAAGAGGTATTATATTGTTGTAATAAACAACGAATGGAATTTATTTATAGAGGAAGATAAGAGAGGAAGGTTCGCCATGAAATATGATTTTCCAGTAATCAAAACTGCTAGCCCGAAGGAGAAACCAAACCCGGATACTCTGCGCTTTGGCCAGCTCTTCACCGACCACATGTTCATTATGGAATACAGTTCGGAGAATGGCTGGCATAACGGACGTGTGCAGCCTTATGCGCCCTTACAGCTAGATCCTGCTGCCGCTGTGTTTCATTATGCCCAGGAGATGTTCGAAGGGTTAAAAGCCTATCGCTCCAAGGATGGCAGAGTTTTACTGTTTAGGCCGGATATGAATGCTAAGCGGACCACCAATACCAATGAGCGCATGTGCATTCCACACATCGACGAAGAATTGTTTGTGGAGGCTATTAAGGCGGTAGTCAAGGTAGACCAGGACTGGATTCCAAACAAAAAGGGAACCTCTCTATATATTCGTCCTTTCATCATTGCTGATGAAGCTTTTCTGGGAGTACGCCCGGCAAACCACTTCCTCTTCATGGTCATCCTCAGTCCAGTCGGTCCTTACTATGAAGGTGGTCTGGCACCGACAAAGATTTATGTAGAAGACGAATTTGTGCGGGCTACGCCGGGTGGCACTGGTGCGGCAAAGATTGGCGGGAATTATGCTGCTGGTCTAAAGTCCCAGGAGAAGGCTCATCAGAATGGCTATGAGCAGGTGCTGTGGCTGGACGGCGTGGAGCGAAAATATGTGGAAGAGATTGGTACCTCCAATGCCTTCTTTAGAATAGGAGACGAAGTAGTGACAGCCCCTCTGACAGGCACCATCCTGCCAGGTATTACGAGAGATTCTGTTATTAATTTGTTAAAGCAGTGGGGCATAAAAGTATCTGAGCGCCGCATGACTATTGATGAAGTCTTTGCAGCAGGAGAGGCCGGCGAGCTGGTAGAGATGTTCGCCTCCGGTACGGCGGCCGTTATCTCTCCGGTCGGAGAACTTTCTTGGAAGGGAGAGAAAATCACCATCAATAACGGAGAGATCGGTGAGCTGTCTCAACGGCTTTATGATGAACTCTACGGCTTGCAGATTGGTGAAGTCGAAGACAAGATGGGGTGGACCGTAGAAGTTTAAAAACAGTTTGAACGAAAATAAAATATACTGCACAAAATATAAAGGCGGAATCCCGCAACTGTACTATCCCATATTCAATACACAGGGAATGGTATAAGGGACTTCCTCCTTTATAATTTTTTGTCTTTTTTTGATAAAAACAAATTGTTTAATTTTAACTTTAAAATTACTGTTTTAACCCGAGTAAAAAATGTTGTTCGGTTCATACTAAGATTGAGAAAAAAGAGAGGAGTTGAAACAGTTGAGAAAAAGACGAATTTTTCTAGGACTTTTATTGGTTGTCGTGTTGATGGCTTTTGCAGCCTGCAGTAACAACGGCACCTCATTGGATCCAGATACCAACACGCCAAATCCCGTGACGGATAACAATGGAACGGTAAATGATAATGGCGTTGTAGACAAAGCTGGAAACGATGTGGAGAAAGCTGTAGATGATACGGGAGATGCCGCCAGAGATTTAGTGACCAGTGATGGCGCGCTGAATGATGACGGTACAGTAAAAAACAACAACCTATAAAGAAGAGAAGCGTAAAGGGTGGCGTTTGCCATCCTTTATGTTTTCTATGAAAAATGGCTGATGACAGAAAAATTCCCGTGAATAATAAGAACATATTCTGGAGAATTGTGGTATACTGAAGTTATGAGTAAAATAATAGCGAAAAAGAAGAAAAAAGACGGTCCCAAACAGGGGGTGCCGTTTATAAAAAAGAAAAATAAGGCCGCAAAGGACGCAGAATTAGTCCAAGGCATTCTTTCGAGGCACAAAAAAGGCTTCGGTTTTGTCACCCCAGAAGAAGGGACTGAACAGGTTCCAGAGGATGGGGAACGGCAAGATATTTTTATTGCTGGAAAAAATCTAAACGGTGCCATGAATGGGGACTTGGTATCTGTGTTGCTGATTCCTAAAGAAGAGACCAATCGTTCCAGGGAAGGCATCATTCAGCAGATTCTCACCCATGGAGTGACGGAAATCGTAGGTGTCTTTGAAAAGAATAAGCGGTTCGGCTTTGTAGTGCCTGATGATAAGCACTTTAATAACGAAGATGTTTTTGTGAAAAAAAGTGATTGGAAAAATGCCGAGAATGGCGACCGGGTGGTGGTGCAGATCACCAAGTACCCAGAGGAAGGGAATCGGGCCGAGGGTCGGATTTCAGAGATTATCAGCAAAAAAGGTGAACCTGGCGGTGACATCAAGGGAATGATTCGCCAATACAATCTTTTTCAGACCTTTCCTAGCCGGGTTAATGCAGAAGCTAAGGCTGTATCTAGGCTGAAGGAGCAGAAAGAAGCAGATTTTACGCCGATTGCGCCAGAAGAGCTAAAAGGTCGCGTGGATCTTCGAGAAAAGAATATTATTACCATAGATGGACCGGATGCCAAGGATTTGGATGACGCCGTCTCTATCGAGCAGCTGCCGGGAGGTAATTACCTGCTGGGCGTTCATATTGCCGATGTAAGCCATTATGTGGCTGAAGGGGGGGCGATGGACAAAGAGGCGCTAAAAAGAGGTACCAGCGTTTATCTGGTGGACCAGGTCATCCCGATGCTGCCAAAGGCCCTCTCTAACGGTATTTGCAGCTTAAACCCGGACGTGGATCGACTGACCTTGTCTGTTTCTATGGAAATCGACAGCACCGGACAGGTGGTACGTCATCAGATCTTTGAAAGCGTTATTCATTCCGCTCATCGGATGGTTTACGACGACGTATCAGACATGCTGGAGCGAAATGCGGTGGACTTAATCTCCAAGTACGATGATATTTACAAGGATATTCTCCATATGAAAGAACTGGCAGATATTCTTCATAAGAGGCGGGATCTTCGGGGGAGTCTGGACTTCGATTTTGATGAAGCGTACATCACGCTAGATGAAGCAGGGATTCCGGTGACGGTAGAGACAGCAGAACGCCGGATTGCTAATCGGATGATTGAAGAATTCATGCTTATTGCCAACGAGACGGTGGCAGAGCATTTTTACTGGCTGGAACTCCCTTTTGTATATCGAGTTCACGAAAAACCAGCGATGGATCGAATGGACGAATTTAAAAACTTTGTGCGGGGTTTTGGGTTAACACTCCATGGCAGTACAGAAAATGTCCACCCGAGGGTGCTTAGTGATATGCTTAAGGAAGTCAAAGGCCAATCCTATGAGACCGTTGTCAATACCGTTATGCTTCGGTCGATGAAAAAGGCCTTTTATGATGTTTCTTGCGATGGACATTTTGGCTTGGGCGTAAAATTTTATTGTCACTTCACCTCACCGATCCGAAGGTATCCGGATCTAATTATTCATCGGATTATCAAAGAAGCCATCGGTGCAGGTATCGGGGAGAAGCGCAATCGGCAGCTGAAGAAGAAGACGGAAGAAGCGGCAGAGCTTTCTTCTAAAGCAGAACGACATGCTCAAGAGCTGGAGCGAGAAGTAGAAAAACTGAAAAAGACAGAATATATGTCTTACCATATCGGTGAATCTTTTGAAGGCGTCATCAGCGGGGTGACAAACTTTGGCTTTTATGTAGAGCTGACTAACACCATTGAAGGCTTGGTGCGGGTGGAAAGCCTGAAAGACGACTATTACGACTATGAACAGACAAAATACCGGCTCATAGGCCAACGAACTCACAAAATTTATACTTTAGGGGATAAGGTGCGGATTCAGGTCGCTAGAGCGGAGGTCAATGATAAAGAAATTGATTTTATCGTAGCAGAGGAAGAGACAAAAGCAAAAAAGAAAACTGGTGCGAAATAGGACTTCTGATTTCGGTTTTGAAATGAGGAGGCTGTCAAATGAGAAATGATCTAAAAAACGGCTTGAGTTTAACTCAAGCCGTTTGGTTTTGAAATAGCGGAGAGGGCATCCCCTGCTTCATCTACTAAAATAGTTTTCTGGGCAATATCGCCAAGGGAGACGATGCCTACCAGCCGATCGCTGGATACTACGGGTAGTCGGCGAATCTGATGCTTAGATAGAAGCATGGCTGCATCGTGGGTATTCATGCTGGGAGAGGCACAAGTAATACTCTGGGTCATAATATCCTGAGCTTTCAGGTCTTGCTGACCCTGAGCTACAGCTCGAAGAACAATGTCCCGATCCGTGATAATACCCATCACTTTGCCAGAATCGCTGCATACAGGGATAGAACCAATGTTTTCTTGCTTCATTTGTTTTGCCACCTGAGAGAGGGGGCTGTCAGGACGGACACAGCTGACGCAAGAAGTCATGATGTCTTTTACTAGCATAATAAAAACTCCTTTCAAGGCATGTTTTAAGCTTTTGCTTCCTGTTGTTTTGTGCACAGGGAAAAAACTTAAAACAAAAAAGCAAACTCTTTTGATAGTTTGCTTTTTTTGTGGGTTTTTATTCTCAATTATTCTTGTATTTGTCCGGACTCCAGAAGGACGGCATAAATAAGGTGATAACAGTAAATAATTCCAAGCGGCCGACAATCATCAGGAAGCACAGCACCAGCTTTAGAGGGGCACAGTAAATACTGAAATTCCCACTGGCGGCTTCCCCAAAACCAATTCCCACGTTGGAAATCATAGAGAGGGAAGTGGATAGGGTCGTGAGCATATCCAGATTTTGCAGAGATAGCAGAATACTGCCGAACACAATCAGGATAAAATACAGGAGAACAAATACCGTGATATAGGATACGCGCAGGGCAGAAATCGATCGCGGGCCAATTTTTACCGCCACGACGGAGCGAGGATGAATTCGCCGGGTAAAACCTCTGGCTACGAGTTTACAAAGGACCAAAATTCGAATAACCCGGATTCCGCTTCCAGTAGAAAAAGAGCAGCTGCCCATAAGCATGAGCACAGAGAGAATCCCCAGGCTAAGAGCTGGCCAATTTTCTTGGCTAGCGATGGAAAAGCCCGAGGTGGTGGCCATAGAAATCACCTGGAAAATACCATAACGGATTGAATTCACTAGATTGTGGCTGTGGGTCAGATATAAGTTTAGGGATACCAGCAAGGAACTGAGCAGGATGATAAGGAAAAAAGCCCGCAGCTCAATATTGTTCAAAACAGCCTTCCAGTTTCGATGAATCAGCAGAAAGTACAGCGCAAAATTTACCGAAGCCAGCAGGGTAAAAACGGCGACGATGGCCTCGGTATACAGGTCGTCGTATTGGGCGAAGGAATGGCGGGTCCAACCCAGGCTGCTGGTGCTGATGCTGCTCATGGTATTGATGAGGGCATCGAAGATGTCCATCGGCCCAAGAGCCAGCAGCAGCCATTCTGCTGCCGTAAAAGCAATGTATAAAATGTACAGGTACTTGGCAGAATCCGCTGTTCTGCTGATGCTGCGTCCTAAAATCTGCCCGGGCACTTCTGCCTGAGCCAGCGACTTGCCTTCCATGCCAAAGGAGGGGAGAATGGCGATGCACAAGACCAAAATGGAGATGCCGCCCAGCCAGCTGCAAATTCCCCGCCACAACAGCAAACTACGAGGAAGGTCATCTAGATGAAACACCGTAGAGCCTGTGGTGGTCAAAGTAGATACGGACTCAAAAAAACTGTCAATAAAGGAAGCCGTTTGGCCGGTGAGCAGATAAGGCGCTGCACCAAAAGCAAAGGCTATCAGCCCGCACAGGCACACAATCAAATACCCATCCCGCAAGTGCAAGGACCCAGAACGCGGCCTGAAAAAGTAGAAGAGCCCTGAGCCCAAGAGAAGGGAAAAAAGGGCCAAGAAACTGAAAACCTGGCACTCCGGCCATTCACCATAAAAGGCACCTGCTCCGGCGGGCAAAATCATCGCCAGCCCCATAATCAAGGGGATTAAGCTGACAAATTTAAAAATAACGCGGTAATTAAAAGACATAGAATACCCTTCTGTTCATTTATTTATTCTGCTGCCAGAATCGAGGCAGAAAGAGGACGATAAAAGCGTACAGCTCCAAGCGACCTGCCAACATAACAAAGGAAAGCAGCAATTTATCTGTATTAGAGAAAATGCTGAAATTCAGAGCAGGACCCACCAGATTGAAGCCAGGGCCGATATTGCCGATACAAGTCAGGACGGCACTTAGGTTGGTGACCATGTCATACCCGTTGATGCTGATGAGCAGGGTTGCCCCTGTGACCACCAGGATGTGGAGGAACATGAGGCTGGTAATTTCTGATACCGTGTCGATGCTCAAGTTCTTATCGTTAATTTTAATGGAGATGATGGCGTTGGGATGCAGCCGTACTTGAATGCTCCGCTTGATCAGCTTAAAGACCACCAGAAAGCGGATGACCTTCAGTCCTCCTGCCGTGGAGGCCGAGCAGCCGCCAATAAACATAAGGGTAAAAATCAGCATTTTACTGAAGGTCGGCCACAAATCGTAATTAGCCGATACAGAGCCGGTAGTGGTGAGGATGGACACCGTTTGAAAGATGGAGAAGCGGAAGGACTGCCCCCAATTTTCATAGGTATGGGTCAGCCACAGATTCAAGCTGATTAGGCCGGACACCGTGGCGATGATAATGATATACCACTTAAATTCCTCGTCGGCCAATAAGTTGCGGATGCCACCGCGCCTTTTAAAGGAATAGAAATATAAGTTCAGATTTACCCCCGATAGCAGCATGTAAGCCGTTATAATCATTTCAATAGGCATACTGTTGAAGTGGGCGATGCTGTTGTTGTAGTTGGAAAAACCCCCGGTTCCCACGGAGCCGAAGGTGTGGGTGGAGGCATCAAACAGGTCCATCCCTGCTGCCATTAAAAGAATGATTTCTGACACGGTGAAGATGGTGTAAATTTTGTACAGATTTTTAGCTGTGTCAGAAATCTTAGGCGTTATCTTGTCCATAGTTGGGCCGGGGGCCTCTGTGGCAGCCAGGATATTTGCTCCGATGCCCAGAGATGGCAGAACAGCGGCAGCAAAGATGAGGATTCCCATACCTCCCAGCCAGTTGGTGAAGGCACGCCAAAAAAGTATGCCGTGAGGCAGACTCTCTACATCCGCTATGGAAGTGGCTCCTGTGGTGGTTAAACTGGAGGAGCACTCAAAAAAGGCGTCGAAGATGTTGGAAACTGCACCAGATAGCACAAAGGGAATGGCACTGATAAAGGAAGCTAAAATCCAACAGATGGACACCGTCAAATAGCCATCTCGGGCGGTCAGTGACGTGTGGCCGGGAACGACGACATAATATAATAGGAAGCCAAAGGCAGACACTGGTATGATCGTGCCAGCGAAAGCCAGCGCGACCTTCCCCTCGCCATAGAGGATGGAGACCGCCAAGGGCAGGAGCATGGTGGCTCCCATGACCATCATGAGGACTCCCAAGGCTCTGACAAATGCTTTCCGATTTAAATTCATGACCTATTATCTCCTGCCTAAAAACCCTATTTTATGATTGCTTAAGAACTTCTCCAAATCGGTTAGTTCCGATAGGAGGCAGAGAATGATTACTTTATCATCTTCTTGAATTTTGGTTTCTCCGTCAGGAATGATTACCTGAATACCTCGATGGATGGCCGCCACGATGACTCCTTCCGGCAGCTTCAAGTTTTTCAGAGGCACACCCACCAGCGGCATAGGCTTCACTGCGATGATTTCCATAACCTCCGCCTGGCCCTGTATCAGCTGAGAGGAGAGAACCCGTTTGGATCCCTGAATAAATCGCAGGATGCTGGCAGCTGTAATATCTAAAGGATTGAGGGCCATGTCGATACCCATCTTTTCGATGAGGCTCACATAACTTTCCCGGCTGACTTTGGCGATGACATCCTCGATATTGTGCTGTTTAGCCATGAGGGCCAACAGAAGGTTTTCTTCGTCAAAACCGGTGGCTGTTACTACGGCGTCCATGTCGTCTAGATTTTCCTCCTCCAGGAGGTTGATGTCGGTGGCGTCTCCGTGAAGAATCATTACATCGTCCAGATGGGTAGACAGATAATGACAGCGGGCCTTGTTGCGTTCAATAATCTTTACGCTTATGCCAAAATCCGACAGTTTTTTTGCCAGGTATAGTCCAGTTTTTCCGCCGCCGATAATCATCACCTTTTGCAGGTTCGTGTACTTGCCCTTTTCATGAACCTTAGAAGCCAGTTTCTGGATGGGTTGACGCTCACCAATGATGTACAGGCCATCGCCTTTTTCAATAGAAGTTTTGCCATGGGGAATAATTACTTTCCCGCTTCTGGAAACGGCCACCAGCAGCATGCCAGGAAAAATTTCGCTCATTTCGGCCATGGTAGCGCCGATCAACTGTGGCATCTTCTTTACTGGAAATTCCAAAAGAGATGCCTTGCCGCTGGAAAAAATCCCGTTACCCAGTGTATATTTTTCCACCAGATATTTGTAAATTTCCACGGTAATGGCTAAATCGGGGTTGACTATGTAGTCAATATCCATCGTTTCCTTGATGAAGTCCAACTGGTTCATGTGTTCCGGGTCCCGGACACGGGCAATGACCTTGGGACAGCCCAGCTTTTTAGCAAAGCTAGCCACCACAATATTTTTTTCATCCCGATCAGTGGCGGCAAGAAAATAGTCATAAGTATGGATATTTAATTCCTGTAAAATACTGATCTGCTTCACGTTAGCCGTGACTGTCAGGATATCCATATGACTGTTTAATTTGTTGGTGACCTCTTCATCCTTGTCGATGATGGTGATGGAATGGTTGCCCCCCAGCAGAGATTCTGCAATTTTTAATCCCAGCTTTCCGGCTCCCGCGATAGCTATCTTCATGTGATTTCCTCTTTTACTCGTTTTTTGCGGCTTGCTCGTCCAAGCCCGTGAAGGCACTTAAAATGCTACTGCCTCCACAGTAGTAAGAACTATTGTATCACTTCCAGCAGTTTTGGCAACATTTATTTGCAAGATATTTGAAAATAGTCTAGAATAAAGAGTGATTCCAGTATTAATATGTATAGGAAGAGGTATAAGTATGAAAATGAAACGAATTGTCGGCGGCAATTTAGAGAGCAATGGCTATATTATCTTTCAAAAGAGCGGCGGCAGCTGCTTTGTTATAGATCCCGGCTATAATGCAGAAAAGTTTGTCAAGCAGATGAAGGAATTGAAACTGTCCATCAAAGGCATTTTGCTGACTCACCACCATTATGACCATACCGGAGCCGTGGCGCGACTGCGGGAACTGACGGACTGCCCCGTATACATGCACTGGGGGGACCTGGGTATGTACAAGGGAACGGTAGATGTGATTATGGAAGACGGTATGATACTAGATTTGGATGAAGAAGAACTGCGGGTTATCCATACCCCTGGCCATACAGAGGGCGGGGTTTGCTTCTATGCCCAAAAGAGCAAGCTGGTCTTTACAGGAGACACGATTTTCAATGTGGATTTAGGACGAACCGATTTAAAGGATGGCTCCCCGGAAAAGATGGAAAACTCTATTCGGGAGATTATTGACAAGTGGGAAAATGATATTACCATTTATCCTGGACATGGGGATTCATGTAACATGAAGTTTGTCCGACGGTACAACCAGGAATTTTTAGCAATAGTAGGGGAGTAAAGATGATTAAGCTGATTGCATTGGATTTAGACGGCACGACCTTGAACAGTCAAGGAAAGCTGACAACGGTCACCAGAGAAACACTGGTACAGGCAGCAAACCAGGGCATTCATGTTGTTATCGCTACAGGCCGGGCCCGGTGCTCTCTTCCAGAGGAGGTAGCGGACCTGCCTGGAGTGGAGTACGTTATCACCTCCAATGGAGCTGCTATCACTGAATTGCAACGAGATGTGCTGGTTTATGAAAATTACATTGATGCCTTGGCGCTGGAACAGGTACACCGAGTTTTAAGTCAAGAAAAATTCATGATTGAGGTCTTTATTCGGGGCCGCGCTTACGTGGAACAGCATATTTTTGAGAATCTGGAGAAGGTAGGCCTTTCCGACAGCCATATGAGCTACGTGCGGCGAACCAGAAAGCCCCATGTAGGGGTCATGGATATGATGATTAGGAACAAAAATCTTGTGGAGAATATAAATATTAATTTTACGGATTTGCAAGAGAGGCGCCACATGCGGGAAAAGCTTTTGAAACTGAGAGACATAACGGTCACCAGCTCTTCCCAGCGGAATATTGAGATTGGAGGAGCTACCACCAGCAAGGCATCTGCCCTGAAAGCGCTGTGTGAAAGGCTGGGGATTCACATAAACCAGATGATGGCCTGCGGAGACAGTCACAACGACGAGGCAATGCTGGAGGTAGCTGGCTTGGCTGTGGCTATGGGCAATGCCGAAGAGGCGGTGAAGCAGCGGGCAGGCTATATAACTGGTACCAATGATCAGGACGGGGTGGCAGAAGCCATCAGGAAATTTGCTTTGGGAAAGGGCTGAAGAAAAGATTACATAACTTAAGGAGACAACGCGGATAACGTTAGGACTACTTCTATTTAAAATTAGAAAAATTAAAAAATTTAAAATACTCTTGTTTAATAATGTTAATTATATTATACTTGTAAAGGTAAATAAGAGCATTATCAATAACGGGTTAATTTATTTTTGACAACACTTCTTTGATTTATTTCGAGAGAGATGTCTCTGATTTTGAGAGCCCAAATAAAACAAAGGAGGTTAGTGTTATGGCTGACAAGACAATTGTATGTAAAGATTGCGGAACAGAATTCACGTTTACTGAAAGTGAGCAGGAATTCTACAAAGAAAAGGGATTTGATAACGAACCACAAAGATGTGCTGAATGCAGAAGAGCAAGAAAACAACAGAGAAATAACGGCAATAGATATTAATAATAATGTTTATTTCAAGCAATAAAAGTGGATTTAATAGTCCACTTTTATTTGTAATCTAGAAAATATGGATGAAATGCTGATATTTGCTAGATTTCAGAAGCAGCTGTACCTTAAATGCCAGGTCATGAGAGCCAAAGGGCCTCACAGAGGTATCTTTAAGGATTAATAGGAGGTATTTAATATTAATAACAAAAAGAACATACGCATTAATGAGGAAATCAACAATAATGAGATTCGGCTTGTGGACACAGACGGCACCATGTTAGGAATCGTGCCTGTTTCAGAGGCATTAAAATTGGCATCAGATAAAGATCTCGATTTAGTAGAAATTTCGCCGAATGCGGTTCCACCGGTATGCAAAATTATTGACTACAATAAAAACATATATGAACAGGCTAAAAAAGAGAAAGAAGCAAAGAAAAACCAGAAGACTGTAACCCTCAAGGAAGTGAGGATATCTGCTGGGATTGGCGACCACGATTTAGAGGTAAAAAGTAAAAATGCTCAAAAATTTCTATTACAAGGAAATAAAATAAAAGTAAGCCTCCGCTTTAAGGGCAGGCAACAAAAATATGCAACAGATGGCTTAGAAGTTTTTTCAAGATTTGCCGAGTCCGTAAAGGAAGTGGGAGTTGTTGAGAAGAATGCTACTCTTGAAGGCAGAATCATGACAATGATTATAGGGCCTAAGAATATATAGAAAAAATAAAATACTTTGGAATCCCAAAGTATTTTTTATGGGCTATATTGACAAATAATTACAATAAATATAAAATATAGAAAAACGTTAAGGCGAAGGTGTCTGGGAGTTTATGTTGAGAGAAGGAAGGAGAATATAGATGAGCTTAGGTGCACAGGGGGAAGAAATTGCAGCAAACTACTTAAAAAATAAAGGGTACCACGTATTGGAGCGGAATTTCCGCTGCCGGATGGGGGAAATCGACATCATTGCCTGCACCGGACGTATTTTGGTCTTTGTGGAGGTAAAGACTCGAAGTAGCCAGACGTATGGGTTGCCTTGCGAGGCGGTAACAAAGACCAAGCAACTACATATCCGTCGAGTGGCAGGTTTTTATTTGCTGAAAAATAATATGAGCCATATCGATCAGCGAATCGACGTAGTGGAAATCCTATATCAGGGAGAAAAAGCCTATATTCGGCATACAGAAAATGCTTTTTAAGAAAAGGAGGTAAATATGCTGTCAACTGTATATACGGCGGTGCTTCATGGGTTGGAGGCCGAGCTGGTTACCGTGGAAACCGACCTGTCACCAGGGCTTCCGACCTTGACCATGGTGGGGCTGCCAGATATAACAGTCCGGGAAGCGAAGGAGCGTATCCGCAGTGCTATTATTAACTCTGGATACGCCTTCCCCTCTAAGCGGATTACGGTCAACCTTTCTCCTGCTAACACCAGAAAAGAAGGCAGCCATTTCGACCTCCCCATCGCTGTAGGTATACTGATCTCCACGGGGATCTTAGAGACTGGACATTTGAAAGAATACGCCTTTCTGGGGGAGTTGTCCCTCACCGGCAGTATCAATCGGGTGGACGGAGCTCTGCCCCTGGTATTAGGGCTGAAAGAAAGAGGCATAGAACGGGTGATTCTGCCGGAAGACAATCTAGCAGAGGCCTCCTTAGTTCAAGGAATCCGTCTGTATCCCGCAGCGGATTTAAGTCAGCTGGTTGCTCACTTCGGCGGGGGGATGCTCATAAGAGAAAACCAAAAGAGAGAGCTTGCAGCGGGGATAAAGGGCATCTACGAGTTGGATTACGCCGATGTGCTAGGTCAAGAGAGGGTGAAGCGGGCTGTAACCATCTGCTGTGCTGGGGGACACGGCATGCTGCTCATGGGGCCGCCGGGCTCGGGGAAGTCTATGATTGCCAAGCGGATGGCGACCGTGCTGCCAGAGATGACCTATGAAGAATGCCTGGATGTGACCAAGATTTACAGTGTAGGTGGCCATTTGTCCCGAGAACTGCCCTTAATTCAGCAAAGACCTTTTCGAGCGCCTCATCACACCGTGTCCGGGGCAGCGCTGATTGGTGGCGGCAGTCGGCCATCGCCGGGAGAAATCTCCTTGGCCCACAGAGGGGTGCTATTCTTAGATGAATTGCCGGAGTTCAGCAAGCGGGTTTTAGAAATGCTGAGGCAGCCCTTAGAAGACAACCAGGTGACTATCGCACGGGTAAACGGAAACTTTACCTTTCCCAGTCAAGTTATGCTGGTGGCTGCCAGTAACCCTTGTCCCTGTGGCTATTTCGGCAGCCCGCTTCATCAGTGCACCTGTTCTTCTGCTCAGATCCATCGATATATGGACAAGCTGTCTGGTCCGCTGCTGGACCGAATTGACCTTCATGTCAAGGTGCTGCCAGTGGACTGTCAAGCGCTGTCCCGGAGTGAGAGCGGACCGCCTGTTGTCAGTTCAGCTGATATGCGAAGTCAAGTAGAAGCGGCTCGAAGGCGGCAGCGAGAGCGATACGAGACAGAAGCAGACAGTCAGTCCAGAAGGAATCAAGGGGATTCTGCTGTCTTGCTCAACGGACAACTTTCCCCAACGTTGATTCGACGCCACTGCCAGCTGGACCAGGACGGTAAGCAGTTGATGGAAACTGCCTTTAAGGCCTATGGTCTTAGCGCCAGAGCTTATAGCCGCATCCTGAAAATAGCCCGCACCATTGCCGACCTTCAAGGCAGTTCTCAGATTCAGACGGCCCACGTGGCCGAAGCACTGAGTTACCGGACGATGGATCGGCATGGAGCGGGCGGAAGTTTGTGAAGAAAGGGGAATTCATATGGACGAAACGAGGAAAATTGGGGTGGTAGAATTTGATTCAGAGGATTATCCGGCACAACTGCGGCTTATCAAAGATCCGCCGGAGAAGCTGTATTATATAGGCGATTTGCAGTTAGCCTCTCGGGAGGCGGTGTCCGTGGTGGGTTCCAGAAAGGCGTCCCCTTATGGTGGATGGGCGGCTGAAGAAATCAGCAGACGGCTGGCAGCCAGCGGGTTAGTGGTGGTCAGCGGTATGGCGGCTGGAATTGATTCCATCAGCCACAAGGGAGCCTTGGCCGCAGGAGGCGCTACGGTGGCCGTGCTGGGTTGTGGGATTGATATCTGCTTTCCAGCTTTTAATCGGAATCTGCGCAATGAGATTGGAAAAAAGGGCTTGCTGCTGTCAGAGTACCCGCCGGGGGTTCCCGGCAGCCGGTATACTTTCCCACAACGAAACCGGATTATCAGTGGTCTGTCTCTGGCTACGGTTATCGTAGAGGCAGGAGTCAACAGCGGCTCACTGATTACGGCAGAGCGGGCGGTGGAGCAGGGCCGTCAAGTTTTCGCCTTGCCTGGAAATATTAACAGTTTTTATTCGATTGGCACCAATAAACTAATTCAAGACGGCGCTTATCCACTGGCTTTTATTGACGATATTTTTGACGTGCTAGGGCTTCCTAAAAAAGATCAGCAACAGCGGATATCGGGGTTGGGGGTTGAAGAACAGCGGATGGTGGAGGCGGTTTGCCAAGGTGGAGAAGTAACGGTAGACTCGTTGTGCCGCACGTTGGGTATGAAGGTGTGGGAAGTGAATTCACTGCTGACCATTTTAGAAATGAAAGGAGTGGTTTACTCGGCTCTTGGGAAAATTTTTATTGCAAACTGATGAAAATAGAAATATAATCATGTTTTGAATAGGGATAATAATATATGAAGAAAAAAACTTCCCAGGAGGAATGATATATGGCAGGCGCTAAGAACCTGGTGATTGTGGAATCACCGTCCAAAGCAAAGACAATAGGAAAATTTTTAGGAAGCAGATATAAGGTAGTGGCTTCTGTAGGGCATGTTCGGGATTTGCCTAAAAGCAAGCTGGGGATTGACATCGAAAACAATTTTGACCCTCAATATATAGCCATACGAGGCAAAGGCGACGTAATTAAAGCCATGCGGCAGGAAGCCAAAAAGGCCGATAAAATCTATCTGGCAACTGACCCGGACCGAGAAGGCGAAGCAATTTCCTGGCATATCGCACACCTTTTGGGAATTGATCCGGAGAATGCGTGCCGGATTGTTTTTAATGAAATTACAAAGAACGCCATTCAGACAGCGGTGAAGAATCCAAGAAATATTGATACCAAGCTGGTAGATGCGCAGCAGGCTCGTCGAGTTCTGGATCGATTGGTAGGGTATCAGATCAGCCCGCTCCTGTGGCGGAAGATTCGCCGAGGCCTCAGTGCAGGCCGAGTGCAGTCGGCAGCACTAAAGATGATTTGCGACCGAGAAAATGTAATCCGAAACTTTAAACCGGTAGAATACTGGAATATTGCAGCTCTTTTAACGGAGCTTGCAGCAGGCGGAAAGCCTGCCGAAAAAAAGAAATTTACAGCCAAGCTCATTGAGCATTTAGGCAAGAAAATTACCGTAGACAACAAGGAAGAAGCAGATGTGGTGGTGTCAGCTTTAAATGCCCACGATTATATGGTAAAAAAGGTGGATAAGAAGGAGCGGAATAAGCGGCCTTATGCCCCTTTCACTACTAGTAGTCTTCAACAGGATGCGGCCAACAAACTGGGATTTTATACCAAAAGAACGATGATGATTGCTCAACAGCTGTACGAAGGCGTAGAGGTAAAAGGACACGGTACCATCGGTTTAGTAACCTATATCCGTACCGATTCCGTGCGAATTTCTGATGAGGCCAAGGGAGCCGCTAAAGAATTTATCAGTCAGCGGTATGGCCCAGAATATTATACAAACCATGTGTTCTCTAACAAGAAGAAAGATGTGCAGGATGCCCATGAAGCCATTCGTCCCAGCTATATTGAGTTAGTCCCAGATGAAATCAAGGATTCCTTGAGCAAGGACCAGTACAATCTGTACAAGTTAATCTGGTCTCGGTTCATGGCTAGTCAGATGGCAGCGGCGGTATATGATTCCATGGCGGTAGAGATTGAAAATGGCGATTATACGTTAAAAGCCAATGGCTCCAAGTTGAAATTTGACGGGTATCTACGGGTTTACCAGGATGGCGGAGAGGATGGCAACGAAAAGATGCTGCCTGAGTTGGTGCCGGGACAGAAGTTAAACCTGCTGGAATTACAATGTGACCAAAACTTTACGCAGCCTCCTGCCCGCTATACGGAGGCTAGCCTGGTGAAGGACTTGGAAGAAAAAAATATTGGTCGGCCCAGCACGTACGCGCCGATTATCGGCACCATCATGGAGCGGAAATACGTTTCCAGAGAGAAGAAATCTTTACTTCCTACGGACCTGGGCTTTATCGTCACTGAACTCATGGAAAAGTATTTTAAAGAAATCGTGGATGTTGGATTTACAGCAGAGCTGGAAGATCGCTTGGATGACATCGAAATAAAAAATCTCAACTGGAAACAGATTGTCAGCGATTTTTATGAGATTTTAAAAGTAGAGTTAGAGGTGGCTGACAAAGAGATTGAAAAGGTTAAGCTGGAGGACGAACTTACTGGTGACATGTGTGAGCTGTGCGGCAAGCCCATGGCGAAAAAGAGCGGACGATTTGGTGATTTCATCGCCTGTACTGGCTATCCGGAATGCAAAAATACCAAGCCAATCATTACCAAGATTGATGCTCAATGCCCGAAGTGCGGCAAAGATATTGTGGCAAGAAGAGGCAAAAATGGGCGGATGTTTTATGGTTGCAGCGGCTATCCAGAGTGCAATCAAGTTTTCTGGAGTAAGCCCACGAATCAGAAGTGCCCTCAGTGCGGGTCACTGTTGTTAGAGAAAAAGACAAAAACTACTTCTTTGGCGTGTTCAAACAGTGAATGCGGGTATAAAGAGTAATATAACGAAAGAGAGGGAAGGTTAGATGACACAATTTCATGCAACGACAATCGTAGCAGTAAGACGAGGAGAAAATGACATTTGCATCGGAGGAGACGGCCAGGTTACTATGGGCGAGACCACGGTGATGAAACATAAGGCGAAGAAAGTTCGGAAAATCTACAAGAACTCTGTAATTACAGGATTTGCAGGTTCTGTATCAGATGCGTTTTCCCTGACAGAAAAATTTGAAAAGAAGCTGGAAGAACATTCCGGCAATCTAAAAAAAGCAGCGGTAGCTTTAGCCCAGCTCTGGCGGTCCGACCGGGCCATGCGAAATCTGGAAGCGTTGATGATTGCGGTAGATAAGGAGAGCATGCTCCTCATATCCGGAAACGGAGAGGTTATCGAGCCGGATCAGGATTTCATCGCTATTGGTTCAGGTGGAAACTATGCTTATGCGGCGGCTAATGCGCTCTTCAATCACACGGAGATGGATGCGGAAAATATCGTGAGAGAGTCCCTGAAGATTGCGTCTTCCATCTGTGTTTATACGAACGATAATATTTCTGTAGAAAAGCTGTAGGAGGTAGGAAAACATGGGAGAATTGTACAACATGACGCCGAAACAGATTGTGGCGGAACTGGATAAATATATTATCGGTCAGGACGAGGCCAAAAAATCAGTGGCCATTGCCCTGCGGAACAGGTATCGGAGAAATCTGCTGCCGGACGAAATGCGGGAGGAGATTACACCGAAGAATATTCTCATGATTGGACCTACCGGCTGTGGTAAAACAGAAATCGCTCGTCGGCTGGCTAAATTGATGGATGCTCCCTTTGTAAAGGTAGAAGCTACTAAGTTTACAGAAGTGGGTTATGTGGGAAGAGATGTAGACTCCATGGTTCGGGACTTGGTAGAAGCATCTATCCGCATTACTAAGCAGAACCGTCTTCAGGAAAAATATTCCATTGCTGAGGAGATTGCCGAAGAAAAGATTATTGAGGCCATCATTCCTGGAAAGAAGAAATCTTCTGGTGGAGCAGGAGGCGTGAAAAGCCCCTTTGATTTCATCCTGGGAGGCGGCTTCCAGCAGAAGCCTCAGCTGGAGCAGGAGGAGACCTTATCTGGGGATGACAAGAATGACATTGAGCTGGCCAGGGAGCAGGTTCGCCAGCAGCTGCGAGATGGCATGCTGGAGGAACAGTATATTGAAATTCAGGTCAGCGAAGCACCTAAAAATAATGCTTTAGACCTAGGAAATGAAGGCATGAGTATCGCCATCGGCAATATCTTTGGGGATATGGTACCGCCGAAGAAGAAAAAGAAAAAGGTAAAAGTTAAGGATGCCAAGAAAATCCTGCGGGAGGAAGAAGCCCAGAACTTGATTGATATGGATCAGGTGACAGAGGAAGCGCTGGAAAATGCGGAGCAGAATGGCATTATCTTTATTGATGAAATCGATAAAATTGCTTCAGGATCCAGTTATAAATCCGGGGCTGATGTGTCCAGAGAGGGTGTTCAGCGAGACATCCTTCCTATCGTAGAAGGCAGTGTGGTCAATACTAAATACGGGCCAGTGAAGACAGACCATGTGCTTTTCATCGGTGCAGGTGCTTTTCACACGTCTAAACCGACAGATTTGATTCCAGAGCTCCAGGGACGTTTCCCGATTCGGGTAGAGCTGCAAAACTTGACAAAAGATTCTTTTGTGAAAATCTTGACTGTGCCGGAGAACGCTTTGCTGAAACAGCACAAGATGCTTCTGGAGACGGAAGGTATCAAAATTACCTTTACAGAGGATTCTGTGGAAGAAATTGCTACCATGGCATTTTTGATGAACGAGCAGACAGAAAACATTGGTGCCAGAAGACTTCACACCATCATGGAAAAACTGCTGGAGGACATCTCTTTCAACATTCCGGAGATGGAGGAAGAAGAGATTATCATCGACAAGTGCTACGTAAACGAGAAATTTGTAGAGAAGATACATGAGGACGATATAGACAAATTTATTCTTTAATCTTGACAGAAATGAGCAGATTGGTATATCTTTTAGGTAGCCAATCTGTTTTTTTACCAAAAAACTTAGGTATTTTACTAAATTGTTTGTAAAATAAACAGTTTTTAGAAAAGTCAAAATAATAGCTTGATTCTTTTAGGAAAAAGATATAATATATATTAACATGGAAAATAGGCTTTAAAGAGCCTTAAAATATTGCAGAAATTTACAAGGCATAGACTTGTGGTTTCTTGGCGAGAGTTTACCGATGAGCAGTTTTTCTGCTTGGGTTGGCTGATAGATGACAGATATAATTAGATATAGAAGGAGAAAGAGAAACGTGTTAGAGAAAGATTTTTTAAGCAAGATCAGAAAATTGAATTGGGTGCTACAAGAGAGTCCGACAGGGGCATTTTCTTTTGATGAGCTTTGCAATATATTGAGTGACATGATGGAAGCCAATGTATATATCGCCAATGTGCGGGGCAAGGTTTTAGGGGTTCATTACAAGATTAAATCCGATAGTTCCACTATTACCGAACCGGAGACCGGTGTGGAAAAATTCCCCCGGGAATACAACGAGGCTCTGCTGCGGATTACCTCTACGGAGGCTAACCTGAAGGCGGAGGAAGCACTGGAAGTCTTTAAGTATGACTATGATACCTACGATAAGCTCCACACAATCATTCCTATTCTAGGGGGCGGCCAACGATGGGGCACCTTAATTTGCACCAGATATGAGCCGGAGTTCAGCAATGAAGACCTGGCCTTGGGCGAGTATGGCGCTACGGTAGTAGGGTTGGAGATTCAGAGAAGAAAGACGTTAGAATTCGAAGAGGAAGAACGGATGAGATCTATCGTGCAGATGGCAATCGGTACGCTGTCTTACTCGGAGATCGAGGCCGTACAGCAGATTTTCGCCGAACTGGATGGAAACGAAGGCCTTTTGGTGGCCAGTAAGATTGCAGATCGTTCCGGTATTACCCGTTCCGTTATCGTCAATGCGCTGAGAAAACTGGAGAGTGCTGGCGTTATTGAATCCCGTTCCCTGGGAATGAAGGGAACTCATATCAAGATTTTAAACCCAAAATTCTACGAAGAACTGGGAAAATTAGATATGTAAAAATCCATTTGACACAGATTGCCTCCGTTCAGCATATGATGACTATATCTGTTCGGAGGTGTTTTTTATGCTTGGATGGCGTTCTTCCAAAAGGTTCAAGGCATGTGAAAAGAAAAAAAGGGGATGGCTGAGTTGGATACTTGTGCTGCTTCTGTTTTCAGGCATGGCTGGTGGGCTGGGGTGGAAGGTGGTAAAGGTGGTACAGCCATCTATTCAATCTCTGGCAGAAATTAAAGCCAAAGAAATGGTCACCTACGCTATAAACGAAGCGACCTTCCAGCAATTTTTTAAGGATTCTTCGAAGGCAGAGGAGCTTTTAATTATAAATACCGACCAAGAGGGAAGTATAGAACTGGTGCAATCCAACACCATCGCGATGAATATTTTGGCGGCGGAGCTGGGCAAGGAGATTAAGCAGCGGTACCGGGAAATGGAACCCACCACCATGAAGGTGCCTTTAGGGACCATCCTGGGCAGTCAATTGATGTCTCAGGCCGATCTTTATGTGGATTTGAAGGTTCTTCCTATCAGCGTAGCTAATATTGAGTTTTTGAGCGAATTTGAGTCTCAGGGAATCAATCAGACTAAATACAAAGTATACCTGTCGCTGACCAGCAAGGTGAAGATCATGGCGCCCTTCTCTTCCCGTACTATGGAGGTGCGCAATGTAGTATTAGTATCTGAAGCGGTTATCTTGGGGAAGGTTCCTAACAGTTACGTAAACGTGCCGAAGGAGGAGATTCTGGACGGTATGAATTCTGGCGACCAAAAATAATGGGCAGAACCAGAGATTTATAAGCAGTGAGAAAGTGTGGTATAAAATACATGACAGTAAAATTTACGGAAGATAACCAGGTCATTCAGCAGGAAGAATATCAGGCTATTCTGGTAGGTGCTCAGCTGAAAGAGGATATTCACTATTCCATGGAGGAGCTGGCGGGGCTGGCGGAAGCTGCTGGCGTGCAGGTGCTGGGGCGTATGACGCAGAATATGGAACGGCCTAACAGCGCAACCTTTATCGGAAAGGGTAAAGTGGAGGAACTAGCGGAGCTGTGCGGAAATATGGGGGCAGACACGGTCATTTTTAACGATGAGCTTTCAGGCATGCAGCTGCGGAACCTAGAAGATTCTTTAGGGGTCCGCGTTATTGACCGGACGATTCTGATTTTGGACATCTTCGCGGATCGAGCGATATCCCGGGAGGGAAAACTGCAAGTAGAGCTGGCACAGCTGCAATACCGGCTGCCTCGGCTGCTGGGGTTTGGTAAAAGCCTGTCCCGGCTGGGGGGAGGTATTGGCACTAGAGGTCCGGGGGAAAAGAAGCTGGAGACGGACAGGCGTCACGTACAACGGCGGCTAGATGACATTCGGGCAGAGCTGGAGGAGTTGAAGGGAACTCGAAATGTACAGCGTGCTCAACGGCAGCGGTCCGGACTGCCTATCGTTGCGCTGGTAGGCTACACGAATGCGGGTAAGTCTGCAATTATGAACCGATTGCTGGAGGGCGTGGACCGAGAAGAAAAGACGGTTTTAGAGAAAGATATGCTCTTTGCTACATTGGATACGGCGCAGCGGAGTTTTAAGCTGGATAAAAATGAAGAGTTTGTCCTCATTGATACAGTAGGATTTGTCAGCAAGCTGCCCCATTCCCTGGTGAGGGCTTTTAAAGCTACCCTAGAAGAGGTTTTATATGCGGACTTGCTGCTCCACGTGGTAGATGTGTCCTATGAGGCTAATGATTTTCACATTGCTGTTACGGACAAGGTGCTGGAGGAGATTGGAGCCGGGGATCAGGAAAGGGTACTAGTATACAATAAAATTGATTTGCTGCAAGGCCAAGACTTGCCTATGACAGAACAGGAGCACATCTGTATTTCTGCCAAGAGGGGAGATAATTTTGAGCAGGTGCTGCAAGTGATTCGAGAAAAACTGTTTTCTGATTGGATACGGGCCAGACTGGTCATCCCTTATGATCGGGGAGATATCACCTCTTACTTATGTGAAAAAGCCAAGGTGATTTCTATGGATTACACAGAGGAAGGCACTGTCTTTGAGGTAGAACTAGACCAAGCTGATTATGGCAGGTTGAAGCAATATGATACGATATAAGACAATACAGCGAGAAGCACAGGCGGAGCAGATTATCGATCGGTCCCGTTTCATTGCTTATGTGCGTCCGGTGAGCTCTAAAGACGAGGCGGATGTTTTCTTGGCAGAAATCCGGGCTAAGCACAGGGATGCTACGCATAATGTACCAGCTATGGTCATTGGGGATCAATTTCAAATTCAGTGGGCCAGTGACGATGGGGAACCTCAGGGCACTTCAGGGGCACCTATGGTTCAAATGCTGGTAAAAGAAGGGCTGACCAACCTGGTGGTGGTGGTGACACGCTACTTTGGCGGGGTTAAGCTGGGGACTGGCGGCCTAGTCCGTGCTTATACCAGTTCTGCTAAGTTGGGGCTGGCGGAAGCTGGAATTTGTGCGGTAAAGGATATGTATGTGGCTCAGGTAAAGCTGGATTATACCTATTTGAGCAAACTGCAAAACCTGGCTTCCACTGGTATTTTTCAAATTAATCAGGTGTTTTATGAAGAGGCGGTGCGAGTTATTTTGGCAGCAGAGCCGGAAAAGGAAGCGGAATTAAAAGGTCTTGTTTCTGACCTGACAAGTGGCACTGGCGTATTTCTGGAAGAGGGTACTGAGCTGACTTCGGTGCCTTTAGAGCAGGCCTGACCTTCTAAAAGAAGCAGGCCTTTGAAAAAATCATAAAAAGCGATAAGAAATTGTAAAAAAGTGTTTGACATATGAATGGGGCTATGCTAAGATAAATATCGTCGCTAATGAATGTTGTTCGTTAGCAAGGGCGTTCCAAGGTAGCTCAATGGTGGAGCACTCGGCTGTTAACCGATAGGCTGTGGGTTCGAGCCCCACCCTTGGAGCCAACTTTTTAAGAAAAAGGAAAGTAAATTTCTGATAAAAAGTGGTTGACAAACAATGCCAGATAGTGTAATATAAGTAAATGTGTCAAGTAGATAAAAATACTGAAACAGCAAGTGATTTGGGCGTTTAGCTCAGCTGGGAGAGCATCTGCCTTACAAGCAGAGGGTCATAGGTTCGAGCCCTATAACGCCCACCAAATTACAAATGGCCTGGTAGTTCAGTTGGTTAGAATGCCAGCCTGTCACGCTGGAGGTCGTCGGTTCGAGCCCGATCCAGGTCGCCATTAAAATAAAGCAAGCTAGGTAGGCTGGTGTGGCTCAACGGTAGAGCAGCTGATTTGTAATCAGCAGGTTGGGGGTTCGATTCCCTCCACCAGCTCCAAACAAAAAAAGTTTGGTAGACTTGACAAAATATCGAGGGTTTCCCGAGTGGCCAAAGGGGGCGGACTGTAAATCCGTTAGCTGAGCTTTCGGTGGTTCGAATCCACCACCCTCGACCAATTAAATAGTAAAAAGTAATATGCGGAAGTGGCTCAGGGGTAGAGCATCGCCTTGCCAAGGCGAGGGTCGCGAGTTCGAATCTCGTCTTCCGCTCCAACTTTTGCGGGTGTAGTTCAATGGTAGAACCTCAGCCTTCCAAGCTGATGGCGTGAGTTCGATTCTCATCACCCGCTCCAAAGAGGATCATGTTATGGGCTCATAGCTCAGTTGGATAGAGCAACGGCCTTCTAAGCCGTGTGTCCGGGGTTCGAATCCCTGTGGGCTCACCATTTCAAGAATTATGACCCATTAGCTCAGTCGGCAGAGCACTTGACTTTTAATCAAGGTGTCCGGGGTTCGAGTCTCCGATGGGTCACCAATTTAATTAAATAAGATGAAAAAAAGTAGAACTCATATGGAGAGGTGTCCGAGTGGTTTAAGGAGCTGGTCTTGAAAACCAGTGATTCCGAAAGGGACCGTGGGTTCGAATCCCACCCTCTCCGCCATTAAATATAAAATGGAGAAGTACTCAAGTAGGCTAAAGAGGACGGTTTGCTAAACCGTTAGGGTTCGTAAGGGCCGCATGGGTTCGAATCCCATCTTCTCCGCCATATATTTTATAGGGGTATAGCTCAGTTGGTAGAGCGATAGTCTCCAAAACTATGCGCCGTGGGTTCAAGTCCTACTACCCCTGCCATTTTTTTCTTTATTATCATAGCTACGGGGTGTAGCGCAGTTTGGTAGCGCAACTGGTTTGGGACCAGTGGGCCGCGGGTTCAAATCCTGCCACCCCGACCATTAACCGTTATGTTACATAGGGGCCATTAGCTCAGTTGGTCAGAGCATCCGGCTCATAACCGGCAGGTCCGGGGTTCAAGTCCCTGATGGCCCACCATTACACACACATGCCCAGATAGCTCAGTAGGTAGAGCAGAGGACTGAAAATCCTCGTGTCCTTGGTTCGATTCCGAGTCTGGGCACCATTTGAAAAGTAGCTTCTTGCAGACTTAGTCCGAGAGGCTATTTTTTTCCCAAAGGGTGCTGATAAAATGGCCATAAATACTCAAATTGTTTGAAAAAAATAAAAAATAGATAAAATTTTAAAAAAGTATTGACAAACAATGACAAATCATGTAACATGTATAAATGTGCCAAGCAATTAAATACTGAAACAGCAAGTGATTTGGGCGTTTAGCTCAGCTGGGAGAGCATCTGCCTTACAAGCAGAGGGTCATAGGTTCGAGCCCTATAACGCCCACCAAATTACAAATGGCCTGGTAGTTCAGTTGGTTAGAATGCCAGCCTGTCACGCTGGAGGTCGTCGGTTCGAGCCCGATCCAGGTCGCCATTAAAATAAAGCAAGCTAGGTAGGCTGGTGTGGCTCAACGGTAGAGCAGCTGATTTGTAATCAGCAGGTTGGGGGTTCGATTCCCTCCACCAGCTCCAAACAAAAAAAGTTTGGTAGACTTGACAAAATATCGAGGGTTTCCCGAGTGGCCAAAGGGGGCGGACTGTAAATCCGTTAGCTGAGCTTTCGGTGGTTCGAATCCACCACCCTCGACCAATTAAATAGTAAAAAGTAATATGCGGAAGTGGCTCAGGGGTAGAGCATCGCCTTGCCAAGGCGAGGGTCGCGAGTTCGAATCTCGTCTTCCGCTCCAACTTTTGCGGGTGTAGTTCAATGGTAGAACCTCAGCCTTCCAAGCTGATGGCGTGAGTTCGATTCTCATCACCCGCTCCAAAGAGGATCATGTTATGGGCTCATAGCTCAGTTGGATAGAGCAACGGCCTTCTAAGCCGTGTGTCCGGGGTTCGAATCCCTGTGGGCTCACCATTTTTTTAAAATATTTGCCATGAATCAATGGACGATTATGCTAAGACCTTGAGATTGGGGTATAGCCAAGTGGTAAGGCAACGGACTTTGACTCCGTCACTCGTAGGTTCAAGTCCTGCTACCCCAGCCATATGACCCATTAGCTCAGTCGGCAGAGCACTTGACTTTTAATCAAGGTGTCCGGGGTTCGAGTCTCCGATGGGTCACCATTTAAATTATTATGCAGTTCTTCAGAGATGGGGGAAATGTTTTCTATCGGGGTGTAGCGCAGTTTGGTAGCGCAACTGGTTTGGGACCAGTGGGCCGCGGGTTCAAATCCTGCCACCCCGACCATAAGAATAGATAGAACAAGACGTCTTCTGCTGAGAACGGAATGACGTTATTTTTTTAAAAAGTAAGATGGTGTTATTATTCAAGAAACCTGCCCAGATAGCTCAGTAGGTAGAGCAGAGGACTGAAAATCCTCGTGTCCTTGGTTCGATTCCGAGTCTGGGCACCATTAAAAAATACCTGTTCCCTGATTGTTCAAGGAACAGGTATTTTTGTTATGTACCGTTTAAAGAATATGCACGCTGTCGAAAAACAGCACCGTCACCAGATAAGACAAGCCTGCTATGATGCAGGAAAAGGCAATGATTTTTGATTTAGCCTTGGATTCCTTATCGAAGACAGCCATGGAGGAAATAAAGGCAATAACCAGAGCCACTAAACCGATCAGAGTCATAGTATTAATCAAAGCACTATAGTTCTTAAAGAAGAAGCATAGCGCTCCGATGATACCCACAGCCAGGATATATTTAAAAGCACCTCCCTTATCAAAGAGCACGGGGATTAAAAGCGCCGCCCAGATGATACCAATCAGCGCACATTTTCCAATAAACCAAAATAATTCCATCTTTCCTTTGTATCCTTCCTCTAAAACAATTTGTCTAGCACTAATTATATTTGATTTTAGCGGGAATTTCAATTACAATGATAAGAGCAGCGGAATTGCATAGCAATAGTTTCGCAACACTAAAGAAGGAACATGGAGAACTATGGGGAGGGCAGATCGTGGCACAGCTTTATTATCGATACAGTACGATGAATGCGGGAAAGTCTATTGAACTGATCAAGGTAGCATATAATTATGAAGAGCGGGGCAAGCGAGTCCTGACCTTGGTTCCAAGTGTGGACGACCGCTATGGCGCAGGTGTGATTACCTCAAGAATAGGCATCCAGCGGGAGGCCATCATGGTGGCAGATGATACCAATATCCTGGAATTGTTCCTGTCAGAAAACACCAAGGAAAAGGTAGACTGTGTACTAGTGGATGAATGTCAGTTTTTGAAGAAGCATCACGTTCAAGAGCTGGTGGAAATTGTAGACAGTTGCGATGTGCCGGTCTTGGCCTATGGCTTGAAAAATGATTTCAGAAATGAGCTGTTTGAGGGGTCTTACTATATGCTGGTTTACGCAGATAAGATTGAAGAAATCAAAACTATCTGCTGGTGCGGACGCAAGGCTACTATGGTCGCCCGGGTAGTGGATGGAAGGTTTGTCAAGCAGGGGGAGCAGGTACTGGTAGGAGGCAACGATATGTATGTTTCCTTGTGCCGGAAGCATTATAACGATGGACGATTGGAGCCATAAGAAGATAAAGCGGGACTCTTGTGTAAACCGAATTAAAAAATGATATTAGAGGAAATGGGAGTGGCAATGCACTCCCATTTTTAGATGTAAAAAACTTATCTTATTTAGGTGCAGTTCTTTCCCTGCCAGCTATTTCTTTTTCGCAGTTCTCGGTGGATGCCGTTTAAGATGGTTCGTTTTTGATAGCTCCATTCCGGAGAGATCAGGATGGGTCTGGGGGCATCGGCGCTCATGCGATGAATGGTAATTTCTGGCGGTATGAGTTCCAACGCATCAGCTACTAGTTGGACATATTCGTCAATGCTGGAAAACGACGTATAATCAGGATACAACGTTTCCATCTGAGAACCTTTTACCACATTCAACATATGTATTTTCAGGCCGAAGATGGGACTGGTGCAGACATAGCGAATGGAATCCAGCATATCTTGTTTGGATTCACCAGGCAGGCCGAAGATTACATGTACCACCGTGCGTATGCCTAATTCGGTGAGCCTTTTGACGGCTTGGTCGTATACCTCCAAGGAGTAACAGCGGTTGATTCGTTCTGCCGTTTGTTGATGGATAGTTTGCAATCCCAGCTCTACCCAGAGAAAGGTCTTTTGATTGATTTCGCTGAGGAGCTCATAGATGGGTTCCGACAGGCAGTCCGGCCGAGTTGCGATGGCTAGACCAGCGATGCCAGGATGATTTAGGGCCGTCTCATATTTTTCCCTCAGCTCAGCAACCGATGCATAGGTGTTGGTATGATTCTGGAAATAGGCCAGATGGTTGCTATCTGGCCATTTGTCAGACAGTAGTCTGATTTGATCTTCGATATTGCTGGCAAAGTCTCCAGAGCCGTCTGCAGAACAGAAAATGCAGCCGCCGGTGCCTTTGCTCCCATCTCGGTTGGGGCAGGTAAAGCCCCCATCCAAAGAGAGCTTAATTGTCTTTTTTCCAAAATAATTTTTTAAATATTGGCCGATGCTGTTAATGGGCAGGTCGGGACCGCAGGTGGTGGTATTCATGAAAACTCCTCACTATAGGTATGATAAATTTAATCGTAGCAATCATTATAACACAAATCAGAAGAATAATTTTATGAGCGTTAAATTTATGGTATAATTAACTTTATAAGTACGATAACAAAATGGGAGGAAAGCATGAGAGATAAAAGACAAAACGGGCCTTCAGGAGAACTGGCAGAATCATATTTTAAGGGAACCGAAATGGTCCTCCTGTCGGATATGAAGGACCGGATGGAGGAACGGCCCAAGTTGCTGCTTCACAGTTGCTGCGGACCTTGCAGCACCGCTGTGCTGGAACGGCTGGCGGGCAGTTATGATATCACTGTGTTTTTTTACAATCCTAATATTACAGACCAAGAGGAATACGAACGGCGAAAGCAAACCCAACTGTCCTTTATTGAATCCTATAATCAGCAGGCCCCAGAGGGAGAAAAAGTAGCTTTTTCGGAAGGGGAGTTTTTCCCGGAGGAATTTTTCCAGGCAGTGCAGGGGTTGGAGGAAGAACCAGAAGGGGGCAAACGCTGTACCGTTTGTTTTAAGCTGCGATTAGAGCGGGCGGCAGCAGAGGCTAGGCTCAACGGCTTTTCTATCTTTGGTACCACCTTGACAGTTAGTCCCCACAAGGACTATCCGTTGATTGCTAAAATCGGCAAAGACCTGTCCTTAAAATATGCTCTTTCGTTTTTGGACATGGATTTCAAGAAAAAAGCAGGTTATCAGCGAAGTGTGGAATTATCCCGAGAATATGGACTGTACCGCCAAAATTACTGCGGATGCTGTTTTTCCAAATGGGATTAGAGCTGAAGACTGAGTTGGAGATTTATGAAATACGTAAATGTAGCGATTGACAATAAAAATGATAATACTGATAATTTATATACCTATGGCTCCCATTTTGACGATATCCAGGTAGGCAGTAAGGTGACGGTACCCTTTGCCAAGGGAAACCGTGTTAGGACGGGATACGTCTTTGACGTGCTGGATCATTTGGAAGAGGAAATCAAGGGACTGAAATATATTGAGAGCGTCGACGAAGAGATTCGTTTATCGACGGAGATGATGGACACCTGCCGCTGGATGCGCAAGCGGTATTTGTGTCGGTACATAGATGGAATCAACTGTTTTACGCCGGCAGGCAGTGTCTCCAAGCGGGGCAAAGAGCGGCGGCCTTACAAGGACATGGAAGGGGAAGGGCGATTCCCGCCTCAGCTGACTGGTGAGCAGGCCGCAGCCATGGCCATCATGGAGCCGGATATCAAAAGCAAGCAGCATGAAATCTTTCTCATTCACGGCATCACTGGAAGCGGAAAAACAGAGCTCTATATCCGGTTAATCAACTCTGTTCTGGAAGAAGGGCGAAATGCAATTGTGCTGGTACCGGAAATTTCGCTGACTACCCAGGTCATTCAGCGTTTTATCGGCCGATTTGGGCCGGACCAGATTGCGGTGCTGCACAGCCGCCTTTCCCTAGGAGAGAGATATGATGAATGGGTGCGGATTCGCAGCGGGCAAGTCCGCATCGTCATCGGGGCTAGGTCAGCGGTTTTCGCCCCTTTAAGGGATATCGGCATCATCATTCTGGATGAAGAGCACGAAGCAACCTATAAGTCGGATATGGCGCCTAAATATGATACGGTAGAAGTGGCTATCAAACGGGCTAAAAGCTATGACGGACTGGTGGTGCTGGGTAGTGCAACCCCATCGGTATCCGCCACCTATCGGGCAGAACAAGGCATATACAAGCGGGTAGAACTGACAGAACGTTATAATCAGGTAGCGCTGCCGATGGTAGAAGTGGTAGACATGCGTCAGGAGTTGAAAGCAGGCAATAAATCCATGTTCAGCACAGCCCTGTACGGGCAGATGAAAACCTGCCTGGAGGAAGGGCAGCAAGTCATCCTCTTTCTCAACCGGAGAGGCTATTCTACTTTCATCTCTTGCCGGGAATGCGGCTATGTGATGAAATGCCCCGACTGCGGTATTGCGTTGACCTATCACAAAGCGGAACAGGGGGCGGTCTGCCATTACTGCGGTAAAACAGAACCGCTGCCCACTGCCTGTCCTGATTGCGGCAGCAAATACATCCGCCACTTCGGCACCGGTACAGAAAAGGTGGAGGAATTCACAGCAGAGTTGTTTCCGGACTATCCCATCGGACGGCTGGACTTGGACACTATTCGCCTGAAGGGCAGTGTGGACAAAATTATCAACGATTTCCGAAAGGGGAAGACCAAAATCCTCATCGGCACTCAGCTGGTGGCCAAGGGCTTGGATTTCAAGCAGGTGGGCCTGGTGGGCATCATTTCGGCCGATGTGATTCTGAACATTCCCGACTACCGGGCAGCGGAAACTACTTTTCAGCTGGTCACCCAGGCGGCAGGACGGGCTGGACGAGGAGACAAGGAAGGCAAGGTGGTAATTCAGACCTATAATGGGGAACATTACAGCATTCAAGCCGCTGCACAGCAAGATTACCAGGCCTTTTATCACACCGAGCTGATGGTTCGACAGAGTCTGTTGTACCCGCCTTTTAGCGACATTGTACAGGTCATCGTGGCAGCAGCGAAAGAGAATGTATGTATAAATGGCGCCCAGCAAGTGCTAGGCGCGTTGGAGCGAGAGCTGGGAGAAGAATTTAAACATCAAATTTTTCCGCCTCAACCCCTGCTGATTAATAGCAAAAAAGAGCATTTCCGATATGGTATTTTAATCAAATGCCCCAAAGGGAAGCGGGGAACCTGCCTGTGGGCGGTGGACAAGATTAAGCGGGCGGTAAACATCGGCAAAAAAGTGCCTTTTTCTGTTTCTGTGGACATAAATCCCTATTAAAAAGGAGCTATTGTGGAAAATGCTGGGATAGAAAAAAATTGACCAATTGGTTTATACTAGGCAGTTTTTGTGTTATAATAATTGCTACTATTGTGAGTCAGCATCGCCTTTTTGACCAACGGCTCGAAGAAACTTTGATGGCAAAACGGACAGCGTAGCAAACGAAGTTTGCGTAGGTGCTGCAAGAAAGAGATATTGAATGGACGACTATTGCTGTATGAAATAAATTGTAAGATGAAATAATTGAAATATTGGAGGTTGAAGATGGCTTTAAGAAACATTATCGTAGAAGGCGATGAAATATTAAGAAAAAAATGCCGGGAGGTAACGGAAGTAGATGAGAGAATCCGGCTTATATTAGATGATATGCTGGAAACCATGCGGGCTTACAACGGTGTGGGCATTGCGGCTCCACAGGTGGGCATCCTCAAAAGGATGTTTATTATCGAGGTGGAAGAAGGCGATGTAATAGAAATGATAAATCCTGAGATAATAGAAACGAGAGGCGCTGTTTGGGAGGACGAGGGCTGTCTGAGCCTGCCAGGCCTCATCGGTATGGTGGAACGGCCAGAATATATAAAGATAAAAGGGCTAGATCGGTTTGGTAAGGAGGTCGTACATGAAGCCGAAGGCTTTAAAGCAGTAGCCTTCTGTCATGAAAATGATCACCTGGACGGAATTCTATACACCGACAAGGCAAAGGATGTGCGGGATGCAGAAGAGGAATAAATTAAAAACTGTCTACATGGGCACGCCGGAATTTGCTGTACCGGGTCTGGTAGCATTGGCAGCCAGCGGGCACGAAATCGGCTATGTGGTTACCCAGCCGGACAAAGCCAGAGACCGGGGCAAAAAGATTCAGTTTACGCCGGTGAAAGAAAAAGCGTTGGAATTAGAAATCCCTGTGTTACAGCCGGAGAAAATAAAGGGAAATGATGAATTTTTTCAGCTGCTTCAGGATTATGAACCGGATTTGATTGTGGTAGCCGCTTATGGCAAACTGCTGCCCCCTGAAATCATCCATTTGCCACGACTAGGCTGTATTAATATCCACGCCTCACTGCTGCCCCGCTGGCGGGGAGCTGCTCCAATGCAGCGGGCCATCATGGCGGGGGACAAGTATACCGGCGTGACGCTGATGTATATGGAAGAAGGCTTAGATACCGGAGATATGATTGCCAAAAAGACTGTACCCATCTTAAAAAAGACAGCGGCAAAGCTTCACGATGAAATGGCGGAGCTGGGAGCAGAACTTCTGGCTGAACAGCTTCCTCATCTGGCAGAAGGAAATATCAGCAGAGAAAAGCAGCAGGATGACTTAGCGACTTATGCAGCCATGATTTTCAAGAAAGACGGAGAAGTGGACTTTTCCAAGGACCCGCAGGAAATCGAACAGCTGATTCGGGGACTGGATTCTTGGCCGGGAGCATATAGTTCCTACCAGGGGCAGATTATTAAGTTTTGGTGTGCAGAGGTTCTGAATGAAGAGAGTACAGAAGCAGTTGGCACTATTCTAGGGGTCTCGAATGAAGGCATCCGGGTGGCCGCAGGAGGGGGTACGCTGCTGGTCACGGAAATCCAGGTACCGGGGAAAAAGCGGGTAAAGGTGTCCGATTATCTAAAGGGGAACCACTTAGATGTGGGAGCGCAATTTGAAAAAGTAGATTAGAGGTGTAAGAGATGTGGTATTATGATTGGACGATTTTGTTATTGATACCCGCTATGATTTTTTCTATTTATGCCCAAGGCCGGGTAAGCGGGGCGTACAGGAAATATGCGGGAGTTCGCAACAGTCGGAATATGACTGGAGCTCAGGCTGCGCGAATCATTCTCGACAGCAACGGGCTGCGGGATGTGCGGATTGAAATGACCGGAGGAACCCTTTCTGATCATTATGATCCCAGAGGCCGGGTCATGAGGCTGTCGGCTAAGGTGTATAACGAACCCTCTGTGGCTTCGGTGAGCATTGCAGCTCACGAATCTGGTCACGCCATTCAGCATGCAGAGTTCTATCTGCCGCTGAAGATTCGCAACACCATTGTACCCGTGGTGAACTTTGCTTCTATGCTGTCCTGGCCTTTAATGATTATTGGTATTATTATAGCCAATGGGGGAAACTATGCCAGGGGCAGTCTGCTCATGGACCTCGGTATCTTGTTTTTCGTCGCTGTAGTGGTATTCCACGCAGTGACTCTGCCGGTGGAGCTCAATGCCAGCCGCCGGGCCATGAAACAGATGGAGGGACTGGGCATTCTCGCCTATGAAGAAGAGACAAGAGGGGCGAGAAAAGTGTTGTCTGCTGCGGCCTTGACCTATCTGGCTGCACTTGCCACAGCGCTGGCAAACCTGCTGCGGCTTCTCATGCTGAGAGAAAGGAATTAGTAAGATGGATGCAAATCGAAAGACAGCTTATCATGCTTTGATGGATGTGGAGACGAAAAATGCCTACTCTAACTTGGCCTTAAATCACCAAATCATCTGTGGAAGACCTTCGTCTCCGTCTTTTGTCCGAAGTCTGGTCTATGGGGTCTTGGAAAACAAGATGCTGTTGGACTACATCATCGCGCATTACATTACCAGAGACATCGAAAAGGTGAAGACCAGTGATCTGGTGGTCTTACGCATGGGTATTTACCAGTTGGGTTATATGGATTCTGTGCCAGAATATGCAGCGGTTAACGAAAGTGTGGTGCTGGCCAAGAAGTTTTGCCGGGGACGGGAAGGCTTTATAAATGGGGTTTTGCGCGCTTATATTCGCAGTCGTCATGCCGTTCGCTTGCCGGATCGCAGCGAAGATCCTGTAAAATATCTATCTATCAAATATTCCTGTGAGGAATGGATTGTAGATTTATGGATGGACCAGTATGGAGCAGACACAGCAGAAGCAATCTTGAAACATTCCCAGGGAAATCCGGGACTGTGTATCCGGGTAAATACGTTGAAGACCGGCAAGGAAGATTTGATACGGCGGTTGACGGAGAAAAATTTTGAAATCAAGGAGAGTCTGATTTGCCAAAGCGGCCTTTTGGTCACGAAAGGAAGTCAGATTTTAGAAGATACGCTATATAAAAACGGTCTCTTCTCGGTTCAAGATGAAAGTTCTATTCGAACCGTGGAGATGCTGGACCCTCAGGCTGGAGAAATGATGGTGGATGTGTGTGCTGCACCTGGGGGCAAGACATTAGCTGCGGCCGAGCGGATGAGCAATCGGGGGCAGATTGTGGCGACGGATATTTATCTGAGAAAGCTGGCCTTGATTACCAAGGAGGCTGATCGGCTTGGGGTATCCATCCTTAGGACTTGGCCTTGGGATGCGACCAAGGTGGATTCGGAACTTCTGGAAAAAGCTGACCGAGTGTTGGCAGATGTCCCTTGCTCTGGCTTAGGTGTTATCCGCAGGAAGCCAGAAATCAAGTACAAGAAGCGGGTCAGTGAATTTGACAGCCTGCCGGTGAAGCAGCTGGAAATTCTCACGGTAGCATCTAAGTATGTAAAAAAAGGCGGCGTTCTTCAGTACAGTACCTGCACCATAAATAAAAAAGAAAATGAAGATGTAATTAAAGAATTTTTAAGAAAGAATAAAAATTTTAGCATAGTAGAAGAGCGCCAGTTTATGCCGCATATAGATAAGACAGATGGATTTTATGTGTGTAAAATGGTGCGAAGTGACAGCTTAATTTAGCTTAATTGGAGAAACAATGGTTCAAGTAGGGTTTAAAAGTGATCGAGGGTTAAAGAGAAAAAATAACGAAGATTCCTGCTTTGTTATTCCGGAGGACAAAATTTATATTGTGGCCGACGGCGTAGGAGGCAACAACTCGGGGGAAGTGGCCAGCCGCAGTGCGGTCAGTTTTGTGGCGGACTACGTGAAGAGGAATCCAGTGAAGCAGGCCAAAGGCCGGGATGAAATTAAAAATTATTTCGTACAATGTATACAGGAGGCCAATTCCCTGATTTGTAATCTGTCCAGGCAGAGCAGCGAAGACAGCGGAATGGCCACAACCCTGGTCTTAGCGTATGTAACTCGGAGAAAGGCCTATGTCGTCAATATCGGCGACAGCCGGGCCTATCTCCTGAGAAATGGTGATTTAACTCAGATTACCGAAGATCATACATACGTGAATACGTTGATCAAATCTGGGGCTCTCACAGAGGAAGCGGCCAGAACACATGACAAAAGGCATATCATTACCAGAGCTCTGGGCGGGGATGAGACGGCAGAGCCGGATATTTTTGAAGTCAAGTTAATGAAGGATGATATCCTGCTGCTGTGTACAGATGGGCTTCACGGCGAAGTAGAGGACAGCAGAATTCAAGAGATTTTGTCATCGGGCTTACAGATGTCCGAACTGTGCAATCAGCTCATTACCAGAGCGAACCGTTCAGGCGGGAATGATAATATCACAGTAGTCTGTGTAAAGATGTAGTACTAAAGGGAGAGTTTCATATGAGCAGAGTATTAGCGGGCCGATATGAACTGCTGGAGCAGATTGGCGAAGGCGGCATGGCCGTTGTATATAAATCCAGAGACAAGCTTTTGAACCGGTATGTAGCGATTAAAATTTTAAAACCGGAATTCATCAAGGACTTAAAGCTGGTAGAAAATTTCAAAAAGGAATCTCAGGCGGCAGCAAGCCTGGTCCATTCCAATATCGTAGGTGTGTACGATGTAGGCCGGGAAGGCAATATTAACTATATCGTCATGGAGCTGGTAGAAGGCAAGATTTTAAGCGATATCATTAAGGACGAAGGACCTTTGGACTATAAAAGGGCCATCGATATTGGGCAGCAGATTGCTGCTGGTCTTTCCTGTGCTCACAAAAATCATATCATACATAAGGATGTGAAGCCGCACAACGTGCTGGTGACCAAAGACGGCGTGGCCAAGATTACAGATTTCGGCATCGCTAAATTCGTAGATAATGCCACCATCGTGGGCAATGCCGATACAGTCATGGGATCTGTTCATTATTTTTCACCAGAACAGGCCAGGGGCGGTTATGTGGATGAAAAATCTGATATCTATTCCCTGGGTATTGTCATGTACGAAATGATTACAGGAAAGGTGCCTTTCGATGGGGATAACCCGGTGACAGTAGCCCTGATGCATATGAACAATGATATTCTCCCACCATCCCAGGTGGTCAGCGGAGTTCCGCCGATTTTGGAGCAAATCATCATGAAGGCAACGGATAAGATTCAGGTCAATCGGTTTAAATCAGCAGATGAAATGATGGAGGCACTAAAAAATGTAGACTTGATTTCCAGCATTGTAGGCAATTCCGTTTATCTGGGGAGCCGATCTGGTGAAGGAAGCCGGGCCTATGGAAACTCAGAGCCGGAAGAGGAACCAGGAACGGTTCCTATAGAAGGGAGTACGGGAAAAGTGGATAAGAAAGACAAGAACAAGGGCGGCAAGAAAAAAGTTCGCTTGAATAAGGTGAAGGTGACGGCCATTGTGGTGGCACTAATCTGTGCGATTCCGGTCAGTGGCTTGATTTACCACCTAGTGTCCAACTGGGGGGCGAACGGTGAAATCACCGTGCCAGATTTGGCCGGAAAAACGGTCGCTGAGGCAAAAGAAGAACTGGACGCTCTGGGACTGACGCTGGAAGAGGGCGATACAGTCTACGACAGCGAATACGATGAAGGTCAGATTGTCTCTCAGAATCCCGATGCAGACTCCAAGGTGAAAAAAGGGAAAGTTGTGGTGGTCAGCATCAGTAAGGGGGCGAAGGAAGGGACTGTTCCCAATATTGTGGGAAAGAGTTATGAGGATGCAGTCTATCTGATTAAGAAATATGGCTACGAGGTGGGAGATGTGACCATCGGCGAAAGCGACATGCCGAAGGATACGGTTATCAGTCAAACCCCAGAGGCCGAGGACGAAGCCAAACCGGGAAAGTCTATTGACTTTGTAGTCAGCGGGGGTGAATCGGATACGGTAGCCATGCCGAAGCTGTTGGGTCTGACCTTGGAGAAGGCCAAAGAGGAACTGAAAGCAGTAGGTTTGACTTTGGGTGAGACCAGCGAAGGCACCAGTGAAGCTTACGGTCAAGGACAGATTATGTGGCAGCAGATTGCCGCAGGTGAGACGGTAGACAAGGGCGAAGCCATCAACGTAAAAGTCAGCACCGGAACGGAGGTTTCCGGGCCAAAATCCGTAGCGTTAGACGTGGATTTCAGCAATGCTAAAAATCTAGTCTTCTTCCTGACGGTAACTGTCTCTGACGAATCCGGCACCAGGAATATCTTTACCAGAGAACAGCGGCTGAAAGAGCAGGGCAGTGAGGTTATCTCCCTGTCGGGTACCGGACAGGGCACCGTCACCGTACTTTTTGACAATGATGTAGAGATGAAAAAGAATGTAAACTTTAATACGGGAGAAATAGATTGATGGAAGGTACCGTAGTAAAGGGAATCGCCGGGTTTTATTACGTGAAGGCAGGAGAGCAGGTCTACCAGTGTAAAGCCAGAGGCCTGTTTAAAAAGGACGGCATCAAGGTGACGGTAGGTGATGAAGTGAAAATTCAGTTACATGAGGGCAGCGATGCCCTCATTACTGAAATAAAGCCCAGAAAAAATGCCTTTATCAGGCCGCCTATCGTCAATGTGGACTGTTTTGCTGTAGTCTTTGCTATCACTCAGCCTCAGCCTAATTTTGCTATTATTGACCGGTTTTTGGTTATGGCGGAAAAGAGTAATTTGGAGATTATTCTCTGCGCCAACAAGGCCGACCTAGCAGAGGAAGCCGAACTTCAGCGGGTAAAGGATATTTATGGTGGGCTGTATCCACTGATGCTAGTCAGTGGAAAAACGGGTCAAGGCATGGACGAGCTGAAAACATGGTTGAAAGGCAAAAAATGTGCCCTGGCAGGACCTTCTGGCGTGGGGAAATCCACCATTTTAAATGCACTAGAGCCTCAAGTGGCGGCAGAAACTGGAGAAATCAGTCAAAAAACTAAGAGAGGCAAGCATACAACCAGACACGTGGAGATTTTTGACACGGCTTTTGGGGCTATGCTTTTCGACACTCCGGGATTTACCTCCTTTGAGGTATTGGAAGCTGATGAAGAGGAGTTAGCGCACTTATATCCGGAGATGCAGGACTATTTAGGCCAGTGCCGATACGACAACTGTCGGCATATAAAGGAGCCGGACTGCCGCATTCGGGAAGCTGTTACGGAAGGTAAAATCAACAAAAGCAGATACGGCTCTTATGTGGAGCAGATAAAAGAAATAAGGGAGAAAAGCAAAAAATGGTAAGATTAGCACCTTCGATATTGTCAGCAGATTTTTCTAGGCTTGGGGAACAGGTACATCTCATTGAAAAGGCTGGAGCTCAAGTTATTCATGTAGACGTGATGGACGGTCATTTCGTACCGAACATCAGTTACGGAGCTACTGTAATGAAGAGCCTCTGCGGCAAGACCGCTCTGCCCTTTGACGTGCATCTGATGATTGAGAATCCTGACCAGTACATAGAGGACTTTGTCACCGACCAGACGGAGTTTATTGTAGTTCATCAGGAGGCATGTCCTCACCTCCATCGGACCATTCAGCATATTAAATCCCTAGGTGTGAAAGCTGGGGTATCCATCAATCCGGGTACTTCCCTAAGTACGCTGGATTTTATCTTGGAGGAGGTGGACTTGGTGTTGGTCATGTCCGTTAATCCGGGATTCGGCGGACAAAAGTTTATTCCTTCTTCTCTAGCTAAGGTCGAGGCACTGAAGCAGATTAAGGATATGCATGGTTTAAACTATGAGATTGAGATCGATGGCGGTATTGGCTTGGACAACGTAAAAGAGGTGATTGATGCCGGCGTGGAGTTGGTCGTGGCAGGTTCTGCCGTTTTCGGTGCACCTGACGTGGAAGCTCGGGTTAAGGAATTTCTAGACATTTTTGTTGGATAAGATGTGAATTAAAAGAAGGGGCAAATTCCTTGCGAGGTTTGTTTGCTCCTTTTAAATTGAGCCTGTACAAGAAAATATGGCGCATCAATATACAGAAAAACAAAAGTAGTTAGAGATTGAAAGAGATAGGAATGAAATATAAATGATGATGGAAGATATAATGATAGAAGATAGTCAGACCGGTAATCTGCCGGAATTTGTAGGAACGGCCATAGGGGATACGGTTGGTATTGTGATTGCTAATCTGGACGAAAATCTGCGGCAGGAGTTAGCGCTGGCCCCCCAGTTCAAGTCTATCGGCATGGTCAGTGCCCGTATAGGGGGCGGTACCCATGCCATGGCGGCTGATGCGGCAGTAAAGGCTACCAATGCAGAGATTGCCCGCATCGAGTTGTGTCGAGACACCAAGGGCGGAGCCGGACACGGAATTTCTGTGATTTTCGCCTCGGCGGATGTAACCGACTCTAGAAAAGCCGTGGAAATCATGCTGCAAGAGTTGGAAGATTGTTTTCGCAATGTATATACTTGTGAAGCAGGCCACGTAGAAATCCACTATACGGCCAGAGCCAGTCAGGCTCTGAGTAAAGCTTTTAACGCACCAGAAGGAAAAGCTTTTGGCATTACGGTAGGAGCCCCTGCAGCAGTGGGCATGCTCATGGCCGATGCCGCCATGAAGGCGGGAAATGTAGAAATGAACAAATATGCCAGTTCCACTAGAGGAACTGCTTTTACTAACGAGGTCATTATCTCTTTTTCTGGAGATGCGGCAGCGGTAAAGCAGTCCCTATCAGCGGCCAGACAAGCAGGACTGGCAGTCCTGCGAAATATGGGACATAATCCTCAGCCGATGACAAGCAGAGCATAACCAGGTATTAAATAGTGGCAGACCTCTAGCTACTATAGCAGGTTGAGGACAGCTAAGGCCGTCAAAGATAGCACAATCCAGCAGATTAATCCTAATAAAATGGGTTTTGCACCACTTTTTATCAGTTCGATAATATTCGTATTAAGGCCAATAGCAGCCATGGCCATAATAATAAGGAATTTTCCTAGTTGTGGGGCTAAATCTCCTATTTCCTGGGGCATTGGCAGAAAGGTATTCACAATAGATGCAGCGATGAATCCGATTACAAACCAAGGAAATATTGTTCTGAAATTATAGCATTTATGCCCTTTGAGGTCTTCTGGCTGTTCTGCCCGTTTGCGAGAGGTATAAAATGCCAGCCCAAGGGTAACGGGTACAATCATCAAGGTTCGAGTTAACTTTACAATTACCGCAAGATTACCGGCTTCGTCGCTGAAGGCATAGCCGGCAGCTACTACAGAAGAGGTATCATTGACCGCCGTGCCTGCCCAGAGGCCAAAGTCGGAGCTACTCATATGAAGAATATGCCCAAGAAAGGGAAATAAAAAGGCCGCGATAACATTGAAAAAGAAAATAGTCGAGATGGAGCGGGCGACTTCCTCCTCATTGGCCTCAATTACGGGTGCTGTTGCGGCAATGGCAGAGCCACCACAAATCGCCGTGCCGACACCAATCAGGATATTGGTTTTAGAATCTACTTTTAGTAACTTCCCTGCGGCAAAAGCAGTCGTAAAGGCCATGGTCAGTGTAAATATCATAAACGTAAGAGTCTGACCGCCCACTTTAAAGATGTCGTAGAGATTCATATCAAAGCCAAGAAGAATAATAGCGTATTGCAGCAGCTTCTTTGCTGTATATTGAATGCCTTCATTAAAAGGAGCAGGCCTTTTCCAGAAGGCTAACAGCATACCGAAAAGGATACCTAGAACAGGGCCGCCGATAATCGGGAAGCTTTTGCCGATAAACCAGGCGGGAATGGCGATAACGGCTGCAAGACCAATACCTGGTAGCTTATGTATAATAGATTTCAATAAAATCACCTCCATGCCCTTTATCATACTGCTTGACGATTGATAAGTAAAATATTATTATCTTATTATATAGATAAGTATATAGTAATGTATGGAGGTAGAGAAATGACCTTGCGCCACTTTAAAATCTTTGTATCCGTCTGTGACCATATGAGCATGACCGCCGCCGCAGAAGAACTTTTTATATCACAATCTGCTATCAGCCAAGCTGTTGCAGAACTGGAAAGGTATTATGATGTACGGTTATTTGAGCGGCTTTCAAGAAAGTTATATCTGACGGAAGCCGGTGAACGACTACTTGGCTATGGGCGGCATATGATTCGCATGAATGGAGACATTGAAAAGGATATGAGAGCGTTACATGAGCATGGGGCTATTCGTCTGGGGGTAAGCGTTACTATTGGCGCCAACGTCTTGCCTGAGCTCGTCTCTCTTTACAAAAAATCAAATCCCAAGACGACTATTGAGGTTTTTGAAAGCAATACCCAGCAGATTGAAAAGCGAATCTTGCAAGATCAAACGGATATCGCTCTGGTGGAAGGGGATACCAGCTCGCCAGATTTGATTAGCTTTCCTTTCATGGATGATGAACTGGTTCTCATCTGCGGTATGAAGCACCGCTTTGCCAGTCTCTCGGCAATAGCTGCCGTTGAGCTTGAAAAAGAAGAGTTTATCATACGGGAGAAAGGCAGTGGGACTCGTAAAACGTTTGAAGAGGGCCTTGCTGCCCATAACATCTCTTGGAAGGCTTCTTGGGTCTGTAACAATGCGGATACCATCAAGATGGCTGTAGCGGAAGGGCTTGGCATATCAATTATTTCCAAACGAGCCGTAGAAAAGGAAGCCCAAGCAGGAAGCCTGTGTGTAAAAGGGATAGAAGGCATTCGCTTTGAACGCAAATTCAAAATAATTTATCACAAAAACAAATATTTGACGGACCAGATGAAGGATTTTATATCCTTATGTCTGAATTCTTAAAAAAACAGAGCCCAGTGGCTGCTTCTGCAATCACTTGGGCTCTGTTTTTATGGCTGTTTTAGGCAGCCTGTGTAAGTATTTAAAAATCAGTTTCGACACCGTTTCTGGCTTCAGCCGGAATATCAATGGCTTTTACACCATTAAAGTTAGACAGGGTCAGACTTACAACTAAGGAATCTACCTTCATATCCGCAGGCAGGTTCTTGGTATTGCTTCCCTCTTGCACTTTAGCAAACAACTGCTGCATGAGGGTGGTCATATCCATGGTATACTTTACGGGAAGCTCACTTTCCTTGTCAATCCAGATGGAAGCAGCCAAATCGTCCAGCCCCTCATAAAGGGTATCCAGTTCCTCTTCGGTCAGCCCGTACTGAGCAAACTGATCTAATACACCAGAGGCGGTCAAAACATCTTCCAGGGAATCCTTGGAAATAACGCCATCATAGCGCACGGCATCGCTGCCGTTGATCGCTTCAGTTCCAGCCTCTGTCAAGTTTGTGAAGCCATCGAGATATACCCCCATGGTATCCTGAGCATCGTACATGCCGAACTCACTGGCATCATCGGATGTGTTTTTCATCCAGCTTGTGCCGTCAGGAGACATATACATAACATATTTGTCATCTACTTTTTCTGCATACATGGTAATGTCAGCGGAGCCCTGTGCCCCCATGTCCATGGACATCTGAATTTTCATGGCTAGAGGATCTTGAATATAGTCAATGGTAGCCAGCGTTTTGCTGGTAAAGGACTGATCGGCTACGGACAAACCCATATCCATGTCCATCTCATAGGTTACGCTCTTCACGTCTGCCAGTTTCTTCTGGGCTGTCTTGAGTACATCAGAGGAACTGCCGCCTCCGCAGCCAGCTAATCCGGCCACCAGAGCAACAGCCAATCCCAGTGTGGTCAATCTTCGTGAAATTTTCATGATTTCCTTCCTTTCCATATGCTTCTGCACATGTTAATTTTGTTAAATTTTTACACGACAATGTGTTTACTATAAAGGAATTTGTCACAAATGTCAACCCAAATTTAACCAATAGAGGGTTTTTGTTACCTATGCGATTTCCAAAAGAAGCCGGCCAAAACCCACGTTATTTGGTTAGATATACTGTCTCGCCAGCTGGTATACCTTTAGCAAATTCGATGTCCTCAACCTTTTAAACGGATGCTTAAGGTTCCATCTTTGTAGGAAATGAAAGCTAATTCTCTTCTGGACGTTATCTGGTGCTCTTCATAGGCCTCTCCCGTGCGAAATATAGATAACATAAAGCCAGTCAAAGCCGCGTTGAGAAACAAGGCTGACTTCCCATAAGAAATGAATGGTAAGGACAAGGGCGCGATTAATCCGTAGCCCAGGTTAGCAGCAAGGTAGAATGTGCATTGAAGGATAAAAGTAAGCGCTATGGACAGGGCGATAAGGGCGCCTAGGACGCTCTTTTCCTTCCATGCTTTATATAGGCTGAAGACAGCAAATATTGCTAAAAAAACTATGATGACAGCTAAAAAGACAACCCCAAATTGATGCGCTAAAAAGGTGAGGGGGTAGACCGTTTTAATAAAGGGTAAGCTAGCCGGAACAACTCCACTTTCAGGGAAATCACCTTGGCCAAAGAATTGGGCTTGTGATAGAAAGTCTCGAATGAGATTATATACGTATCCAGTGCCGAATGGATTCTGATCAGGATGAAAGAAACTCCAAAATCTTTGAGTATAATATTGTGCTAGGAATAGAAGGCTGAAGGTCAGTGTCGTAAAAGTTGGCAGGAGCACAAGCAATAAGCCGCGTGTTTTATGTACCTTGAACCAGCCTCGGCTTATGGCAAAGCACAGCACACATAAGGCAGAAAGGGTATATGAAACAAACCCCACAAGGGTTGGCGTCATTAATAAAATTATAGCTAAAGGGAAAAATCCTATACCGCTTAATAAAATCCCCCAATAGCCTCGGCTCCTCATGGCATAAACCAGTAGAGCAAAGGCAACAGGAAAGAGCAGGGACAAATAGGCGAAGCTGATGGAAAAGGGTCCTAGCACCCAGAATGCCTGGCCATAATACGTTGCTGTGCTCAATGAAATCCCTGCTATCGAAAGGATAAGAGTAGCCATGTAGAATTGAAGAGGGTATCGACCGAACACAGAGAAATCGATAAAATAGCAGGCTACAAACAGAACCCAGGCCACTATGAAAGGCAACGGGCTGAAGGTATAGTGAGAACTTTCGGCGGTATCAATAAAATAGTGCACCAGCATACCAATCCCCATGAGGATACCTGTCAGCGCAATTAGAGTCCACTGGGGTTTTGGCCGATGGGTTTTATCTAGTTCTTGGCCAATCCACACGGCGTCTCCCATCTGTGTAATGGCTTTGGTCGTAGCTCTTTTTTCGTCGTCTCCGTTTGCCATGTAAGCATCCCGCTGGTCGCAGAGGTGATTTTCGATTTCAGTTGAAACACCTACCTGGGCTTTCTTCCAGCGAATTTGCTGGCAAACGGTGTCCCTGTATCTTGTTATCTCATCAAATGGCTGCATAGCTGAGTCCTCCGTTCAACACTTTATTAACTGCATTGGTATAAACAATCCATTCCTGCTGTTTTTCTTGCAATACCTTTTTGCCCTTTGGTGTCAAGTGATAATACTTGCGAGTTCGATCTGTTCCGGCTTTTTCTTCATAGGATTCTACCAGCTGCTTTTTTTCTAAATTGTGTAAAAGCGGGTACAGAGTACCTGCCTTTAAATCAAAGGTGTGATCCGATTTTTCTGATAGGGCTTCAATCATTTCATATCCATATCGATCTGTTTCTTCTAACAGCTTTAAAATAAGAGTTGTAGTGCTGCCAGATAATAGGCCTTTATCTATAGCCATTTTGTTTCCTCCTCCATGATTTTAGTACGACTTCTATGCTTTTTAAAAAATCCAATAGTGTATAAATTTTACATTATTGATATATAGATTGCCTATACAATAATATATAGATAATCTATATATGTCAATAAAAAATTATAACTAAAGTGAACATCTTCGGTCTTAAATCTTATTGAAGCGTACAACCTTTGATTGATTATATTGAATCTGATTTTCCGTTAGAGTTCTCAAAATAAATACAGATGTTGATATACAGTGCTTCTGTAAAAATATTAAAATCACCTTTATATTTCGCCACAATTTGCTTTACGTTGTAAAGCCCATAGCCGTGTTTTGAACTTGATTTTGTCGTGTAGCCTTTTTTTACCCAAAACTCACTTTCCGTAGTGGCTGCATAGTAAGAATTTTTTACTTTAATAAAAACTTTACCCTGATCATATCCAAGGTCCAGATAAATTTCTTTTGCCTTGTTTTTAGGTTGCTTTTTCAAGTATTCCAATGCATTGTCAAGGAGGTTTCCTAGGAGTTCTATCAATTCATAATTGAGACAAGGAAAAGAAGGAACCTTGCTCTCTGATAAGTGAATCAACTTTATGTTGTTATCGGCGGCCTCTTTTGCCTTGGTATAAATCAAGCCATTTATCAGCCCACTTCCGGCAGGACAAAGAAAGATCTGTTGTTTTTCTTTATCCTCGTTTTGTCCCATTTCCATGACATATGTCATGATTTCCGTCTTCGTTGTATCGTTTTCCTCACACATTCTTAAAATTGTTTGCAGGTGTCTATTATATTCATGTTGATCCGAATACAAACAGTCTAAAAGGGTTTCTGTAGTTTCTTCATACTGTTCATATGCTGAAACTAAAGTCTTTTTGCGCTCATCGGTAACCAGAACTTTAAGCAAGTAAAAGTTTAAAACTAGCCACATTAAGATAAACAAGCAAATTAGCCCTAGGTTAGCGTATAGACTATATCGTGCCGTATCCCAAATAAAAAGTTCTAGCAAAAGAACAGCGAAAATGCTGATAGTAACCAAACAAAAGCTCTGCCGATACGTCTCATAAAAAGCCTGAAAACTTATTACCATGCGAACAAATTTGGTGCAGACGATGGAGAGCCCCAGTAGAATGCCCAGATGCACAAAGCTTTGCCAAACTTCAAGATTGCCTGGCCAAAAAAAGTTTTGTAATACAATAAGTAAAAATTCAATGACTATACTGACGTCTATTGCAAATAGAAATTCAAATAGTGTATATTGCAGCTTGCGATGAAAAAACAGCGAATAGAAAACGGCGGCAAACCCGTAATTTACAATAAAACGAATAACAATCGGTAAGTGTATATATTCACCAAAGGTTACAACGACAGCTGAAATGATAATTGCTGAAATGAAGCGACCTTTTGATTTCGTATACACTGGGCTGAAAAGACTCATAAGAGTTAGGACAGTAGCGTTCTCCATTAATGTACCCATAAAAGATTGCCAAATCGTCATTTTATTAATCCTCCTCAGAACTCACAGCTAATTTCTGCATGGCATGTTGTACAAGTTCATAATATTTATGGCTAATATCTACCGTTTTTTCTGTTTGTGCAAAAGAAGCAGACCATAAGCGGTAGTTTACAGCAGTAATACATTGAGTGTTGCGGATATTAAGAGCAAAGGACTTATGGCATCGAAGAATAAATTCATCGTTAAAATCTTCTAGCAGTCCTGACAAACTTACGCCGGATCGTTCAATCGTCTTGTCAGCAAAATAAAAAATTGCATTGCTATTTCTTATTTCAACAAATAAAAATTGTTTTTTATTCAGATAAAACTCCCCATTTCGTGAAGATATGCAGGCAAATTCTTGTCTGGAATTTATAGCAGAATGTGTTGCTGCTGCCTGCTTTTTATAGGAGATAGATTCGATTAGTTCGGAGAGCTTGTCATATAAGTCCTGCTGTCCAAAAGGTTTTTCAATATAATCGTAACAATGATATTTTTGAAACGCTTCTAAAGAGTTTCGCTTCGACCCTGTGACAAATAAGATTGGTGTAAGCTGATACTTTTTTTGTTGGCGAATCTGCTTAGCCAGGGAGAAACCGTCTGCACCAGGCAATTGCACATCTAAGATAAATAAATCAAATTCTTGTGCTTGGAGTGACAGCAAAGCGTCTTCAGCATTGCTGCACCAAATCCCTTCCGTATTTTGGATTTTAATTACAATTTTTTCTATAAATTCTGCTTCTATTTTTTGGTCTTCTACAATTAAAACTTTCATAATTCCCCCATATTCCCCTTGTTTTTACAGTTAGTATATCATGTAATATAGACTATTTCAATGGACCCTGTGGCAACATTTCAGCCCCATAAAACCACATTTCAGCTTACAGGAGTTGAAAAAGAATTTTTTTAAGATATGATCAATACAGTAGCTTTCATTCATTAAATTTCTGGTTTCAGCAATTGGATGTTTGATAGGTACATTGGATTTATAAGTTGTCTTAAGGTGTTTGATGAGGGGGGATTAAATGAGCGAATGAAGGAGTAATTTGTTTTTTTACTTTGAAAATAATATATTTGATATTGCTAGAATATAAATATATTATTGTGTTTTGAAAAGGAGAAAAAATGCTTAGAAAATTTTTGACAATGTTTTTAGTAGTAGCACATACTACGTAATGGAAAAGGTAAAAAAAGTATCAGGAGGCGTTAGACACGGGTCATGGGTTATAGGACCAAGGGCAAGGGGAGCTAATGAAGTTTTGCATTCTTTTGGCGTAACGACAGATACTACAATTAATGTAAGTACTGCAGAATTTGAAGCTAAATTCAATTTCAAGCAAAATGATTCTTGGGTATTACAATCTACTTGTTATGTAAAAGTTCCAGTTGAAAAGAATATACAAATTTATTATAGAATTTTATGTGATGTATATACAGCAAATCAAGCTTTATATCTAGTTGGTCCAGGGGTTTTAAAGCATGAGATAGATAGAATCAAAATAACAATATATAAACCCGTAGATATTGAATTTATGGAGGTTACTATGAGCGAAATTAAAAAAAGGAGAATTTTATGAAGAAAAATATTATTATTTTCTGTTTGGTTTTAAGCAATATTATCAGCGCGGTTGCCTTCATGAATTTAAATCACAAATATTCTATTTTAGAGAATGCCGAAAGCCAAACTTTATATAATATTGTAGGGGGAAATAGCAATTGGATTTTATCAGATGGCTTTATACAGACTAACAAGAATAATTTATATATTTCACCTGGGAAGTTAGAGTATATAGGGAATTTAGCACTAGATATAAAGAATCTTAAACTAGAGATAGAGTCGAATAACGAAACCCTATTTTTGACGTCTTTTGAAAGCAATAGCGGACGTAATTTAATTGAAGACAAAGAGATTTATTTGGGAACATTCTCATCTCAAAAAACAAATTCAGAAAAGATAGACAATATATCAAACGATAAAATGATTGTTAAACTAGAATATGTAACGAAAGATAACACACAAAAAAATATCGAATTTAAAATTAAAGGAAACACTGTACTTGAATAAGTATATTGTCGAAGCTTTTTTCTGTACAAGCTTATTTGACCAGTTATATAACTTAAAAGCGTGAAATGCAATCAATTTACTATTTTTCAATTTAAATGGAGGAATTACGAAATTATGAATAAGAAAATTTATACTAAAATAGCGCAAGTGGCATTAATTTTCACGATGCTATTTACAATGAGTTCACAGGCTTTTGCAGACTCAAATATAAGCACAAATGATGCTATAGCTCCGATGTCAGATGTTTATACTTACAAATGGGTGTTTAAAAACCCTCAATTAAATTACACACAGGTAGATGGAAAAACAATTAATTTTTATATAGGAAAACCATCTCAACGAGATGGCGAAATAGATTCTATAAGCCACTCCTTTTCTTATGCACATGAATTTACTGGATCAATAACAGCAGGTTATAAAAAAACTGTTGAAGGAATGGTAGGGTATACATTTGGTACAGAGAAAACCTATCAAGCTGTTAAGCAAAGTGCGCCTTTAAAGGTAGGTGAGTACGTAAAAGGATATGCTACTCCTTATTACAGTCAATCGAAAATAGTTCATGAGCAACACAAGTTTTTAAATGGTATTGATACAAAAGTAGTTACTGCTTCAAATATCTGTTACCCAAAACAATCCAAAGGAGTTTCTTTAGAACTTAAATATTTTAAAAAATCAGGTACTTTAAAATATACCCAAGTGGTAGAACTGTAAAAAAGGAAAACCGCTATTGACTTTAAATTACAGAGTTTTTTGCTGCTATGCTTTAAAAGTAAGAACTTAATAATAAAGCCGTCGCCTATGTCATAAACCAGAAGCAGTACTTAGAAAACTATCTTTTGGATGGGTGATGTTCCATATCCAATAACTCAGCAGAAAACAGTATTCGACCTTATGATAGTGGACGTAAAAACTGGTTATTTGCCAATACGCCGAAAAAGGCAAGGAAAAAAATTTATGAAGATACCCAAACAGGGGATATAATTCTGTATCCAGAGACCTATGAAAATTCATTATTTTTTCGATGGAATCTAGGACTTATGCTGGAGTTCAGTGAGAGAACGAGTGTGAGTGCACAGCACCGGGATACTTTAGCTTGGTAGTCCCATATTTCAGGCCTGTATTTTAGTGCAGCATCACGCCGAAAATCTTGTGTGAGCGTGCTCTGGATACCGCAGAGGTTAAGGAGGTTGAGGTAAATGGGGAAAATATATAAATAGAAAGCATAAGGACCAATAAAATTACAAGCAAAGAGCGGCCTTGCAGGTTTTTCCTGTAAGACCGCTCTCTTTATGCAACTGTTATTTTCTGTTATAGATCTATCTTATACAATCTTTAAGGTCCAGTCTTCCACGTTCCACACGTTAGTCACCCAGTCTTCATAAAACAGGGGTTCGTGGCATACCAGCAGGATAGAACCCTTGTAGGCCATCAGAGCCCGCTTCAATTCGTCTTTGGCCTCTACATCCAGGTGGTTGGTGGGCTCGTCGAGAATCAGCCAGTTGGCTTCCTTCTGCATGAGCTCGCAAAGTCGGACTTTAGCGTTTTCTCCGCCGCTGAGCACCCGCATCTGGCTGGTGATGTGTTCATTGGTCAGTCCGCATTTGGCCAGGGCTGAACGCACTTCTCCGTTGGTATAGGACGGGAACCGCTCCCAGATATAGTCTAGAGCAGTGATTTCACTGTCTCGGCCTGCTTCCTGCTCAAAATAGCCAGGAGCCAAGTAATCGCCTAATTCCACCTCTCCCCCAAGAGATTTAATTTTTCCCAAGATGGTTTTTAGCAGGGTGGTTTTGCCTAGACCATTGGTGCCGGTGATGGCTAGCTTCATACCTCGTTCGATTTCAAAATTTAGAGGCCGGGTCAAAGGCTCCTGATAGCCGATGATTAGATCTTTAGCCTGAACCAAGTAGCGGCTAGGGGTTCTGGCTTCTTTGAACTGGAAGGACGGTTTTGGCTTTTCTCGAGGCTTTTCAATCACGTCAATGCGATCCAGCATCTTTTGACGGCTGTTTGCCATCCCTCGAGTAGCGACCCTGGCTTTGTTCCGGGCGATGAAATCCTCCATCCGTTCAATTTCCGCCTGCTGGCGTTCGTAGGCACGCTCCTGCTGTTTCTGCTTGATTTCGTGCATGTGGAGAAAGTTGTTGTAATCCCCGGTATATCGGCTCAGTTCACCGTTGTTCACGTGGTAAATTACATTGACCACGGAATTTAAAAATTCTACATCATGAGAGATAAGGATAAAAGCGTTTTCATATTCCTGCAAATAGCGTTTGAGCCATTCAATGTGCTCAAAGTCCAGGTAGTTGGTCGGCTCGTCCAGCAGGAGAATGGAAGGATCCTCCAGTAAAAGCTTGGTCAGCAGCACCTTGGTCCGCTGGCCTCCGGAAAGCTCGGCTACATCCTTTTCCAGACCAATGGAGGTCAAGCCCAGACCGCTGGCCACTTCGTTAATCTTGGCATCAATGATATAAAAACCACTATGATCTAAAATCTGCTGGATTTCCCCGGCATCTTCCATAAGGGTCTCCACATCCGCATTTTCTTCGGCCATCTGATCATATAGACTCAGCATTTTTTGCTCTAGCTCAAACATGTGCTTAAAAGCATCCCGGAGCACGTCACGGATGGTCATACCCGCTTTAAGGGAAGAATGCTGATCCAGGTATCCTACGGTGACGTTCTTGGACCACTCGACCTTGCCCTCGTCAGGCTGGATATTGCCGATAATGATGTTTAAAAAGGTGGATTTGCCTTCGCCATTCGCGCCAATCAGTCCCACGTGTTCACCCTTCAGCAAACGGAAGGAGGCCGATTCTAGAATTGTTCGACCGCCAAAGCCGTGAGATACATTTTCTACTATTAATAAACTCATGATTAACTCCATTCTATGATTAAGCTTCGGCCAGAGATTAAAAGGCCGAACCATTTTATTTTATGGGTAAAAGGGGTAAAAGTCAATGTTTATAAGAGATTTTTCCTGTTTTCTAGGAGAGTGGTGACCGTCTTTTGGCAGGATGATAAGCTTTTCTGTGGCGGGAAGGAATGTAGTCTCTATAAATATAATAACGTAAAACATAAACTTCAATAAATGTAAAAAAATGGTTGACAAAGAAAAAAGGATGGGTATAATAAAAATATGATATGTAAAAAAATGTAAAAAGAAAGAGGGGGAATGAGATGAGATGGAAAATGATGAGACCGCTGTTAGGCATCACCCTAATTGTGTTGGCCATACTGGCTATGGTCTGGTGGGAGCGGTCTGGCAGGGAGCAGCTGGTCATGGAAAGCATCATGGTAGCCAAGGAAAATATTAAACAGGGAACGGTGGTTAGGGAAAAGGACTTTTTAGAGATTAAAAATATTCCCCAGAGCACTATTCCGGGAGCTATAACGCCCCAGACCTTTTATAAGATAAACGGACATGTGGCCAATCAGAACATCCTCAAATTGGCTCAAGTGGTCCCAAGTATGTTTACCCGCAGAGACAAAGTTTTGCTGGAAGACCGCTCCATATTTGCCGTAAAAGATAGCTGGATTGACAGCAGGAGCAGTTCTCTCAGAAAGGGGGATGAGATTGATATCTATGATAACAAAGGCCAATTTTTTCTAGGAACCTTTGACGTGGCTTATGTGAAGGATGCTGATGAACAGGAGGTGGTGGGCACGGAGGAAAATTTCAGCCAGGAAATCCTAGAAAGGGATTTTAGCAGCTCAGTAATCGCTCATGTAGAGATTATTACCTCACTGGATACTTATCGGCAGATGTGGGAATTGGCAGAGGGCCAGGGCATGAAGTTTTTACTGGTACAAAAAGGAGAGAACGTTATATGAAGAATTTGTTTGCCTTTCATGGAGTAGACCACAAATCAGGGGTGACCATGATTACGCAGTCGGTGGCGGAACTGTTGGCGGCGCAAAACAGCAAGCTAAACATTTTGTTCATGGCTTTGAACGGTAGGAAGAGTGACAGCTACTTGAAAGGTGGGATTAGAACCATCGACAATTTCAAGCTTCAGATGGAAAGTAAGTTACTAATCAGCAAGGAGTTGGCCCGAGATTGTCGGTACAAAGGTAATCTATATGTGCTGGGCGGGTTGGAAAACGAGCAGGAAGAGCGATATTACTTTCCGGAGGCTGCCCGCTATCTGTTAGAAGCTGCGGCAAGCAGTTTTGATTTGGTCCTAGTAGATACCGGAAGCTGTTTGGACAGTGGTTTAGCCTTGGGAGGATTACTTTCTGCTGCCAAGCGATATTTGATTTTGACTCAGCAGGAATCTAACTTAAGCCGATATGAGCAGCTAAAGCCTTTGTATGAAAAGGTACAGATCAGCTTTGAGGGCTGGATTGTCAATAGGTATATAGAAGAAGATCCTCACACTTTGAAATATGTGGGAGAACGACTTTTTCTGGATAAGGAGAAGCTTGCCAGGGTTCAACTATGCAGCTGGGGGCGTCAGGCAGAGCGGGAGCACAAGACCTTGCTGGACTTTCGTACAGATTGCTATGAAGAGGATATTTCTAACCTGGCGAGTACTTTGGCTCAGGAAGCAGGGTTGCCTCCGATAAAACGACAAAGGAAGAGTAAGTTATGGAAAAATTTTATTTAGATCATTTCATTGCTCAGGAGGAGCAAGGGTCAGGAACCTTGTTTAACTTTGAAACCTTGTGTAAGCTAGTCAACATGGAATTCCAGCAAGAATGGGAAGAAGAGGATAAGGACATCCAGCGGATGCTTTCCATCCAAAAGAACGCCATCATTGGCTTTCATAAGGAAGTCATGTTCTTTAAAAATAAAATTCGGCTCTTTGTGAAGAAACACCGGGCTGAAGACACTATTTATCCAGAATGGTATAGGGGATTGGAGGAAGCCATTTACCATGAGAACTGGGGACTAGCAGGAATTGCTCCGTGGTTCTCCGAGGATTATGGGCAGAGCAGTTCCTGCAAGGTAATTGGGGAGCGCATATACTTTCAAGAGGAAGGGGGGATGGTATTAAAGCCACAGACTATCTCTCAGGAGCGGCGGGAACAGTTGGTACGGGCGTTTCTGCTCCTGACTCCGGAGGAACGGCTAGATAAGGATTTCCATGAACTCTATACCCTGGATGGAACTAGAATCACTGTATTTCGGGGGAGCTCCGTTAAGCCGGGACAGGATGTAATTATATTTCGGCGTTATATTATCCCAGAATATACTTTTGAGGAGCAGGCCAGACGGGGAACGATTCCTTGGAACAGCATTCCCCTTTTTAAGGAGATGGTGCGGCTAGGTTATTCTACAGCCGTAACTGGAGCCATGAAAAGCGGAAAAACATCCTTTCTGGCCACCCTCCAAAGCTATGAAGACCAAAATTTGGAGGGAGTCATGCTGGAGACAGACCCGGAGATCAGTCTGCACAAACTGATACCAAACGCTCCCGTCGTGCAGATTTTGGCCAAGGACGATAAGATGAAAAGTGTGGTTAAACACCTGCTGCGAAGTGATGCAGACTATCTGATTATGGCAGAGGCCAGAGACGGCTTGGCCTTAGATACAGTGCTCCGGATTGCCAGCAAGGGAACTAGGCGGTTGAAAATCACCTTTCATCAGCGGAATCCCTTGAATTTTCCTTACGATGTGGCTGCGGAGATTGTGCTGAGCTTGGGGGGCAGCATGGAGTTAATCGCCAGAAGGACAGCGGATAGTTTTGACTACATTCTGCATTTTGCTCAGATGAGGGATAAGGGGCAGAAGCGGCTGACCGGCATCTATGAAATATCTTTTGACAAAGCAGGAGATCGCATTGTCATCTTCCCTATTTGTCGGTATGATCCAATGCAGGACAGTTGGAACTGGCGTTATCGAATTAGCCGAGAGAAAGAGCTGGCGGGAAAAGAAGAAGATTGGGTGAGCTTTCAGCGGTTTGCAGAAACGTTGCAGGAGCTGGCAGCGAAGTCTCCTCTGAAAGAAGATAAACCGGAGAAGCTGGAGGAGCTCTTCGGTGGAAAGGAGAACATCGATGAAAACGGTGATAAACATCTCCATTGAGGTGATGATATATCTAATTTTTCTCACCGGTAGCCTATTGGTTTACCAGGAGGACTTTGTTCACTGGGCGGCTAAAGTGCGGACTCGGCACCGCCTTCGAGAAAGACGGCGGCAGCTGCGAGAAGTCTCACTTCTTGAACGGCATTTGGACTGTATCGCCAGAACAACGTTACATGTAAAAGGGAGCTACCTGCTAATGGTAATGGTTCTGGTTTTCATCTCCGTAGGTTTGGTGGCCAGCCGGAACCTGTCGCTGCACAGTGCAGTGGTTTTGGGAGCGATTATGGCGGTTACACCCTATCTGATTTTGCGCATACGTTTTGAGGGCATTCGCAGGCGAAGCAGCTTTGAAGGGGAAATGTTGGTCAGCAACTTTCTAAATCAGTATCGAATTGTCAATTTTAACGTTTATGAAGCATTAGAAAAGCTTCTACAGGAGAGCAAGAATACGAAAGTCAGCAATCCCTTTGTGTTAAAGATGCTTTTGGAACTGCGAAACGCTGGCAATCAGCAAGACATTCGCCTGGCAGTGAGGAAATTTGCCGATGTAATCAACACCAACTGGTGTCGGATGTTTGCTTATAACATCCGGCTGGCTGCCGAAAGGGGCCTCAATGTATCTGTAGCTATTGAGGATATTCTGGTACAGCTTCGAGATGCTAGAGCTATTTTTGAGGAGCGAAAGAGATTGAATTCAGAAGCAATTCGTATTGTAGTATATATGATTCCGCTCCTATACGTGTTTACTGTAATTATATCTGTAAAATACATCGGTATGAGCCTAAAGGAATATATTGTCAACCAGTTGTTTACGAAAGAAGGCATCTTGTTTTTTATGGTCAGCGGGGTGATGTTTCTGATGAATATTGCTGTTATGGAGATTGTCAGTAGGCAGAAGTTTGATTATTAACGAGGAAAGAAAAAGGCATAAGGGAGGGAATGTGATGGAATATGGGATGCATGTAGGAGCTATTGGCTTAATCTGCACAGGGAGTTATTTGCTCTGTAAGCGAGAGGCAGATTATTTGCGGAGAGGGGCACTCCGTTGGCTGGAAGAGCCGGTTCAGAGCTGGGGGAAAAGATTGCGCAGTCGGCTGGAAAGCTGGGACAAACAACGGAAGCGTCAGCTGGTAGACAAAGAGATTTACGAAGGCATATCCTTTCTGAGAAATGTCATTTCCATCGACAGGGGAAAGCAGGTAAGCACAGATTTCATCCTGGAGCAGCTGGCGGAGCGGGAAGGCGTTTTGCAGGCTTGTTACATCCGCATGCTGAGTTTGTTGCGGCTAAATCGACGGGGAGCGGCCCAGCAGGTTATGGCGGACTATCTGGAGACGCCAATCGGCAAGGAGTTTGCTGGTTTGCTTCTGCGATGGGATGAGATGGACCCGATGGAGTTGTCGGAGGTTTTGTTGTCTCACCAGCGAAGCATTAAAGAAATTCGCATGACTCAGCAGCGAAGGCGGGATGAGATTATCAGTGATTTGTTGTATTTCCCGGTTATCATTAACGTGGTCTTAATCTTTATAAATTTTATCTATGTAGGGTATTTTATCAATCAAAAGGAAATATTGCAGATGCTTTTTTAAGAGAGGGACCCAAGCAGTTGGACATGCTCATAGAAGCAGAAAGGAGAAGCAGGATGAAGCAAATTATTGTCTTAGCAGCATTTATCGCCCTGGGAATTTTTATTGCAGGCATTGTCATGGGCTTTCAGAAGGATGTGGAAGGCATCGGATCGAAGACTAGCAAGGCCATTACAGAAATCTCTAATAGTATGGCTCTATCTGTAGCGGCTTCTGTGAAAGCGGCTTAGGGATGAAACAGTATTTGGTTTTAATCAGTATGGTCATGCTGGGAATTTATATTTTTAATATGATAGCAGGAAATGGGCCAGACAGTATTCACACTTCGCTGGAATATATATGGGAGCAAGGGATTGCTGTAAGGACCTATACGCCATAGCCTGAATGAGAGCGTGGCGAAGGGAAGCAGAACGAAATGGGATGAGACAAATAAAGCGGGATAGAGAAAGTGATAGCAAATGAAACAGTTTATTGTGATGATGGGTGTGCTGCCCATATTGCTCCTCTTTATGATGCAGATGGGGCTGGACCAAAAAAACAGCCAAGTGACCTCCATCATTCAGGCTTCCGTCTATGCGGCCAAGGAAGAAGCGAAACAGCAAGGCTGTTTTACGGAAGCTATAAAGGACAAGCTGAAGGAGGATATAATCAGGCTTACAGGCATACCAGAGGAACATATTGATATTGAGGCGGAAGAAAAGGTGAAATACCGCTACGCCAGCGGGGAAAATCGGCTGATTCATTATAAGGTTACGGTACAGATTCAGGAGCTGATGGCTGCTCACCAGATTTATGGTATCTCTGAAGAAGACAACAGCTATGACTACATCATCGAAAGCTATACGGCAAGTGAAAAGGTATAAACGGGGTTAAAAGCAAAAGAGGCCGGATGGTGCTGTAGGGAGAATAGAAGTAAGACTGGTGGGTAAACTATGAAAGTATTTATCGCATTCCTGGGAATTTTTTTGGTGAGCATTTCCGCTGTGGTATATCAGGGGGATTTAGGAGCGTACGGACAGGAGCAGCTTTTATTAAAGGAGGCGGCGGAAGAATGTGCAGCGGGTGCGGCCTTGTTTCTGGAAGAAGACGCTTATGCTAAGGGGAGCATTGTCTTCAACCAGCAGCAGGGGCAGACGTACATCAAAGATTATTTGGCATACATAAAGAGAAATTCAAAAGCTTTGTCCCGAGGGACGGTATCTTATGAGGCGGTGTTTGAGGATGAGGACTGTGGCTATGCTTCAGAGAATTTCAGCCGGATACCAGCGGTGACCGTGGACATTCGGGTGGCGACGGAGGATTTGTTCCGATTGCCTTTCGTGAAGGTGACAAGCTTGGAAAGAAGAGCACGATATGAATTGCCAGAGGAAAGCAGGAAATAAATATTTTAGGAGAGCGGCAGTCGGTGTGATGGCCGCTTTTTCCATCCTGTGGCTGGCTATGGGACAGGCCGATCGGAATCCCGTATATCGGCCAGACTATGAACGAATCCCTTTAGAGGTTCTCTTTGAGGATATTCGGGCTGCGGGAGCCTTTGGTAAGGAGGCCCCGGAGCGGACCGCAGCCGATGGGGTAGACGAAGAGGGCAGAGCCACTTCTATGAGTGAGGTAGAGGGCGGTCCCCAGCTGACGGAGTCAGAGTACAAGGAAATTTTTCGACAGACCGGTCTAGGAAAGCCGGCGGTAGACTATTTGATGGCTCAGGAGAATTATGAGGAGGAGATTGCGGGGTTCCAGGAAATATTTTTTGACGGTTATCCTTATACTTGTGCTAAAATAGGATTATTCACATACAATGAGCGGCTGCGGGATGCAAAAGGAAAAAGTATCAAAGGTCGTTGGCTGGTGGATATGGAGCCGGGAGATGTGCTAGTGAGCCTTTCTACGCATACCATGGGGTATCGACACGGTCACTGTGCTATGGTGGTCAGCAAGGCCGACAGAGGTAAAGAAGCCAAAACCATAGAAGCTACCTATTTGGGAACGCCTACGGCCTATCGAACGACGGGGAAGTGGCGGTCTTATCCTACGTTGATTCATCTGAGGATTAGCGAAGAAGCTGCCGCTTCGAGAGGCTACACCCAGGCAGAACTGGGACAGGCCATGGCTGACTACGCAACAGCCAACTGTCTGGGAGTGGATTATGGCATTTTGCCGGAGCTGTCAGGGGGTGAAGGAGAACCGCTTCAGCGGACCCATTGCTCCCACCTGATTTGGTACATTATGAAACAGTTTGGTTATGATGTGGACAGCAATGGCGGACTGGTGGTCACTCCCGAGGATGTAGCCCGGAGCAACTTATTTGAAATTGTACAAATATACGGAATTGAGCCGGATTGGCAAACTGGCTTAGACACAAAGGAGGACGAGGAAAACGATGAAGACACTAGCGGAAGTTTTAGAAGGTATACGGGGCGCCGATGAAGAGGCCTTGGCAGAGGCACAGAAGCACATGGACAGCTTAATTAAGCCACTGGGCAGCCTGGGAAAGCTGGAGACCATGGCGGTAAAGATGGCGGGCATTACAGGGAAGGTAAAAAATAACGTGGAGAAGAAGTGCTCCATCGTTATGGTGGCGGACAACGGCATCTGTGCTGAAGGCGTGGCCGGTTCTCCTCAGGATATCACCTTGGTCCAAGGCATGAATATGACGAAGGGCATCTGCGGTATGGGAGTTCTGTCTGCCCATGCAGGAGCGGATATCAAAGTCGTAGATGTGGGTATTATGTCAGACTACAACAACGATAAGGTCTATAATCGGAAGGTCAAATATGGAACGGATAACTTTGCCAAAGGACCAGCTATGAGCCGAGAAGAAGCAGTAAAGGCCATAGAAGTGGGCATTGAGATGGTAGGACTAGCTGTGTCAGAAGGGTATCAGCTCATCGGTACGGGAGAGATGGGCATTGGCAATACCAGTTCTACCAGTGCCGTGTTTATGACGTTGACTGGGGAATCTGCTGAACGTGCGGTGGGTAAAGGCGGTGGACTGACAGATGAGGCTCTCCGGCATAAAAAGCAAGTCATTACCGAGGCTATCCGCTTGAACCAGCCTAACCCTTCAGACCCGCTGGATGTGATTGCTAAAGTAGGTGGGTTGGATATCGCTGGTATGGTCGGTTGTTTTTTAGGGGCGGCTTACTTTCGGGTCCCTATCGTTATCGACGGAGTTATCTCGGCCCTGTCGGCGTATGGGGCGGTGTTGCTGAACCCTCATGTAAAAGATTTCCTCTATTCCAGCCACAAATCGAAGGAACCTGTTTACGACTTAATTTTTAAAGAACTGGGCATGGAACCTATCCTGGAGATGGACATGCGGCTAGGAGAAGGCACTGGCTGTGCTTTGGCTTTTCACATTATCTCGGCTGCCTGTGCGGTTATGAACAACATGGCAACCTTTGGCGATATCCAGTATGATGATTCCTATCGGATTGATATCCGGAAATAAAATCCTTTCATAAAATTTATTTTAGGGCTTGAAACGGAGAATCATTGGTGATAAAATAAAGGATAATTTAATATTATTAACACGTTGATGAGAAGAGTAAAGTGGGAAAGATTTACAGAGAGAAGCGGGCTGCTGGAAACGCTTTAATAGAGAACCATTTGAAAACTACCTCGGAGTGGCCCTAATCCGGCCCGGTGATTCCGTTATAATCAAGATGAGTGGTTTTGTGATTTCACGTTCATAGAGGATAGTTCGGTCTTGGAGGCCAGCTGTTGGCTGAAAAGCCTATGGAAAAAGGAAATCGCTTAGCAATTAGGGTGGAACCGCGAGAACAGATAACTCGTCCCTTTCTGCATGTGGTGCAGAAAGGGATTTTTTGATGGTTCAAATGCCATTATATGGAGTCTTTCCTGCCCATGAAAAACAATAATTGAACAGGAGGAAGTAGTTACATGAAAATTACACTGAAAGACGGCTCTGTAAAAGAGTACAACGAAGCAAAGTCTATCATTGAGATAGCAGAAGATATCAGCGAGGGCTTGGCCAGAATGGCCTGTGCCGGAGAAATTGACGGCCAGGTGGCCGATTTGAGGACCGTTATTGATCGAGACTGTCAGTTGAGCATTTTAACTGCCAGCGATCCAAAAGGTTTGGCAGCTTACCGCCATACTTGTTCCCACGTGCTGGCTCAGGCAGTAAAGCGGCTGTATCCAGAGGCCAAACTAGCTATCGGACCCTCTATCGACACGGGCTATTACTACGATTTTGAGCACGAACCATTCTCCAGAGAAGATTTAGATAAAATTGAAGGAGAGATGAAGAAGATTATCAAGGAAGGCAGCAAGCTGGAGAGTTTTACTTTGCCTAGAGAAGAGGCGATCAAGCTCATGGAAGAGAAGGCGGAGCCGTACAAGGTAGAGTTGATTCAGGATCTGCCAGAGGATGCTGTAATTTCTTTCTACCAGCAGGGAGATTTTGTGGATCTCTGTGCAGGACCACACTTGATGTCTACCAAGCCGATTAAAGCTTTTAAACTGATCTCTTCCTCCGGAGCATACTGGAGAGGCAACGAGAAGAACAAGATGCTGTCCAGAATTTACGGAACGGCCTTTACAAAGAAGGAAGAGCTGAAGGAATACCTGGTGTATCTGGAAGAAATCAAGAAGCGGGATCACAACAAGCTGGGCCGGGAAATGGAACTCTTTGCTACGGTAGATGTCATTGGACAGGGACTGCCGCTGCTGATGCCAAAGGGTGCGAAGATGATTCAGACCTTACAGCGATGGGTAGAAGATGAAGAGGAAAAGCGGGGCTATCTGAGGACGAAGACTCCACTTATGGCTAAGAAGGACCTATATATCATCTCTGATCACTGGGGACATTATAAAGAGGGCATGTTTGTGCTGGGGGATGACGAAGACGAGAATGCAGAAGTTTTTGCCCTGCGTCCGATGACCTGTCCATTCCAGTACTACGTTTACAAGCAGAGCCAAAAGTCCTACCGAGATTTGCCGCTGCGTTATGGTGAAACCTCTACGCTGTTCCGGAATGAGGATTCTGGCGAGATGCACGGATTGACTCGGGTGCGCCAGTTTACTATTTCGGAAGGTCATCTGATTGTCCGTCCAGATCAGATTGAAGAAGAGTTCAAGGGCTGTGTAGATTTAGCTAAATACTGCCTGACTACTTTAGGACTGGAAAAGGACGTGACGTACCGCATGTCTAAGTGGGATCCAAATAATCAGGAGAAATACTTGGGGACGGAGGAGACTTGGAACCACGTGCAGGATATGATGCGGAATATCCTCAACCACATCGGTATCGATTTTACCGAGGAAGAAGGGGAAGCCGCTTTCTATGGACCAAAATTAGATATTCAGGCGAAGAATGTCTACGGCAAGGAAGACACCATGATTACCATTCAGCTGGATATGTTCTTGGCAGAACGGTTTGACATGTCTTATGTAGATTCCGATGGAGAGAAAAAGCGGCCATATATCATCCACCGCACGTCCTTGGGCTGCTATGAGAGAACGCTGGCTTGGTTGATTGAAAAATATGCCGGCAAATTCCCGACTTGGCTCTGCCCAGAGCAGGTGCGCATCCTGCCTATTTCGGAGAAGTATCACGACTATGCGAAAGCCGTTCGGGATGAGCTCCAGAAAAATGGTATTTTGGTAACCATTGACGAGCGCAGCGAGAAGATTGGTTATAAGATTCGAGAGACTAGACTGGATCGTGTTCCGTATATGCTGGTGGTGGGCCAGAAGGAAGCGGAGGAAAAGGTTGTATCCGTAAGGAGCCGATTTGAAGGGGACGAAGGCCAGAAACCACTTCAGCAGTTTATAGCTGAAATTTGTCAGGAGATTCGAACCAAGGCTATCCGGGAAATCCGGGTGGAGGAAGAGGAAAAGTAAGGAATCTGTGGAATATCATAGGTTAGAGGAAAATGGGCAGCGAAAGCTGTCCTTTTTCTTTGAAATAAAAAATTAAATGGCTATTCCGGTTGAATTGGTCCAAGTGTATAAAAATGATACTATAAAAAAGGCAAATTTTCTGATATAATTAATGCCCGGTATGAGATGTTGCCGGAGAAGGTAAGAAGAGTATGGATAATGAACATTTAAATAACAGATATATTTACACCGTACAGGAAGAATACACGAAGATTGATGGAAAGTGGCTTCAGCTTCATTATAAGACATCTGTGGCTTTAGTTTTCTTTGCTTTTTTAGTAGAGCTTGTGCTGGGTTTGTTTTTAATTCATTCAGATCTGCTTCAAACAACCGTTCAGCGTTTTTTTCTGAAATTCCTGGTGGTTCCAAGTGTGCTGAATTTTCTTTGCATTGGGTTGGAAACCTGGATAATTAAGTCAAGGTTTTTTTCTCAGGCTTGTAAGATTTATTCGGTTTCTCTTGTTTTTGTGTGCATCAATTTCGTTCTTTTTACGGTGCACAGTGCGTTTTCTACCATCTATTATATTCTTGCTATAGCAATCTTGTTGACCATCATCTATGCCAACTATTGGGTAACAGCGGTTACAGCCGCAACCGGGATTCTATCCATGGTCATCTCTGAGCTGTTCATACAATGGGACTTGGATAAGGTCAGTCTTTTTCACAGCACTTATCGTTTAAGCGAGTTTTTGGTTGCATTGATAACCCTTAGCGCTTTTTCTGTGGCATGCATGGTCATCATTCGTTTTGAGCGGAAGAAAAATAGTGCCAGCATCCGAAAGGAAATTGAGAGGCGGCAGCTTCAACAGCGGGTCTACTTGGATGAGATGACGGGAATCCATAATCGAAAGGCCTTTCATGATGAATTGAAAGCAATGGAAGCAGGAGCTGCTGAGGCAGTGAATATTCTTGCCATGATCGATATTGATAAATTCAAGATTATCAATGACACCTGGGGGCACCATGTAGGAGATCGCTGCTTAATTAAATTTGCAAAGATTTTGCAGGAAAGCGATGGAAAGCATGAGAATATTAGGGCTTTTCGCTATGGAGGGGATGAGTTCTGTTTGCTGTTCTGGGATATGAGTATGGAAGAAGCCGAAGGCGTGTGCCGGCAGATACAAGAGAGAGCCAATGAGCTTGATTTTGCAGAATCACCAGAACTCAAGATGCTGATTAGCTTTGGACTGGAGGCGGCCTCAGAGCCGATGGACAGCAGTAAGCTTTTTATTTATGCGGACCGAGCTTTGTATCAAGCTAAAAAGGCCGGCAATGCGATCTGTGTTTATGAATAAAAGAAGCTGTTTACATACAAGATTATTTTGGTATAGAGGAGGTCCTTAAATTGAATATATTTGTTTGGTTTATGCTTATTTCGACGGTGGCCTCTGTGATTTTGCTGATATATGCTATTGCAAGCCATAATTCGGAGCGGTCTTTTTTTCTGATACTTTCTTCTATCTGCACTTTTTTATATGTGTCTGGGTATCTACTGGAAATTATTTCGCCTACTTTGGATTCGGCTTTTATGGCCGTGCGGGTTCAAAAAATGGGCTCTCCTTTTTTCGTACTGCTAAATTATCTTTTTATAAGGGATGTTTATGGGGAAAAGCGCTTCAGCCCACGGGCATATGGTCTGCTCTTTGCTATTCCTGTAGTGAACCTGTTTACGGCCCAAGCATTTCCGCTGGTTCGGCTGCACTATACCCGTATTGAGTATTTTTACAATGGATTGATTGCCAACTGCCAGGGTGATCCGGGGCCAGTGAGCTATTTAGCTATTGCCTATAGTTTTGTGTTCGTATTCTTGAGTCTTCGACGGATTATAAGGCATTTGAAAGGGACAGGCAGGCTGCAACGGAATCAGAGCCTTTGTCTGCTCTTGTCACTTCTCTTTCCGTTATTCGTGAACATCTATCACAACTTGTCCTTGGATCACTTGCGATTGGATTTGAATCCTTTTGCTGTTTCGATTTCTCAGGGCCTTCTTTTATATTCTGTACGTAGGCAAAATTTGTTGAATGTGGTGCCTTTGGCACGGGCCCAGGTCATTGAATTCATGGTTGACGCATTTATTGTTTACGACAAAGATTTTCGACTGTTAGATGCGAACCAGGCAGCAAGGGCACTGTATCCTGAGCTGAATGATTTAGGACCGGGAGAAATCATGGAGAAGGTCAAGGCGCTTGAAGGTGAACGGGAGCTGCGCTTAGAAATCGATGGAACAATACGATTTTATAAGATAACCCGAACTGATATTTTAAAAAATGGCAAAAATAATGCAGTCTGTCTGGTATTCCACGATATTACTGATAAAGAAAATGAATTAAAAAAGCTGTATGGAAAAGCGACATTTGATCCGCTGATGAACATTTATAACCGGGCTACTTTTTTTGACCAAGCTCATTTTATGCTAAGTTGCAATAAGGCAAAAAGATGTTCTTATGCCTTGCTGATGATTGATTTAGATAACTTTAAGGTAGTGAACGATACGTACGGCCACTCTTGCGGAGATATTGTATTGAAAACCATTGCGGTTATGGTCAAAGGGCATTTCCATGAAAATGATGTGCCGGGACGCTATGGCGGGGAGGAAATTGTGGTCTTGCTGGAAAATATCCCGGTGAGAAAGCTACATGCCGTGGTGGAAAAGCTTCGTATAAACATTGAGAACAGGAGCATTTCCTATCAAGGGAAGGAGTTGAAGGTTACTGTCAGCATTGGCATGACTTATTCTCCGGCAGGGAATGCTCATTCATTGAAAGACATGCTGATTCAAGCGGATTCCGCCTTATACAAAGCCAAGAACAAGGGACGTAATCAGATTTACTTTTATGATGAATAAGAATGGAGATTAAGATGATTAGGGATTTTAACAAGGACGATTTAGAACGTATTATGAAGCTATGGCTTGAAACCAACCTTCAGGCTCATGATTTTATTGAAGGAGAGTATTGGCGGGGACACTATGAGATGGTGAAACAGATGCTGCCCCAGGCGAATCTCTTTGTTTGGGAAGATTCCCGCGACATCCAGGGGTTTATCGGGCTGATGGATAATTATATTGCTGGGATTTTTGTGGATGCCGCTTGCCAGTCTAGAGGTGTGGGTAAAGCGCTGCTGGATTATGTGAAGCGGAGCCATGATGAATTATCCTTACAGGTTTATAAACATAATGTACATGCGGTTGAATTTTATAGCCGGGAAGGATTTACTGTTGAAAAAGAGCAGCAGGATGGGGATACTGGTGAAGCGGAGCTGGTGATGGGATGGCGGAAGTAGGAAAATTTAAAAAAATATAATTTGTTCGAAAAAATCAGCAAATTATACATTTTATGACAATTATGGGTGATATAATTCTTATGTGCACAAAAAGTAAGTTGGAAGGCTTATGATTGTGTATTGGATTCTATATGCGTAAAGTTAGATGACTTATGAGGTATAAAGATGTTGCTTAGTAAGAAAAAGTGGGTTATTGCTGTCATCTTGGTCGCTGTCTTGGCAGTTATAGGGGGGGCTGCCCTACAGAGTCGGCAGCTTTGTCCGGAAAATCAATTTGGCATAAAGGAAGGGGATCCGTTTTATTTGACCCATTTGTATAATGTAAATGGTGTGGTGGGAGCTGAAAAAATGCAATTTACACCTAAAGAAAGAAGAACAATCATGAAATTCCTGGCCAGCTTGGAGCATAAAAAATCCTTAGCTCTTCCCACAGAGACAATATATGGAGTACCTGTGAGGCTCGTAGTCCCTGAAGAAGATGGAAGCAGAACAGATTTTTCGTTTAATGAGGATATTCGGTTAGGCAGGTACGATCAAAATGGAAAACTGCTAAGCTTGGATTCCTATACGTGCAGCAAGCGGGCGCGAAGCAATGTGTGTAAAATACTTGGCATAACCTGGGAATAGCTTCTTGGTCGGTAGCCTTGATACTTTTTTAAAAACCCCCTTGACTCTTACACTGTGGCATACTCTACACTGTAGATGAGCTCAAAAAACACATATGTGAGGAAATAAATATGCTGAAAATAGGTGATTTTTCAAAACTATCAAGGATTAGCATTCGAATGTTGCGGCACTACGATGAAATCCGTCTCTTGACTCCCCAGACTATTGATACCAGCACGGGTTATCGCTATTATAGTGAAGAACAATTGGCTGATGCCGGGCGGATTGTGGCCCTGAAGGATATGGGCTTTGGCCTTTCCGCCATCGGAAAGATTCTGGCGCATTACGATGACCCCCAAGCGCTGGCGGAGTTTTTGCAAATAAAGCAGAGCGAGGTCCAGGAGGAGGCTGAGGAGGTAAGTCGTCGGTTGCTGCTCCTTGATACAGCCATAGAACGGCTGAGAAAGGATGAAACAGCGATGAACTATAATGTAACAATTAAGGCTCTGCCAGAACGGTATGTAGCCAGCGTACGTCAGGTAATTCCCACTTATGACCGGGAGGGAATTTTATGGGAGCTGCTCATGAAGGAGACGGCAGACAGGAATATGCAGATAGCAGATCCTTGTTATGGTATGGCCGTCTTCCACGATGTGGGATATAAAGAAAGCGATGTCGACGTAGAAATTCAGATGTCTGTTGTTGGGGCTTATGAGGATACAGAACATGTATTTTTTAAAAAGGTACCTAGTATCGAATTTGCTTCAGCCATCATCAAAGGCGACTATCAGGGATTGACGGAAGTTCATCGAGGGGTGGCACAATGGGTTCGGGATAACGCGTATGAGTTTAACGGGGCCATGTTCTGCATTTATCACGTCAGCCCAGCTCAAACCCAGAATCCCCAAGAATGGGTGACAGAGGTTTGCTATCCGGTAAAGAAGAAATAAGGATGTAAAAATAATTGAAACACAGGGACCGCCATTTCTTGAAATCGAGATGGCGGTCTTTGTCATGAAGATGAGGATTACTTAAAGATTAGCCATGATCTTGCCAGCAGGAGAAATAAAAAATTTTCACCCTAAATTGTCTGAAAATTACCGTATAAAAAGTAAAAGGGCCATGTTAAAATGAAAAAAAGTGGAAATAACAAGATTAACGATTCCTATTTAAACGCAAAGGAGAAAAAATGGCAAACAGATTTGTATTGAATGAGACTTCCTACCATGGAGCAGGTGCGATTAAAGATATCGCTAGTGAGGCGGTTGGACGGGGCTTTAAAAAGGCGTTTCTTTGCTCAGACCCAGATCTGCTGGAGTTCGGTGTAACCGGAAAGGTCATCGGCGTGCTGGAGGAAGCGGGGTTATCCTATGAAATTTATTCAAACATCAAAGTAAACCCTACCATTGAGAATGTGCAGATGGGTGTAGAAGCATTTAAGAAAGCGGGAGCAGACTACATCATTGCTGTGGGTGGAGGTTCCTCCATGGATACGGCCAAGGGAGTGGGCATCGTCATTGCTAATCCAGACTTTGAAGATATCAGAAGCTTGGAAGGCGTTGCGCCTACTACGCAGAAATCTGTGCCGATTTTTGCTGTACCGACTACGGCTGGAACGGCGGCAGAGGTGACCATAAACTATGTAATCACAGATGTGGAGAAAAATCGGAAGATGGTCTGCGTAGATCCGAAGGACATTCCGGTAGTGGCTTTTGTGGATCCCGAAATGATGGCTTCCATGCCTAAGGGGCTGACCGCAGCCACGGGTATGGATGCGCTGACACACGCTATCGAAGGGTATATTACGGCAGGAGCTTGGGAATTGTCCGATATGTTCCATCTAAAGGCTATTGAGATTATCTCTCGTTCTTTAAGAGGCGCTGTGGATAATACGGCCGAGGGACGGACCGATATGGCGTTGGGCCAATACGTGGCAGGCATGGGCTTTTCCAACGTGGGCCTTGGTATCGTGCATTCCATGGCACATCCGCTTGGAGCCCTGTACGACACGCCACACGGCATAGCCAATGCCATTATCCTTCCTACAGTTATGGCGTATAATGCAGAGGCTACCGGAGAAAAATACCGGGAAATCGCAAGGGCTATGGGCGTAGAAGGCGTGGATGCCATGTCTCAGGAGGAATACCGCCAGGTGGCCATCGACGCGGTAAAACAGTTGTCTGAGGATGTGGGTATTCCGGTAGACTTAAAGGACATCGTCAAGGCAGAAGATATTCCGTTCTTAGCTCAATCGGCTTACGACGATGCTTGTAGGCCGGGAAATCCAAAAGAAACCAGCGTAGAGGATATTACCGTCTTATATGAATCACTGATTTAGCGTGTTTTTTATGCCATAAGCTGCCGTGATATATTTAATTTTGAAGCAATTTTGACTCTATAAATTCTATAATAAAGGTGGGGGTAAACAATTACCTCCACCTTTAAAAATGTCACTCCTTAGACCAGCTTGAATTCTGTTATCAGCAAAAGCAGTTCTCAGTTGAATTTGCTTATTTGCTGAAAATGGACACTCTATCTCTGTGCAATGTCTTTGAAGTTAGGTTAATTAATAACTCCTCAGATGCCGAAATACTGGCTAGACAACAAATGGTAATAGCAGTGATTTCTTTCCCCAAAACAAAAAATAAAAAGGGAAAGAAAAACAAAACTAAGCCGGTAGCCTTATTGGCATAAGTGTGCAAAAAAGCGAGTTGATGATATTTGGCAAGACCTAAGGCTATTGAAATCAAGCGTACTACAGCAATGGCAGCTATCCAATAGATCATTCCCAATGATAGGTTTATAATTGGTATAAAAATTAGCAGCACAATACTGATAAATACTAGATCGCAAAGGCTGTCAAATACCTGACCGAATTTGCTGGAAACGTTGAATTTCCTTGCAATATATCCGTCTAAAACGTCACTCACTCCACCTATAAGATAAAAGAAAAAGAATAGCGCAGAGAGTGGTTTGACAAGCAATAAAGCAATAGAAGAAAATAGCCGAACAGCTGTAATACAGTTGGGAATGTTTTTAATGACTTTCACCTCCCAGTGAATATAATCGATTTAATTTCAAACGCCAACTAATTTTGCTATATTTCTAGTATGGACTTTAAAGCCATCAAAATTACAGATATGTTTTGGCATAGCTCTGGATTGCGTCTAACAGGACTCTTCCAGGTATATCCTGGTACTCACTGTAAACATCGCCAAAGGTCTTCAGACACCATGTCTGCCCATTTTTCATCTCTAAAAGAGGAAACAAAGTATAAAGTGAATCGACGGTATGGGTGTAGGTTGTGCCGTTTACATCTGTCCAAGTCACCTTTTTGTTCATATCCGGCTTATTCAATTTTTCAACTGACACATCGATAAAGACGGAACCCTCTTTCTTTATCGTTAAAAGTGCCTGATATTGACTTTCATAGGGGTGTCCCTTTACTTCATACATATACGCGGCATCAGGAGAGGGTACGGTATACAACTTTAGTAAGTCGATATCACCATACATGTCTGTTAATTTAATATCTGTATAATTTTGTGCATCAATTGCTAATACTTCTTGCGGATTATCTGTAGCTAGTCCTAATACCACAACTTTATGAGCATTGTCATATCCGATGCCCACTCCTAAACTACTGGAAATCGCTTTTAGAGGCACGAGTGTTTTACCTGACACGATTTGAGGCGGTACATCAATTAGGACAGCTTTACCATTGACATACATAGTTTGATCTCCAATTTTCATTTGAATTGTTATGGGTGTCGTGTCTGGATATACTGCGGTAATGCTTTTTTCGGCAGAGTTCCATTCTACGGAACAGCCAAAAACATTTTCAAAGATTTCTCGCATCGGAACCATTGTTCGTCCTTTAATAATCTGCGGCGGAACTTCAAACTGAAGAAAGCTGCCTTGATCGATAATACGAACCTGATCTGCGGCAAAGGCAAGAGGGGTTGACATCGTAATCAGCATCGCAACTGTAAGAAAGCAGGTTAAAAACTTCTTCCATTTTCCACTCATTTTTTTCTCCTTCTTTATGGGTATATTTTCCATTATAACTTATTTAAATTATACATCAGCAAGATGAAAAATCAACCGTCAGCCGATTGTTTTTATGTTTACACATGCGGGTTATTTAAAAATTTATCAGATGAAGGAATATTTCTAATCTTTGTACTTGCATTTATGCAAATGTTGGTATATACTATTTTTTATTGATTAGCTATGGGGCACTAGCTCAATGGATAGAGTCGCAGACTTCGAATCTGTCGGTTGGGGGTTCGAATCCCTCGTGCCTCACCAAGTAAAACCCCCTTCAAATAACTGCATTTGCAACGTTTGGAGGGTGTTTTTTTATTTTTTAATCTATACTTGACTGCAAGCTTAATGGCTTATTTTGACCTCGTGGCACGCACTAGGTGTGACTTTTTGCGTGCCACTTTTAGGCATGTCGGTTACTTTTTTATTAGTGAAATTAATTTAATATTGGAAAAATTTAAGATTAAAGGTTGAATATGTATTTGTAGAGGGGTAAACTGAAAGAAACTATTTTTTATCACAATCCAGAGAGGAGTTAAAAAATGAAACAGTTTAAAGGGTTTATTGTAGGGTTTATCTTTGCCTGCTTATTAGTGGTTCCAACTACGGCTTTAGCGGACAATATTCAGGCACAATTCAATACGGTCAACATAACCGTAGATGGTAAAAATGCCGTTAAACAAGGGGAAAATTATCAATTATCCGATGGAAGTTCAGTACCGTTCAGCATTACATATAAGGGTACAACCTATTTGCCTGTACGAAAGGTAAGTGAGTTGTTATCACTAGGGATTGATTATGACAACACAAGTAAAACGGTAAAAATAATTACAAGTGAAACAAAGGATACGAATGATACAAAGGCGCAGACACCGAGCACGACAGCAAATCAGGCTACAACGAGCCAGACGACGACTAATCAGTCAACTGTGACGGATAAGGCTTCGAACGCAGATACGAATAAAACAAATACTACCGTTCAGGACTTAAAAGCAGTTTCTTCTGGTTATTCAGTTTTCAATGAGGTAACCAAGGACGTAAATGATGCTGGAAAGAAAGTTCAGCATGTTGTTGGATATAAAGAAAAGAAATGGATAGATGTATTAACTTCTGATGCAGATATCATAAAAAACTGGTCTCAAGTAAAATGGAGCGCTAATGGATTTAGCAAGTCAATTTTATATAAACTCGACTTGGCTTCTAACGGTGTGATTGTGGGAGCTCAGGAAATAAGTGCTAATTTGGGACCTGTAAAAATTGATCAAGGAAATAACAGAGAAAGCATAACTATCGGAGACAAAACCTATATGTTGTCAGAAGATGTCGTTATATATCAGGTGACGGATGACGATGAGTATAAGCTGTTTTCAGGAAATTTGAAAGATAAAGACATTGTGCAGTTATTTGATACTGATAGCTCTAAAGATGGCTATGAATTTGTGATTTTTTTGCGTCCATAAGAGGTCAAAGCTTCTTTGGAGAGGCATCCTAATGGCTTTCAAAGCCAATTGTTACAGCAGAAATATAGTATTAAATGGAAGCAGCGATTCTTATCTAGCCTGCTGAAATTGCTTAAAAGAAGTCAATTCCCAAAATGGATTGACTTCTTTTGTTTTTTGAAACCTTGTGACTCATCATAACTTTAATGGCTTATGTTGACTTAAGGCACACATTAGATGTGGTTTATATTCTTTATAATGGGTGACTAAACGAGTCTTATTTAAAAAATAATAATTGATTAGAACTATATTCGTTTAAGGCGGATGTATTGACTATAAAAGGATAGTATGCTACTATAACGAATAAACGAATGCTTATATATTTATTTCAGGAGGGCAAATTTATGAGAAATAAAAAGGAAGATGGCGCCTTGTGTAATTGTACTATTATACATGAAGATACATTAGAGCGGGTAAAAAGTGAAATGACACAGGATGACCAACTGTTTCAAATGGCGGAGCTTTTTAAAGTGCTGAATGATCCAACTCGGCTTAAAATAGTGAATGCTTTGCTGCTCTCAGAAATGTGTGTATGTGATATCACCGCCCTTCTTAATATGACTCAGCCTGCTATTTCTCATCACCTTAAGGTGCTTCGGCAAACACAATTAATTAAATATCGCAGAGATGGTAAAATTGCGTATTATGCATTGGATGACAGCCACATAGGGCTGCTTTTTGAGCAATGTTTAGCCCATGTAATGGAAAAGTAAAAAGGACTTAAGAGGCCTCCTTTATTCCCTTATGACATGAGAAAAATTGATAGACTATAGTAGAGAGCCCTTAAAAACTATAAGGAGGATTAACATGGAAAAAATATTTATCCTTGAAGGCTTGGGTTGTGCAAATTGTGCAGCAAAAATGGAAGCAGAAGTGAAAAATTTGGATGAGGTAACCTTTGCTTCAGTAAACTTTCTCTCGAGGAAGCTTACACTGGAGACTAAACCTAATGCGGATATTTCTAAGTTAAGTAAGAAGGTTGAGCAGGTTGTAACAAAGATTGAGCCAGGCGTTAAGGTTTCTTTTGAAGAGGGGGCGGTTAAGTCTGGCATATCAGATCAGGATGATGATGAAAATCGCAAGAAGCAAATCATAAAACTTGTGATAGGCGGTGGAATCTTTGCAGTAGGCGTCGTTTTTCCGTTTTCGCAGTGGGTGGAACTTGCCATATTTGTAGCGAGCTATATCATCGTTGGAGGAAGGGTTGTGCTTCGGGCAATCAAAAGTATTACACGCGGCCAGATCTTTACGGAACATTTCCTTATGAGCATTGCTACAATCGGAGCATTCTTTGTTGGGGAATACCCGGAGGGTGTCGCTGTTATGGTGTTTTATCTGGTCGGCGAGCTCTTTCAGGATATAGCTGTAGATCATTCCAGAAAATCGATCAGTGCACTAATGGATATAAGACCGGACCATGCAAATTTAAAGGTTGGCGATGAGCTGAAGACCGTGTCACCTGACACGGTACATGTTGGAGATATTATCGTAGTAAAACCGGGAGAAAAAATTCCCTTAGATGGTAAGGTAATAGAGGGTATATCGATGGTGGACACTTCGGCGTTGACTGGTGAAGCTGTGCCTCGTGAATTGAAACCCGGCGCAGATGCCCTAAGTGGATTTGTCAATAAGAACGGAATTTTGACTCTTGAAGTAATAAGAGACTACGGTGAATCAACTGTATCTAAAATCTTGGATCTCGTTCAAAACGCCAGCAGCAGAAAAGCACCGACGGAGAATTTTATAACAAAATTCGCACGCTATTATACGCCGGTTGTTGTATTTGGAGCTTTAGCACTGGCAATCATACCGCCTTTATTAATAAAAGAAGCAACCTTCTCTGAATGGATATATAGAGCCTTGGTATTCTTAGTGGTTTCTTGTCCATGTGCGTTGGTTATTTCTATCCCTTTAGGATTCTTCGGTGGCATTGGAGGCGCTTCGAAAAGAGGCATCTTAGTCAAGGGCAGTAACTATTTGGAAGCGCTCAACGATGTTGAAGCCGTTGTGTTTGATAAGACTGGTACCTTAACAAAAGGTGTATTCAAAGTCACAAGCTTAAATGTGCAAAGTGGTTTTACGGAAAAAGAATTAATTAAATATGCGGCTTATGCGGAAAGTTACTCAAGTCATCCAATTACTCTTTCTATTTTGAGTGCCTATGATGGGGATATTGATAAAAATAGTATGGAAGAGTATGAGGAAATTGCCGGTCAAGGCATTAAGGTAAGAGTCGAAGGCATGGAAATTCTTGTTGGTAACGCTCGACTAATGGGTAGTGCAAATGTTCACTACGATGATGTTGAAACTTTTGGTACAGTTGTATATGTTGCTGTCAATAAGAAGTACGCGGGCAGTATTATTATTTCTGACGAGGTGAAAGAAGATTCAGCTAAGGCAATTAGGGAACTTAAATCTCTCGGCGTTAAAAAAACAGTCATGCTGACAGGCGATCGCAAAGCAGCGGGAGAAAAAGTAGGTAAGCAGCTGGGGTTGGATGAGGTGTATGCCGAACTGCTGCCAGCCGATAAGGTAGAGAAGATAGAGGCAATGGAAAGCAGAAAAAGCCGCAACGGGAAGATTGCCTTTGTTGGTGATGGCATCAACGATGCGCCGGTGCTTGCAAGAGCTGATATTGGAATAGCTATGGGCGGGCTAGGTTCTGATGCGGCAATCGAAGCTGCGGATGTTGTCATCATGACAGATGAGCCTTCCAAAATATCTTCTGCCCTGAAGATTGCAAAAAGAACAAGAGACATTGTATTTCAAAATATATTCTTTGCGTTAGGTGTCAAAGCGGTGTTTTTAGTTTTAGGTGCCTTTGGGGTAGCTTCCATGTGGGAAGCGGTGTTCGCGGATATGGGCGTTGCCCTCATTGCCATTCTTAATGCAATGCGCGTGATGAATACAAAGGATATATAGAAATATTTAAATTACAATGATTTACTTATTTAAGCAAGAATGATAGGCTTCATTCAATCCATGGATTGGATGAAGTTGGTGTGTGTATAATTTTGAGCAAAGGTTAGCTTATGCTAATCGAAGATGCGGCAAGGTTTTATGGAGGAATGGATATATGTTTGTGCTAGATGAGAATGAAGAGATGCCTTTATATGTTCAATTATATCAGCAGATAAAGAACGATATTATAAAAGGGGATATAAAGAGTGGAACAAAACTTTTATCCAGCAGGAAGTTAGCCATGGACCTACGGATAAGCAGGAACACGGTTGAATTAGCTTATGATAAATTGTCCTCAGAGGGATTTTTGATCAGTAGACCTCACCAGGGGTATTATGCCGAACTGCCACTTATGGAAGCATTGGATAAACAAGAAGGAATAGGGAAGCCACAGCTGGAATTAGAAAGCCAGGATGATAAAAATATAATTTATGATTTTCAAAATAAAAGGCTACACCCGGATGAGTTTCCTTTCGGAAGATGGAAAGCACTTACAAACAAGTGCTTCCTTGATTATAAAAATGGATTTTTGCAGTATGGTTGTCCTTTTGGCGAACCAAGTCTGCGCGCTGAAATACAAAGACATATCTATCATCACAGACAAGTAAAGTGCCAGGCCAAACAGATTATTATTGGGTCAGGGACACAATTTTGCCTAGAACTTATTTGCCATGTGTTAACGGACCAAAATATGAATATTGCCATGGAAGAGCCGGCATATAATCGAACCCGTATGACCTTCCAGAACAACGGTTTTCATATTCGGCCGATACAAATGGATGAACATGGAATAGATATAAGTCAGTTAAAGAATAAGACTGTTGCAGCAGCCTATGTGACCCCCTCACATCAATATCCGACAGGTATCATTATGCCCAAAACGCGTAGGGTGGAATTGGCCGAGTGGGCAAAATGCAACGATACCTTCATTATTGAAGATGACTATAACTGTTGTTTTCAGTATGATATAAACTCAATTCCCTCCATCCATTCGTTTTGCAGCGATCGGGTAATTTATATGGGGACCTTTTCCGATTTGTTATTTCCGGCTATAGGGGTGTCCTATATGGTGCTTCCAGAACAACTAGTAGACAAATTGTGTGAGCGTTACTGCCATGATACTACATTTGTACCTTTTCTTACTCAAAAGACATTAGAACTCTTTATGCGTGAGGGGTTTTGGGAAAAGCACATGAGAAAAACCATTTTGCATCAGCGAAAAAAGCGGGATGTACTTGTTAAGTCACTGAGGCATGAATTTAAGGATAAGATTCATATTTGGGGGACCCATGCAGGCCTTCATATATTGGTGCAGGCAAAATGGGCTGTAACCGAAGAGGAACTGATTGCGCAAGCCAATGAAATGGGTGTGGGTGTGCAGCCAACAGCTGAGTTTTGGAGTTGTACACAAAACATGAAAAACGGATTAGTTCTTTTAAATTATGGGGGTATGCTATTGGAGCAGGTCCCCGCCGCAGTTAAACTGCTTCGCCAGGCGTGGCTTAAAAATGAAAAGGGGGCTGTAAAAGAACTTTAATACTAGTTTTGTGCATTTTAGATAGGGAGAGAATCGTGAAATCAAAAGGATAAGACGATTCTCTCCCTATTTGTATAGCACAGATTTTCAGCAAATATCGGCTACAGAGTTGACTTTAGGCTAAGTCTGGCCCTATTATAAAATCTTCAAACTGGCCCTTGTACTTTATGTTAGCTTAAGCTAACCTGATAGATAGTATTAATAGATACTATTTTAAAATTTGGAGAAAGGAGGTATAAAATGCGAAAAATATTAGTTCCGGTTCTTTCAATGATGATGATCCTCATCAGCATGTTTCCTACTATGGCCTTTGCTGAGACTGCGGAGAAATCAGCAGCAGAGCCCTACTATGCCACTTGGGACGAATACAAAGAGTCTGGACAGCCAGCTTCGACTTGGAACGATGTGGTCGACGCAATGGAGGTTGTGCTTGAAACTGGCAAGGCACGCTATGCTGCCGGAGATACCAGGGGGGCATATGACTCCATAAACAATGGCTATTATGGCTACTATGAGACTACTGGCTTTGAGCGAATTGCCATGGGCTATATCTCTGGCTCAAGAAAAACGGAAATGGAGCTACAGTTCTCGGCTTGCAAAGCCGTAACTAAAAACGGCGGAAGTACAGATGAGTTTAACAAAGAAGTGGATTTGCTTGCGTCCATGCTCCGGGAAGATGCTCATGTGCTGGATGGCACAACTGGCAGTAATAATGCTTCCAATAATTCGGGGGCTTCGGCTGCTGGCGGAAGCTCTGCTGCGGTTGCCACGTTCGCTGCCTGTTTTTCAATCATGCTGCGTGAAGGCTTTGAGGCGATTCTTATCGTAGGCGCTATCGTGGCATACTTAGTTAAGTCTGCGGGTGATGATATCGGACGCCGCAAGAGGCTGGTGACTCCTATTTATGTAGGGTCTATTGTCGGCATTGTGGCGAGCTTCGTACTGGCTTGGCTATTAAATTTATTAAAACTAGCCAACAGTGCTTCTCAGGAAGTTATAGAGGGTGTTACCGCCCTACTGGCTGTGTGTGTACTTTTTTATGTCAGCAACTGGATGCTGTCTAAATCTGAAACCGATTCATGGACATCTTATATTAAAACCAAGACCGAGAAGTCGTCCCTATTAGGAAGTACTTTTGCACTGACGTTTACTGCGTTCTTGGCTGTTTTTCGGGAAGGCGCTGAGGTTGTTCTCTTTTACCAGCCTATGTTGTCTAACAACAACGTCGGCAGTGTGTGGGCAGGTTTTATAATCGGTTGTATTTGCTTGGTATTTGTTTATTTAGCTATTCATTTCCTTAGCATCAAAATTCCGATCAAGCCTTTCTTTACAGCAACTGGTGTGTTGATGTCTTTGATGTCGATTTCCTTCCTTGGTGCGGGCATTAAGGAACTGATTGAAGGCGATATCATTACGATGTCTTCACCTGATTGGCTGGCTTGGATTCCTACCAATGATATTTTGGACGTACTAGGCATCTATCCGACCCTTCAGACTTTGATACCACAGTTGATTCTGTTGGTGATTGCTATAATTCTTTTTGTCATTCAAACAAAAAAGAATCATGCCATCCACCTGGAGGCTGAAAAAAAGCGGGCCGAGGAGCGTATCCTTCGGGAAGCTGAAGAAAAGAAAGCAAAGCATGAAGCGCTAAAAGCTGAAGTCAGAGGCATACTGGAAGAGCTGCTTGCTGAAAAAGATTCCACAGCGCACAGCTGATTCGTAACATTTGTTAATTCCCAGGACAGTTAATTGAGCTTTCTTGGAGTTAAGATTAAATTATACATTTTAGGAGGTATAGATCATGAAAAAAATATTTGTTTTTGTTCTCGCACTGGCAATGGTTATGTCGATTGCGTTCACTGGCTGCTCAAATGGGGATGAGACCGACGGAAATTCCAACAACGCGGCCAACCCACCTGCTGGCACATCAACAGGTGATAATGGAGACGATGTGGCTGCACCAGGAGAGGCTGCCGGATTTGAGGAATTCCCTATTGGTGATGACATCGAATTACCACCGCTGAATGTGGCCGCTGTGTATTTCCAGCCAGTTGATATGGAACCGGCTGATAAAGCAGGCCTGCCAGCTTCCGAAGCCGACATGCATATAGAAGCAGATATATCCGCATTGAAGAATGACTTGGGTTACGGCGTAGGTGATTTTGTTCCAAATCTTACAGTTAATTATGAAATTACCAGTGAAGATGGTAAAACAAAAGTAGAAGGAACTTTCATGCCGATGAATGCCAGCGATGGCCCTCACTATGGCGCAAATATCAAGCTGGGTCCAGCTGGTACATATAAAGTACGCTTTACGATTGAAAATCCTGAAGCACAGGGTTTCCTCCTCCATGTTGATAAAGAAACAGGCGTTACTGGAAGGTATTGGACTGAACCTCTTGTGGCAGAATGGGATTTTGATTATGTTCCAAGAGTTTGGTAGTCTGTTTGTTCGATAGATATTAAAGGGAACGGATACGCGCCATGGGTTCGTTCGCGCGCAGGCGCGAAACTATCATGGCGCGTATTCTTTATGTTTACGGGGAGGTGGTAACACCATGCTGAAATATCTCATACAGGTTGTGCAGAATTCGCTTACCACCGGAATTCTTTTAGCAATGCTGTTTACACTTGCACACCTTAACAATAAGCAAAGACAGAACAAATGGCTATTTAGAGGATTTGTAGTTGGGGTTGTATTCGCGATTATATTATCGTTTCTCAAAGCCACGACGGTGCTGATTAACAGAGAATACTTCAATATTGGTATTTTATCTGTTGCCATCTTTGCAGCTATCCTTTTTTATATGCTTTCTTGGGGTGTTTTTCAAAAAAAAATGCCTGTACTTCATGAAAGAATATGGACTGGTATAAATGCTACATTAGTGGCCTCGCTGTTGCTCTATTGCCTGCCGGATATATTTCTGTATCCTACAGAGTTTGTCATGACAGGAGAAAGCATATTTGGCACTGATTTTCTCTTTAAAATGATTGGCTATCTGACAGGTTTGCTGATTGTGGGGCTGGCCGGGCTGGCTTTATATAAAGTCGGACGGAGTCTAACCTTTCAATCGGTGCGCATTTTATTAACTATTATCCTTCTGGTTAATATGGTCAAGCAAATTGCCACCATTGCACAGTTTTTACTGGCAAGGCGTATTATTCCCATGTCAAAAGGTGTATTTGAATTTATTAAAATAGCGGTTAACTATAATGACTTTTTCCTATATGGAATCATGGCGGTTACTATGCTGCTGCCGGTTGCATTATGGATAAAAAGCTTACATCCTAAAGAAACCTATGTCAATCCCGCACAGCATAGGCGAATCCGGGCAACCTCACGCAGGCAAAGACGCTGGTGCGCCGTTGTGGCAGTAGGATATATTCTGGCGGTTCTAAGTTTGACAGCGGTAAGGGCTTATGACCAACGGGAAGTCGTGCTTTCTCCTGCCGAACCCATGGACATCGTCGGCAGCGAAATTGTTATACCACTTGAAAGTATCAGTGATGGTCATTTGCATCGATATATTTATACAGCCTCAAACGGTACGGAAGTTCGATTTATAGTTATTAAGAAGAATACAGTAGCATTTGGAGTGGGCCTGGATGCTTGTGATATTTGCGGTCCAACCGGTTATTATGAGCGGGAGGATGAAGTGATCTGCAAGCTTTGCGATGTGGTCATGAATAAGTCTACAATCGGATTTAAGGGAGGCTGCAATCCGGTTCCCCTCTCGTATAGCTTAGAGGGCGGTAGTATGGTGATACAGACACAAAATTTGGAAAACGAAAAGAGCAGGTTTGAATAAGGGAGGTGATTTTATGTTCTGGAGAATGGTCAAAGGGGCGCTATTCCGGCAAAAAGGAAAAATGCTCATGATTGCATTTACGATTGCATTAGGAGCCTCCCTTGCCACTGCCATGCTCAATGTCATGATGGATGTTGGGGATAAGGTCAATCAGGAACTAAAGACCTATGGGGCAAATATTAATGTCGTTCCCAAAGCGGCTTCTCTGCTCGATGATCTTTATGGTGTTGCAGAAGGTTCTGGCGGGTCCGATCAATATTTGAATGAATCGGAACTTGGAAATATTAAAACCATATTTTGGGCGTTTAACATCGTAGATTTTACGCCGTATCTGGAGACCTCCGTGAAGCTGGAGCCGGGAGCAAGGGATACTAAGCTTGTGGGCACATGGTTTAAACACCATTTAGATCTTCCCACAGGGGAATCGTTAGATACCGGCATGAAAAGTATGAAAAGCTGGTGGGAAATATCCGGCGATTGGCTGACCGATCAGGATGAAAACTTTGCGATGGTGGGCAGCCTTGTGGCAGGTAGAAATAATATTCAAGTAGGTGATACGATTACCCTTGAATTACGAGGAAAAACAAAGAAGTTGACGGTTAAGGGTGTTTTTAATGCCGGAAGTGATGAGGACGAGCAAATTTATGTCCCTTTGCAGACGGCACAGGAATTGACAGGGCGTGCAGGGCTTGTAAGCCGAGTTGAAGTCAGTGCTTTAACAACACCTGACAATGAACTGTCCCGCAAAGCAGCACAAAATCCAAAAAGTCTTTCTATTAAAGAATGGGAAACGTGGTATTGTACGGCTTACGTCAGTTCAATTTCTTATCAAATACAAGAAGTAATCACGGATTCAGTTGCAAAGCCTATTCGCCAAGTTGCGGAATCCGAAGGCGCAATTTTAGAGAAAACGCAGCTGTTGATGCTTTTAATTACCATTTTAAGTTTAGTTGGTTCAGCCTTGGGCATTTCCAACCTTGTTACGGCCAGCGTGATGGAACGCAGCCGTGAAATCGGATTGCTAAAAGCAGTTGGAGCGCATAACGCGCCAATTTCGTGGCTTGTTTTAACAGAGATACTTGTTACAGCAGTTGTAGGGGGTGTTGTCGGATACTTTGCCGGGCTTGGCTTTGCTCAGATTATCGGACAGTCCGTCTTTGGATCAGCCATTGTTATCAAACCGATGGTGATACCTCTTGTAGTAGTTTTGGTATTTATTGTAACCTTAGCCGGAAGCATTCCGTCTATCCGGCTTCTGTTGTCCCTTCGCCCGGCAGAAGTTTTACATGGCAGGTGATTATATGAAAAGACAAACGATGTATTTTAGAATGATAACGAGCTCACTCATTCGCCGCCGCTCCAGAATGCTTGTGGCTTTATTGGCGGTAGCGATTGGTGCGACAATTCTATCCGGACTTGTTACGATTTATTACGATGTTCCGCGGCAGATGGGCCAGGAATTTCGTTCTTACGGCGCAAATCTGATTTTTGTGCCCGCTGGCGAGGAGTCGGCGATTAGTATGGATACGGTTAAGGACGTAACGGATTTGATTCCCGCAAATGACATTGTAGGTATCGCACCGTATCGCTATGAGACTGTTAAAATTAATGAGCAGCCCTTTATGGCGGCAGGTACAGATCTGGCAGAAGTGAAAAAGACCAGTCCCTATTGGTATGTCTCTGGAGAATGGCCGGCAAACAAGGAGGCTGTGCTGGTGGGGCAGACCGTAGCAGACTTAATCCGCCTTTCTCCGGGTGATGCCTTTACCGTAACGGGTATAGCTGCAAACGGGGAGAGCTTCAGTCAGGACTTTACGGTATCTGGAATTGTTCAAACAGGTGGAACCGAGGAAGACTTTCTCTATATGTCTTTATCAACCTTGGAGGACCTGATGGGAAATAACGGAGAGATTGATGTGGTGGAATGCAGTATCTCTGCTTCTCAGGCCACCTTGGACAATCTTGTAAAACAAATAAGTGATAACGTCGGAGAAGTCACGCCACGCCTTGTAAAACGTGTCACACAATCAGAGGGAACCGTTTTAACAAAGCTTCAGGCATTGGTTTATCTTGTGACGGTGGTGGTGCTAATCCTCACCATGGTTTGTGTCGCAACCACGATGATGGCGGTTGTCGCCGAACGGCGTAAAGAAATTGGACTAAAAAAAGCATTAGGTGCTTCTAACAAAAGCATTGTCATGGAATTCCTAGGAGAGGGGTTGTTTTTAGGCGGGTTAGGCGGTTTGCTCGGTGTCGTACTTGGATTTATATTCGCTCAAACAGTCAGCATGAGTGTTTTCAGCCGCTCCATATCCTTTCAGCCGCTGTTAATACCGGTGACAATGGTTGTTTCCATTGCGGTAACTGGTCTTGCATGCTTGTTGCCTGTCAGGAGTGCTACCGATGTAGACCCTGCGATTGTTTTGCGCGGTGAATAAAGGAGGGAAACATTTATGAATTTATTGGAGCTTAAAGACATCTCAAAAATCTATGGTAATGTGAAGGCATTGCAGAATGTTAATCTAGAAGTTTCCCAGGGGGAATGGCTGGCAATCATGGGTCCTTCTGGATCGGGGAAAAGCACCATGATGAACATCATTGGGTGCATGGACAAGCCTTCAAATGGTTCTGTTATACTGGATGGCTTAAATATTTCAAAGGAAAGTGCTAAAAGTTTAACCAATATCCGTCGGGATAAGATTGGACTGATTTTTCAGCAGTTTCATTTAATTAACTACCTTACAGCGTTGGAAAATGTAATGGTTTCACAGTATTATCATAGCATGCCGGATGAAAAAGAAGCCTTGCAGGCACTGGAACGCGTTGGGTTAGGAGATCGAGCCAAACACTTGCCGAGTCAGCTCTCGGGTGGGGAGCAGCAGCGGGTGTGTATTGCCCGAGCACTTATCAACTATCCGATGCTCATTCTCGCAGATGAACCTACAGGAAACCTGGATGAAGCAAATGAGGGTATCGTGATTGATATTTTCAAGCAGCTTCACAAAGAGGGCAGCACCATCGTGGTTGTTACCCACGATCCGGAAGTTGCCGAGGAAGCTCAGCGAACCGTTGTATTGGAGCATGGCAAAGTTGCGAGGATTGTTCAGAATAAGCCATGATGGAGGAGGTGCATTAGATGAAAAAAAGGATTATTTCTGTGGTGGCTGTATTTGCCCTTACCTTGGGGCTGCTGTCCGGGTGCGGCGAACCGTCCGACGAGGCAGGAAATCCGGTAGATTATACCGCAGGAACGTATACCGGCCAAAGCAGTGAGGATGACCGGGGAGCCTATGGTGAGGCAACAATTACTATCGAAGATAATGTAATAACCGATTGCCAATATGTCACCTGGCAAAAAGACGGAACGGTGAAAGACGAAAATTACGGGAAGGTAAACGGTGAAATTTCTAATAAGGATTATTATGACAAGGCACAGCTGGCGGTCGAAGCCATGAATCAATATGCACAGGCGCTGGTAGAAAATCAAAAGCTAGAGGATGTAGATGCCGTATCTGGTGCGACGATTGCCTTCAATCAATTTAATGAAGCTGTGAGCAATGCCCTTAAGGAGGCAAAAGAATAATACTTTAGTCAAAATTAACTTTCAGGAGGCAATTATATGAAAAATAGATTATTGTCTGGCATCGTTGTTGCTGTCTTAGGATTATTGACAGCACTTGTGCCAGTCTGCATTTTCCAAACTTGTTCAAAAACTATTGAAACCGCAGCGGGTGGTATGGTGCCAATGAAATGCTTCTGGTCTGGACAGGCTGAAATTGGCATCGGCCTTTTAGTTCTGTGTGGCGGATTGCTGCTTGTTGTTGTCAAGGCTCCGCTTATCCGGTTGGGAATCAGTATGATGACAGCGTTGACAGGCATTATAGGAATTTTAATCCCTACTGTCCTGATTGGGGGCTGTGAGATGGCTACAATGGCTTGCCAGATGACAACCTTTCCAGCCTTGATTGTAATCCAGATTTTAATACTAGTAACTTGTTCTGCAAATATAATTTATCTTTGGAGACGGAGTTCCAAAAATACAGGAGAGAACAAATGGACAACAAGCCATTAACAACTGTTAGCATCGCTATTCATAACCTAAAGCGCAAGCCGTTTCGATCCACCGGACTGATTCTTATCGTAGCTATTTTCGCTTTTGTCCTTTTTGGCGGGACCATGTTGTCAAAAAGCCTGGAGAATGGCATGGATAATCTGTCAAAAAGAATGGGTGCGGATATTCTTGCTGTGCCCTATGGATATGAAGGGAATCTTCAAAGTGCCTTACTCCGAGGAGAACCCAGTACTTTTTACTTCGATGTGGATACCACGGAAAAAGTAGCCAGTGTTGAAGGGGTGGAAGCGGCATCACCCCAGCTTTATATTGCCACACTTAGCGCTGGGTGTTGTGCTTATCCCCTTCAGCTCATTGGCTTTGACCCCGAGACAGACTTTGTCATCCAGCCATGGATGTCAAGCTCGCTTAAAGATTCCCTTGCAGATGGTCAAATTGTAATCGGCAGCAGCATTAATGCGGAAGTAGGACAAAAGCTTAGATTCTTCGATCAAAACTTCTTGATCGCCGGTCGTTTGGAGAAAACGGGCATGGGGTTTGATACTTCTGTGTTTATGAATCTTTCCACGGCAAAAAAGGTGGCACGGGAATCGGAGAGACTGCAAGCACATCCAGTTGCAGAAAATACCGATTTAATTTCGTCCATCATGGTAAAAATTAAAAACGGCTACGAGGTAAAGGATGTAGCAAACAACATACTCCAGACTTATGCCAAAGAGAATGTACATGTAGTTGTGGCAAAAAATATGATGAATGATATTTCCAGCAATCTACAGGGACTGACAAGCTATATTTTCTTGCTAACGGTTATCCTATGGGTGTTGGCAGTCGGTGTCCTTATTATTGTATTCTCTGTTACCCTAAATAGCAGGAAAAGAGAATTCAGTATATTTAGGGTTTTGGGGGCAACAAAGAGCAAGTTAGTCAGACTAATTCTTTGTGAAGCTTGTTTGGTCAGCCTGTTGGGCAGCCTAGCTGGAATGATAGCGGCAGCGTTAGTCGTTTTCCCTTTCAGCACCTATATCAGCTCACTGCTAGGACTACCCTACTTACAGCCTTCACGGGGAGCTTTATCCATCTTGGCGGCGATGAGCTTTCTGATCTCTTTTACGGTCGGTCCACTTGCTTCAGCTTATGCTGCAATTAAAATAGGAAGCTCGGAGATCTATACTACGGTGAAGGAGGGGGAATAATGCTGTTTGAAATAAAAGGATTAAGTAAAGAATATAAGCGTAGGGAAAACGTTTTTTCGGCGGTGGACAACGTAGACTTATCCATTGAGCGAGGTGATTTTGTCAGCATTATCGGGCGTTCAGGAAGCGGGAAAAGCACTCTTCTCAATATTGTTGCTGGGCTTTTGAGGCCCACGTCGGGCTGTATCAAGTTGGAGGGGACCGAGCTCTACAGCTTGAGAGACCATGAAATATCGGCGATTAGAAATTCTCAATTGGGATATATCCCCCAAGGCTTCGGGGCACTTTCCAATCTGACTGTATTTGAGAATGTTAAACTGCCATATTTCCTTTTCAAGAGACAAGGAGATGCTTCTGGGCGAGCATCCTTTCTTCTTAATGAAGTAGGGATATCTCATCTTGCAGATATGTTTCCTTCTCAGCTCTCCGGTGGCGAGCTTCGTCGTGTCCTCATTGCAAGAGCACTGATGAATGAGCCCAATATTCTTATTGCTGATGAACCAACTTCCGATTTGGATATAGAGACAACGAAAGAGATCATGGAGATTTTTGCGCGGATTAACAAAAACGGCACAACAATTTTGACTGTTACACATGAACTGGATACGTTGGGGTTTGCTAATAGAGTGTTGACTATGGCATCAGGAAAGTTAACGGAAGGAGTACCATTTAATACTTGCGCAAAATTTTCTACAGAGCTCTAAGTCAGGGAAAACGTAATAAATTGTTTTCTTAAACAAATTATATAAATAAACGGCGTCGGTGTGGTAAAAGGTGATAAAATAAATGGAAAAGTTGTCTGCTGCAATGGAAAACTATCTAAAAACAATTTATATCCTCTACCGTGAAGAAGGGGTTATACGAGCGAGTTATATCGCATCTAAAATGGGTGTCACCAAAGCGAGTGTATGCCGTGCAACGGATATCTTGTCTCAAAAAGGATTAGTCACTAAAAACAAATATTACAGCTTAGCACTTACACCTAAAGGACTGAAACAGGCTGAGCTTATCACTAATCGATACAATATTATCCATACCTTTCTCAATGAAATCTTGGACATTGAGCCATCTGTTGCAGAAAAAGATGCATGCAGCTTTGAACATAACATTAGTCTGGAAAGCTTACAATCAATGCACCAGTACCTGAAGATATATAGGCAAAAACAAAAATGCGAATGAGTAATTATGAATAATCATATAGTGGCTATTGAATATAAACCGCTATATATAATCTGCTAAATTACTTAAAAGAAGTCAATTCCAAAAGGGATTGACTTCTTTTGTTTATAAGATAAAATTAAAAAGAGTTTCTATTTAACGGAGAAATAAGAGGAGCGGATATGAACAGAAGAAAAGCAGCGGCACTGTTTAATGGCTGGGAAGAAGCATTAATATGGTCCTGTTTACAGGGCTATATGGGGAATCTCATTGCAGATAACGATGAAAATCCCACTTCAGCAGTTATTGATATTGGTGATTTTTGCTTTTTTGCAGGGGAGCCAAGTCGTGAGCTATTACGCGAAATAAGCGGCTCAAAGCTGCTGATTCCTAAAGATCAGCCTTGGGAGCAGCTAATCGAAGGGTTTTATGGGAACAAAGTAAAGAAATTTTTTCGCTACGCAATAAAAAATCAGTTCAATGCATTTGATGTGGAAATGCTGAATGGTTATATCAAGAAGCTGGATTCCTGTTATGAGTTAAAGTTGTTTGACCAGGAAATTTTTGAAATGGCCAAAAGTGAATCCTGGTCTGTTGATTTGTGCTCTCAGTTTGAAAATTTCTGTCATTATCAGAACAGGGCTGTGGGCACAGCAATTTTGCATGATGGAAAATTGGTGGCAGGTGCATCTCCTTATGCGGTGTATGACGAAGGCATTGAAATAGAAATCGACACAAAACCAGAATACAGGCGTAAAGGGCTCGCCACAGTATGTGGAGCCAAGCTGATTTTAACCTGTTTAGAAAGGAACATATATCCTCACTGGGATGCTCATGATTTACGCTCTGTCGCGTTAGCGGAGAAGCTAGGGTACCATCTGGATCGGCCTTATATAACATATGAGCTGGCCGACAGATAGATATTGGGGAGGAAGAATGACAAAAAGGATAATAGACAAGAGGTATTCTGATTTAAAAGATACATTGAAAATTGATTGTGAACAATGCAGCGGCTTATGTTGTGTGGCTTTATACTGTATGAAAACAGATGGATTTCCGGCAAACAAAGAGGCCGGAATACCCTGTCAATATTTAAGGCCAGATTTTCGCTGTGATATACATACCACATTAAAAAGCAAAAATTTGCGGGGGTGTTTAGCTTATGACTGCTTTGGAGCGGGACAAAAAGTAACGCAAAATTGTTTTCCTATAGTTGATTGGAAAAGCAATTCAAATCATGGCAGCAAGATTTTTCAAGTTTTTCAGATTGTTTTTCAACTTCACCAAATGGAATGGTATTTGATTGAGGCCTTATCCCTGCCTGCTGCCGAAGCTCTTGAATCGGATATTAAATCCCTGATTTGGGAAAATGAACGGCTGACCGGTTTGCCTGCTGAAGAAATCCTGCATTTGGATATGGAAAGCTACAGAACAGATGTTAATAAAATATTGAAGCAAGTAAGCCACATAATGGCTGTAAACGCTAAGGGAAAAATAGATAGAGATTACTTTGCACAAAACTTCAAGCATGCAAATCTCAATCATAAAGATTTCAGTATGGCCCTGCTGATTGCCGCAGATCTCGAAGGCTGCAGTCTGCAAGGTACAAACTTTTTAGGGGCTGATATGCGCGACACAAATATTAAGAATACGGACTTAAGCACCAGTATTTTCTTGACACAGATGCAAATTAACGGAGCGAGAGGAAATTCGAAGACTATACTTCCAGCAGGTATTTCTCGTCCGGCCTCTTGGTCGGCAGACGGAGCATAGTCTATTCATTAAGCAAGATTAGAGGAGGGAATGATGAACGCGTACACCAATATCAGAATTGCCTATTATTCCGGCACCGGCAGTACCGAACTGGTTGCAAAGACCTTTCAAAGCTACTTGGAATCTAAAGGTTGTGTATGCAGCCTTGAAAAAATCACCTACAGACCAATTGCTTGTCCAACGGCTGGTGACTTGCTTCTTTTGTTATTTCCTGTTCATGCCTTTAATGCACCAGAAGCTGTTTATCAGTGGATTGCTCAATTAAATGAAGTAGATACCGGGGACGCGGCGGTGATTTCGGTTTCCGGCGGCGGTGAGGTTTGCCCCAATACCGCCTGCCGCGTGAGCAGCATAAAGGGGCTGAGGGAAAAAGGCTATCAGGTTCGATATGATAAAATGATTGTGATGCCCTCCAACTGGATGGCGTCTGCACCAAGCCCCTTACCTTATCTGCTGATGCAGGCATTGCCAAAAGCCGTTCAACAAATCACAGAAGACTTATTATCGGGTATACAACAGACAGGCAAGCCCCTATGGATTGACAGGTTGTTTTCTGTGATGGGAGAACTGGAAAAACCAGCAGGGCGCTTTTGGGGTAAACGGATACAGGTTCTAAAGGCGTGCACTGGTTGCAGCTGGTGTGCTAAACACTGCCCTGCCGGGAATATAACCATGATAAACGGTGTACCAACCTTTGAAAATAAATGCCATTTATGTTTAAACTGTATTTATGGTTGCCCCAGTAAAGCTTTGCAACCAGGGACTTGTAAATTTGTGATAATAAAAGAAGGCTACTGCTTAGAAGACATGTCAGAAATGCTTTTGCCGCATATGCAAGTTCCACTGGAAGATATAAAAGTAGGTTTCTTTTGGCTGGGGGTGAAAAAATATTTACTTTCTGTAGAACGAGGGAAGAAGAGATAGCGGCTGGAAAATATAGTCTGGTCAGAAAGACATCGGGACGAATTGTATAACATTTATATGTCAGTCGTGTTACCATTTGGTGATAGAAATAGATTTTTGTCATTTTTTCTGCTATAATCTGTAAGAGTAAATTGATGATTTGTGATACAAAAAGGGGACTCTTATGACAAAAAGACTAAATTTCACAGCGGTATTTATATTTATAATACTTTTCTGTGCAATGACGGGGCAAACCGTTGACGCAGCAACAAATACAACAGACGTTAATCTGGTAATAAATAATAAGCAAGTATCAGCAGACGTGATGCCTTTTATCCAGAATGATCGAACCCTTGTTCCGGCAAGAGCAGTTTTCGAGTCCCTTGGCGGAACGGTGAAATGGGATCAAGACAGTTATACCGTTACGGTAAAATACGACACGACAACTGTCATTCTTAAAATCAATGACAAGACCGCCACCGTAAATGGCAAGAAGAAAACGCTGGATGTTCCGGCCATCATAAAAAACGAGAGAACGGTGATTCCTGTGCGATTTGTTGCAGAGGAACTGGGATTCCGCGTCGGTTGGATTGATTCCAGCAGGACTGTTACCATTTCATCGGCTGGAGATCCTGAGGTAAAACCGGAAATCAAAGGGAATATCACCGCCGTTTCCCTGAAAGAGGGAAACTCAAAAAAGGAGAATACCATTGTAACTATTGAACTGTCAGAAGCGATTAAATCGTCAGAGGGCTACGTGACCACCATGTTGACTACCCCCAACCGATTTGTATTGGATGTGAAGAATTTTCTGGCTGATTCACAAGTATCCGATTTGACTTATAACCAGAAATCATCTCCCTTAACGGCAGTAAGAACAGCTGCTTACAGTGAAAACACTGCCCGAGTTGTGTGTGACTTAAAAGAAGCGTCAACCCCTGTTGTCAGTTTGTCTGCGGACGGAAAAACCTTAAAAGTTGCCTTTAAAACGCTAAGTACTTATTTTAACCCGATGGAGGACGGAAAGTTGGTCGTTGTGCTGGATCCTGGCCATGGCTCATCGACAGCTGGAAAACGAAGCCCACAGGGCATATTGCGAGAATACGAGTTTAACCGGGCTGTTGCCAATAAAATGAAGCGTTACCTGGAAGCCGAAGGCGTAGAAGTCATTCTTACCGTAGAGGATGATTCAGACCCTAGTCTTGCCAACAGATGTGCAGAGGCAAACAATTCGGATGGAGATATCTTTGTGAGCATCCATGCCAATGCTTTTGGTAACGGGGACGAATGGACAAGCGCAAATGGGTGGGAAATCTATCACTATGAAGGAAGTGTGCTCAGCAACCAGTTGGCAACAGCCATCGCCGATGCCAATTTCCCGGGAATCGGTATTCGTAACCGGGGTGTTAAAACAGGAAATCTGTATGTCATTAAAAATACCAATATGCCAGCGGTATTGATTGAACACGGATTCTATACAAACCTTGAAGAAATCGAATTGCTGAAAAGCGATGAATGGAGAGACAAAGTAGCACGGTATAATGCGGACGGCATTGTGAAATTTTTAAAATCCCATAGTGAATAATCAGATCTTAAGCGTATTCGTTGAGAAAGAGCAGCATCAATAAAATAAGCCAGCAAGTTTTTATACTTGCTGGCTTATTTTCTATCTATTACATTCTTTGGGCTGCGTCATATGCTAATTCAGACCGCAGACATTCGCTGGGGAGCATGGCAAGTTGAAAGCACAAGGGACTTCCCTTCATCTTTTCTGATGCATAGCTCAATCCGTTGGTTTTTTCGTCTAACAAGGGATTGTCAATTTGCTGAGGGTCTCCCAACAAGATTACCTTTGTCCCTTTGCCAACTCTGGTAATGATTCCTTTCACCTGTCTTGGTGTTAAATTCTGCGCTTCATCAATAATTAAATAGGTATGGGTTATGGAGCGGCCTCGGATAAAGTTCATGGCTTCAGCTGATATGATACCCCGATCAAACAATTCATCGATTTTATCTTTCAGCTCGTGTTCATTTTTATAGCGTTCTGTCGCATTTCGATCCACCAGAATTTCTAAGTTATCAATAATAGGACGCAGCAAAGGTGCAATCTTTTCTTGCTCTGTGCCAGGAAGAAAACCGATTTCTTCATCAAATTGAATGTTGGATCTGGTGATTAATATTTTTCTGTAAGCCCTGTTATCGGGCTCCAGGGTTTGATGCAAGCCGACGGCAAGAGAATAAAAGGTTTTTGCCGTACCGGCAGGGCCTTTGACAATGACTAGCGGCGCTGTATCGGCATCCTGCATTAGAGCTTCCTGCAAAAAACGTTGTCCTACATTTTTCGGCTTGATGTCAAAGGGTTCATCTTTGAGGCTTTTTAATGCTACTGCTTTCTTTCCGTCAAATCGGCCCAATAAGGTTTTCTTTGGATTTAATTCAGAATGAATAATGAGAAATTGATTGTATTCCGGAGCTACCGATGTAATGACATCTTGTTCTATGGTGTATAAGTTTTCCAGGGGAATTCCCTTCTTTTTAAATTCACTCATTTTCATATCAGAGGAGTACACGTCCATTCGGCCCGTATATTGCTGATCCAAGGTGGGGGACTGTTCTGCTGTAAAATCTTCTGTTGTAATGCCCAGCATTTGCGACTTCAGTCTAACGATGATATCCTTTGTAACCAAGATGACGGGCTTATGAGTTTCCATCAAATCTAAACACACCTTTAAAATTCTGTTGTCATTTAAGTCATTTTTAAACCCGTGAGGCAATTCCACAGAAGCAAAATTGGGCTCTATTTTAAGGAGGCCCCCAGAGGCTAGCTGGACACCCTCAAACAAATTTCCGATTTGTCTTAATTGTTCTAAAAATTTAATCGATTGACGTGCATTGCGGCCCCGCTCCCCATCTTCATTTTTCAATTTATCAAGTTCCTCTAAGACGACAATTGGAAGAACGATTTTATTGTCTTCAAAGGATTGCAGTGCGTAGGGTGACTGTATCAAAACATTGGTATCAAGGACATAAATCTTTTGCATAAATACCTCCATACTTATCTATAGGGGAAACTACTGGTTCCAGTTTATACGATAAATATAAAGATTGGAGGTGATTCTTGTAAAATTTAGATAAACACTCGTCCATTTGCAAAATTATTATTTTCCTTTTTTGTGGCCTTTTGTTTTCAAAGCTTCTTTAAAATAGTATAATATAAAGAATGTCGATTGTTGACTGAAGCCACCGAAACGCAAAGAAAAAGGGGAATAAGATGAAAAAAATAGTAGTTACAGCGGTAATGATCGCGACGCTTTTAATCCTAGGCACAGGCTTAGCCTACGGAGCCACGGGTATATCCCAGTGGGATGTGGATGAAGGCTTGAAATTTTGTGCGGAATATCCGGTGAATCTGGCTTTGAACGGCCAGCAGGTTGCTTTTTCACAGAAGGATGTGCCGCCAGTTATTGTAAAGGAAACAACTTTAATACCGGCCAGAGCTCTCTTTGAAAAGATGGGTGGCACGGTGACCTGGCAAGATGCGACTCAAAGCGTATATGTCAAGTATGATACCACGGAAGTGGTGCTTACCATCGGGTCGGATAAAGCCTTGGTCAATGGGCAGCTTCAGAGTCTGGACGTACCGCCGATGATTATTGATGACGATGATGACTATTACGGGAGCACCATGATTCCTGTGCGTTTTACGGCCGAAGCGCTAGGCTGCACCGTGGCTTGGCAGGATTCCACCAGGAGCGTGCTGGTTTCCTCACCAAGCAAGCAGGAAGCACCCGTTGTGTACCCCGATGATACAGATGACGACAGTGACAATCAAAACAACGGACAGAACAACAATCCGACTACGAACCCGGATACGACTAACACCACCTGGGCTTACGAACAACTAAATGCCGCCGCCAAAGGCAAAACCGTCTTTATCGACATCGGACACGGGGGGAAGGACGGCGGTTCTCTGGGCCACAAAGGTCAGAGCGACCAGCTTCAGGAAAAAGACGTAAATCTGCCGATAGGAGTTAAACTGAACGAATACCTAAGGAGTGCGGGGGTGAACACCTATTTAATACGCAGCACGGATATCTATTACACCTTGCTGGAGCGGTCGGAGAAGGCTAACACAGCGGGCGCCACCATTTTCATCTCCATCCACAACAATTCCAGCGAGACGGCCTCGGCGAAGGGCACAGAAGTGCTCTACAACAGTAAGACCAACGCAGCGGGAGCGACGGAGATGGACCTCTACGGTATTACCAGCAAGAACATTGCAGAAAATGTACAAAAACAATTGGTAGCAGAGCTGGGCACGAACAGCAGAGGCATTAAAAACAGTCCGGAAATGGCGGTACTCAACAAGACTGCTATGCCGGCCATCATCGTGGAAGGAGCGTTCCTATCCAATGAAAGCGACTTGGCCCTCATCCGACGGGATGACTATGCCGACAGGTATGCTTTGGCCGTGGCTAAAGGCATCATTCAGTCGATGAATCAAGCCTTTAAATAGAGAGAAGAAGACAGAAGGAGAAGACAAGTGAAAAGCGAAATCAATCGATTTACCGGAAGTGACGATTACGTGGTATCCAAAGAACTTATGAATGCCGTCAACGTGGCTATTGCCCTGGAAAAGCCGCTGCTGATAAAAGGAGAGCCGGGTACGGGAAAGACCGTATTGGCGGAATCCATTGCCAAGGCCCTGGACATGAAGCTGCTGGTTTGGAGCATTAAATCCACCACCAAGGCTCAGGAAGGCTTGTATGTATATGACACGGTCCAGCGGCTGTATGACAGTCAGTTGGGAGAAGGCAATGTGGCCGATATTCGGCAATACATCAAGCTGGGGAAAATGGGAGAGGCGTTTAGTTCCGAGGACCAAGTGGTGCTGCTGATCGACGAAATCGACAAGGCGGATCTGGAATTTCCCAATGACCTCTTGTGGGAGCTGGATAAAATGGAATTCTATATCCACGAGACCAAGGAAACTGTTAGAACAAAAAACCGTCCTATCGTTATCATTACCTCTAATGCGGAGAAGGAGCTGCCAGACGCCTTTCTTCGGCGGTGTATCTTCCACTATATCGAATTTCCGGCCAAGGATAAGATGGAGGAAATCATCCAGGTTCACTTTGGTCCTATAGATAAGAAACTGGTAGAGGAGGCCATCAGCACCTTTTACAACATCCGTCAGATGAAGGATTTGCAGAAGAAACCTAGCACCTCAGAGCTGCTGGATTGGCTCCAGGCGCTGATGGTGAGCGGTATTTCCGTGGATAAAATTGCCAAGGAGATTCCGTACGTGGGCGTGCTCTTGAAAAAGAATCAGGACATCGATACGATGTATGAAATTAAGGACAGGGGCTATTCGCTGAAAAGGTGGTAAGGACATGTTTTTAGATTTTTTCTACTTGCTGCGGGCCAGAGGGTTATCGGTCTCTCTCAACGAATGGATGTCCTTGATGGAAGCCTTGGATTTGGGATTGGCAGAAAGCAGCCTGCTGAGTTTTTATCATCTGTGCAGAAGTCTGTTGGTGAAAAGTGAGGCGGATTACGATAAGTTTGACAGTGTCTTTGCCGAGTATTTCCGGGGAATAGAAAGTCCAGAGGATTTACCGGAAGAATTTTGGAGATGGCTGAATCAGGGGAATCGGGAAAGAAGCTTGGAGGATCGGCCCATGCCGGAGGAAGCTTTGCTGGAACTGGAGGCACTGCTAAAGCGGTTTCAAGAGCGTTTGGAAGAGCAGAAGGAACAGCACGATGGGGGCAATTATTGGATTGGCACCGGCGGAACTTCTCGAATGGGCTATGGCGGTTACAATAACCAGGGTATTCGCACGGGAGGCACCGGCCGTCATCGGTCTGCGGTTCAGGTGGCAGGAGAGCGGCATTTTAAGGATTTTCGTCAGGATAATATTTTGGATACCAGGCAGTTTCAACTGGCGTTTCGTAAACTGCGGCAGTTTTCTGCCAGAGTAGAGGGGGCGAAGACGGAGCTGAACTTGGACGCCACCATTGAGGCCACAGGGAACAACGGGGGAAATCTCAAGCTGGTATTTGATAAGCCTCGGAAAAATACAATCAAACTGCTGCTGCTCTTTGATTCAGATGGATCGATGACTCCTTACAGTCTGCTGTGCAGCCGATTGTTTCAGGCGGTGAGCAAGTCCAGCCACTTTAAAGATTTGAAAGTGTATTACTTCCACAACTGCATCTATGACCATCTGTATACCACGCCCACCTGCCGGAAAGGAGACTGGGTTAACACAGACTGGGTTCTATCTAATCTGGACAGCGAATATAAGCTGATTCTCGTAGGGGATGGAACCATGGCCCCTTCAGAGCTGCTGAGCCCCGGGGGCAATTCCGTCATGAGCTTATATAATCAGGAACCGGGGTTGGCTTGGCTTCACAAGTTGAAAAAACGGTATAAGAAACAGGTTTGGTTAAACCCCATCCCCCGGGAGGACTGGGATTTTGTATATGGAAGCTATACCCTAGGACTGATTCGGGACGTTTTCCCGATGTTTGAGCTAACTGTAGATGGGCTGGATGAAGGGATTAAAAAACTTCTAGTTCGAACATAATTGCAGAACGCATGTTTACAAACTGTCGAAACTATGTTATACTCAATAAAGAAGGGTTGTGCCATCTGGGCGGAGCCAAGCAAGCATAATGGGAGGCGGAGAGATGGAGAAGCGAAAAGAGCTAAAAGAACGAGAACAGCGGATATTGGACTACATGAAAAAAGAAATCGGCCAGAAGGGCTATCCGCCTACTGTCCGGGAGATATGCAACGCTTTAGATATAAAATCCACATCCACCGTTCATAAAGATATTGAAAACTTAGAGCTAAAAGGTTATCTGAAAAAGGATCCATCCAAGCCTCGGGCCTTGATGATTGTCGGCCCCGACTCTCACCAGAGAGGAATCTTTCAGAACCAGGAAGGGCTGGAAAGTCACGGGGGAGATACCGCTCGCATTGATGTCATTGATATACCAGTGGTTGGGCGGATTGCCGCAGGGACTCCCATTTTGGCTGATCAGAACGTAGAAGATACCTTCCCGCTCCCTGCCAGGTTTGCAGGCAAGGGCGTCAGCTTCATGCTGATTGTTAAAGGCGAGAGCATGATTGAGGCTGGTATCTTCGACGGCGATTACATTTTGGTAGAACAGCAGAATACAGCCAGAAATGGTGAAATTGTGGTGGCCATGATTGACGGATTTGAAAGCGAAGCTACCGTTAAGACCTTTTATAAGGAAGCCGATCACATTCGCTTGCAGCCGGAAAATGCCAGCATGAGTCCCATTCTGGTAAAGGAAGTAAAGATTTTAGGCAAGGTCACTGGTGTATTTCGGTATTTAAACTAATCAGCCCCAAATTTAGGTTTAATTAAATTTATACCTTGACAGGCTTTGGTAGAAATGGTATAGTGTTTGAGTGATAAAGAAGAAGTTATCCGCTTCTCACCTTATTGGCGACGTTGATAGGGTTTATAAAGCAAAGAGAGCACAGAAGTGTTTTTGTGGAGCGGGTACAAGTGTATCCGCTTTATTTGTTTATTAATTTGCAGGAGGTGCAAGAAGATTAGCAAGGAGAATCTGATTAACGAAGAAATTCGTGACAAGGAATTAAGAGTTATTGACAGCGATGGAGCGCAGCTTGGGATTATGAGTCTAGAAGATGCGATGGCACTGGCTAATGAAAAAAAGCTTGACTTAGTCAACATCTCGCCAAATGCAAAGCCGCCAGTTTGTAAGATTCTTGATTACGGCAAATACCGTTATGAACTTCAAAAAAGAGACAAAGAGGCAAAGAAAAAACAAAAGACTACTTCTGTAAAGGAAATTCGTCTAAGTACATTTATTGAAGTACATGATATTCAGGTGAAGGCAAACACCGCAACCAAGTTCTTAAAAGACGGGGACCGAGTAAAGGTTAGCCTGCGATTTAAGGGCCGTGAGCGAGATCATGCCAACAAGGGCCTGGAGGTTATGCGGTTGTTTACGGAGGCGGTTTCTTCTGTAGGTACGATTGAAAAAAAACCTGAATTTGAGGGTAGGAGTTTGATCATGATTCTTGCACCGAAGGCAGAGAAGGCGGATAAATAGATAGCAAATAGCAGATAACAGGAATAAATTTACGTAGGAGGAATATTACCATGGCTAAAAATAAGATGAAGTCTCATAGAGGCGCAAGCAAGCGATTTAAGTTGACGGGTACAGGAAAAGTAAAGAGAAACAAGGCATATAAGAGCCATATTCTTACTAAAAAGTGTGCCAAGAGAAAGAGAGGTCTGAGAAAGGCCACGATTCTTGGAAGCGCAGATCACAAGAGAATTAAAGCTGTATTGAATAAATAGTATTAGGAGGTTTGAATTATGGCAAGAGTAAAAAAGGGCGTAAACGCTCATAAGAGACATAAGAAGATATTAAAGTTAGCAAAGGGTTTCTACGGCCAGAAGAGCAAGGTATTCCGTGCAGCCAATCCGGCTGTAATGCGTTCCCTGCGTTCCGCTTATGTAGGAAGAAAGAACAAGAAGAGAGAGTACAGAAGACTGTGGATTGCTAGAATCAATGCAGGAGCTAGAATGAATGACATCTCTTACAGCAGATTGATGGACGGCCTGAGAAAGTCTGGTATCGAAATCAATAGAAAGATGTTGGCTGAAATGGCTATCTACGATGCTCCAGCGTTCACACAACTGTGCGAAACAGCTAAGAAAGCAGTAAAATAGCAGAAATTAAATTTATTATTCGACATTTGAATATGACAATTTGTCCCCCCTTGTCCGGGCTATAATCAAGTATGATGTAGCAGACAAGGGGGGTTTTTTGCGTGGAAGTTTACGGAGAATACTTATTTATGGAGAACTTTCTCATGGGACTGCTGATTTTACACTTAGCTGGAAAGATAGCAGGCTTGGTGACAAGTAAAAAACGGTTGGCCGCTGGAGGCGTTCTCTGCGGCCTCTTTTCCTTCATTTTATTTGTGCCTAATTTGGGCATGGGTATGGGAACCTTGGTGAAGCTGCTGTTTTCTGCCTTGCTGGCTTGGGTGGTCTTTCATAAGAAAATTTTTCGGGCTATGGTGCTCATCTATCTGGTCTCGGCTTTTATGGGTGGCATGACCATCCTTCTGCTGTATCTGACCAGAATCTCCGGTATGACCAGTAATGCAGTCTTATACATAGGAGATATCGGATATGTAAATGTGGCTTTTGGAGCGGTGGTTTCTTGGCTGTTGGTGTTGGCTTTTTCTCGGGTCATGGCCGTCAAGCAACTGCGAGAACGAATTTTTACAGAGGTAATCATAGAAATAGGGGGACACCAGCTGGTTCACCGGGCCTTGATTGATTCAGGAAATTTTCTGCGGGAACCTTTGTCAGGAAAGGCGGTGGTGGTTATCAGTAAGGGAGCAGCAGCACAGTTAAAACAGCTGGAAGATGCCGATTTAAGTCGACGATACTGTCTGATTCCCTACAACTCCATTGGCGTTTCCCATGGACTTTTGGAGGGGTATCGGGTAGATAACGCCCGAGTGGAGGGAAGAAACCTAGGCAGCGTCGTGGTGGCGGTATACGACCGGGAGTTTTGCCGGCTGGGTGAAGAAGAAACGTATGAGATACTGTTGAGTAAAGACTTTTTAATGGGGGGAATTGCATCATGAGTAGGACGATATTACAGAAGGTAAAGCAGTGGATACAGGGGCGGCTGTGGTCTGTCTTGCGGCAGCGGGGACGGCTGAAGGGAGAAAAGCCTCAGGATATTTTCTACATTGGAGGAAGCGAGGTCCTGCCGCCGCCTCTCAACAGTCAGGAAGAAAAGGAGCTGTTAGAATCTTTTTCCAAAGGTAGTGAGGATGCCAGAGCGCTGCTTATTGAGCGAAATTTGCGGTTGGTGGTCTACATCGCCAAGAAGTTTGAAGGATCTAAAATTAACATTGAAGATTTGATTTCTATCGGCACCATTGGCTTGATTAAGGCGGTGAACACCTTTAACTCCGAGCGGAATATCAAGCTGGCCACCTATGCTTCCCGGTGCATTGAAAATGAAATTCTCATGTATATCCGGCGAAATAACAAGCTGAAAAGTGAGGTATCTTTTGATGAACCGCTAAATGTAGACTGGGACGGAAATGAACTGCTGCTTTCGGACATTTTGGGCACGGAAAACGACATTGTCTACGGTCACATCGAAGAGGAGGTCAACCGCAAGCTGTTGATCTATGCCTTAAAGAAGCTGAATCACCGGGAAAAGCAGATTATGGAGATGCGCTTTGGCCTCATCAGCGGCCGAGAGATGACGCAAAAGGAGGTAGCCGATAAGATGGGCATTTCTCAGTCCTACATATCGAGGCTGGAGAAGAAGATTATCACCAGACTTCGCCGGGAAATCAAAAAGTTGGGCTAAAAGAATAGGGGAAAGCAAAGATGTACGGAAGGGATTGACGATTGGTCAATCTCCTCCGTACATCTTTAATATGCGGGCAGCAATCTTTTTTTTAGGCAGGCGTCGTTCCATAGCCTGCTGTTCAATGTATTTATGAGCTTGATTTTCAGTCATATTCAGATACTGAATTAAGACCCATTTGGCTCGGTTTACCAGCTTCATCTGAACAATCTGATCCTGCAATTTGAGGTTCTCCTGGTTGAGAGTCTGGACTCGATTCTTGGATAACTCCGCAAACTTGATGGCCTGATTCAGCACCACTTTGAGAATGGGCTTGTTGATGACAATAATACCGTATTTTTCCAGACGTTCGGAGAGGGCATCGATTTCCCGGCTTTTCAGCAGGGCGATGACTCCAGCGGAGGTGTTCTGGGCACAGTAGATGGAAAAAGAGGCATCTGTATTGGAGTCTAGGGGGTAGTTGACGATGATTAAATCGAAAGTCGATGCAGCCAACTTTTGCTTTCCGGTTTCTACACTGTTGGCTGTTTGAACTTGCCGATTTTCGTCCTGCTCCAAGTAATTCAAAAGAGCGTCTTTACTTTTCGTATTTCTGGTGACCAGCAAAATGTTCTGCAAGGGGAACACCTCCTTTGGTTGGCAACTTTTATCGAGCTACTATACACTGGTTTTAAAAAAAGTATTGTAGCATACCTGGAGCTCAAGAGCAAGAAAACTTTTTGAACGCCAGGTGCATCCGAACAATTCAATCCTAGGGTGAAAGGCGGCTATAAGCGCAGTTCCTAGCTAAAGAGCAGCGACCCATAAGTCGGCATCGGCCAGTATTTGGCTGCTGTAATCGTTTCCAGTTCATCGGTGACTACCCGCATTTCCTTCATAACTGGAATAATCGTCTGACAGAAATATTCGGCAGCTTCTCTGGTATCCTCCATGGAGCTGACTTCCAACAGATGCTGATCCAGGGTGATGGCTTTCTTGTACAGGGAATCACAGGCTGCAGACAGACTCTGGATAAGATTCTTTTCCATCTCGTATGGGACATCTTCAGAAATTGCCTGCTTGCTTTGAACCACCTCGGACAGATCCTTCACGTAAATCAGCACCGCAGGAAGGATGTCTTTGTTGACCATATCCAGCATGGTCAGGGCTTCAATATTAATCAGTTTGCAGTATTCGTCATAGAGGATTTCCTGTCTGGCCATGGCTTCCACTGGAGTGAGAACATGCTGCCGTTCAAAAAGGTCCAGATTTTTCTGATCGGTAAAGTGCGGGCAGGCATCCATGGCGGATTTTAGGTGAAGCAAACCGCGGCGTTCTGCTTCAGTTACCCATTCCTCGGAATAATTGTTGCCGTTGAAAATAATCCGCTTATGATTCTGGTAGATATCCCGCACCAGGTTCAGTGCATCGTGTTCTATGTTTGAGGAGCCTTCCAGCTTGTCAGCGATGTTCATGAGGGCATCAGCTACAATCGTGTTAATCATGTAAGTCGGACAAGACACCGAAGTGGTGGAACCCGGCATACGGAATTCAAAGCGTCCGCCAGTAAAGGCGAATGGAGAGGTCCGGTTTCGGTCGGTGGTGTCCTTCTTAAAGTCTGGCAAGACTTGAACGCCGATACCCATCTGGCGGTTTTTAGGCGGAACTTCCGTCTTTCCCTCCTGAACGGCTTCTAACACTTCCAGCAGGTCGTCCCCGAGAAAAATCGAAATAATGGCCGGTGGTGCCTCGTTTCCGCCTAATCGATGGTCGTTGCTAGGGCTGGCCACGGAGACCCGCAGCAAATCTTGGTACTGATCTACAGCCTGGATGACAGCGCTGAGGAAGAGCAGGAAGGAAATATTTTCAATCGGTTTTTTACCCGGTTTTAGCAGGTTCTCTCCGCTGTCTGTAGCCAGAGACCAGTTGATGTGTTTGCCGCTGCCATTGATGCCAGCAAAAGGCTTTTCATGGAGCAGGCAGACCAAGCCGTGCTTGCCTGCAACTTTCTTCATCATTTCCATGGTCAGTTGGTTGTGGTCGGCGGCCACGTTGGCACTGGCGAAGATTGGGGCCAGTTCGTGCTGCGCCGGAGCAACTTCGTTGTGTTCGGTGTTCGCTAAGACCCCTAATTTCCACAGCTCCTGGTCCAGCTCTTCCATGAAGTCATTCACTTTCGGTTTGATGGCACCGAAGTAATGATCTTCCAGCTCCTGTCTTTTTGGCGGTTTGGCACCTAGGAGAGTCCGTCCGCAGTAAATTAGGTCCTTCCGCTTTTCATACAACTCTTTGGAAACCAGAAAATACTCTTGCTCAGGGCCTACGGTGGTGGTAATTCGTCGTACGGATTCTTTGCCCAGCAGGTGCAGCACCCGCAGCGCCTGCTTTTCAATGGCCTCCATGGACCGAAGCAGAGGAGTCTTTTTATCTAAAGCTTCTCCTCCGTAGGAGCAGAAGGCGGTAGGAATGCAGAGGGTGTTTTCCTTGATGAAGGCGTAGGAGCTGGGATCCCAGTTGGTGTAGCCCCGGGCTTCAAAGGTAGCGCGAATCCCGCCGGAAGGAAAACTGGAGGCATCCGGCTCGCCTTTAATCAATTCCTTACCGGAAAAGTTCATCACGATGCCGCCGCCGGCTGTGGGCGAGATAAAGCTATCGTGTTTTTCTGCGGTAATGCCAGTCATGGGCTGGAACCAGTGAGTGAAATGAGTTGCTCCATGCTCCAGGGCCCAATCTTTCATGGCGCTGGCGATGACATTGGCGGTCTCCATAGACAGGGGGGTACCCTGGTCAATGTGGGACTGTAGCGCCTTATACGTATCATTTGGCAATTTTTCTCTCATGATGGCATCGTTGAAGACCATGCTGCCAAACAGGGCAGAAATCTTATTCATGGGTATATCCTCCCTTTCTTTTTCACATAGGCTGAATGTAAGGAGCCGGACTGGTTAACAATCATATTGCCTACGTTATGAAAAAAGGCACTACGAGTTTTCACTCGCAGCGCCTTTGCTAATCGATAGGTGTGAGTATACTAAACTTTTCTGTATCTGTCAATAACTTTTCAAAAAAAAGTTTGTTAGAAAATACAGAAAAACTGCATAAATAGTGGAAGAAAAATTTAAAGCAAATTTTTAGGGGATTTCAATAAGCATTAAAAAGGCAAGTTGAAAGCCCAGACTGCCTGAAAAAAAGAGAAAAATAAATAAAAAATTGTTACAAGAACACAAAAATGGTTGACTAAATTGGTTATTAGGGTATAAAATAGTAAAGTATTTTTAGGAATTGTCTGAAAATTTAACGAAAATTATCAAATAGAGCATAGGGTAAGAATTTACTGATAAATTGGAAAATTATACATGATATGCGCATAACGGAAGGACGTGGAGAGATGAAACAGGGAGATAGACAGGCTGTAGCCGGAAAGGAATCCAGAAGGGAAAGCTTATACCATGAGAACTTTGAGCACGACAACTGCGGTATTGGGGCAGCTGTCAACATCAAGGGCTTGAAGAGCCATCAGACCGTAGAGGATGCGCTGACCATCGTAGAACGGTTGGAACATCGAGCTGGGAAGGATGCAACCGGAGAGACGGGAGACGGTGTAGGTATTCTTACTCAAATTCCCCACAGTTTTTTTGTCAAGCAAGTGAAGCACTTGGACTTTCCCTCCAACGGGGATTTTGCCGTGGGTATGTTTTTCCTGCCCCAACAGGAACTGCTGCGAAACCAAATAAAAAAGCGCTTTGAGGTCATCGTAGAAAAGGAAGGCCTTCCGTTCTTAGGCTGGAGGCAGGTACCTACCTGTGACAGCGCGCTGGGGCTGCGGGCCCTGGAATGCAAACCGGCCATCTATCAGGCTTTTGTTGGCAGACCTAGAAATCTGAAACCAGGACTGGAATTCGACCGGAAACTGTATGTAGCCCGACGGATTTTTGAAAATAGCAGTGAAGGGGAAGGCAGCGGCACCTATGTCTGTTCGCTGTCCAGCCGAACCATCGTTTATAAAGGCATGTTTTTAGTTCATCAACTGAGACAGTTCTATCTGGATTTGCAGGACAAGGACTTTGTTTCCGCTATTGCCATCGTACACTCCCGATTTTCTACTAATACCATGCCCTCTTGGGAAAAGGCTCACCCCAACCGGTATATGGTCCATAACGGGGAAATTAACACCATTCGAGGCAATGTAAATAAGATGCTGTCCAGAGAGGAAAACATGCACTCCGATGCCTTAGGAGAAGACTTTTATCGAGTGCTGCCTGTCGTTCCTCGGTGGGGGTCTGATTCAGCTATGCTGGACAATACCCTGGAATTTTTATACATGGCAGGGATGGACTTTCCAAAAGCTGTCATGCTGTGTATCCCAGAGCCTTGGAGCAACGACAAAAATATGAGCCGCAAGAAGAAGGACTTTTACCGTTACCACGGCACGATGATGGAACCATGGGATGGACCAGCCTCTATTGTATTCAGTGACGGAGACCTGGTGGGGGCGGTATTGGATCGAAACGGTCTGCGACCTTCCCGGTATTACATCACCAAGGATGGTAATTTGATTCTCTCCTCCGAAGTAGGCGTTTTAGATCTGCCGCCGGAGGAAATTGAAGTGAAAGAACGGCTGCGGCCAGGCCGGATGTTGCTGGTGGATACGAAAGCCGGCAAGCTCCTCAACGATCAGGATGTAAAAGACTATTATGCTGGCAGTCAGCCTTACGGGGAATGGCTGGCAAACAATATGGTACAGCTGAAAGAACTGTCCATACCCAACCAGAAAGTGCTTTCTTACAAAGATCAGGAATTGTCGCGGATGCAGAAGGCCTTTGGCTATTCCTATGAAGACGTCATCGACTATTTGAGACCGATGGCCCTGTCGGGCAATGAACCGGTCATTGCCATGGGAGCAGATACACCGCTGGCGGCTTTGTCAGAAAAATACCCGCCGCTGTTCAACTATTTCAAGCAGTTGTTTGCGCAAGTAACCAATCCCCCGATTGACGCCATCCGGGAGGAGATTGTTACGTCTACCTACAGTTATCTGGGCAAGGACGGCAATCTGCTCCACGATGTACCAGAGAACTGCCGCCTGCTGTCTGTGCGAAATCCGATTTTGACTAACACAGACTTTATGAAAATCAAAAACATGAAGGCGGAAGGCTTTAAAGTAGCCACGGTCTCCATCAATTATTATAAGGGTACTTCACTGGAAAAGGCTATTGACAATGTATTTGTTCAGGTTGATCGATGCTTAAAGGACGGGGCAAATATTATCATTCTCTCAGACAGAGATGTGGACGAGTACAGCGTGCCGATTCCGTCTCTGCTGGCTGTTTCTGCCGTGCAGCAGCATCTGGTGCGAAACCGCAAGAGGATGGCTTTATCTCTGGTTTTGGAAAGCGGAGAGCCTAGAGAAGTCCATCACTTTGCTACCTTGCTGGGGTACGGGGCCAGTGCCATCAACCCGTATCTGGCTCAGGATACCATCAAGCAGATGGTAGAGGAGAATATCCTGGAAAAGGATTATTACGCAGCGATTCACGACTATACCGAGGGCATTCTCCATGGCATCGTCAAAATTGCCTCTAAGATGGGCATCTCCACGGTTCAATCCTATCAGGGAGCCCAAATATTTGAGGGTGTAGGCATCAGCAGAGCGGTCATTGACCGTTATTTCACCAATACGGTGAGCCGGGTAGGTGGAATCACCCTGGAACAAATTGAAAAACAAGTGAACCAACGGCATTCCAGGGCCTTTGATCCCCTGGGGCTGAACCAAGACAGTGTGCTGGACAGCTTGGGCGGTCACAAGGTTCGAAGCGGAGGAGAAGAACACTTATATAACCCTCAGACCATTCATCTGCTCCAACAGGCTGTGCGCACTGGGGATTACGGTCTTTTTAAGGAATATACCAAGCTGATTAATGAAGAGATGGGGGCGGCTCATCTGCGAAGTCTGATGGACTTTGACCTGAGTCAAAAGGCGATTCCACTGGAGCAAGTAGAAAGTGTCGATTCCATTGTTCGGCGGTTTAAGACCGGGGCCATGTCTTACGGTTCCATCTCCCAGGAGGCCCATGAGACCATGGCTATCGCCATGAACAAGCTAAAGGGAAAATCTAACAGCGGCGAAGGCGGCGAGGAAGCCGAGCGCTTTCAGCCAGATGCAGAGGGTAACAATCGGTGCAGTAAAATCAAGCAGGTTGCCTCAGGGCGGTTTGGGGTTACCTCTGAATACCTCGTCAGTGCAGAAGAAATCCAGATTAAGCTGGCACAGGGGGCTAAGCCCGGAGAAGGCGGTCAGCTGCCTGGAGACAAGGTCTACCCGTGGATTGCCAAGACACGGCACAGTACCACCGGTGTAGGTCTCATCTCGCCGCCGCCTCATCATGATATCTATTCCATTGAAGATCTGGCCCAGCTGATTTACGATTGCAAGTGTGCTAATTCTCAAGCTCGGATTTCAGTCAAGCTGGTATCCGAAGCAGGAGTCGGCACCATCGCCGCAGGCGTGGCCAAAGCGGGGGCTCAGGTTATTCTGATTTCAGGATATGATGGCGGCACAGGAGCGGCTCCAAAAAATTCGGTATACAACGCCGGACTACCTTGGGAGCTGGGGTTGGCAGAAGCTCATCAAACCTTGAGACTGAACGGCCTTCGAAGCCGGGTGGTTCTGGAGACGGACGGCAAGCTCATGAGCGGCCGAGAAGTGGCCATCGCTGCGCTGCTAGGCGCGGAAGAGTTTGGATTTGCAACGGCACCGCTGATTTCCATGGGTTGTGTCATGATGCGGGTCTGCAATCTGGATACTTGTCCGGTGGGCATTGCTACACAGAATCCAGAACTGCGAAAGCGATTTACCGGCAAACCGGAGCACGTAATTAACTTTATGCGCTTTATAGCAGAAGACCTGAGAGAATACATGGCTTTGTTGGGCTTTAAGTCCGTGGCTGAAATGGTGGGCCGAACGGACCGACTAAAAGCAAAGGCCGGATCGGCAGGCCCAGAAGCCTACGGCTTGGACATCCAAGCCATCTTAGGAGAGGGAGAACCCTTAGAACAGCTCAACAGCATTCATAAAAAAGGGGACGACTTTGATTTCAAACTGGAAGAAAGTAAGGACATGACGGTTCTGTACAAAGAGTTCAAACCTGCTATGGAAAAGGGTGAAAAGAAGACGCTGGAAGTACAGGTTGACAATCAGGACCGAGCTTTTGGTACCTTATTTGGCTCCATTCTGACGAAGGAATTTGGCAGCAAGCTGTCGGAGGACACCTATTACATTAAGTGTAAGGGGTATGGCGGACAGAGTTTCGGCGCTTTCATTCCAAAGGGTCTGACACTGGAGTTGGAAGGGGATAGCAACGACTATATCGGCAAGGGACTATCTGGGGGCAAAATTATTGTTTATCCTCACCGCCAATCCACGTTTAAGCACGATGAAAACATTATCATCGGAAATGTGGCCCTGTATGGAGCAACCTCAGGTAAAGCCTTTTTCAGCGGCGTAGCCGGCGAACGGTTCTGCGTGCGGAATTCGGGAGCAGATGCGGTAGTGGAAGGCGTAGGCGATCACGGACTGGAATACATGACGGGAGGCCGTGTGGTCATCCTGGGAGCTGTGGGAAATAATTTAGCCGCAGGTATGTCCGGCGGTGTTGCTTATGTGCTGGATGAAAAGGGAGACCTGTACTCCAAGTTGAACAAGGATATTATTTCCCTGGAAAACCTCAGCCGAAGTGAAGACGTGCTGGAATTGAATCAGCTGATTCAGGAGCATGTGGCAGTTACCCATTCCCGCAAAGGTAAAGAAGTGCTGGAACAGTTTACCGAATATCTGCCGCTGTTTAAGAAAATTATGCCCTATGACTATAAGAATGTGCTTCAACTGATTCAAAAGTATGAGGAGATGGGACTGGATCAGCAGACCGCGCAGATTGAAGCGTTCTATGAGATAAAAGGAGGGATGCAGTAATGGGGATGTCAACAGGCTTTTTACAATATGAGAGGCGCACCAGCGAGGCCTTAGAACCTTTAGACCGAATTAAGAATTATAATGAATTTCATATTGCCCTGTCCAAAGAAGAGCAGATGGAACAGGGGGCACGGTGTATGGACTGTGGTGTCCCTTTTTGTCAGTCGGGAATGACGCTGGGAGGCATGGTCTCTGGCTGTCCCTTGAATAACTTAATTCCGGAATGGAATGACTTTGTGTATCACGGAAACTATCAAGCAGCCTTGAAGCGGCTGCTAAAGCGAAATAATTTCCCGGAGTTTACGGCCAGAGTCTGTCCGGCTCCTTGTGAGAATGCCTGCACCTGTGCGTTGAATGGTGTTGGTGTCTCCATCCGAGAAAACGAGTTGGCTATCATTGAAGAGGGCTACAGCAACCGAAGCATGCAGCCTCGGAAAATTTCTGGACGCTCTGGCAAGCAAATTGCCGTTATCGGTTCTGGGCCTGCTGGGCTGGCGGCAGCAGATCAACTGAATCTGCGGGGCCACCAGGTGACAGTTTTTGAAAAAAGTGACCGGCCAGGAGGCTTGCTCATGTACGGTATACCGAATATGAAGCTGGAGAAACACATCGTTAAGCGGCGGATTGATTTGATGAAGGCGGAGGGCGTGGTCTTTCGCTTGAACGAAAGCATTTCCGGTAAAAAGCAGGCAGAGAAGCTGCTCAAGGAATACGATGGCGTGATTCTAGCCTGTGGAGCAGCCCGGCCTCGAGATATTCAGGTTCCAGGCAGGGAGAGCAAAGGCATCCATTTTGCGGTGGATTTTCTGTCTTCTACCACGAAGGCCCTGCTGGACAGTTTTCTGGAGGAAGGGACCTACCTGTCGGCAAAGGATCAGAATGTACTGGTGATTGGCGGCGGCGATACGGGTAATGATTGCGTGGGAACAGCTATTCGTCAGGGAGCCAAGTCGGTGGTTCAGTTGGAGATGATGCCGAAACTGCCGGATCAGCGGGCCGCAGATAATCCGTGGCCGCAGTGGCCTAAGGTCTCTAAGACGGATTACGGCCAGGAGGAAGCGAAAGCAGTCTTTGGAGCAGATCCGCGGAGATATCAGACTACCGTCAAGGAATTCATCTGCGACAAAGAAGGTCAGGTGAAGGAGGCGGTTCTGGTAGAGCTGGCCTGGAAAAAAGATCCGAAGACAGGGCAGATGACCATGGAAGAGGTTTCTGGGTCGGAAAAAGTTATTCCGGCCGACTTGGTGCTAATCGCCGCCGGATTTTTAGGCTGTGACTTGGAGGTTGCTAAGGCTTTCGGAGTGGAGACGGACCCGAGAAGCAATGTGCGGGCGGAATCAACCGGTGAAATGTCGTATCACACTAGCCGGGACAAGGTTTTTGCAGCAGGAGATATGCGCAGAGGCCAGTCGCTGGTCGTGTGGGCTATTCGAGAAGGCCGGGAGGCGGCCCAAGCGGTGGATCAGTACCTGATGGGGTATACCAATTTATAAGGGAAAAAATACGGCAGCTAAGGCGTGCAATCAGTGAAAGAGGCCGTTTTAGTTGGCAGAGAAAAAAGACCGGGAGGACGGTCCCAAGATGGGACGGTCCTCCCGGTCTTTGCTATAGTGGGAAGCCTAGAGGATTTCTGCCCGCAGCTGCTCGATGGAGCGGCTGGACAGATAGGCTGGTGGGATTTCCAATACCGTCTTTGCTCCGTAAGAGCCTTCGGCGGCCAGCCGATAGGCGGATCTAGCGTAGCAGGCTAGCACATTGGCCGTAAATTGCGGGTTGGAATCCAGCTTAAGAGAAAATTCGTAGATGTGGCAGTTTTCCTGGTCACTGCCAGTGGTTCCGCTTCGCTGGATAAAGCCTCCGTGGGGCATGGCGTAGTGGTTTTCTTGTAATTCCTCTTGGCTGACAAAGTGAACAGTGGTGTCATAGTCTGCAAAGTAGCTAGGCATATGGACAATTTGGTCCCGCACTGTATCCGGGTCTGCATCCGGCAGCAGGGCTACGTAGCATTCCCGGGTGTGCATCTGCCGAGGCGTAAACGCTGGGCCATCTCCCCGCCGTACGGCTTCCATGGCCGATTCCAGGGGAATGGTATACTGGATGGCGTTGGCTACGCCTTCTATGCGTCGGAGGGCATCTGAATGGCCTTGGCTGACGCCTTTTCCCCAGAAAGTATAGCTGTGACCCAAGGGCAGGATGCTTTCTGCCAGAAGCCGGTTGATGGAAAAAAGGCCTGGGTCCCAGCCGGCAGAAACGATGGCGGTGTGATTGGTCAGCAGAGCTGAGGTGTTGACGGATTTGAAGTGGCGAGGAATCTCCGGATGGGTGTCGAAGCTGTCCACGATGTTGAAGTGAGAGGCGAAGGCGGGACTTTGGCTATCCAGGTCGGTAGAGCTGCCTCCGCAGAGAATCATCACGTCAATGGAGTTTTTGAAATTCAGCACGTCTTTAACGTTGTAAATGGGGACGCCGCTGAGGCTGGGTTGAATTTCAGCGGGATTTCTTCTGGTAAAAATGGCGGTGAGTTCCATATCAGGCTGCTGGGAAATGGCCAGTTCAACGCCTCGGCCCAAGTTTCCGTAGCCTAAAATTCCGATTTGAATATTGTTCATATGCTTATCTCCTTTATATTTATAGCTGCTTTATGTAGCTGTATACCTAGGGTTACCGTGGGAAAGTAGGAAACATAAATGGTAGTCTTTCCGATTTTTGTATCCTATATTATATTAGGTCGGCCATAGAAAATAGACCAGGGTTTTGTTCAACAATGAAACGGGCTGCTCGCAGGGCTCCTGAGGCAAAAATTCGCCGAGACAAGGCGGTATGCTTGAGTTCAATGAGTTCATCTGGTCCGGCAAAGATAAGGATGTGCTCCCCGGCAATGGTGCCGCCTCGGATGGCGTGAATGCCCAGCTGCCGGATGTTGCCTTGGGTGTCTGTACCGTGGCGGCCGTATATGTATTCCTTCTTCTGGGTGCAGCAGTCGTTGATGGTGTCCGCCAGCCGGAGGGCTGTTCCGCTGGGGGAATCGGCTTTGCGGCTGTGATGCTTTTCCACAATCTCCATATGGAAATCGGGCTCCAAGAGGGGAACCAGAGCCTGGAGCGCCTTTACCACGCTTTGGATGCCGACGGACAGATTGGCGGCATGAAAAATAGGAAGTTGTTTGGCTGCCTCCAGAACCATTTGATATTCCGCATCTGTAAAAGCGGTAGTAGCCAGAACCAGAGGAATCTGCCGCTGGAGGGCGTAGGTCAGCAGGCCTGACAGTGCTGCGTGATTGGAAAAATCCAGAATCACCTGAGCCGGTATGGGACAGTCTGCCAGCTGACTAAAGCCAGGATAGGCTTCGCCGCCATCTATAAGGGGATCAATTCCGGCGGCAATATGCAGGTCAGAACTTTCGCTGATGAGGGCTTCCAGGGAAACACCCATCTGTCCTTTTGCACCATGTAAGATGATATCCATCGGGGCCTCCTTTCTATATCAGCCCGTATACAGTCATTTCATGGCGAATCCGCTCCATGACTTGTCGGTTGGGTGGACACAGAGGCAGCCGATATTCTAGTTGGCATTTGCCCATCAGATGAAGGGCGGCCTTTACTGGAATCGGGTTCACATCGGCAAAGAGGGCGTCGATTAAGCTCTTCAGGTGAAGCTGCAAGTCGCGGGCTTCTCTCAGATTTCCCTCCAGAAAGCTTCTGGTCATGCGGATGGAATCCTTAGGGGCAACATTGGCCACCACAGAGATGTAGCCTAAACCGCCTAGCGCCATTATCGGTATTACCATATCATCGTTGCCGGAATAAATAGCGAAATCCTCCGGCACCAGCCGGGCAATTTCAGCGACCTGAGCGATGTCTCCGCTAGCCTCCTTTATACCGACAATGTTTGGGTGGGCAGCTAAAGCAGCTACGGTCTGGGGAGCGATATTGACTCCCGTTCGACTGGATACGGAATACAATAGACAAGGAATATCCACGCTGTCTGCTGTAGCGGTGTAGTGCTGGATTAGGCCTCTTTGGGAGCATTTGTTATAATAAGGGGTCACCAGCAGGAGCCCATCTGCGCCGGCTTGCTCCAGTGCCTTAGCCAGCTGAATGCCGTGACGAGTGTCATTGCTTCCAGCTCCACCGATGACGGGCACTCGCCCCTGGACTACATCTACACAAAACTGGACGGCCTCAATATGTTCTCTGTCGTCTAAGGTAGAGGACTCGCCAGTTGTACCGCAGACGACAATGGCGTCAATGCCTTGAGCAATCTGCCACTGAATTAAGTCTCGGAAGGCTTGGAAGTCCACCTGTCCGTCAGGTAAAAAAGGGGTCGCGATGGCGACGCCGCAGCCTGTAAAAATTGCCATGTTTTTTCCTCCTCATTCTTGCTTCTCAACTAATTTTCTAAAAAGGCAATAAAAAAGTTGCATCTCTATCGATGCAACTAAAAAACACAAAGTTAAGCTGCAATCGATAGCACCTCTGTCGAAATAGTCCGGCAGGAGTCCAGCGTATGTTTTACCCTGGCCCAGAAACTCATCATGTCTGACTTGCCCTTCGGCGATCTCTCCTTTCCCTTACTTCCTTGGCTACCGCCTCCGCAAGGTACTCTTATCAACCGCGCCTCTATCAACTTATGAGCTATTATATCTATAAAATTGTTGTAAGTCAACAAAAAAATAATAAAAAACATAAAATACTTGTACAAAAATACAAAAAACATTTCAGGAAAAGAAGATATTTTTTAACAGGTATTTTTTCGGAATCCGTATAAAAAGGACTGGTTTTGCGCATAAATAAAAGTAGGTCACAGGCCGCTTGCAAAAGGCGGAAAAAATCACTGCTAAAGGGGAACAAACAGGGATTCGGAGGACCTTATTTATGGCGAACAAGGTGGAAATTTGTGGCGTAAACACAGCAAAGCTGCCAGTGTACAAAGATGCAGAAATGATGAGGATGATTGAGGCGGTCAAAGGGGGAGATAAAGAGGTTAGAGATGAATTCATTAAAGGGAATCTACGATTGGTGCTCAGTGTGATTCAACGGTTCAACAATCGAGGTGAGAATCCGGATGATCTGTTTCAGGTGGGCTGCATCGGACTGATCAAGGCCTTGGAAAATTTTGATACTTCCCATGGCGTAAAGTTTTCCACCTATGCAGTACCGATGATTATCGGTGAAATCCGGCGATATCTCAGAGATAATAACCCTATTCGAGTTTCCAGATCCCTGAGGGATACAGCGTACAAGGCCTTACAGGCCAGGGAAAAGCTGTCTAGGGAACTTCAGCGGGAACCAACCATGGCGGAGATTGCTAAAGAGACGGAGATGGCGCGAGAAGACGTGGTGTTGGCATTGGAATCTATTCAGGAGCCCATATCTCTCTTTGAACCAGTATTTCACGACGACGGAGATGCTATTTATGTCATGGATCAGGTGAAAGATATGAAGAACACCGATGCACGCTGGATTGAAAATCTGTCTCTTTCTGAGGCAATGAAAAAGCTATCCCCCAGAGAGCGGCATATTTTAACCATGCGTTTCTTCGAGGGGAAGACTCAGATGGAAGTGGCAGAGGAGATTTCAATCAGTCAGGCTCAGGTCAGCCGGCTAGAGAAAAATGCTCTGAAATATATGAGAAAATACGTATAGAAGAAGGGAAGCCCGCAGGAAAGCTCGTTTAAGCCCTTTTCATTTTTACCGGAATGTAATATAATACTATCATCTGAATTAAAATGGACAGACGGCTATGAGGGCATAGCCGAAACTGAAAAAAAGAAAGGCATGGATGAAATGATTAGAATGAACAGCGGTAAGAGAAAAGTGACGGCTTTGCTAGTCCTGTCCTGTTTGACTCTCTCCCTTGCAGCATGTGGTAATAGCTATGAGGTACCGTATTCCGATTACGATTTATCAGAATACGTGACATTGGGGGATTATAAAGGGGTCCAGGTGACCGAGACAAAAGTCAGCGTGACCCCAGAGGAAGTACAGGCAGAGATACAGAAGCGGCTCACTGCTGCCGGCAAGCAGGTTGAAAAGACCGAAGGTACCGCAGCAGAGGGTGACAGCGTAAAACTGATCTACGTAGGCAAGTTGGACGGCGTGCCTTTTGAAAACGGCAGCACAGGGGATGAGGGAACCACCATTACCCTGGGCAGCAGCGGATATATTGACGGATTTGATGCGGGAGTCGTTGGCATGAAAGTAGGTCAGATGAAAACGCTGCACTTGACTTTCCCGGAAGATTACGGTAAAGACGAATTGAATGGGCAGAATGTGGACTTTGATGTGACGTTAGGTGCTATCATGGTTACGGAGACACCAACTTATGACCTGGCATTCGTCAAAGCCAACAGCAGCGAAACCAGCCTGGCAGATTATGAAAAGAGCGTAAAGAAGGAACTGTATAAGACCAAGCAGGAGTCAGCAGAAGAGGAGACAAAGAATCAACTCTGGGCATCCATTATGGACAACGCCAAGGTGTTAAAATATCCAGAAAAGGAAGTTCAGGCTGCTAAGGACACCAATGAGGAATACTACGAAAACTATGCGAAGCAGTACAATATGGAGTTAAAGGACTTTGTCAAGCAGTATGCAGGTATGGATGAGAAAGCGTATGCGGACTACCAGCAGCAGTATGCTGAAGCCATTATCTCTCAGGAGATGGTTATGTACTCCATTGCCAAGGCAGAAGGGATTTCCATTTCTGACAAGGAGTATAAGGAAAAGCTGGCCGCCTTTAAAGCGGATCAAGGCGTTACCGACGACAAGGCCTTTAAGGATCAGTACGGCCAATCTTTCGAGGAATATGCAGGGAAGGACAACCTGATGAAGAGTTTTCTTCTGGAAAAGGTGATCCAGTTCGCTCTGGATAACGCAAAAGTCGTGCCGGCAGAGCAGAACGCGGATGCCGCGAATACCCAGGCATAAAATGCAAGGGTAAATATATTCTCAAAACCCCCTTTTTAAAAGGGCTGGATATAGAAAAATGCTATGGAATAATTCCATAGCATTTTTCATATATTGTACATGTACAGGCCTGGTGGCCGGAAGGAAAGATAAAGGGGGAAGTGGCATGACAAGTACAGAGGATATCAAGAACAAAGAGGTAATCAACATCTTTGATGGCAAAAGCATGGGTTATGTGAGCGACATTGAGATCAATCTGGAGGAAGGAACCATTGAGGGTGTGGTCATTCCTTCGCCTAAAAACTTTTTTAATCTGTTTGGGCGCAGTGAAGAGGATTATGTAATCAAGTGGGAGAACATTAAAACCATCGGAGACGATGTAATCCTGGTAAATATTGAGACATTCTTGGAATAAAATTGTATGCAGCCACGAGAAAATACAATAATTTCTTTTCAAAATACACAAGATATAGTAGAATATAAAACAAGGCTTGTATAAAGCTGCCGCTTGACTAAAGAAGCGGCAGAAATTTTAATATGTAGGAAATATCATTAAAAGCGATATTGACGATGGATAGGGGTGAGGAAATGAGATGTCCATTTTGTGAAAATCCCGATACGAAGGTCATTGATTCTCGGCCGACGGAAGAGGGACATGCCATTAGGCGGAGAAGAGAGTGCGAGAACTGCAACAAGCGGTTTACCACCTATGAAAAGGTGGAGGAAATGCTGTTGATGGTGGTGAAAAAAGACGGCAGACGAGAGGCTTTTGACAGAAGCAAGGTGCTGAATGGCATCATCAAAGCTTGTGAGAAGCGGCCTGTTCCCATATCGGACATCGAAAAGGTGGTCAGCGAAATCGAGCGAGGTCTGAACAATCTCATGGAGAAGGAAGTCCAAAGTGAATTTATTGGTGAGCTGATCATGGAACAGCTGAAAAAATTGGACGAGGTGGCCTATGTACGCTTTGCATCGGTGTACAGACAGTTTACAGATGTGAAAACCTTTGTCTCTGAGATTGAGAAGTTGCTGGAACACGAGAAGAGGCCTAAATAGAGAGATGGAAGAGATGAACAACAGAGATGAAAAAATAAATGTAGCAATAGACGGACCCAGCGGTGCAGGAAAGAGCACCATTGCCAAGGAGGTGGCCAGGCTCCTGTCAGCAGATTACATCGACACGGGAGCCATGTACCGGGCCATCGGCTACAAGCTGCTGAAAAACGGCGTACAAGCCGATGACGGGGAAGCTCTGGAGGAAATATTAGAGGCTACAGACATTGATTTTGACCAAGGAGATACCCTGTTGGATGGGGAGGTGGTCAACCATCAGATTCGCACCCCAGAAGCAGCAAGGATGGCGTCCTTGTATTCCGCCTTACCGGCGGTTCGGACCAAGCTGGTGGCTCTCCAGCGAAAGATGGCCCAGACCAAGAGCGTGGTTATGGACGGTCGGGATATTGGTACAAATGTGCTGCCGGATGCGTCTTTCAAGTTTTTCATGACCGCTTCGGCAGAAGAACGGGCGGAACGCCGATTCCAGGAGCTGAAGGATAAAGGGCAGCCAGTGTCCCTGGAGCAAGTGCTGGCAGATATCCGCCAGCGAGATCACAACGACAGCACCAGAGCCTTAAATCCTTTGCGCAAGGCGGAGGATGCGGTGGAAATTGATACTACCGGCCGAACGATTCAGCAGGTAATTGAAGAAATTATGGAAATCATCAAGCAGGAGAGCTGATTGCTTTCCTGACTTATGAAAATAAAACAGTAGAAATTTGGAGGTAACAACGTGGCAATTATCAGACCATTTAAGGCTATCAGGCCGGAAAAGAAATATGCGGACAAGGTGGTATCCCTGCCTTACGACGTGATGAATAGAGCAGAGGCCGCACATATGGCTGACGGCAATCCCTACAGCTTCTTGCACATATGCCGCTCAGAAATCGATATGCCGGAACAAGAGAATCCCTACGATCATTCCGTTTACCAGCGAGCCAAGGCAAATATCGCGCAGAATCTGGAAGACGGTGTTTTTGTTCAGGAGAAAAAGCCGGTACTTTACTTGTACAAGCAGGTAATGGATGGCCGGGCCCAGGTGGGGATCGTCGGCTGCGTGTCCGTAGACGAATATATGAACAACGATATTAAAAAACATGAATTTACCAGAGTGGAAAAGGAAAAGGACCGGATTAATCACTTTGATATCTGCAACGCCAATACGGAACCGGTATTTCTCACTTATCGGGATAATAAAAAAATCAGAAGTTTGATGGAGGGCTGGATTGCCAACCATGAAGCTCTTTACGACTTGGAGACCCCAGACGGTATTCAGCACGTGCTTTGGACTGTCGATGATGACAGCACCATTCAGGCTTTAAGCGAGCTCTTTGGAGAAGTTCCTGCTCTGTACATCGCCGATGGACACCACCGGAGTGCGTCTGCCTGCAAGGTTGGTTTGAAGCGGCGGGAAGAGAATCCGGATTACACCGGAGAGGAAGAGTTTAATTTCTTCATGGCCGTAGTCTTCCCAGACAGCGATTTAAAAATATTCGACTACAATCGAGTGGTTAAAGACTTAAATGGCCATACCCCAGAGCAGTTTTTAACAAAGATAAAGGAAGCCGGATTTGAGGTAGAAGAACTGGGCACGGATGCCTATAGGCCGGAGGGAAAGCACATCTTTGGCATGTATTTGCAGAAAAAGTGGTACAAGCTGACGGCAGGTCCAGCTATGGTGCCTGACCACGTAATTGATTCCTTGGATGTATCCATTTTACAGGACAAGCTGCTGGCCCCAATTTTAGGTATAGCTGATCCCCGGACTGACAAGCGCATTGATTTCGTCGGTGGGATTCGTGGTTTGGAAGAATTGGAGCGGCGGACGGAGACGGATATGCTGGTGGCTTTTGCCGTACACCCGGTAGGAATTGAGGATTTGCTGACGGTAGCGGATCACGATATGGTGATGCCGCCAAAGTCCACTTGGTTTGAACCTAAGCTGGGAAGCGGTCTGTTCGTGCACCAGCTGTAAAGGTGAGGGAAGGAATCAGTTGTCCGAGTTGTTTTGTGTATTTAATTAAAAAATCCTTGGATTTTTGTGATTAATATCAAAAACATAGTTGACAGCTGATTCCTTTTATGTTATTATATCATATAATTTCGCTAGGAAATAAGTAAAATGTGAAGGAGGAGCATCATGTACAAAGTAAAGAAGAATACCGTGTTGGCTGACCAGATTATGTGCGGAAGCTGTTGTATGTGCTCCATGAACAGCTTAGTATTTCCTGCGCCTATGACGGTCTGACCGGAAGGTTCATATAAGCATAAGCATGAGAAAAGGCAGGTACTTGTGAGTACTTGCCTTTTTTGGGGAATGGCCCCGGCTTGTGGGGAGGCAAAGGAGTTTTATAAATATGGATTTTGAATTTATTATCAGGTACATCCCCCTGTACATAGAGGCGGCTAAGCTGACGCTCACGCTGGCTTCAGCAGGAATCGCCTTGTCGATTGTGGTGGGATTTGTTTGCAGTCTGATCTTGTATAAACGCGTACCAGTCCTGAGCTGGCTGGTAAATGCCTATATTGAGCTGTCTAGAAATACGCCGCTGTTGATTCAGCTGTTTTTTCTCTACTTTGGTCTGCCTAAGCTGGGCATCTCCATCAGCTCAGTGGGCTGTGCCATCATCGGTCTCACCTTTCAGGGGGGCAGTTACATGGAAGAAGCTTTTCGGGCAGGGCTGGAAAGTGTGCCGACCATTCAAAGTGAATCCGGGGCCAGTTTAGGGCTCACCGGCTTGCAGGTGTTCCGTTACGTGATTCTGCCTCAGGCCATCTCTACTTGTATTCCGGCCTTCTGTGCCAACATTATCTTCCTGATTAAGGAGACTTCGGTGTTCAGTGTAGTGGCCTTGGAAGATTTGATGTTTGTAGCTAAAGACTTAATTGGCATTTATTATAAGACGGATGAAGCACTGTTCATGCTGGTGATCGCTTATCTGATTATCCTGCTGCCGATTTCAGTCTTCTGTACCTGGTTGGAAAGGAGGGTTCGCTATGCAGGATTTGGGAATTAATGTACTCTTTCAGGGCAATAACTTTTTACGGTTATGCCTGGGTTTATGGGTTACCTTGCGGATTGCGCTGATTTCCATGGGGCTCTCCATTCCTTTGGGGCTGCTGGTAGGTATTTTAATGAATGTACCTCAGAAGCTGGTAAAAGGAATTTGTCGGGTTTATTTGGAAATTGTGCGCATCATGCCTCAGCTGGTGTTGTTGTTTCTGGTATATTTCGGTATGTCCAAGAACTTTGGCATCAACCTGCAGGGAGAGACGGCAGCGGTCATCGTCTTCACTTTTTGGGGCACAGCAGAAATCGGCGATCTCATTCGCAGTGCACTGATTTCCATCCCTAAGCACCAGTATGAGAGCGGTTACGGCCTGGGACTAACTAAAATGCAGGTATATGTCTATGTAATCGTCCCTCAGATCTTCCGGCGGATGCTGCCGGTGGCCATCAATCTCCTGACCAGAATGATTAAAACCACCTCCTTGGTGGTGCTCATTGGTGTGGTAGAGGTGGTGAAGGTAGGCAAACAGATTATTGATGCCTCCCGATATACTACGCCCACGGCAGCCCTTTGGATCTATGGGGTGATATTCCTCATGTACTTTGTCATCTGCTACGTCTTTTCTAAAGTGGCAGGGCGGCTGGAAAAGAATTTAAAATATTAAGAAGAGTTGTTTAGATTATAAGAGTAAGGCGGGAAAATATGAAACAGGAAATCTTATTGCAGACGGAACATCTGCATAAATCCTTTGATAATCAGGAAGTATTACGGGATATCTCTTTTTCCCTGACAAAGGGAGAAGTGGTAGTAATCATTGGCCCTTCTGGCTGCGGCAAGAGCACCTTTCTCCGCTGCCTCAACGGGCTGGAACCTATCAACAGCGGTCAGATTCGCTTTCACGGAGAGGAAATCTCAGCTCAGAACAAACAGCTGCATCGGGTCCGGCAGAAAATTGGCATGGTCTTTCAGAGTTACGACTTGTTTCCCCATTTATCCATCCTGGAAAACATTTTACTGGCTCCCATGAAAGCCCAGGGCAGAGCCAGGCAAGAGGTAGAAAAAGAAGCGATAGAGCTGCTGACCCGGGTCGGTCTTGCGGAAAAGCGAGATGCCTATCCAAGACAGCTGTCTGGAGGGCAGAAGCAGCGAGTAGCCATCGTCCGTTCGCTAATCATGCAGCCGGATGTCATGCTTTTTGACGAGGTGACAGCGGCCCTGGACCCAGAAATGGTTCGGGAGGTGCTCCAGGTAATCTTGGAGCTAGCCAACACGGGCATGACGATGGTCATCGTTACCCACGAAATGGAGTTTGCTCAGGCCGTGGCAGACCGGGTCATCTTTATGGATAAAGGCGTCATCGTGGAGGAAGGTCAGCCGGAGAAGTTCTTTAACTGCCCTCAGACGGAACGGGCGAAGCAGTTTTTAAATATGTTTCACTATGAGGCTAAAGATGCCTCAGAAGAGACAGAATAGCTATATTAAGAAATAATTTATTTTTATGAAGAAGGAGAGAATGAAATGAAAAAGAAAATTGGTTTAATTTTACTGACCCTAATTTTAGCTATAGGCCTTTTAGCCGGATGTGGCCAGCAGGCTTCGGAGGAAGAGGGCGCAAAGGACGGCGGAGATGCTCAGGCAACTGCTAGAACCCTGGAGGAAATCAAGGCCGACGGCAAGATTCGCATCGGCGTATTCAGCGATAAGAATCCCTTTGGTTACGTAGATGCTAACGGTGAGGTGCAGGGCTATGACATTTACTTTGCGAAGCGCATTGCCAAAGACCTCTTGGGAGATGAAAACGCGGTAGAATTCGTCTATGTAGAGGCTGCCAGCCGAGTAGAATACCTGCTGTCCGGTAAAGTAGATATCATTCTCGCGAACTTTACTGTCACCGATGAGCGGAAGCAAAAAGTAGATTTTGCTCTGCCATATATGAAGGTGGCTTTAGGGGTAGTATCTCCTGAAGCAAACCTGATTACTGATGTTTCTCAGTTGAAAGATGGCACACTGATCGTGGTAAAGGGAACGACTGCTGAAACGTATTTCTCTGAGAAGCATCCAGAAATCAAACTGCTGAAGTTTGACGAGTATCAGGAAGCTTATGACGCACTGCTGGATGGCAGAGGAGACGCCTTCTCCACCGACAACACAGAAGTGCTGGCTTGGGCGATCAACAATAAGGGCTTTAAAGTAGGTATCGAATCTCTGGGTAATACGGACGCTATCGCTCCTGCGGTGCAGAAGGGCAATACCAAGCTGCTGGAGTGGCTTAACGCAGAGATTGAGTCCATGGCAGGGGAACAGTTCTTCCACGCAGACTTTGAAGAGACGTTAAAGCCAGTATATGGTGAAAATGTCGATCCGGAAAGTCTGGTCGTAGAAGGCGGACAGATGTAAATTTAAAATAGCTCAGCAGGGAAACTGCATGGCTGTAAAGATAAAAACAGCGGTACCGAAAGGTGCCGCTGTTTGTTTTTTTGTCGATAGGGAATCCGTAATGCCCTTACTGCTCCAGATTTTTATAAGGCTGATATTGGTTCTTCCCATTCCGTTTGGCCTGGTAGAGGGCTGTATCTGCCCGATTAAGGGCATCTGTATAAGTTTCATCTCCCGGCTCAAAGAAGGAACTGCCTAAGGAGAGGGTGATGTGAAAGGTTTTGCCATCCTGCTCAAAAACTAGGCTGTGAACCATAGATAACACGTGCTGGGCGAATTCGGCAGGTGTAGGGGTTGAGTCTCCCCAGGTGCAGATGACAAACTCTTCTCCGCCCCAACGGAACAAACGGCCTTCTGGTTCCACCAGTTCCAGCAGCGCAGCAGACATGGCTTTCAACACCATGTCACCTGCGGCGTGGCCGTAGGTATCGTTGATGCATTTGAAATTATCAATATCCGCCATATAGAGAATCGGAGAAACTCCTGTGTGCTGGTAAGCCTTAAACTGCTCGGCAAAGATGGTGTCGGCGGCTTTTCTCGTAAAGGAATGAGTTAGGGGATCCAGTTCCGTTTCAATTTTTACAAAACGTTCGACCTGTTTCTTATATTGCAGCTGTATGCGGACAATCATGAAGGTGACGAAGCTGGATAAAAGCAGCAAGGTGGCGATGTATACCAGAATCGTGTGGCGGATGGCCTTCATGTTTTGAGCTTCCAGCAGTTCGGTGTAGGAAAAGATATCACGCATGGGAGTGCCAGTGGCCACCACCCAGTTGTAGGGTTTGTAGAGCTTGGCATAAGTCAGCCTCTCGGTGATCTTCTTGTCTGACTTATTGATAAAGTAATAAGATTGAAATACCTCTCCTTTGGCTTTTATGCCCTCAAGTTCTACCGAATAAGGATAATTGCCCTTGATATCTGGGGTGTTGGTGGACAGATAGGTCCCCTCGGTATTGACCAGATTTGGATGAATGATGCGGATGGCATATCGGTCGCCGCCGTCAAAGTTTAGCACGTGGTTCACCCAGACGTATTGGTCTTCTGGATAGCCAGACTGGTGCAGTTCCTGCCGGACCTGGTCCTGTACCAGCAGATCCAACTGTTCTTGCGTGGCCAGTAAAGTCAATAGGCCTCCGGCAACTGGTATTTCCCGCAGGATGCCCGGCTGGGATTTCAGGGAACTCAACTCCGCTGGTGTCAGCTTCTGATAATCGCCTGTACTTCGCTTGACTAGGTAGCTCTGATGATTGTTTTTGTCTTCGTACAAGAGCTGAATGGTCTCGGCATAGGGGGTCTGCTTCAAGGCTTGACTGATAGCGGCCGTTGACTGGGCCGGATTGCTGCCAGACAAACCTACAGCGGTTACTTCGATGATGGCTTCTGTATTGTTCTGGATGTCTTCCCGCTTGAGGTCAATGCGGGTGATGATATCGTCGATAATCTTCTTCATAGACTGTTTTGTGTCATCCACAGCCAGCATGTGAAGGGTGTGATCATTGTTGTCAGCAATGTTGTGTGCCAGTAGGGAGAGCATACCAATCATCATCACGCCCAAAAAGACTTGAATCAAAATCAGTGTTTTTAGAAAAATTTTATTCTGCTTATCCATAAGCTGCTCTCCCATACATCCTTTGTATCATTTTAAGAAATCCATTTTATCTTATAATTAGGGCCTAGATGGTGTCAAGTATTATTCTTTTTTCGACAAAATAGCATAGAGCTCAGACCATCATAATAAGCTTGGCAAAAAAACCTGGAGACGGGGAAAAATCCAGGATAGATGTAATATTTATGAAACCGAGGAGCAGACTTAGTCTTTAATTTTTACTTGTCCTGAAGTATAATGGTACATAATGGATTGCAACGACCGCTTACCTGGAAATGAGATTTATGTAGTAGATGGAGAGGAGCCGCAGCAAGATGTTGAAGAAAGAAAAGAAATGGGAGTGGATTATTTTAATTGGTGCAATTTTTCTGGTCTTTGCGTTGGCCGCATCGATTTATTACTTTTTCTTTTATAGACAGGCTGTGGCACCAGTCAGCCAGGATTACCTGGCTGCTAAGCAGGTACTTTTTATCAGCTCCTACAGTGAAAGCTTTGAAACCTTGGCCTTGCAGAAGGAGGGGATTCAACAGGCCTTTAAAGGCAGCGACATCCGGCTGGACATCGAATATATGGACATGAAGAATTATGATCAAGCAGCAAATCTCCAGCTATTCTATGAAATGCTCCGCTACAAGCTGGAAAATGGTCCAAAATATGATGCTATTCTCTTGGGGGATGATGCAGCTCTAGAATTTGCAGAGGCCCATCAGCAAGAACTGTTTCCACAGATACCCATGGTATTCTTTTGCATCAACGACAAAGAGCATGCGGTAAAAGCTGGGGAAAATCCTTATATTACCGGAGCGGTTGAGGCTATGTATCTGAAAGAAACTATTGACATAGCACTTACATTCCAGCCGAAGGCTAAAAAGATCATTGCCCTCTACGATGACACCTTGACGGGGGAAGGGGACCGAAAGCTGTTCTATTCCTTGAAAGGCAGGTACCCAGGATACCATTTTGGGGGGCTGAACGCTTCTTCCTATACCTTGGATGAAATTCAGCAAAGGCTGGAGGCTCTATCGGAGGACAGTATTCTGATTTATATGAGTTTTTTCGAGGATGCAGATAAAAATCAATATGCGATAAAGCAAAGTGTTGAACAGCTGGTGTCCTATACGCACATACCGGTATACCGCGTATCCATCGGCGGTGTAGGAGAAGGTTTGATTGGCGGCAAAATGACTTCTTATAAGAATTCTGGATACCTTGCTGCTTCCATGGTGATGGATATTCTCAAGGGTGCCGACGTGGCAGACATTCCTGTGTCGACAGAAGGAGAGGGCCAATATTATTTTGATTATGAGGTATTAAAGAAATATGATATCAAGCTATCCTTAGTGCCTAAAGATGCGGTGGTCATCAACAAGAAAATTACTTTCTTGCAAGAGTATAGGGAAGTGCTGATTCCGCTGCTGCTGTTCGTATTGGCGTGTCTGCTTGTGCTGCTGGTGGTGGTTGCTGACAACTTGAAGCATCGGCGGCTGACCAGGGAAGCACAGGCATCCCATGACAAGTTGCAGGAAACCTGCAATAAATTGATTGGGGCAGAAGAGAAATTAAAACAGCAGTACGATGCCATCAAGGCATACAACGAATACTTGGAATCACAAAAAGAATACATCCGTTATCAGGCGGAGCATGACTTTTTGACTCAACTGCCGAACCGGCGGGCTGCTATGGAAAAGTTGGATCAGCTTATCAAGGCAGGAGAACAATTTGCTGTAATCGTCATGGATATCGATGATTTTAAGGAAATTAATGATTCTTACGGACATGCCTGCGGTGATGAGGTTTTAAAAGAGACTTCTAGACGTCTGCTGGAACTGATGAGTGATAAACTTTTTTATGCTTCCCGGTTGGGAGGAGACGAATTCCTGTTGATTATTAAAAAGGCAAAATTGGAATCAGACAGCAAGATTTTGACACAGATTAAGCAGATATTTACCAAGCCGGTTGTCTTTGAGGAAAAGGAACGTTACATTCAAAGCAGCATGGGCATCGCCTATTTTGACGAGCATGTGGCTGATGGAGGAGAGATTCTCTCTAATGCGGACTTTGCCATGTATGCGGCAAAAAATCTGGGAAAGAACGAATGCGTCTACTATAATGCGCACATGAAAGATGAGGCCTTGAAGCGAAAGGACATCAAAATTATTATTGATGAAGCCTGTAATCAGGACGGCTTTTACTGTGTGTATCAGCCGCAAGTGAATGCACTCACTGGTCTGACCGAAGGCTATGAAGCCTTGGTCCGGCTAAAAGATTACGATATTCCGCCGAATCAGTTCATTTCTGTGGCAGAGGAAACAAAAGCTATTTTGACCATCGGACGCTTGGTGACCAAGCAGGTAGTGGAGCAAATGGCAATGTGGCGGCAGCACGGGCTGGAATTGCGCCCGGTGGCTATCAATTTTTCCAGCAAGCAAATTAAGGACAAAACCTATGTGCAATACTTAAAAGAATTGCTGGAAGAACACCAGATTTCACCGGAGCTGATCGAGATTGAAATAACGGAAAGTATTTTTATGAACAACAATGAAAAAGCAATGAAACTGTTTAAGGATTTTCTTTCTATCGGTGTTCGGCTGGCCTTGGATGACTTCGGCACAGGCTATTCGTCTATCAACTACTTGACCTATATTCCGGTGAGCAAAATCAAGCTAGATAAATCCCTGGTAGACATTTACCTGACCCCAGGGAAAGATACCTTTATCAAAAATATTATTCGCCTGGTTCACTGTTTGGGTTTAAAAATCACGGTGGAAGGGGTGGAGAAAAAGAGCCAGTACCACAGACTGCGGAAATTTGGCTGTGATTACATCCAAGGCTACTACTTTAGTCAGCCGATTACTGGAAAAGAAGTGGAAGATCTGAAAAATCCGTTAAAATAAAGCAGTTAGAAATAAATAAAAAGAAAAAAGAGGCAACCGCTATAAAAGTAGAGTTTCCTCTTTTTTCTTTTTTGGAAGCGAAGACTAGGGCTTTAGGTAATCCCTTAATTTGCCTACGGCTTTCTTTTCGATGCGGCTGACATAAGAACGGCTGATACCTAATTTTTTTGCCAGTTCTCTCTGGGTCAGGGGCTCTTCCCCTGAAATGCCGTATCGCTTCGTGACGATTAGCTGCTCCCGCCTGGTCAATATGTGGGAGATGGCATGATAAAGCGCTTTTATCTGCAATTTTAAATGGATATCATTTAAAACGGTGTCTGGATCCGAACCAAGTATATCGTTGAAATTTATTTCATTTCCATCCTTATCGGTGCCAATGGGTTCATTGAGAGAGATCTCTAGCTTGCGTTTTTTTTCAGAACGGATGGACATGAGAATTTCATTTTCGATGCACTTAGCGGCATAGGTAGCCAGCCTGGTGGACCGCTTGCTGCTGTAAGTATTGATGGCTTTAATCAGTCCAATGGTACCGATGGAGATTAGGTCATCGGGATTGGCACTGCCGCCGGAATACTTCTTAACGATATGCGCAACTAAACGGAGGTTACGCACAATCAATGTATTTTTTGCTTCCAGGTCGCCTTCTTCAAAAAGTTTAAGGTAGTATTCCTCTTCCTTGCATGTGAGTGGTTTTGGAAAGGAATTGCCCATTTATGTAACCCCCCTCTGGACTTTTACTATATGCTCAGAAAGGGGCTGTCGTGCATGACCTTATGAAATAAGCATGGTCTTATTTCATCTGGAATGATTTACAGTCGGTGCACTGATCCTGTGTTGGGTTGTGTTCATGAGTACCTACCAGAATGGAAGAAAGTGCGCAGTTATCCTTGCTCTGCGCATGGTTCTTACATTGGTTTACGGTACAACGAATGCTTTCATTTACATAAGAATTGTTCATCACATTACCTCCTAAATTATATTTGCGATTTTAGTATGCCTAAGTTCTTAAAATTTATTAATAATTTTTAGGCTTCTTTACTCTTGTGCAAGCTTCGTTAAAATGCTAAAATATAAGATACGAATAATGGGGATTAGAAAATAAGGAGGCGAGAGAGAGCACCATTTTAGGTGCAGGGGGACAATACATGATAATAAGGGAACTTCCAGCAGATGAGAGACCTCAGGAAAAACTGGTGATTTACGGTACATCCGCTCTGTCCAACGCAGAACTTTTAGCGGTAATTATCCGCACCGGCACCAACAGGAAATCCGCTGTGGCGCTGGCTAATGAAGTGTTGACTTGCAGAGAAAACGGCATTCATTTTTTGACGGAATGTGTACCGGAAGAACTAGCTGAAATTCAAGGCATCGGACGAGTGAAAGCTTGTCAGATTGTGGCGGCAGTAGAACTTGGAAGACGGATTGCCACAAAACCGAGGGACTTAAAGATCAATGTAAATAACCCGGAAGTGATCGCAAACCTTTTTATGGAAAAAATGAGATACTATAAAAAGGAATTTTTTGATGTTGTAATACTTAACACCAAGGGCGATGTGATATCTGTGGAGACGGCCGCCATCGGCGACCTCAACAGTACAATCGTTCATCCAAGAGAAATATTTTGCAAAGCAGTGAAAAAAAGCGCATCGGCTGTCATTTTTGTGTACAACCATCCTAGTGGCAATCCCAAGCCCAGCAGAGAAGACCTGGAAATTACCAAGCGTCTGGCCAAGGCCGGTGAGGTGTTGGGTATTCGGGTGTTGGACCACATCATCATCGGTGACGGCACGTTTTTCAGCTTTAAGAATGAGGATCTAATATAGGCCTTACAGTTGCATTTTCTCAAGTTAGGACAGTGAAACAGCACGTAGTGGAGGATTTAGTATGTTTTTTAGAAATGATATGGGCATAGATTTAGGTACGGCTAATACTTTGATATATATGAAGGAAAAGGGCATAGTATTAAATGAGCCGTCCGTTATCGCTATGGATAAATTAACCAATTCTGTCATGGCCACAGGAACGCAAGCCAAGCGGATGATTGGCAAGACGCCGGCTACCATTGAGGTGGTCCGTCCGCTGAGGGAAGGGGTTATTTCCGACTTTGACATGACTACCGAAATGATCCGGGTATTTATCCGCCGGGCCTTGGGTAACAAAACCTCCAACAATCTGCGGATTTCCATCGGTGTTCCCAGCGGTGTCACCGAAGTAGAGAAGCGGGCTGTGGAAGAAGTGGTTCGCCAAATGGGAGCCAAAGAGGTTTACATCTTAGAAGAGCCAATGGCAGCTGCTATCGGTTCCAATCTGGCTATTGACGAGGCGGAAGGCTGTATGATTTGCGACATCGGCGGGGGCACCACAGATATCGCCATCATTGCTCTGGGGGGAATCGTCACTAGTATTTCTCTGCGGTATGCAGGAGATAAGCTGAACGATGCCATCGTGGCTTATATGCGAAAGAACTTTAACCTGGCCATCGGCGATAAAACAGCAGAGGAATTAAAAATCAAGGTGGGATGTGCCATGATTGAGACCGATGAGGACGGAAATGAAATCACCCTCACTGAAAAGGCTCGTGGCCGGGATATCATCTCCGGCTTGCCAGCGACAGTAGAGGTGACGAACCGGGATATGCTCATCGCTTTGGAGGAGTCGGTGGAAACAATCATTGATGGTATCAAATCAACCTTGGAAAAAGCGCCCCCTGAAATTGCAGCAGATATCGTCAACAACGGTCTGGTTCTGTCTGGCGGCGGCGGTATGCTTTCTCAGCTGGATAAATTGATTTCCCAGAAGACAGGCATGCTGGTCATGGTAGAAGAAAACGCTTTTGAAGCGGTGGCCTTGGGAACGGGAAAGAGCCTAGAGGATTTAGACAAACTGAAGCGGTACGCTTGCGTTTCGAGAAGATAGGAAAGCATGAAACATGAGGTTTATCAGAGAACATAAATTATTTAGCTTATTGATAACAGTCCTGTTGCTTTTGAGCATCACCATCATTGTCTCTTACAAGACAGGAGGGAAGCAGGGCTTTATAGGCGATTTGCTCCAGACTGGTACGACGGCTGTCCAGAAGCCTCTGTCAGGAGGTACAGACACCGTAAAAGGCAATGCCAGAGGGCTATTGCAATTTAAACAGGTGGTAGCAGAAAACGACGAGTTAAAGGATGAAGTCAGCAAACTTCAACAGCAGGTGATTAAGCTGACTATGAAAAAGGATGAGTTGCAGCAGCTGCAGGAGCTATCCAATGTGTTAAATTATGAGAGCGTGGCAGACAGCCAGAATGTGGTTTCTGCAAACATCGTTTCGCTGGACGGCTCCAACTGGTTCAATCTCTTTACCATCGACAGAGGTGAGGAGAGCGGCATTAAGAAGGACTGCATTGTTATCAATGGGGATGGTTTGGTGGGACGGGTTTCTCAGACGGGCCCGGGTTGGTCCAAAGTGGTATCCATCATCGATGAGTCCAACAGCGTTAGTTTTATGGTGCTCCGAGATATGAGCTTGATTGGCATTGTATCTGGAGACAGCAGCGGCTCGCTGTCGGGTTTTATGTTGGATAACAAGGCCAGTGTTATGGAAGGGGATGAGTTGGTGACTTCCAACTTAGGGCTTTATCCAGCTGGCATTAAAATCGGCAAGATTAAATCGGTGGAATACAACAGCGATACCCAGCTGAAAACAGTGAAGATTAAGCCAAGCGTTTCCTTTAAGAGCTTGCAGAAGGTGGCGGTCATAATATGAAGAAGAGATGGGCCGCCCTGATTTTTTTCGTCGCATTTTTGTTGCAGGGAACAGTATTACATCTATTTTCCATTTATGGTGCTACTCCAAATCTGATTTTGTGTCTGGTGGTAATTTTCTCTTTCTTATATGAGGATTTCAACGGGCCTGTTTTAGGAGTAGTTTTTGGCTTGCTTGCAGACGTGTGTATGGCCCAATATGTGGGCGTGGCGGCCCTTACCTACCTGTTGGTGAGTTTGTTGGTTATCCATATGAGAGAGACCATTAACAAGGAACATTTGGCTTCAATCATCCTCGTTTCGGTAGGATCCACCGTTCTTTACAACTTTATATATTTTCTGATTCGGTCAGGATTAGGCAGCAGCTATTCTCTGCTATACTGGTTAAAGTTGCAGCCCTTATACATCCTCTATAATTCCCTGATCGTGTTTGTCCTGTACCTGGTCTTTATCAAGCGGGTAGTTAAGTATAGAAATGACAGGTATCTGATATGGAAAAAGCATTAAAATCGAGATATGGTCAGATTGTGTTGGTCGTCATCGTACTGATGGTGATTTTGTTTTTACGGTTATTTGTCCTGACTGTTATGGAAAATGAAGTGTGGAAGGAGAAAGCCACCAACATAAGCACCAAGAGTATTTACACGAAAGCGCCCAGAGGGGAAATCCTCGATCGGTATGGCCGGGTCATCGCTGGCAATAAGCAGGCTTTTACGCTGCAAATTAATGCAGGGGAAGCTACGGACGAAGAGGTGAACCGGGTGTGCAGTGAAGTCGTTCGCATTTTGGAAAAGAATGGCGAACAATACTTTGATAATCTGCCTATCATCATGGAAAACGGCAAATTTTCCTATACTTATGATAACGATATTGCAGAGTGGCTGACGGAGCAGGAGATGCCCACAAATTTTACAGCCCAAAAAGCTTTTGATGAGCTGCGGATTCGCTATGAGATTGGCGATGCCCTGGACAAGTACGAGGCTCAATCAGAATTACAGAATGTATATAAGATTTATCCACCTATTTCAGTAAAAAATATGGAATTCACCAAAGAACTGGACAAACAAAGTTTTCTTGGCAGATATAAATTAGATAAAGAGACTTTAACGGAAAAAAAGGAAGCCAATACAGAGCTTTCCGCAGAAGAGGCTTTTGAGCGGCTGCGGACCTACTTTGCCATCGACCCTATGGTTTCCAATGAGCAGGCTAGAAAGATTATGGTCATTCGCAACGAGGTCAAGGCCATGGGTGCACGAAAGTATTTACCGGCCAGCATTGCTAAGGGGATTTCTGACAACACCATCGTGGAAATCGAAGAGCGCAGTGCAGAACTCCCTCAGGTGAAGGTGGTGTCGGAGACTATGCGCTATTATCCCAACATCAACACGGCCGCCCATATTATTGGCTATCTGGGGCAGATTTCTGAAAGCGATAAAGAACATTACGTGGACAAATTAGGCTACAATGCCAACGACCTAATTGGAAAAGAGGGGATTGAAAGCGGCTATGAGACGACCTTAAAGGGTAAAGATGGCATTAAAGACGTTCAGGTTAACGCTATCGGTGAGCTAGTCCGCACGATTAGTGAAACAGAGCCTCAAAAGGGTAAGGACGTATACTTGACCGTCGACCTAGAATTGCAGAAAACTGCCGAAGATGCCTTAGAGCAGGCACTGAAGCAAATTCAGGTAGGCGGAACATTTAAAAGCGAATATGGTAATTACCATTATTCCACTGCCTATAAAAACGCAAATGTCGGAGCCGTAGTGGCTATTGAGGTGGAGACCGGAGATGTACTGGCTTTGGCCAGCGCGCCGGATTTCGACCCAAACTTGTTTGCCAGTGGAATCAGCAAGGAGGACTGGAACGCCTTGCAAAGCCAGAATCCCAGAGACTCTATGTCTCCAGCACCTTTGTACAACGTTGCCACGATGACGCCGGTACAGCCTGGTTCCACCTTTAAGATGGTTACGGCTACGGCGGCTCTGGAGAGCGGCTTGGACCCAAACCGTAAACTTCACGATGGTGGTGTGGTCATGGTGGGAAATCGGCCTTACGCCTGCTTGATTTGGCACAGAAGCGGCGGCTCTCACGGTAATATTGACCTGGCAGAGGCTCTGGAAGTGTCCTGTAATTACTACTTTTATGATATTGCTACAGGCAAGGACTATTACAAAGGAACCAAGCTGGGGTACAATAAGCCCATCAGCATTGATATCATTACTTCTTACGCGGAACAGTATGGGCTAGGAAAGCCTACCGGCATCGAGATCCCCGAGCGGGTAATCGGCGTGCCGACGGCGGAAAAGAAGATGGAGCAGATGAAATCCAGCCTGCGAACGGTGCTGAAGGGTAAGGCAGAGAAATACTTTGAGAAAAGCACCCTTCAGGACGAGGAAAAGCTCAACAAGAGCATAGACGTTATCGTCGGCTGGACGGAAGAAAATCCAACAAAGAATGTGGTAGTTAAACGGCTGACGGAAATGAAGCTGGGCGTCAAGGAGAACATGATTGATTCTCTGGCGGATTTGTGCAAATACACCTACTTTAACTATGCAACCTGGACCTTGGGTGATGAGTTTAACATCGCTATCGGACAGGGAGAAAATGCCTATACGCCATTGCAGATGGCCAATTACGTGGCTACTTTAGGCAACAAGGGCGTTCACAATCAAGTGAGTCTGATTCGAGCGATTGAAGACCAGCAGCCGATTGAGCGGGAACCAGGCACCAAGATTGAACTCAGCAATGATAAGTATCTTGATGACATTATCGAAGGCATGAAGCTGGTGGTTAACGGCTCGAAAGGGAGTTTACGGAGCATCTTTGCTGGTTTCCCCGTGGAAGTAGCCGGTAAGACCGGTACAGCGGAAAAATCTGGTAAGATTCATCCACCTGACGAAGTGGCCTACATCCAGCAGCACCTCCGGCAGATTAACGGAAAACTGACCTTTGAGCAGGTGGAAACAGAGATGAAGCGTCTGATGAAGGCGGAACCGGATATTTACAGGACAAAGGATGGTGCAGTACGCCAGGCGGTAATCAACCTGAGCAAAGGCACAGTGGACTATGAGAAGATCGATGCCTATAAGAGCAATTACGATAACTTCGCTTGGGTGCTGACCATGGCCCCTGCGGACAATCCAAAGATTGCTGTGGCAGTTATGATTGTTCAGGGCGGTACGGCAGGTTATGCTGCACCGGTAGCTCGCGAAGTCATCGGCAAATATTTGCAGTTAGATAAGACATATGAGAATTTTAGCTTGAGTACAACCATACAATAAACTAGGAGGCAAGAGACCATGGGCAAAGTTATTTTGATAGCATCTGGAAAAGGCGGGGTGGGCAAGACAGTCTTTACCGCAAACGCCGGTGCTGCGCTGGCACAAAAAGGGTACAAGGTGGTCCTGATCGATATGGACATGGGACTGCGCAATTTAGATTTGTGCCTGGGCCTGGAAAATAAAGTTGTCTATGATATCGCCGATGCCCTTACCGGTCTATGCCGGATTAAGCAGGCCTTGATCCGGGACAGGCGGTTTGAAGAGCTCTACTTCATTTCTGCTGCTCATCATCGGGACAAGGGCGATTTGACGCCGTTGCACATGCAGGTGCTCTGCGAAAAATTGAAAGCCCGTTTTGACTATGTGCTGGTGGATGCACCCTCTGGTATTGGAGATGGTTTGAAAATGGCCGCCGCCGGTGCGGACACCGGGGTTATCATCACCACCCCCGAGCACGTGGCGGTCCGGGATGCAGATACCCTGGACCGGATTTTGCAAGGGATGAACATCAAGGAACGGATGTACATTGTCAACAAAGTAAAGGCTGACTTGATGAACTTAGGGGTGGTGCCCAACATCAGCGAGATTAATGACATGTTGAAGATGCCGATGACGGGTATTATCCAATACGACGATAACATTCACATTGCTGCCAATAATGGTATTCCGGTGGTCCTGAAAAAGGGCACCTACATAGCGGAGAACTTCAGTCACATTGTGGAACGGATGGTGGAAATAAAGCCATGAAAAAAACGATTCAGTCTCAGTAGAGATTGAATCGTTTTTTTTTCGTCTTTACAGCAATTGGCTCCCATTACTTTTCAGCAGAAACGGAATCCGTAGGTTTGCTGAGGTTTTAAAAGTTAATAATCTTGCTGCGGATTCCTACGTTGAGAATCAGGCCTAAAGCAATCAGATTGGCCAGTACGGAGGAACCACCATAGCTGATAAAAGGCAAGGTGATACCGGTAACCGGCATAATGCCCATGGTCATGGCAATATTTTCAAACACTTGGAAGCCAAACATGCCGATGAAACCCACAGCAATCAAGGCCCCAAAATCATCTTTTGCGTTGTAAGCAATCTTGGCAATGCGGTAGAGGAAAATGGCGTACAACAGGATGACCACTGCACCACCAATCATGCCTAATTCCTCTACGATGACGGAATAGATAAAGTCCGATTTCTGTACGGGCACAAATTTTAGTTCTTTCTGAGTACCTTGGAAAAGACCCTTGCCGAAAAAACCACCGGAGCCAATGGCTACTTTGGACTGCCAAACCTGATAGTTGCCCCCTAGCCCCAGGTTGGTCGGGTGGAGAAAGGCATCGATCCGCTCCTTTTGATGAGAAGCCATGAATCGGTACACGATGGGCAGCGAGATGGCAAAGAGGCAGGAAAACTTGCCTAAAATACGATAATCAATACCCGCATAAAAGACCATGGCCAGCCAGATGAAGCAGAGGACAATGGCTCCGCCTAAATCCTCCTTGAGGACGATGACAATAAAGGGAGAGGCGTACAAGGCTGACATTAGTACTCCCTTATAGCTCCACAGGTTGTCATGATTTCGTCGGAAGTACAGAGCTAAGAGAATTACAAAAGTTATCTTAACAATTTCTGAAGGTTGAAAATTCATGATGCCCAGGTTTATCCAAGCTCTGGAGCCGTATTGTTCGACGCCCAAGTGGGGAATGTAGACAGTCAGCAGCACTAAGACAGACGTAATGTATAGGGGCCTTTCCCAGTTTTCAAATACCTTATAGTCGATGAGCAGGACCAGCGCTATGGCTGCAAATCCCAAGAAGTAAGCTACTATTTGAATAGTCACATACTTGTTGAACACAAAATGCCCCTCGGAAGCCGTGCTGCTGATCATGACAATGCTGATAAGTGCGAAGCACAGTGGTAAAATTACCAAAGCTCGGTCTATATTTTTAAAGAGATTCCAAAAATACTTCATAGTTTGCCTTTCATTCATCTTGACATGGAGTTGCTTTAAACATTATAATAGTATTGTGTCATTATATCAATAATTAATTAAGTAATGCAAAGATTTATTTGGCTGTAGGCCTTGCCGCAGCATAATTTTTTGTGGGGCTGAGAAGCCTATTTCAACAATGTTTTTATGTTTTTTTGAACCTTGGCTGCCTAGAACCGGCGGCTGTAAGGACAAGTTCAAGTGTTGTATGAATATGGGAAGTAAACGTAGAAGGAGGTGTTTTATATTACAAATGTGCTGATGCAAGTATTGATTGGATTGATTATCTTAGCCGCAGGGCTATTGGTTGGATATATAGTCAGAAAAACTGTTGGAGAGAAAGCCATAGGGAGTGCCGAACAGAAAGCGAGAAATTTAATTCTTGATGCGGAGAACAAGTCTGAGACCATCAAGAAGGAAATTACTATAGAAGCCAAGGAAGAAGCTCACAAAATGCGAAATGAAATTGAGCGTGAGGTTCGGGAAAGAAGAGCAGAAATCCAGCGATCAGAGAAGAGACTGATTCAAAAAGAAGAGACCTTAGATCGAAAGATTGATAATTTAGAAAAAAAAGAAGAAGGCCTCACCAAGAAAGAGCAGTCTTTAGTTGAAAAAGAAAGTGAGCTAGACGGCTTTATCGAAAGACAGGTGCAGGAATTAGAACGGATTTCCGGTTACACGGCGGATGAAGCAAAATCGATTCTGCTGTCTAACGTTGAAAAGGACATCCGGGTGGAAGCATCTGTGATGATTAAGGAAATTGAGTCGAAGGCGAAGGAAGAAGCGGACAAGAAAGCAAAAGAGATTATTACCGGGGCCATTCAGCGATGTGCAGCTGACCATGTGGCCGAAAGTACGGTCTCCGTTGTCGCTTTGCCAAATGATGAAATGAAAGGCCGAATCATCGGTAGGGAAGGAAGAAATATCCGAGCCATCGAGACCCTGACAGGGATTGATTTAATTATTGATGATACACCGGAAGCCGTTATTTTATCAGGGTTCGACCCGGTAAAGCGTGAAATTGCCAGAATTGCTTTGGAAAAGTTAATCGTCGATGGACGAATTCATCCAGCGCGAATTGAAGAAATGGTAGAAAAAGCGGAAAAGGAAGTGAACACCACCATCAAAGAAGCAGGAGAACAAGCGACCTTTGAGATTGGCATTCATAACTTCCACCCAGAGTTGATTAAGTTGCTGGGACGGTTAAAGTATCGGACCTCTTATGGTCAGAATGTGCTCAACCATTCCATTGAGGTTGCTCACTTGGCAGGCCTCATGGCCAGCGAGCTGGGTCTGGATTCCAAACTGGCCAAACGAGCTGGTTTGCTCCATGACATCGGTAAGGCACTGGATCACGAAGTAGAAGGAACCCATGTAGACATCGGTATTGATGTACTGAGAAAGTATAAGGAGTCCGAAGCTGTCATCAACGGTATGGCGGCCCATCATGGAGACTATGAAGCCAAGAGCCTCGAGGCTGTGCTTATTGCAGCCGCAGACGCCCTTTCAGCAGCAAGACCGGGAGCTAGGCGGGAAACGCTGGAATCCTATATTAAGCGTTTGCAGAAGCTGGAAGAGATTGCTACCACTACGCCGGGAGTGGACAAGGCCTATGCCATTCAAGCAGGTCGTGAGATTCGCATTGTGGCCAAGCCGGAAGAAATCAAAGATGAAGAAGTCGTATTCCTGGCTCGTGAGATCTCCAAGAAGATTGAAAGCGAGTTAGAATATCCGGGACAGATTAAAGTCAATGTGGTTCGGGAGACTAGGGCCATCGATTACGCAAAATAATATTATGATGAAATGAATTGAAGACCCTGCAGTTTGTTCTGCGGGGTCTTTTGGACGTCTGCCTCTCCTGGGTTGCCGAAAAAAAACGGTGAACAGGAAGGACGTCTGTGGTATACTCGTAGAAGACAACGAAGCAGCAAGGGGTTCATCAGGCAGATCCCTGCAAATAGAGAGGACAAAAGCATATGTTTGTATATTTGGATAACAGCTCGACCACCAAGCCATACCGGGAGGCAGCGGAGCGGATGATGATTTTCCTCCAAGAGGATTTTGGCAATCCCTCTTCTCTGCACCGACTGGGATTGACGGCGGAAAAAGCGGTAAAGGCAGCCAGAAAAAGTCTAGGGGATGCCATGGGAGCCAGGGAAGAAGAAATCATTTTTACTTCCGGCGGTACAGAAGCAGACAATACGGCTTTAATCGGAGCAGCTGCTGCCCGTCAACGTCGGGGACGGAAGGTAATCACCACGGCAGTGGAGCATCCGGCTGTGCTGGAGGCTGTCGAACGGCTGGCACACACCGGATTTACCGTAGAGCGTATCGGCGTGGATCAAAAAGGTCTGGTGGATATGGATGCGTTAGCAGCAGCCCTGTCTGAGGATACTATTCTCATTTCCGTCATGGGGGTAAACAACGAGGTGGGTACCATTCAACCTATTCAGGAGATTGGCAGCCTCCGTCAAGTGTACAATGAAAAGCACGGTACGGATATTCTTTTCCATACCGATGCCGTGCAGGCTTTCGGCAAGCTGCCGGTTTTAGCTCGGGATGCCGATCTGATTTCCCTCAGCGGTCATAAGATTCACGGGCCTAAGGGTATCGGTGCATTGTACATTCGCAAGGGATTGTCTATAGAGCCCTATCTGCTGGGAGGAGGCCAGGAACGGCACCTGCGGTCGGGAACAGAAAATGTGCCGGCTATCGCGGGTTTTGGACAGGCCGTACAGCAAATGAGCAGCCGCATGGAAGAACGGATGAAAGCCGTATCTGCCGCCCGGGCCCGCCTGCTAGGTGGGATTCAGGCAGAAATTCCGGAAGTGCGGCTAAACAGTCCGGAAACAGACAGTCTTGGCTGGGATGGTGGTCTTTGCTGTCCTTCTGTGCTGAACGTCTCCTTTCTGGGAACCCGGGGAGAGGTTTTACTCCATTCTCTGGAGCAGGCAGACATCTACGTATCTACGGGCTCGGCCTGTTCCTCTAACAAGAAAGGGCAGAGTCACGTATTGAGAGCTATGGGACTGAAGGACAAGGAAATTGAAGGAGCAATCCGTTTCAGCTTTAGTGAGTTTAATACCATGGAAGAAATAGACTACGTAGTAGAGCAGTTAAAACAAGCGGTGGGCCGATTTAGAAAATTGGGCAGCTTTCGGTAAGGCGTATAGGGAAGAAGAACGCTCTCGAAGCTAGTGCTGACAATATATAAGGAAGGAAGCAGCTCAGGCTGCAAGGAAAGGAAATAAACAGATGACAGATGATCGAAATATTTTTATTGTGCGCTGCGGGGAAGTAGCCCTGAAAGGCATGAACAAGCCGTACTTTGAGCGGATGCTGGTAGATCGGATTAAGAAGATGCTGAAGCGGTTTGAAGGAGCCGAGGTTCGGCGCCACGAGGGTCTGATCTTTGTGCGGACGGACAAGAGCTACCCTAAGGCCGAGGTAATCGGGCAGATCTCCAAGGTCTTCGGTGTAGCCTCCATCAGTCCTGCTTTGGAAGTGGAGTCGGATATGGAGAAGATTGGAGAGGCGGCTGTAGCGGTTATGTCTCAGCTGATTGAGGAAAAAGGTGTAAAAACTTTTAAGGTGGAAGCAAAAAGAGCGGATAAAACCTTTCCAGTTACCTCGCCGGAAATCGGCCGGCAGATTGGTGCCAAGATTCTCATCGGCTGTAAGGTGTTGAAGGTAGATGTGCACAATCCGGAGTGTCTGCTGTTCGTGGATGTACGGCGGGAGAAGTCCTATATTTACGAGCAGAAAATTTCTGGATTTGGCGGACTGCCGTTAGGAACCAATGGCAAGGGGATGGTGCTGTTGTCTGGAGGCATTGATTCGCCGGTGGCGGCTTGGATGATGGCCAAGCGGGGCATGATGATTGAGGCTGTCCACTTTCATTCTTATCCTTACACCAGTGAGCGGGCTCAGGAAAAGGTGGAACAGCTGGCAGGTATTGTCGCCACCTACTGCGGTCGTTTTAAAATGCACGTGATTAACCTGCTTCCGATTCAGGAGCAGATTGTTCAGAACTGTCCAGAGGAGGAAACCACTATTCTGGTTCGACGGTTCATGATGCGAATTGCGGAGCAGGTAGCTCAGAACACCGGCTGCACCATGCTGATTACCGGTGAGAATTTAGGCCAGGTGGCTAGTCAGACAGCAGAATCCTTGGTGGTCACCGATGCTTCCGTACAAATGCCAGTTATGAGACCGCTGATTGCCATGGACAAGGTGGATATAATGGACAAGGCTCAGGAGATTGGAACTTTCGAGACGTCTATCCAGCCCTATGAGGATTGCTGCACGGTATTTTTGCCGAAACATCCTAGCACCAAACCTAAGCTGGAAAAAATCTTGGAATCGGAAAGCCGCTTGCAGGTGGAAGAACTCATTGAAGCGGCCATCGCTTCCAAGGAAATGGTCCACATATTTCCCCGAGATTAGTTTCGACAAAAATAGAATGAAACCCCCTTATTCTCTTAAGGACAAGTTATTTCAGAAAGCATATAATGAAATTGTTGGAAATACTTGCAGCGTGTGAGGGGGTTTTAACATGCAGACTTATTTGGACTTTCAGATGAAAGACGATGTTTTGATAGTAAGTATCGTAGGCGATCTGGATCATCATCAGGCAACTCAAGCCAGAGAAGAAATTGACCGGACGATGGACGCCTTCAAGAGTAAAAATATGATTTTAAATTTTTCAAAAGTGGAGTTTATGGACAGCTCCGGCATCGGGGTCGTCATGGGAAGATATAACAAGGTGAAGGAACGAGGCGGTGAGATTCGAATCTGCGGCTGCTCTAAATACGTGCGGCTTATACTGGAAATGGCAGGAATCTTTACCATCATCCGCTGCTGCGATGACTTGTACGAAGCCCTAGAGACCTTTCAGGTAATGGAAGAACAGATGGAGGTATCAGCCAATGGTAAATAAGGTAAAGATTGAATTTTTAAGTCTCTCTGCCAACGAGAGCTTTGCCAGAACAGCGGTGGCCGGATTCTTTGCGGAGCTGGATCCCACCATTGAGGAGATTGCCGAAATTAAGACCAGCGTGTCGGAGGCCGTGAGCAATGCCATCATCCACGGTTATAAAAATGAACCCACTGGCGTAGTCTCGGTGGAATGCAGTTACGACGAAGATCGGACCATTTTTTTGTCTGTTGAGGACAGCGGAGTGGGCATTGAAGATATTCAAAAGGCCAGGGAGCCCTTGTTCACCACCGGGAGTACGGAAGAACGGGCTGGTATGGGTTTCACCGTTATGGAGAGCTTCACAGACCGGGTGGAAGTAACCTCTAAGCCGGGAGAGGGAACTAGGGTATCGATGATGAAGAAGTTGGATGCCGGGTATGAGCTATAGTTACACAGCTGTCAGAAAAGAAGATACCTATGATCTAATTCAGCGGGCCAAAGAGGGCGATGAAACAGCACGGGAGCTGTTGGTCTCGCAAAATACCGGTCTGGTCAAGAGCTTGGCTTTAAAATATGTAGGTGTCGGCTATGAATTGGAGGATCTGATTCAAATCGGCTATCTGGGGTTACTGAAATCTATTGACCGCTTTAACCCATCTTACGATGTCATGTTTTCTACATATGCGGTGCCGATGATTTTAGGTGAAATCAAGCGGTATATACGGGATGACGGGCGGATAAAGATTAGCCGGCAGATGAAGCTAGACATAAGAAAGTTAAAACAGGCGCGAGAAGCCCTCTATTATAAGAATGGCACCTCCCCTAAGTTGAGTCAGCTGGCCCAGGAGATGGGCGTGCCATCGGAGCAGGTGCTGGAAATTATGGAAGCGGAAGATGCCCTGTATAATCTGCAGAGCATGGATGATCCGGAAAGTCTCCAGCAATATAGCGCTGAGGGTAGTCAAGGCTATCAATCTGCCGAGGAGAACTTGGTGGATGTCATTTGTTTAAAAAATATCATAGGTAAGCTGGAAGAAAAGGAAAGAAAGATTATTGTGCTCAGGTACTTCCGGGATATGACTCAGCAGCAAATTGCTAATTTGTTAGGAATATCACAAGTTCAAGTCTCACGCATAGAAAAACGGGTGTTGGAAAACATGCGCCTGAGTTGTGAAAAATAGTCAGATTTTACAGGGTAAAAGCTACTTTTGCCCTGTTTTTTTCGGCAAATTTGTCAGAACTTTTTGATTATTACTGGAAAATCTAGGATTTTGTATAAAAGCCGGGAAATGTGCTAAAAAGTGCTTGCAAATATAAGTGAAGTGGTGTTAAATATATATTGTATGCTGTTATATATTTAACTAACATGAGCTTATGAGGATTTTAGGTATGAAAACTCAAACACATAAGCGAGCGTAAGGACACTTTTCTCCTAGGGAAGTGCGCCGTTATTATAATTTAAGGAGGCATTTACATGAACTTTCAACTAACGAAAGAACAAGAATTTGTAAGAAAAATGGTAAGAGAGTTTGCTGTTAATGAAGTTGAACCGCTGGCTGCTGAAATTGATCAGGAGCACAGATTTCCGGTTGAAACAGTTGAAAAAATGGCAAAATACGGTCTGCTTGGCGTTCCGTTCCCTACTGAATACGGTGGAGCTGGCGGAGATGCTCTCTCCTATGCCATCACAGTAGAAGAACTGTCCAGAGTATGTGCGTCAACAGGCGTTATCTGCTCCGCCCACACATCCCTTTGTTGCTGGCCAATCTTTGCTTGGGGTACAGAAGAACAGAAGAAGAAGTACCTGCCGGACCTGTTATCAGGCAAGAAGCTGGGTGCGTTCGGTTTAACTGAGCCAAATGCAGGTACAGATGCTGCTGGACAGCAGACGAGAGCTATAAAAGACGGCGATCATTACATCCTGAACGGTGCAAAAGTGTTCATTACTAACGGCGGATACGCTGAAACGTTCGTGGTAATGGCTATGACTGATAAATCCAAGGGAACCAGAGGCGGCATTTCTGCATTTATCGTAGAAAAGGACGACGAAGGCTTCTCCATTGGAAAGACCGAAGACAAGATGGGTATTTGCGCATCTTCTACTACAGAGCTGGTTATGGTAAACTGCAGAATTCCTGCTGACAGAATGTTAGGCGGAATTGGCGACGGCTTCAAAGTTGCTATGTCAACACTGGACGGCGGCCGTATCGGTATCGCATCTCAGGCGCTGGGTATTGCACAGGGCGCATTTGATGTAACTGTAGAATACATGAAGGCTAGAAAGCAGTTTGGTAAGAAGCTGTCTCAGATGCAGGCGCTGCAGTTTGAGGTTGCTGACATGAAGACTCGCATTGAAGCTTCCAGACTTTTGATTTACCAGGCAGCAGATCTGAAGGAAAAGCACCTTCCTTATGGTACACAATCTGCTATGGCGAAGCTGTTTGCAGCAGAAACTGCTATGCATGTAACGACTAAGTGCGTTCAGTTACACGGCGGTTATGGTTACACGAAGGATTATCCAGTAGAGCGAATGATGAGAGACGCGAAGATTACTGAAATCTACGAAGGAACATCTGAAGTTCAGAAGATCGTCATTGCAGCAGCTGTACTGGGTAAATAAAGAAGAGGGAGGAAATAGAAAATGGCATTTAAGATTATCGTATGCGCAAAACAAGTTCCTGATACAAACGAGATTAAGATTAACCCTAAGACAGGAACGCTTATCCGTGATGGCGTACCTAGCATTTTGAATCACGATGATGCAAACGCTTTAGAAGAGGCTTTAAAGATTAAGGATCAGTATCCTGATACTTATATTACTGTTATCACCATGGGCCCTCCGCAGGCAAAAGATTTGCTGTTTGAATGTCTGGCTAAGGGCGCAGATGAAGGCGTTTTAATCTCCGACAGAGCAGTAGGCGGTTCTGACACTTGGGCTACTTCCAACACGTTGGAAGCTGCTGTAAAGAAACTGGGTCACTTTGACCTGATGTTTGCTGGTCGTCAGGCTATCGACGGAGATACAGCTCAGGTAGGACCTCAGTTGGCTGAAAAGCTGGGCATTCCTCAGGTAACTTACGTAGAAGAGTTCAACATCGATGCAAACATGAAGGACATCACAGTGAAGAGACAGATGGAAGACGGTTATGAGCTGATTAAGCTTCAGACTCCTTGCATGCTGACTACCATCAAAGAACTGAACGATCCAAGATACATGTCCATGAAGGGTATCTTTGGACAGAAGGAGATCAAGGTTTGGAATGCAGCAGATATCGAAGTAGATCTGGCTACAGTAGGCTTGGAAGCTTCTCCTACAAACGTATTCCGTTCATTTACACCGGCTCCAAAGGGCAAGGGTGTAACAATTGAAGGGGACACGGTAAATGATGTTGCAAAGACACTTTTAGTAAATCTAAAAGGTAAGCACGTAATCTAAGCGGAGGAGGATTTATACAATGGCTATTCGAGTAATAAATGATAAATGTAAAGGCTGCAAGCTTTGTATTAAAGCTTGTCCATTCGATGCAATCGACATGGAAGGAAAATTAGCTGTTATCAACGAAAAGTGTACAGCTTGTAAGGCTTGTATTTCTAAGTGTCCGTTCGATGCCATCGAAAATACAGGCGGAGATGAAGTTGTTGACTTAAGCGCATACAAGAACATCTGGGTATTTGCTGAGCAGAGAGAAGGCAAGCTGATGAACGTGGCTCTGGAGCTGATTGGCGAAGGACACAGATTGGCTAGAGAAATCAGTGAAGATACAAAGGTATGTGCTGTTCTGGTAGGCGATAGCGTGGCTCACCTGACTGATGAGTGCTATGCATACGGTGCAGAAGAAGTAATTCTGATCGAGCACCCGCTGTTGAAGCAGTACACGACAGATGCTTATACAAAGGTTCTGACAGATGCTATCGACGTGCATAAGCCGGAAATCGTACTGTACGGTGCGACACACATCGGCCGTGACCTGGCTCCTAGAGTAGCAGCTAGATGCAACACTGGTCTGACTGCAGACTGCACTAGATTAGACGTAAAGGTATCCAGCTACATTGACTATGCAAATAAGAATACAACATTAGATACATCTACACTGGACCCATCCGATCCATCCACTGGCATCAAGCAGACTCGTCCTGCTTTCGGTGGTAACCTGATGGCTACTATCATCTGCCCTAGAACAAGACCGCAGATGTCCACTGTACGACCTGGTGTAATGCAGAAGAGAGATAAGGTTGAAGGCGCAAAGGGTATCCTGACCGTATTCAAGCCAGAAGTGAGCCAGGACGATATTCATGTTCAGATTGTAGAAATCGTAAAGTCTGCTAAGGAAATGGTTTCCCTGACAGACGCAGACATCATCTGCTCCGGCGGAAGAGGTCTGGGCGATGCAGCTGGTTTCGACCTGATTAAGAAGTTTGCCGATAAGGTTGGCGGTGTAGTAGGTTCTTCCAGAGCAGCTGTTGATGCTGGCTGGATCGATCACTCCCACCAGGTAGGCCAGACTGGTACAACTGTAAAGCCTAAGATTTACTTTGCTTGCGGTATTTCCGGTGCTATTCAGCATTTGGCTGGTATGCAGACTTCCGACATCATCGTAGCAATCAACAAGGACCCAGATGCACCGATTATGGAAATGGCTGACTATGCTATCTGTGGCGACCTGTACAAGGTAATTCCTGAGATTATCGCTGAGTGGGATAACGCAGAAGCACTGTACGACGCAACAACAAAATAAGATGAACGCTTTCTGCTTTGGTCCAGAACGCAGCCCTCGGGGTGTGTCAGGCTTAGCGGAAGCATGGGGCGAATGACGCAGTCATTCGCCTTTTTTCTGTAAAGTGCCAGCAGTTTTCCTTTTCTATAGATGGATTTTATTGGTAAAAGGAGATGGATGATAGAAAGAAATGGAGAAAAAGATGAATTATTTTGAAGAAGCATTGAAAAGGCACGCCGAGACAAAAGGCAAGATTGCTATTGCCTGCAAGATGAAGCTGGAAGACAAGGATGATCTGAGCATCGCCTATACTCCCGGAGTGGCTCAGCCTTGTACAGAAATACATGAGGACCCCAGCAAGGTCTATGAATACACCTCCAAGGGCAATTTGGTGGCGGTGGTGTCTGACGGAACAGCCGTGCTAGGACTGGGGGATATCGGTGCCAAGGCGGCTATCCCGGTTATGGAAGGAAAAGCGGTACTGTTTAAAAAATTTGGAGATGTGGATGCCGTGCCCATTTGTTTGGATACCAAGGACCCAGAAGAAATCATCCGCACGGTGAAACTGCTGGCTCCTTGCTTCGGAGGAATTAATCTAGAGGACATTTCTTCCCCTAAGTGCTTTGAAATTGAACGGCGTCTGGAGGAAGAGCTGGACATTCCGGTATTTCATGACGATCAGCACGGAACCGCGGTGGTCGTAACGGCGGCCCTGCTCAATGCCCTGAAGCTAGTAGGCAAGGACATCGACCAGATCAAGGTTGTCCTCAATGGCCCGGGAGCTGCGGGAACCGCTATCATCAACATGCTTTTGGTTGCAGGAGTAAAAAATGTGGTAGCCTGCGATTCCAAAGGTACGCTTTATGAAGGACGAGAAGAAGGCATGACTCCGTATAAGAAGGAGCTGGCGAAAAAGACGAACCAACAGCAATTGAAAGGCGACTTGGCTGAGGCGGTAAAAGGTGCAGATGTTTTCGTAGGTGTATCCAAGGCTAATGTTCTGTCTAAGGAGATGGTGGAAACCATGAATTCGGATGCCATCGTCTTCGCCATGGCCAATCCGGTACCGGAAATTCCTTATGAGGAAGCCTTGGCGGCAGGAGTAAAGGTTATGGGCACAGGCCGATCAGATTATCCCAATCAGATTAATAATGTGCTGGCATTCCCGGGCATTTTTAAGGGCGCTCTCCAGGCAAGAGCCAGGGATATTACTTATGACATGAAGCTGGCAGCAGCTTATGCCATTGCTGAGTTAGTTTCAGAGGAAGAACTGAAGCCGGAATACATTATTCCGTCTCCTTTTGATTCACGGGTAGCAGAGCATGTGGCCCGGCGAGTAGGCGAGGCAGCTAAAAAGCAGTGAAGCTTTTATCTTTAAGATAGTAAGATCTGTTTGGGAAAACGGCACCAGCGGTTGAATGGTGCCGTTTTGTCTGCATAAGATATAAAAGCCTCTAGGCGGTTCTTTCTTCTTATGTTACAATAGATAGAAAAAACGCCGAGGATGAGAAGAAAGGCAGGAAGCAGATATGAGCGAAATAGAAAAAACAGAAAAGAAACCTAGAGGAAAATATGTGGCCCACATTGACGGCAGCAAATGTATCGGCTGCGGCGGATGTAAAAGAAACTGCAAGTTTGATGCCATATCCAGAGGGAAGGAATATTACATCATCGATAAAGATCGATGTACTGGTTGCCGGATTTGTGTGAAAGTCTGTCCGGCAGAAGCCATAGATTATGGAGAGCGAGAAGAGTAGGGCACTACTTATAGCAAGGCCCGTAACGTATGCTGCAAGTTTGCAGAATACGTTACGGGCCTTTTTTGTTTGTTACTCTCTGTATCCATTTCTAGCTTTGCTTCTAAGTCGCTGCTTCTATTTAAAAAGTTTTTCAGCCTCTTTTTCAATCCGCTTCCAGGGAAAGCCAATGACGTTATCCAAATCCCCTTCAATATGGTCTACATAACGGCCAAATTCACCTTGGATGGCGTAGGCACCAGCCTTATCATAGGGCTCTGGGGTATCTAAATAAGCATTTAACTCCTGAGTAGTAAAATCCTTAAAAAATACTTTCGTTACTTCACAAAAACAGTGACGAATAGAAGTACCTGCTTGCAATAGGCATACTCCGGTGGCCACAAAATGGGACTTTCCTTTTAAATCCCACAGAATGTCGTAGGCGTCTTGCCTGTTCTTTGGTTTTCCAATAATTTTATCGCTGTAGACTACTGTGTCGGCAGCTACAATCACTGGGTTGTTATGGTCTGAACTCAACACTTTTTCTTCTACAAACAAGGCTTTTTTCAGGGCCAGGTACATGACGGCATCCGCCATACCCGCGCCTTCCGGGATGGTTTCATCCACATCTGCCGGCATGATTATCGGTTGGATACCGTGCTGGCGCATCATGTCAATCCGTCTGGGAGATGAAGATGCTAAAATCACGTTTTCTTTGAACATAAATCCGTCTCTCTTTCAAATAAATTTCACTTTCTATTTTACCATAAAATATGGAGATTCCAAGCGGGTGTAATTTAAAAGATATGGGAAATACTATAACAGAATCAGAAGGAACGGAGGAAAAAAATATGGAAAACAAAGATCAGCAGCAACAGCAGCAAAAAAAGGCGGTGGCAAAAGCCTATGAAAAATATGCGGATCAGTTTACCCCGCGGCCCAAGTACTTTGCCAATTGTGTACGGGCTTTTTTTTCGGGAGGAGCTATCTGTCTGGTAGCGCTGATTATTAACAATGCGCTGATGGGAAGCGGGTTGGGCAAGGAGGCTTCGGGAAACTTTGTGACCATTATTCTTGTCTGCACGGCCCAGCTTCTAACCGGAATTGGCGTGTTTGATACCATTGCCAAGTTTGCCGGAGCAGGAGTCATCGTGCCAATTACAGGGTTTGCCAATTCCATGGTAGCACCGGCCATGGAATATAAAAAAGAAGGGTTGGTGTTAGGTGTGGGTTCGAAACTGTTTAGTCTGGCGGGACCCGTGCTGGTCTGCGGCATTACAGTGGCCACAGCCATCGGCTTGCTCTATTGGGCAGCCTACAAATTTTTTTAGGGAGGTGCAAGTATGACATACAGTAAAGCTAAAAATAAGCTGGGAAAACAGACTTTAGCCTTTTCGAATAGACCTCTTATCGCCAGCGGAGGAGCTATTGTGGGGGTAAAAGAAGGTCAAGGGCCGTTGGGAAGCTGGTTTGATATGGTTTTAAAGGAAGATACTTTTGGAGAGAAAACCTGGGAAAAATCAGAGAGCAAAATGCTGAAAGAGGCCGTTCAGATGGCCATGGCCAGGGGGGGGAAAGAACCCAAAGACATAGAGGCCATCCTTACGGGAGACTTGCTGAATCAGCTTATGTCCTCTGCCTTTATGGCCAGGGACATGCAGATTCCGTTTATCGGTCTCTATGGAGCGTGTTCCACCATGGCTGAAAGTTTGCTGATGGGCAGTGTTCTCATCGATGGAGGCTATTGCAATCACATTGTTGCAGGAGCATCCAGCCATTACTGTACCGCAGAGCGGCAATTTCGAATGCCTTTAGAACACGGCAATCAGCGGCCCCCTTCCGCTCAATGGACGGCAACGGCTGCGGGCGCTATTTTGCTGGCCGCAGGTAAACAGGACATTCTAGAAGAACGGCCGCTGGTGATAGATGGTAGCAGCAGTGCACCATCCACGGAAAAAAGAGTTTGCGTCACCCATGGTACCCTGGGCAAGATTATTGATACGGGTCTAAAGGACTCCAATCAAATGGGCGCAGCTATGGCTCCGGCCTTTGTAGATACGGTGCTGAATCACCTGGAGGATACGGGCAGGCAGCTGGCGGATTATGACTTAATCCTCAGCGGAGATTTGGGGTATGTAGGAAAGCAGATTGCTGTTGATCTGCTGGCAGATGCAGGTATTCCGATGAAGGATTTACTCAATATATATGATGATTGCGGCGTGATGATTTATGAAAAGGAACAGGATACCCATTCAGGAGGCAGTGGCTGCGGCTGCTCCGCTAGTGTTTTTACCGGCTATGTGTACAAGCAGATGAAAAAGGGACAGCTAAAGCGTGTCTTGTTGATCTCCACCGGGGCGCTGCTATCCACGATCAGCCCCGGACAGGGGGAATCCATACCTGGAATCGCCCATGCAGTATGTGTGGAGACCTGTTAGGAGGGAAGAACTATGGAATATATTTATTGCTTTTGCATTGGGGGATTAATTTGTGTGGTAGGCCAAGTTCTGTTGGACACGACCAAGCTGACAGCCCCGCGGATTTTAGTCATTTTTGTGGTTACGGGAGCTATCCTGCAAGGTATGGGCATTTATGAGCCGCTGGTAAAGCTGGCAGGAAACGGGGCTACGGTGCCGCTGCCGGGGTTTGGCTATGCCCTGGCCAAAGGGGCCATGGAAGGGGCTCAGGATGGGTTTCTGGCAGCCTTGACCGGAGCGGTTAAAAGTACGGCGGCAGGGGTAGCTGTGGCCATTGCTTTTGGCTATTTGGTGGCGGTAATTTTTAATCCGAAATCCATTCGTTAAGGGACATATTCTGAATAATTTTGATCATTCTTCAAATTAATGTAGTTACAACTTTCGCGGAAGATGGTAAGATAGAAGGTAGAAACTAGAGGAAAAAGATGTTGAATTGAGGGATGATCATGTTTGGTTTTAAAAATGAGGAAGAGCGGCGAATAGCCGTAGAAAGCATCGTCAAAGATGAATGGGATATGTTTCAAAAGGTCCAGAACATTGGCGGCCGAGCTGGGTGCCAGAACGATTGGAATACCTTTTATATCATGAGAGCCAGCCAGTACAGTGCCTGGAATGATCTGATGCTTAAAAGCTATGCAAAGGATTTAAAGGATGCGGCAGAACAGGGGCGGAACCTGATCACAGAAAAGTACGCATACATGATGGAATATACCGATCCGCTATATTTTAAACGAGAGCTGGAACCCCACCTGCCTCAACTAGACCTAGAGACCATGAACATGGTAGAGGAAATTTCATGGTATCTGGTAGACTGCGAAAAAGAGCTAGCCAAAGCGTTTCCAAAGCTAGCCGGAGCCGGCAGGCCCATTGAAGAGGCTGGGGGCTTCACGTCCCTCCAATCTTATGCAAAAGGAGAATTGAAAACCTATTCCAGAAACACCTTGGAACTATACCTGGACCACGTGCGGGCAAACCGGGCAGCTGGAAAAAATTTAGCATTTACGGTGCAGGATACTACGGTGAAGATGTATGGGTACGCGTCCATGGAGGATGCGGAGCGTAAATTATAGTATAAGAAATGGATTGGATGAATATATGGATTTGAATGTATTTTTTAACGAACTGGATTCGATTTTTAAAAGAGGAAACATAAAAGAGGCAGAGCGTGTTTCCCTAGAATGGATGGAAAAAGCACAGAAAGAAGGAAATGTTCCAGCTATTCTGGCTATTGCCAATGAATTGGGTGGGATTTATCGGGTGACCAGCCGCTTTGAAGAGAGTCAAAACGCTTACAGCATCGCCTTAAAGGCCGTGACGTTATTACAGCTGGAAAATACGGAGCAGCACGGAACGACTTTGTTGAACCTAGCCAGTGTATATGCGGCCGCCAAAAATAATCAGGAAGCGTTGAAACTATATGAGCAGGCTGCTGCCATCTATGAGAATTGCGGCTTGCACAAGGATTATAGACTGGCCGCTCTATACAACAACATCAGCCATGTGTACGATGAACTAAATGACTTGATTCAGGCAGAGCGCCATGCCGCGCGGTCCTTGGAGATTATTCAGGTATTGCCGGAATTCCCTATTGAGATGGCTACTACCTGCACCTCCTTGGCCTGTATCTATTTAAAACAGAATCGGTATCACGAGGCAGAACGCAACTTGTTTACCGCCCAGCAGATTTTCAAGAATCAGGGCGGAAAGATGAATCCACACTATGCCGCCACATTAAGTGCCTTGGGAGAGCTGTATTATCATACCAACCAGTATGGGTTGGCTATTCAGCATTTTGAGCAGGCCTTGGAGTTGATTAAGAGCAGCTACGGGGAGAATATCTCTTATGTGGCCACTTGCAAGAACCTGGCAAAGGTACACGAAGCAGTTCAGGACTTGGCTAAAAGAGATGAATACAATAAGCAGGCTGCCCAGGTGGAGGAAAGGATTCGAAAGATATGAGGATGACAGGATTGGAGCTGTCCAAGGCATATTATGAAGCTTTTGGCAGCAGCATGATACATAATCAGTTCCCGGAATACGAGAAATATGCGGCGGTAGGTCTGGTTGGAGAAGGTTCTGAGTGTCTGGGCTTCGATGATGGTTTGTCAGAAGATCATGACTTTGGACCTGGCTTTTGCATTTGGCTGCCGGAGGAAATCTATCGGGCTATGGGATCGCAGATGCAGCAAGCCTATGAACGGCTACCGAAAACCTTTGAAGGCAAGACCCGCATGGAAACCCTGGAAGGACAGGGCCGGGTGGGCGTTTTCAACATCAGCGACTTTTATAAAAAATATATTGGCTGTACCAGCAGTCCACGAACTAATGTACAGTGGATGATGCTGCCGGAGACGTCCTTGGCCACGGTTACCAGCGGCAAAGTCTTCACTGATCCGCTTGGCGAGTTTTCGGCTATTCGTAACGACCTGTTGAAATTTTATCCGAAGGATATCTTTTTAAAGAAGTTGGTGGCCCGCATGGCAGTCATGTCCCAATCCGGCCAGTATAATTATGAACGCTGTATGAAGCGGGGGGAGTTCGCCGCAGCCTATTTGGCCTGTGGAGAATTCGTCAAAGCAGCTGTTTCGGCAGTATACTTGCTGAATCGAAAATATATGCCGTTTTATAAGTGGATGTTTCGGGGCATGGACCATCTGTTTTATTTGAAAGAGGTCAAGGGGTTATTGGAGCAGTTGGTATTGCTGACGGATAGTGCAGAGAATACGAGCAGAAAAGTAGAATTGATTGAAGCGGTCTGCATCGGTATCCGCAGGGAACTGAATCGGCAAGAGATTGTTCAGGGCACAGATAATTTCCTGCAGAATCACTGCTACGAGGTGATGAAGGCTATTGCGGATGAACAGATTCGGCAGCTGCCTATTATCTATGATTGCAAGTAAGGGCAAAATTTGCTACTTTTGAAAAATAAATAGCTAGGTGAGAGTTAAAGATGAATCAGATATCAGATAAGTGCCTAGGCGGCCACATCAAGAGAAAAAAGTTAGCTATTGTGGCCGGATCAGAGGCTACGAAAGAAACCCTCTGCCAGCAGATGCGTCAGTTTTTAGCCGACTGTGTGGATATTCAGGGCTATTCCGAGGAAATCCCGGTTCAAGAGCCTATTAAAGCGGACTTGGTAGTTATGAGCTCCAAAATTTTAGCCGAAGAGATGGCTGGATTTGTAGAAGCAGGCTGCCCGGTGTTGATTGTCAGACGGTCTTTAAACGTGGAGCACATTGAAAAACTTTTCGGCATTCCCAAGGGAACCAGCGTCTATTTTGTCAACGATTTGAAGGAAAATGCGCACAGTTGCATTGAAGCCTTGAAAGAAATTGGCATCGATTATCTGGACTTGATTCCGTATTATCCCGGCTGCCGGGTGTATAAGAAAGCGGATATGGCCATCACCGCCGGAGAGCTGGCTCTGGTGCCGGAATCGGTGGGAAAGGTCATTGACCTGGGAGCGCGCAGCATCGATATTTCCAGCATCGTCGAGATTCTTCAGCAGCTGGATTTGATGGAAGAGAAGCTGAGTTTGGTATCGGAGAATTATAAGGAAAATATGGTCCGCTTCAGCAGTCACTTGTATCACCTGTTCGATGAAGCTGCCAACATGAACCAGTACTTGGGGAAAATCCTCAATCAGATCAACGATGGCATTATTGCCTATTATGGAAACGGTATTTTATCTATCTTCAACGAGAAGAGCCGAACGATGTTCGGTCCGGCTGCTGCGGGGGACTTTGTTCATAACTTGGCTATGGATCGGCAAATAAAAGAGTATTTGCTTTCAAAGGAGGATATGTCCGACCGCTTGTTTCGACTGGATCATCAAGAATTGATATTCAGCAAGGTGCGTATTGAGAAGATTGATACCACTGTCTGTACTATCAAAAACGCCAAGGAAAACAAGGATATCGAAGTCAAACTGCGTCAAGATTTGATTCGTAAAGGCTATATTGGAAAATATCGTTTTACCGACATCGTCGGCAGCTCCCCTGTCATGCAGGAGGCCATACATATTGCGAAAAAGCTGGCGAAATCGGACTTGAATTTGTTGATTTACGGGGAGAGCGGTGTAGGCAAGGAATTATTTGCCAGTGCCATCCACAATGAGTCCTTGGGAAACAGAGGACCTTTTGTAGCCATTAATTTCAGTGCTCTGCCAGAAGAACTGGCGGAGAGTGAATTGTTTGGCTATGAAGAGGGTGCTTTTACAGGTGCTAAGAAAGGCGGACGGCTGGGAATCTTCGAGCAGGCAAACCAGGGAACCATTTTTCTAGACGAGATTGGCGATGTTTCACCTCGAATTCAGGCACGGCTCTTGCGGGTACTTCAAGAAAAGGAGATTCGTCGGGTAGGTGGCAGCGAAAATATCCCTATCGATGTGCGGGTTATTGCCGCCACCAACAAAGATCTAGTTCAGATGTGCAGGGAGGGGCAGTTTCGAGAAGACTTGTATCACCGGCTGAAAAATTTCTATTTGAAAGTGCCGCCCCTCTGTGCCCGACGGGAGGATATTGACCTGCTGGTAAACCACTTCCTTCAGAAGCACGGTTGCCGACAGTTACAGATTTCCGCGGAGGTTATGGAGCTGTTGCGAAGAAACCCTTGGCGGGGCAACGTGCGGGAGCTGGAAAATGTTGTGGAATATTTGATGGCGGTGTGTGACAGCGGTATAGTAGAGACAGCACATCTGCCGGAAGGCTTCTTTGAGGATATCCGAAGTGGCTGGGAAGGAGCTTCTGGAGAGGCTCCAGACAAAGATTTGAATCGTTACACGGAAAGCCTATGGGAAAAAGGAAATCTGGCAGAGTACCTGTTCTTTTTAAACCTGATCAAGACTTATACGGATAAGGGCTGTACGATTAGCAGGCGAACGATGACCCTTCGAGCTCGGGAGCAGTTCCCTTATCTGACTGAAGAGCGAGTGCGAAAAAAGACAGACGACTTACAGGAACTGAAATTGATTACCAAGTCTGTAGGCCGAGTAGGTATGCGGCTGACTATAAATGGGATGAAATACATAGAATATAACAACCAATTTGCCCCAATTTATTCCTAAAGGAGAAGGGGTGGAGATCAGGCAAGAGAAGAAGATTTTTCGCAGCAAGCTTTTTCTTTTGCCTTTGGCATTTTTTGAAAGGAGATTGAAAAAGTTGAAGACCTTGATTTTTACCAGATTTACCGGGGAGTCCCCCTAAGAAGCGGACTCTTTGAAAAGGGTATTCTGTATTCATTTATTCGGTGAAAATATTTGGCATGTTAATTGCTTTATATTTAAAACAGGTTAGTAGGTGTATGCCTAACAGAACTTTGTAAAAAATGGAAAGGAGGGAATGAACGGAAAAGGGGTTAACTAAGTAAATGCAGCGCATATGCAATACGATTTCTCCATCAAGTTAGGATTTAACAGGGAAATTAGTATAAGCTTTCACGCTTTATGTGAAAAGAAAGGAATAGTAAGAATATGAAAGAACACGATGAACAAAACCTACAACGCCTGGAAAAAGGGTTGACTCGGTTTCAAGCACCCCACACATACGCCATTATATTTTTTGTTGTCCTTGTTATGTGGGTTCTGACTTTTATCATACCGGCAGGTAAGTTCTCCACGCACGATGTGTCCTATTTGGATGCCAATGGGGTGGAAAAGACCAAAACAGTTCTGATGGCGGAGACCTTCCGTTATGCTTATGATTTTGACAAGGCTAAGCTAGATACTGCTTTAGAAGGTTTGAGCGGAGATACCGTTAAACTAGAGGAGCTGGAGGTTGATCCGGCTGCGCTCTCTGATTTCCTGGCAACCGATCAAGCAGATTGGTCACAGTCTGGTCTGGATGAGATTGGTCTGACGGAGCCCGTACTATACGATCTCTACGGGCAAACGATTTACGATACCAGCCACAAGCTTCACAACACGGCTACCCTATGGGGGACCGAGGATTATGGCGGTTTTGGGGTATTAAACTACCTCTTTGAAGGGCTCGTAACCGGTGACAAATATGGATCTGCCGTAGGTATTGTCGCATTAATCTTAGTAGTAGGCGGAGCTTTCGGCATTATCATGCGTACTGGGGCTGTGGAAGCCGGCATCTACGCCTTTATTCGGAAATCAAATGGAACCGAGCGCTATTTCCTGCCGGTGCTGTTTGTCATCTTCTCCTTGGGAGGCGCTACCTTTGGTATGGCGGAAGAATGTATTCCTTTTGCCATGATTATGGTACCTTTCGTCATTGCTATGGGCTATGACTCCATTGTGGCGATTACAGTTACATATGTGGCCTCCCAGGTGGGCAATGCCGCTTCTTGGATGAATCCTTTTGGGGTGGCCATTGCTCAGGGTATTGCAGAGATTCCAATTCTCTCAGGAGCTTCCTTCCGTATCGTTATGTTTGTTGTCATCACCCTGGCAGCTGCCGGATACATGATGGTCTATGCAGAGCGAATCCGCAAGAATCCGCAGCTTTCCGCGGTATATGAAATTGACGCCTACTTCAGAAATAAAATTTCTGCTGAGAGCGAAGGCGCTCACGGGGAATTCAAGCTGGGGCATAAGTTAATCCTGCTGGATATGTTGCTGGTGCTTATCTGGATTGTTTGGGGCGTTGTAAAGGAAGGCTATTATATTCCGGAAATCGCTTCTCAGTTCTTTGTAATGGGTCTGGTAGCCGGTATTATTGCTATTATATTTAAGCTGAACGATATGACCATCAACGGGATGGCTTCTGCCTTCCAGAGCGGTGTTGCTGATTTGGCAGGAACGGCAGTAGTAGTCGGCATGGCAAAGGGCATTCTGCTGGTTCTGGGCGGCTCAGATGCTAGTGTAGCTTCTTCCCTGAACACCATCCTCTACGGCATGGGTCATGCGATGGGCGGGCTTCCGGCTGTTGTTACCGGCTGGCTCATGTATGTGTTCCAGAGCTTGTTCAATTTAATTGTAACGTCCAACTCCGGCCAGGCTGCACTGACCATGCCAATTATGGCGCCGTTGGCCGATATCGTTGGTGTAACCCGTCAGGTTGCCGTGCTGGCATTCCAGCTGGGTTCCGGATTTGTTGATGCTTTCACGCCTTGTTCTGCCAGCTTGCTGGGTGTTCTGGGTGTAGCCAGAATCAACTGGATGAAATGGGCGAAGTTCCAAATAAAAATGCAGGCGTTCCTGTTTGCTTTAGGAAGCATCTTTATTGTCATCGCAGTAGCCACCGGTTTGTCGTAAGGACACCATAGGAGAAAAAGGATGATTACACTTATTAAAAATGCAAAGGTTTATCAGCCGGAATGTGCAGGTGTAAAGGACATCTTGCTGATTGACGGGAAGATTAGTACGATTGGGGAAAATATTTCCCTGGAAATAAAGAATGCCGAAGGAGTCCTGGTAGAAATTGACGGCTCTGGCATGGTGGCTATACCTGGTCTCATCGATCCCCACACTCATTTGCTGGGTGGCGGCGGCGAGGGCGGCTATAAAACCAGAACGCCAGAAGCCATGCTGACCGATTTTACCACCGCCGGTGTGACCACTGCGGTAGGCTGTTTGGGTACGGACGGAGTTACCAGAAATATGATTTCTCTTTTAGCCAAGGCTAAGGGGTTGGAGGAAGAAGGTCTGAGCACTTACGTCTATACGGGTTCTTATCATGTGCCGCCGGTAACGTTGACAGGAGATGTCATGAAGGACTTTTTGCTGGCGGATAAGGTCATCGGGGTAGGAGAGGTGGCCATCTCTGACCACCGCTCTTCACAACCTTCATCTCAAGAGTTTCGCCGATTGTCGGCGGATGCCAGAGTAGGTGGTATGCTTTCTGGAAAGGCTGGTATTATGAATATCCACCTGGGAGATGGCAGCCGAATGCTGGAGCTGATTTTAGATACAGTGGAGAATACAGAAATTCCAATCACCCAGTTTTTACCGACTCATATTAACCGAAATCCGGCTCTTTTCGAGGAAGGTATCCGCTATGCTAAGGGCGGCGGTTATGTGGACTTTACTGCCAGCAAGGATCCGGAATACTGGGAGGCGGAAGGAGAAGTACGCACCAGCAAAGGCATCAAGCGCATGTTAGAGGAAGGGGTTTCCCCGGATCAATTCACTATTTCCTCCGACGCCCAGGGCAGTTTGCCGCTGTTTAACGAGAAGATGGAGTGCATAGGTCTGGGGGTAGGAAAATCTGACACTATTTTACCAGAAATCCGTTCTTGCGTTTTAGATTTGGGTATTCCTTTGGAAACTGTTCTGAGAGCATCTACGGCTAATCCAGCCAGGATTTTAAAACTTACTAGCAAAGGCCGGATTGCTCCTGGTTTTGATGGGGACCTCTGTCTACTGGAAGAAACGACTCTGGAGTTGGATACGGTATTGTGCAAGGGACAGATCATGGTCAGAAGCGGGAAGCCCGTGGTGCTGGGAACCTTTCAACAGGGATAGTTGAAAATCCTTTCTCAGGAGGAAATCAACGGACAAATATGAAAAAGAAAAAACGGCTCGAAAGAGCCGTTTTTCGATGGAAATATAGAAAATGGGTGACAGCAACCCATAAAAAATAAGTGGTCAGCAGACCACTTATTTTTTATTTTATGTCATGGGGCGTGATGTCGGGAATTCATATGGGATAACTTTTGCTGGCTTTTATCAATGTGGGATTAGCCAGTCGGGAATCGTGCTGTTGCCGTTTTCATCGGTGTTGCCGTTTCCGCTGTTGTTCCCGTTTCCATTTCCATTCCCGTTGCCGCCATTGCTGTTATTATTTCCGTTGCTGTTTCCATTGGTAGGCGGAGTCGTTGTTCCGTCTGTACCGCTGCCGTTATTCGGCTCTTCTTCGTTGGTATTTGGCTCTTCTGATGGAGCTTGTACGCCGTTAAAGTTGGAGTTAAGCTGCCCGCTGGAGCTGATCGGATATTTGCTTGGGTCCGGATTGTGGATGCCGCAATAGGTGTGCGGAACTTCGTAGACGATATCCTTTACGACCGGATTGATGCTGTAAGGCCGCTGTACGCCCAACACCTTCCTCGTGGAAGGGCAAGATGGCGTGGCCAGATAGCCCGTGTCTGCACATACGGTCACATAAGTGTGGACATTGTCGCTGGAGGTCGGTTCCGTTCCCTTGATGAAATATTCACCGCGGACAGTACCTCTCGGGTCCAGGGAACTCAAGGCAGACGGCAGTTTTCCGCTTATGGTGTCAATCGTGACACTGATGACATTGCTCGGCTTGGCGTGGTAACTGCCTGTCGGTAAGCTGGCGGTCACTTTGCTCATGATATTGCTCCAGAGTTTGGCTGCTGCCGTACTGCCCTGGCTTAGTTCGATGTTGACGTCGTTACCAATCCAAACTGCCGCTGAATATTGTGGCGTGAAGCCTACGAACCAAGCATCGTAATTATCAGTAGTCGTACCGGTCTTACCGGCTACCGGCTGACCAGAGAATCCGGCAGGGGAGCCGATGCCTTTCGTGACGACGCTGCGCAGGATATCCCGCATGATAAAGGCGGCACCGGCATCCATAATCTGCGTTGTCTTTGGTGCATTTTCAATGAGCACTTCGCCTCTATTGTTGGTGACTTTCGTAAAAGCCATCGGGGCGGAATACTTGCCATCGTTGACAAAAGTTCCGTAGGCGGCGGACATTTCCAGCGGAGAGATGCCTTTGGTCATACCGCCTAGAGCCAGAGCCGCTGCGTTCATATCATTCGCAGCACCTGCTTCCTCAATCGTGGTAATGCCTGCCTTCTTCAGGAAGGTAACGCTCTTTTGGACACCCAGCTGCTGGAATACCCGTACGGCGTTAACGTTGATGGACTGCTCTACCGAAGTTCTAAAGGTATTTAGTCCCCGATAGCCGGAATACCAGTTTTTCGGCCACTGTTTCCCTTGAATGGTCAGCGGACTGTCATCGATAACACTGGCTGCCGTAAAGTAATTGCCGAAGAGTTTAGAGATGCCAGCACTGTCGCTGAACTTCAGTGTGGTGCCGCTGGCTACAGCATCGGCAGAAGCTTGGAGTGCCGGCCCATATACCGCAATTGGTTTAATGGAGGAACCCGGCTGTCTTGGCTTGATAGCTCGATTGAACAGCATCCGCCCGGTGATATTCCGGCCTCCTACCATAGCCTTGATGGATCCGTCGGTAGGATCGGAGATCACCATGGCTGATTGTGGCTGTACTACTTTTTGGCCCAGAGTGTTGTAATCGCTGGAGATAATCAGGCCCTTGGAGGTATCTTGAAATACCTTTGGCATCTCCTTGAACAGGGTGCTGGAGATGACCAAGTTTCCTTCTGCATCTTTGGTCTTATACTGGGCAGGAATGGAGGCTACGCCGCCGTCGATGCGGTAAAATACGCCGTCATCTAAGGTATACATGTTCTTGTATTCCAGGTTTATATCGCTGGTGCCCTGATATTCCACTCGGCTAAACTGGAGCCGCTTTCCTTTATATAAGGTCAGAGAACCGTCCGTATTTTTTTTGTATTCACCGGATTTCAATAGGAAGCTGCCGTCGGATTCAAGGTAATTGCTGTAATTATACAGCAGGATACTGCCGGAATCGCTGACGATGTTGCCGCTTCCGTCTTTTTTCAGGTTGGCTACCTTCGGGAAATTGCTGTTTTTAGAGAATTCGGTCTCAGCAATCCGCTGCATGTCGGAATTCATGGTGGTGTAAATCTGCAAACCACCAGTGTAAATCATCTGGTTGGCATCTTTTTCAGATTTCCCTTGTTCTTCTACTAAGGCCGTTATAACTTGTTCTACCACATAGTCCGCAAAATAAGAGGACAGGTCTGAGCCCCTGGTAGGGTTTGGCTTCAAATGATCCTTGATGTTTTCCTCTAGGGCTGCCGAATGTTCAGCGCTGCTGATTTTTCCCTGCTCCTCCATGAACTTGAGGCAAAGTTCTCTTCGGTTGTCGGATATATTGTTGTATACATAGTAGAAGACATCGCCCTTTAGGAGAATATCCTTGTCATTGGGATTGGCAATGTTTTCTGGGTAAATCTTTTTAATCAAGGCATAGGAATCGGGAGCCTGAGGCAGTGTGGCCAGAGAGGCACATTCCAGCAGGTCCAAATCGCTTACATCCTTGCCAAAGTAGGCTTCGGCGGCAGCCTGAACACCATAGGAGTTGTAGCCTAAATAGATGGTGTTCAAATAAGCTTCCAGAATCTCTTCCTTGGTTAAGTGCTTTTCCAGCAATATGGTATAATAGGCCTCCCGAATCTTTCTGGTCAAGGTTCGGTCGGATTTCGTTTCAGATAAGTATAAATTTCGGGCCAGCTGTTGGGTAATGGTGCTGGTACCACTGATTTTATGCGTAGTCAAGCTGTCTTTGACCGCACCAAGGATGCGGACAAAATTAAAGCCATGATGTTTCCAGAAGGTCTTATCTTCCAGAGATACAAAGGCATCTACCAAATCCTGAGGCAAATCGTCGTACTCTACATTGGTTCTGGTTCCTTCTGCGGAGAAGGAGGCCAAATTATCGATGACCTGGCCCTGGTCGTCGTAGAGGGTGGAGCTTTCGCTCAGGAGAGAATAAATATTGTTGGGGTTAATCTTAGGCGAATCAGCAATAATCGTGGCGGTTAAAATCCCCATGATGATGCAGCCGATGAGTCCTAAGCTGAATAAAAATATAAGAAATCTTTTAGGATTCAATCGATGCCTCCTTTTCTTTTTCTTGTTCGTCTCATCTGTATTATTTTTCATGTCTGTTTCCTCGTCAGGAGGGCTGGCAGGGGCTTTGCGGGCCAAAGAAAAGTCCTTTTTCTTGGATTTTTTCTCATTGAGCCTGTCCATTCTAGTCTGCCGCCGGCTCTCCAGTTCTACTTTATCTGCCTGTTCCTGTCTTTCCATTTCGTTAAATTTCGAAAGGAACTCTTCAATATTGGAAGAACGGTTATTTTCTCTTTCTTCAAACTGGTTAAAGAATTCGTCTATTTTTCGCAATTTATCTTCATTGGGTCCATCTTTTTTATTGAATTCGTCTGACAAAATATCACCTGCCTTACCATACAAAAACTCTATTTTATTATAGCATAGATGGAATAAAAGGCAAAAGCTTTTATGAATTTATGAATAATTTAAGAATTTGTTTCTTTTTTCATCTCAAGAGACAAGTATTAAAATAAAGCATTTCACAATATGTAAAAATATGGTATTATAAAAATAATATGTAAAATACAAAGGGGAGAATAGGAGGTAGCTTTGAGAAGACCAGTTGCATTTTTATGTGGAGCCTATGTGTTGGGCATGACGGCAGAAAATTTTTTGAAATTGCATATTATGGTGCTGGCAACGGCAGCGGCTGCTATAGGTGTGGCAATCGTGACGGCAGGAATGGTTTGGAGGCGCGAGACCTTTTCTGGAGGTGGGTTTGCGCTCTGGGGAGGAGAGCCATGGAAGAAACAGTCCTTATGTGGGATTGCCATTTTAATAGCCTTGTTGGGAGCTGTCCAGTACAGGGGGGCTCTGCACGAGACCGGCGTACTGGAAAGGAATCAGGGTCAGTTTTTGACCATATCTGGTCAGGTTATTGCAGCGGTGGAAAAGGATGAAGAGACACATCAGCTGACAGTGGTGGTAGAGGAGCTGGAGGGAGTAGGAAAACTGAAAAGCAGGGAGCGCATGCTTCTCAGCTTGTACGGCTCTTGCCCTGATTACTATCAGTTGCAGGGACAGCAGATTCAAGCAGCTGGAGTTATCGAACTGCCGGCTACCCAGCGAAATCCCAAGGCTTTTGATTATCGCCTGTATTTAAAAACTAAGGAAATCTCTACGATTATGTCCCTGAAACCCAACAATATTCAGCTTAGCAATCAAGTGAGGAATCCATATCTTCATTACATTGCTACGGTCAAATATGTCTTTCAGCAGAATCTCAGCGGTATTTTTGACCGAGAAACCAGCGGCCTTCTCATAGGCATGATCTTTGGAGATACCGGGGGCATCGAAGAGGCGTTGTACGAAAGTTTTCAGAAGAATGGTATCTGTCACGTGCTATCGGTCAGCGGCCTTCATGTAGGGTGTCTGTATATGTGCATCAATGCACTCTTTGGCGGACGACGAAATCTGAAGGTTTACGGAGCTGTTCTGGCAGCTCTGTGTTTTTATGCTTCTTTGGCCAATTTTTCTCCGACGGTAATGCGAGCTCTGCTAATGATCATTTTGCACATTTTTTGTAAATATATGTATTGCCGGTATGATATGCTGACATCAGCAGCGGTAACGATGGCAGGGCTTTTGTTTTTCAATCCCTTATCCCTGCTGAACTTAGGTTTTCAACTGTCCTATTTGGCTATCTTTACCCTGGCGGTGGTTACTCCTGCCGCTGAACGTCTCTGGAGCCGAAATCTGGCAGGGGTAATTTCCATTCAGGCCGGCATGGTGCCGATATCGATGTATACCTTTAATTATTTTTCTTTCAGTTCCTTTATAGCGAATATACCAATAATCTTTCTCTCTGGCTTATTGATTCCCTTGGGCATGGTGCTACTGCTTTTTTCCATGCTGGCCTCTGTGCTGGGGGCATGGAAAATGCCGCAGCAGCTGCTGGATGGCCTCTTTCAGATCGTAGGCCTTTTAATCGATTTTTTTACTCAGCTGCTCTTGCTGGTAAACCGCCTAGTTTTCGTAGACCATATTTCCTACAGGTATGTGTTGAGCCCACCTTTGTGGATTATACTGCTGTATTATGGCTTGCTTTTCTTTCTATCCTCTGAGGCATGCCGTATCCTTTGGCAGCGGAAGGATTATCGGCCTATGGGACGGCTGATTTTGCTTATTCTCGCTATCAGCCTGCTCTGGGGCAATGCCTCCAAAGATGGCTTTGAGAAGGTGCAAATGACCTTTGTGGATGTAGGGCAGGGCGATTGCCTGTTGATTACCACCCCAAAGGGACGTCACGTGTTGGTAGACAGCGGAGGCAGCAGCCGATACGATGTAGGCAAGAAGCTGCTGCTGCCATACTTGTTGAAAAACGGTGTCCGGGATATTGATTTGGCAGTTATCACCCATTTTCATACGGATCACGCAGGCGGATTGTATAGTCTGGCCAGGGAATTGCCGGTAAAGAGGCTGGGGCTGTATGAAGGTAACCGGGCTATAGCTGGTCAGATACAGGAGCAGACTGGTATTTCCCGGGAAAATTTTTTATACCTGTCCAGGGGGCAGCGGCTACAGGTAGAAGAAGGGTTGGAGATTCAGGTGCTGTATCCGGAGGAAAAGACCATGGAGGAGTATCGGCAGTTGGCTCAGGATCAGAAAGATGAAAATGAATCTTGTCTGGTGATGAAAGTTACCCTGCAAGGGGTCTCTGTGGTTATGACTGGGGATATTGATGAGGAAGGGGAAAAGCGAATCCTAGAGGGGAACCCGGGCAGCTTGCTGAAATCAGATATTCTCAAGGTGGCTCACCACGGCAGCAAGTACAGCAGCTCGACGGCTTTTTTGGATCAGGTGCAGCCTCGGCTGGCGGTGATTCAGGTAGGCAAGAACAATTACGGGCATCCAGCCCCTCAGACCTTGGAGCGACTGGAAGAAATCAACTGTCAGGTGTATCGAAACGACCAGCAGGGAGCCGTGGGAATTGAGATTGGAAAAGGCGGAAAATTGAAAATACATACTATGATTTAGCGCATGAAAGTAGTATAATAGAAATTATGAATATTAGCCTGCCCAAGCTGTAATCCAGTTTGTTAGCAGGCTTACGCAAAAAGTATTTTCAGGAGTTTCCCATGGCATATTCTCATAAGCAGACAGAAAAAGAACACGCCTTTCAGCGGCTGGCAAAAGATTTAAAGGAAGGAACCATCGGACCGGTGGTGGCTCTCTTTGGTCGAGAGCAGTATTTAGTCCACTGGTCTAGCCAGCAGATTGCTGAGCAGTTTATCCACCCGGCTTGCCGGGATATGGACTTGTCGGTCTTGGAGGAAGACCGCATCACCATCGATGCTATCAAGGAGGCTTGCGAGACCTTTACCATGATGTCACAAAAGCGGATTGTTTTGGTTAAGGATTTTCCTTTGCTGTCTGGAGGACGGATGAAAGGCTTTTCTGAAAGTCAAGAGGCAGAGCTGGCGGAGTACGTGAAAGAAATCCCGGAGAGTTGTATCCTTATTTTTACGGCGGAAAGCGCAGACAAGCGAAAAAAGCTGTATAAGGCTATCAGTGACAGAGGTCAGGCCTATGATTTTGAAGCGCTCAGTGAAAAAGCCCTGCGGTCTTTTGTAGAAAAGCGTTTTAAGGCGGCTGGCAAGGTGACTAAACCTTCTATTATAAATGAGTTTATACAGAGCAGCGGCTATTTTCATAAAGAGTCGGATTATACCCTGTACAACTTGGAAAATGATATCCGCAAGATTATTGCCTACAGTGAAGGACCGGAAATTGTGCTTTCTGACGTCCTGTCCACGGTGTCTGGCAACTTAGAGACCAGTGTGTTTGCCATGCTGGATGCCATCAGCATCGGCAGAAAAGATGAAGCTTATATGCTGCTTCATTCACTGCTGAATGCCGGAGAGAACCTCTATATGATTCTTTCTCTTATTGCCTCACAGTTTGAGACCATCCTGGAGGTAAAAGAAATGCTGGAGGAGGGCCACAATCAAAAGCAGATGCAGGGTATCCTAAAAATTCATGAGTTTCGCATAAAAAAAGCCTTGTCTTTTTCCGGCAGATATTCTGTTGGCCAGCTAAAAAAGATATTGACCAAGGTTTATGAGATTGACCGGCATATTAAAAACGGGCTGCTAGACCAGCATTTGGCTCTGGAGCTTTTTATCGCACAAGTTTAGGAGGAGTTCATCTATATGTTCCACATACTTTCAAATACGTCAAAGCAAGTTAAAGCCGATTTAATGCTGATATTGGTCACCCTTTGCTGGGGTGTCTCCTACCTTCTACTGGATATCTGTCTGAAGGAGATTCCTCCGCTGACTCTGAATGCTTATCGATTTTTGATTGCCTTCTTTATGGCTGCGATTCTGGCTTTCCCAAAGATGCGGAAAGTTAACAGAAGTACCCTACGCTACAGTGCCTTAATCGGGCTGGCTCTGACGCTGGTGTACATCGGCGCCACCTATGGGGTACTTTATACCAGCCTTTCTAATGCTGGCTTTCTCTGTGCCCTGACAGTGGTCATCACGCCTATTCTTACCTTTATTATAAAAAAGGAGCGGCCTGGAAACAAATTGGTGCTGGTACTTTTGCTTTGCCTGACCGGCATCGCCCTGATGACCCTCAACGGAGAGTTTAAACCAGCCCTGGGAGATATCCTCTGCATCATGTGTGCCTTTGCCTATGCGGTGGATTTAATTATCACGGATCGGGCTGTGCATCGGGAGGAAGTAAATGCCTTTCAAGTAGGCGTGTATCAATTGGGGTTTACCGGATCTTATATGCTGGTGCTGGCTCTTTTGCTGGAAACGCCCAACTTGCCTAAAACCCCCGGGGTGTGGGCAGCCATGATTTTTCTGGCAATCTTCTGCACGGGCGTCGCCTTTATTGTTCAGGTGGTGGCCCAGCAGTACACGTCCGCCAATCACGTCGGAGTTATCTTTGCCCTGGAGCCGGTATTTGCAGCGGTGGCGGCTTTCCTTTTCGCAGGAGAACGGCTGCTGATGAGGGGCTATGTGGGCGCCGTGTTTATGTTGGCGGGAATCCTTCTTATGGAGGTCGACGTAAAGGCTCTCTTCTCGAAGGGACAAAAGCTGGAAAAAAATCTACCTTTGGAAGCAAATCCGCCTTCAAACCGGCAAGAAGATTAACTTTTCATTGCGGCGGACAGGGTTTTTCATTATAATCAGATATAACTAGTTTATATACATTGCAATAATAAAGTAGGAGGAATATTATGTGTGAAAAGTGTGGCTTACAAGAGGAAAATTATGTTGCCGACTTTAAGGAGCTGGCTCCAGTGCTGGAAAAGTATGGTAGTGTGCAGGGAAGCTTGATAACAATCTTGCAGAACGCACAAGATATTTATGGATATCTGTCCATGGATGCGATTAACTATATTTCCCAGCAGACGGGAATCAAGCCGGCAAAGATTTATGGCGTGGCAACCTTTTATGCGCAGTTCAGATTACAGCCTATCGGCAAACATCTCATCATGCTGTGCAAGGGGACGGCCTGTCATGTAAACGGTGCAGACCTAATTGAAGAAGCGATTACAGAGCATTTGGACATCCGGGATGGAGAAACCACCGAGGACGGACTGTTCACCTTAAACAACGTGGCTTGTTTAGGCTGCTGTTCGCTGGCGCCTGTGATGATGATTCAGAGTGCCGACGGGGAGGAAACCTACGGCAATCTGACCAAGGACAGTGTAAAAAAAGTTCTGGCTGAAATTCAAGCGAGGGCATAGGAGGAATAAACGATGAAGGTAATAGTTGGACAGGGAAGCTGTGGCATAGCGACTGGCGCTAAGAAGACAGCAGAGGAATTTGAAAGGCAGATCGCCGGTAAGAATCTGAACATTGAAGTGGGCACCACAGGTTGTGTGGGTACCTGCTACCTGGAACCCATCGTCGACGTATATGATGATGATGGCGGTATGACCAGATATGTGAAGGTGCAGCCGGAGCTGGTCTCTGAGATTGTGGAAAAGCACTTGCTGGGAGGACAGCCTGTTGCGGATTACGCCATCTCTGCGGTAGACGGCCAATTTATAGAAAAGCAGAAACGGGTCGTTTTACGAAACTGCGGACTAATTGATCCTGAAAACATAGAAGAATACCTGGCGGTAGGGGGCTATCAGGCCACGGAAAAGGTGGTTACGTCCATGAAGCCAGAAGAAGTAATTGAAGAAATAAAAGTCTCCGGATTGCGAGGAAGAGGCGGCGCAGGCTTCCCTACTTGGTTTAAGTGGGATGCAGCTAAGAAGAGTCCGGGAAAAATTAAATATATTGTCTGTAATGCAGACGAAGGGGATCCGGGTGCTTTCATGGACCGATCGGTTCTGGAAGGAGACCCGCATTCGCTGATTGAAGGAATGATAATCGGTGGGTTTTCCATGGGCGCGGCGGAAGGTATCATTTATTGCCGTGCAGAATATCCACTTGCCATACATAGGCTGGAGATTGCCATGGCTCAGGCTAGGGAAAAAGGTTATCTGGGCAAGAACATCTTTGGCAGCGGCTTTGACTTCGATATGAGGATTAAGGCTGGAGCTGGAGCTTTCGTATGCGGTGAGGAGACGGCACTGATTGCTTCCTTGGAGGGAGAGCGAGGCATGCCGAGATTGAAGCCGCCTTTCCCAGCACAAAAGGGATACTGGCAGCAGCCGACCAATATCAATAACGTAGAAACGTACGCCAACGTGGCTTGGATCATCATCAACGGGGGCGAAGCTTTTGGTGCCATGGGAACAGCCCAGAGCAAGGGGACTAAGGTCTTTGCCCTGGCTGGAAAAATTAAAAAGGGCGGTCTGGTAGAGGTTCCCATGGGTCTGCCTTTGAAGGATGTCATCTACGGCATCGGTGACGGTATTAAGCAGGATAAGAATTTTAAGGCTGTACAGATGGGTGGTCCGTCTGGGGGCTGTATTCCGTCAGAACTGATCAATACGCCGGTAACCTATGAGGACATCAACAAGACTGGAGCTATCGTGGGTTCCGGCGGAATGATTGTTATGGACGAAGAAACCTGCATGGTCGATATGGCCAGATATTTCCTGGATTTTACCAGAAAAGAATCCTGCGGCAAGTGTAATTATTGTCGTGTGGGTACCAAGAGAATGTTGGAGATTCTGGAGCGGATTACCAGAGGGGAAGGCCGAGACGGGGATATTGAACTGCTGGAAGAATTGGCCTACAAAATCAAGGATGGTTCTTTATGCGGGTTAGGACAGACGGCTCCCAATCCGGTACTGACCACCATTAAATACTTTAGAAACGAATACGAAGATCACATTTATAACAAGAAGTGTACCGCTAAATCTTGTAAGCCGTTGCTGACCTTTACCATTACAGAGGACTGCAAGGGGTGCACCTTGTGTGCCAAGAAATGTCCGGTAAACGCTATTTCCGGCCAGGTGAAGAAGCTGCACCACATTGATCAGGAACTCTGCATCAAGTGTGGAAAGTGCCTAGAAACTTGCAAATTCAGTGCAATAGAGAAAAACTAAGAGAGGGGGAGAAAGATATGAAAAATTTTAGGCTGAACATTGATGGAAAAGAAGTTTATGCAATTCCAGGGCAGACCATTTTGGAAGTTGCCAAAGAGAACGATATTTTTATTCCAACTCTATGTTTTGATGAAAGAACGGAAATATATGGATCATGCGGGCTGTGTGTCTGCGAAGTGGAGGGCAACCCGAAGCTGGTAAAGGCCTGTGCTACGGAGATTGCACCGAATATGGTGATAAAAACCCACACCGACCAGGTGGTGGAATCCAGAAAGACCAATTTAGAGCTGCTGCTGTCCAACCATGTGGGAGACTGTCGGCCGCCTTGCGTCTTGGCTTGTCCGGGAGGCACGGATTGCCAGGGATACGTGGGATTAATTGCAAATGGTGAATTTGATGCAGCGATTCGGCTGATTAAGGATAAGATTCCGCTGCCGGCAGCTATCGGCCGAGTATGTCCGCACCCTTGTGAAGATAAGTGCCGGCGAAAGCTGATTGACGGACCGGAGCAGGCGATCTCCATCCAGTGGCTGAAGCGGTTTGCTGCCGATCAGGATCTGTCTGAAGGGGACCCTTTCATGCCGGATATTGCCCCAGATACAGGAAAGAGCGTGGCCATTATCGGCGGCGGTCCGATGGGACTGTCCGCAGCATACTTCCTCCGACAGCAGGGTCACCAGGTGACCATTTATGAGGCAATGCCAAAATTGGGAGGCATGCTCCGCTATGGTATTCCAGAGTATCGGCTGCCGAAAGAAGTGTTGGATGAAGAAATTTTCACCATCGAGAAGATGGGCGTAGAAATGATGCCAAACACCAAGGTGGGCGTAGATATTCCTTTTGAGACCATTCGGGAGGACTACGATGCCGTGCTGCTGGGTATCGGTGCATGGATATCCACTGGTGTAGGCTGCCCGGGCGAGGATCTGCCGGGCGTAATCGGCGGAATCGATTTTCTGCGGAAGGTCGTTCGTAACGAAGAAATCCGTTTGGGGGACAGCGTGGCTATTGTCGGCGGTGGGAATACGGCAATGGACGCTTGCCGAACAGCGGTTAGACTGGGTGCAAAGAAAGTTTACAATATCTACCGGAGAACAAAGGATGAAATGCCTGCGGACCAGATTGAAATCATCGAAGGGGAAGAGGAAGGGGTTATCTTTGAAAACCTGACCAATCCAATTGAGTTCATCGCCGGAGAAGACGGCCGAGTGAAGCAGGTAGTTCTTCAAGTTATGGAATTGGGCGAGCCCGATGCTTCTGGCAGAAGAGCGCCGAAGGCGGTAGAAGGCAAGACGAAAACACTGGACATCGACACCGCTATTTTGGCCATTGGTCAGGCGGTAGATGCGGAAGCTTTCCAGGTGGATAAGACTAGAAAGAAGGCCATCGCCTATGATAAGGACACCTTTATGACCAGCATGGAAGGAGTCTTTGCCGGAGGAGATTGTGGTAATGACAAAATTTCCATCGCCATTGAGGCAATTGCCGATGCCAAGAAGGCCGCTGCTATTATCGACAGCTATCTGAACGGCGAAGCAGTGAAGTACGTGAAACCGTATGTGGTAGAGCGGGATGACATTGACGAAAAGACTTTTGAGGACCGGGAGAGAGAGTGCCGTCCGGTTATGGCACAGCTGGAGGCAGAAGAAAGAAAAGATAACTTTACAGAAGTCGTCTTTGGTTATGATGAAGAACAGGCCATAGCTGACGCATCCAGATGTTTAGAATGTGGCTGTCACGATTATTTTGAGTGTAAGCTCATCGACTTTGCCAATCAGTATGATGTTCAGCCAGATCGGTTGGCAGGAGAGAAGAATCAGATTGAATTTGAAGATGACCATCCATTTATTCTGCGAGATCCGAATAAGTGTATCCTGTGCGGACTCTGTGTGCGGGCTTGTGATGAAGTCATGGGCATAGGGGCTTTAGGGCTGGTACACCGGGGATTTGACACGGTGGTGAAGCCGACTTTGGAGAAGCCACTGGCGGAATCCGGCTGTGTATCCTGCGGTCAGTGCGTAAGCGTATGCCCGACAGGAGCCATACAGGAGCGTACTACCATGACCAAAGCTGTGCCGCTGGAAACGGATTTCACAGAGACGACCTGTGCATACTGCTCCGTAGGCTGCACGCTGGAACTGGAGACCTACGGCGATTTGCTGGTCAAGGCCAATCCGTCTAAGGACGGCATCGTCAACGAAGGCCTAGGCTGCGGAAAAGGTAAATGGGGCTTCGACTGCACGATGTTGGAAGACAAGCTGCTGGAGCCGATGATAAAGGAAGGGGACGGCTTTACGGAAACCGATTATCACGAGGCGATCGTGCTGACGGCGAAGAAGGCTCAGTCTGTAGCGGCCAGATATGGCAGCGATGCTGTAGCGGTGGCTATTTCCGATCGGTATACCAACGAAGAAGCTTACGCCATTAAGAAAATGGCCAAGGTCATGGGGGCAAAGACTTTTTGCTTTAACAACCGGGCCAGCGGATTGGCACCAGTCATCGGTCACGACGCTTCTCCAAACACCATCAACGAGTTGTTGTCCACAGAGGTGATTCTGGTCAGCGGATTTGATACGGTACTGAACCCGGTGATTCAGCTGAAAATCCGGCAGGCGGCAAAAAACGGCGCTAAAGTAGTGCTGATTAACCCGAAAGACCAGGAGCAGCACGGCTTTGATTATGCGGAAAAGGTTATTTATACAGAAAACAGCACTGCTGTTCTGAAGGAGATTGCTAAGGCTCTTCTGGACATGGGCAAGACCTCCAAGCTGGAAGGATTCGAGGCATTTGCCGCTGATTTGAAGGATGTAAAGGTATCGGAAGCCGCCGCGGAGGTTGCGGTTCTTTACGGCAAGGCCAAGAAAGCCATGATTGTATTCCAGCAGAATCTGGTGACGACAGAAGCAGCTACTCTCTTGGGAGACATTGCCCTGCTGTCTGGTCATATCGGTACGCCGCGAGACGGCATCCTACAGGTTAAGGCCAAGAATAATTCTCAGGGACTCATTGACTTGGGCATTAAGGCAGGAGCCGAAGCCCTGGAAGGGGTGAAAGCGCTGCTGATTTTTGGAGAAGACCCAGATATCGATTTGAGCGGACTGGAATTCCTCATGGTCAGCGACCTGTACATGACAGCTACCGCCGCCCAGGCCGATGTTATTCTGCCGGGTACGGGCTTTACCAGCGTAGATGGTACCTTTACGAATACAGAAAGACGATTGCTGCCGGTGGGCGCCACCATTTTTGAAGGGGTAGATTTGACTAACTGGGAAATTGCTGCCGAGCTTGCTCATGTGTATGAAGTGGACTTTGGCTTTGATGATACCGAGGATATTTCCCAGGAAATGAACGACTTGCTGCCGAAGTACAAGTATGCGGAAATAGGGGAAGTGCTGGGGGGAACCCTGGAACCGCTGGCTCCGAAGTTTGTCACAGTGAAGACGGGGGCCTTTACCGACCCGCTGAGATCCACGGATGATTTGCTGAACATTATTATGGCTAGACTGCCGAAGCCTGTTCACTAAGGCCTCGTCCCTCCACCATACGATTTATCAGATTTGAATTCCAGGAAATATTGAGTTTTTTTCCTTATTTCCTGGGACATAAAAAAGACTCTTACCAGGCCTGTATTGCTTGTTGGAAGCGTATGGGCTGGGAGAGTCTTTTGTTTTTTTCGGTTAATGGGTACCTTTTTTACTATCTTACTTTTTCAAACAAGCCTCCACTACGTGGGACAGGGTCTTGATGGCTTTGCAAAGGTCCTCTGGATCGGCATAGGCGTAGGATAGGCGCAAGGCGTTGTTGTCGGCAAAATCGTAGATATTGCCGGGATTGAGCAGGATGTTTTTATCCAAGGCCCGTTGGAACAAGTTGTCCATGGACAGGGGGATTTTGAACCGTAGCCAGATATAGAATCCTCCTTGTGGTACAGACCAGTCAGCCAGGTCCTTAAAATGCTGGTTCAAGAGGGAAAGAGCCAGGTCTCGTCGGGCCTTCAGTTCTTGGCGCAGAAAGATTAGATAGTCATCATAATAGCCACTGTCGAAAAATTCTGCCAAGGCCCATTGGGATAAGGAGCTGGCACCGTAATCCACCTGCATCTTGACGTCACCAATCCGATATACTACGGATTCAGGCCCTGCCAACCAGCCAATCCGCAGCCCTGGAGCCAGGGTTTTGGACACGGTTCCCAGATAGAGGATCATCCCGTTTTGGTCCATGGCTTTAATGGGTTTAGGAGGCTCCTGGTCGAACCACAGGTCTCCGTAGGCGTCGTCTTCAATAACTGGCAGCCGATTAGCGTTGCAAAATTGAAAGAGCTCCTTTCTTCGCTCTTCGGGCATCACCAGGCCGGTGGGATTTTGGTGAGTGGGGATGGTGTATAGCAGGGCTTGACCGGTTTCTTTGCCAATCTGCCAGTACATAAGGCCGTTTTTATCCATAGGAATGCCGGATAGGTGCATCCCGGCAGACTGGAAGACCTGAAGAGACTTCAGGTAAGTAGGGGATTCTGTGAAGACGGTAGAGCCGGGCTTTAACATGCAAACGGAAATCAGCTGGAGACCTTGGAGGGAACCAGAGGTAACGACGATAGAGGAATCTGGTACATCAATTCCTTTTAAAGCCATCCGTTCCGTCAGGCTCCGGCGCAGCTCCGGCAGCCCCAAGGGACCTAAATAACCAAGGGCGGGGATTTTGGCTGGCAGCTTTTTAAAAACTTTGGTCATCAGGTCATGAGGAAAGAGACTGGGGCTTAGTTCGCCGGTTCCTAAGCGGACATAGCGCTCATCGTATTCCAGCTTATTGATAATCTGAATCGTGGGCATATTGGAGCGAAAAGGGCTGGAATGGATGTAATTATTCCAGTCTGGTGGGGTGGACATGAAAAGGGACCAGGTGTTGCTGGCTACTCGAGTGCCCCCGCCATATTCGCTTTCCAGCATTCCGTAAGACATGAGCTCTTCCATGGCCGTCACCACTGTGCTGCGGTTCACCTGGAAGAGTTCCGACAGCTTGCGTTGAGGGGGCAGTTTGCTGCCGACCAGCCAGTCCCCACAAGACACCTTATTGCTGATATATTGAGATATTTGTTTGTACAGCGGCATTTTCAGGGACTTGTCCGGTTTCCAGTCAATATTTACATACTTTTCCATCCATGCTTCCTTTCGTTTCGGACAAAATCCGTCCAATTATATTCTCTTCTTTACTGTAAACTTGGTTGGGTAAAAAGTCAACCAATAACTGAGAAAACTAAGGATGAAATGAGTAGTTTATGGATTGAAAAGATGAATTTGGTTGGAGTATATGCAAGAGAAGTAAGAAAGAAGAGTAAACTTTCTTTTGCTTTTTGTTTTAATTCCTCTGAAAATATGGTATGATATAATGTAAAATTTATAAAAATCGTCTGATAGATGCACTTGGCTGACAGGCAAATGCATAAGAGCTAAGAGTACCTTGCAGAGGCTTTTTTTATACTACATTAATATCGCTTCCAGAGCGATATTTTCTGCATAAAGTAAGAAAGAAGAGAAAGTGCCTGTAGAAAGCTAATGGATGCAGTTGACAGCAGCAGGCATTCAAGGAATAGGATTTAAGTATGTTTGACGCAAATATGGATCGAAGCTACGTGACCACGTATTACAAAAGAAAATTTAACCCCACCAGAGCAGTGGAACGGGATATTACCATCGGTGATGTAGCTCACGCCCTCTCTCTTATATGTCGGGCTAATGGGCATTTGCGGATTTTTTTCTCGGTGGGACAACATTCTATAAATTGTGCGCTAGAAGCCAAAGAGCGGGGGCTGTCTGAAAAGTTGCAGCTGAATTGCTTGCTCCATGATGCGTCGGAGGCCTATATTGGTGATGTGATAACACCGCTGAAAATACAGTTAAACGCGTATAAGGATTATGAGGATGTGTTGCAGGATACGGTTCTTCGGGCTTTGGGCGTAGAGCCGCCCAATCAGGAGGAGGCTAAGCTCATCAAGGAGATTGATAACTCAATGCTCTACCACGAGTTTAAGTTGCTTCATGGAGAGCTGCTCTTTAAACAGGAGCCGATCATTCATATTTCCATCTGTCAGAGTGAGGTGCCCCATCAGGAGATTGAAGCAGAATTCATTCGCTTGTACAGAGAACTAAAAACTTATTAAAAAAGAAGGGCCATTAGACATAGAGGCGTAACGAAAGGGGTAAATTATGGTAAGAGAAAGAAATGTTGCAATGTGTGCAATTTTGACAGTGATAACTTTTGGGATATATGGGATTTATTGGTTTGTATGTATGACGGATGAGGCATTGGGCCTTTCTCAGGAGAGGGGGGCTGACGGGATTCTGGCTTTTATTTTCAATTTCATCACCTTGGGGCTGTACGGGTGGTACTGGGCTTACAAGATGGGCGAGAGGCTGGAGATTGCGGGTCAACGGAACAATATCCCCTATGTCTCCGGTGATAACGGAGCACTGTATTTGATTTTAAATGTATTAGGCTTATCTTTAGTAACTTACATATTGATTCAGATGGAGTTAAACAAGTTCTCTGGTAGAGGGGTGAGACAGTTCTAGTGGGCTGTAAGCTCCTCATAGGAGATGGGAAGATTACTTAATTATAAGTAATTTTTTTGTGGAAAGTTATTGGGGTAAAGAGGAAGAGCAACATGAATGATTTATATGGTGTAGGCAAAAAAACGGAGAGGAGCCAGCGGATGTCTGATCGAAACGCTATTCGGCTCATCGATCTGTATTCTCATAAAAACTTGATTGATGCGAAGGATTCCCTGTTGGACAGGGATTTAGTCCGCCTAGTGCCCAAGCTGACTGTGGTGGGAAATACGCCAGAGTTGTCTTTGACCATAGGAAACACGCGAATGTACGTAATCAAGAGTATCAAATCTTTTTGTGAAAGCATGAAGCGGGGGGACACCCTTTCTTATGGAAGAGAGTTGAGTCTGACTCATCACATCTCTAGGTTTGAAGACAGTTCCAAACCGCTGGTAGACTATATTATGGACCGGTACAGCGAGATTGAAAGTTATCGGAATGACAGCTATTACGAGAGCAATTACGGATACGACAACACCAAGCGCTATATGCGCATTGGACCCAATAACCTGGACCGACTGATGAATTTGTTGAAAGAACAGGCTATGGACTTGGTCATAACCGGCAGCCAGAATCTCAAAAGCTACAGCTATTACAGGGGAGAGGACTGTTGGAAACAGCAAAAAGATGTTTCTTACCGGATTGAAGAGCACACGCCTAAGATTCATATCCGGGTGAGTCAGGAGTCTGCGGGGACCTATCTCTTGATAAGCAGTCAATTTGACTTTCTAGAGGGAAAAGACCACCTGTATATTGCAGAGGGAGAGGAACTGTGGCAGACCAGCCAGGATTTCGCGGAAAAGACCAGAAACTTTGTGAATATCCTCAAGGACGGCAATGGCTGTATTCTCCTGGCAGAGCGTGATATGAACACCTTTTTTTCCAATGTCATGGCACAGGTGCAGGATCACGTGGAGCTGGGTTCTGGTGCAGAGCTTCTGGAGGCCTTTATGCCAGACCAGGGGCGGATTAAAATTTATCTCGATAGTCCCAGCAGCGACACCATCACGTCTAAACTTCTCTGTGAATATGGGGAAGGGGTGGTCTTCGATGTTATGTCGGGGGAACAGATCTTTGAGACTTGGGCAGGCGGTCAGACTGATAAGGCGCTGGCTGGAGCCAAAACCGTTCGGGATCAGATGCTGGAAGATAAAGCCAGGCTTCTTCTGAGCAGATATTTTGTAGGCTATGAAAAGCGGACCAGTCTGCTATATCTTACGGGAAGCGATGAGCGAATTTACGAATTTGTCAATGTGGTGGCCAAGGGACTTACCAAGGTAGGCAGCGTTTTTACCACCGAAAAATATCGGCGAATTGGAAATACGGTCGTGCCCAAGGCATCGGTAGGCGTTCGGCTGGAGAGCGATCTGCTAAAATTGGATTTTGATTTGGACCAGTTTCCCATCGATGAACTTATGGGAGCATTGGAGCAGTATCGGCAAAAAAAGACTTATCATCGGATGAAGGATGGCGGATTTCTGGATCTGACCGATGAAAGTCTCAGCGAACTGCTGACCTTTGTGGACGATTTGGGCATTCCCCGAAGAGACTTGGAAAATGGTTTTTTTGAGATGCCTAAATATAAATCCTTGCTGCTGAACAGCACCTTAAAAAATTCCAGGAGCATTAAGTTTGATCGGGATGGCCACTTTAAAAGTCTCATACGGGGCATGAGTGCGGTGGAAGACAGCGACCATCCTATTCCGGCACATCTGTCCGGGATACTGAGAGACTATCAGAAAGAAGGCTTTCAGTGGCTGAAGACTATGACAGAATATGGTTTCAGCGGCATTCTGGCAGATGAGATGGGACTGGGGAAAACCTTGCAGATTATTTCTCTGTTGGAGGATGCATGGGAAGCGCTGATGGCAAACCCCACAGAGGAGAAAGAAGTAGACTTAGAAAAGAAAAGTTTGGCTGTGATTATTTCACCGGCGTCACTGGTTTTGAACTGGAAAAAGGAAATAGAGAAATTCGCGCCCAATATCAGTACCCTTGCAGTAATCGGTACGGCAAAGGAGCGAAAAGAGCTGATAAAAACCATTCAACGAGAAAACGTGATACTGACTTCTTATGATTTGTTTCGAAGAGACTTGGATCAGTATCGGGAATGGAAGTTTGATTTTTGCATTATTGACGAGGCACAATATATTAAGAATTATTCTACCCAGAATGCCAGAGCAGTGAAGCTGGCCGACAGCAACTACCGCTTTGCTTTGACGGGAACACCTATTGAGAATCGGCTCAGTGAACTGTGGAGTATCTTCGACTTCCTCATGCCAGATTATCTGTTCTCTTATAACAAATTCAAGCAAAAGTATGAGATGCCTATTGTCCGAGAGCAAGATCAAGAATGTATGGAGAGCCTTAAACGGCAAGTGACTCCTTTTATGCTTCGGCGGTTGAAAAAGAATGTGTTGAAGGAACTGCCCGAAAAAACGGAAACCGTGATTTATGCCAAGCTGGAAGGCGAACAGCAGAAGTTGTATAAGGCCAATCTGGCCAAGGCTAAGCTGGAGATTGGCAAGGAGATTCGGGAAGGTGGTTTTGAAACGAATAAAATCATGATTTTAGCGCTGCTGACCCGGCTTCGGCAGTTGTGCTGCCATCCAGCGCTATGTTATGAGGATTACAAGCAGGGGAGCAGTAAACTGGAGGCCTGTATGGAACTCATCGATGAAGCCGTATCTGGGGAGCACAAAGTATTGGTGTTTTCCCAGTTTACCTCCATGCTGGAGCTTATCCAGGAGCGGTTGGACCAGGAAGATATTTCCTACTACAAGTTGACTGGCAGCACGCCTAAGGAGCAGCGGGCGCAAATGGTGGAGGAATTCAACCAGGAGGCAGAAGAGGAAGACGCTGACCAAGGGGCTAAAGTATTTCTTATTTCTTTGAAGGCAGGGGGAACCGGACTGAACCTGACGGCTGCCGACGTGGTGATTCACTATGATCCGTGGTGGAACCTAGCTGTACAGAATCAAGCTACCGACCGGGCGCATCGAATTGGTCAAAAGAAAAATTTGCAGGTATATAAAATCATTGCAGAGGATACTATCGAAGAGAAGATCTTAAAACTTCAAGAGAGTAAGCGAGAACTGGCGGATGCGTTGATTACTGAATCCGTGAATTCCATCGGCAGTCTGTCCGGCAAAGATTTAATGGAATTATTGGAATAAGTGTGATACAATGGGAAAAATAGCAGTGACATCGAAAGGAGGAAACCTTTTATGGTTGGAATAGAATGGTTCGCAGGGAACTGGGCAGTTATATGGGTTTTGGTAGCGGTAGTATTTGGCATCATTGAAGCAGTGACCATGGGGCTCACTACCATCTGGTTCTGCGGAGGAGCGGTGGTAGCTGCTTTAGTGGCTATGATTGGTGCTCCACTGGGTGTACAATTTGCGCTGTTTTTTATCGTCTCCATTGTACTCTTGTATTTTACAAGGCCATTGGCTCAGAAAAAGTTGAATATAGCGGTGGAAAAGACCAATTCCGATGCGCTGATTGGGCATATTGGCTTTGTGACAGTGCAGATTGATGCTTTTTCTACGGGACAGGTAAAGATTCAAGGTAAGGAGTGGACGGCTGTGTCATTGGACAGAGCGTTGACCATAGAGGAAAATACGAAGGTTGTGGTCCGAAGCATCGAAGGGGTGAAGCTGGTGGTAGAACCGTCAGCGGATGGACAGCAATAATCCTAAAAAGGTTATAGTATTGAGTGTAAAGAGTAAATCAGGGAGGAACAAATATGTTTAATGTTATTGCAGGATTTCTGTTGGCGGTGATCATCATATTATTGCTGGTCACTAATATTCGGGTAGTGCCACAAGCCAGAGCGTACGTTGTGGAACGCTTGGGAGCATACAGCGCCACTTGGCAGGTAGGTCTCCACTTTAAAATTCCGTTAATTGATAAAATTTCCCGAAAGGTTTCCTTGAAGGAACACGTAATTGACTTCCCACCTCAGCCGGTAATCACCAAGGATAACGTAACCATGGAGATTGATACCGTTGTTTATTATCAGATTACTGACCCGAAGCTTTATACTTATGGTGTAGAAAATCCGATGGCGGCCATTGAGAATCTGACGGCTACCACCTTGAGAAACATCATCGGTGAACTGGAGCTGGACGGCACGCTGACCAGCCGGGAGCACATTAATGGCAAGATTCGCGTGGTGCTGGATGAGGCTACAGATGCTTGGGGTATCAAGATCAACCGGGTGGAGGTAAAGAACATCACACCGCCTAGAGATATTCAAGTTGCCATGGAAAAGCAGATGCGGGCAGAGCGGGAGAGAAGAGAAGCTATTCTGCGGGCAGAAGGAGAAAAGAAATCTGTCGTGCTGATTGCAGAGGGTAACAAGGAATCCGTGATTCTGGAGGCAGAAGCTAAGAAGGAAGCGGTTATTTTAGAAGCAGAAGCTAGGAAACAGGCTGCTATTCGAGCTGCGGAAGGTGAAGCTGAAGCTATTCGCATGGTGCAGCAGGCGACAGCAGACGGTATTAAAATGCTGGTGGAATCCGCACCAAACAAAGAGGTGCTGGCCATCAAGAGCATGGAGGCCTTTGCGGCAGCTGCTGACGGCAGAGCTACTAAGATTATTATTCCATCGGATATTCAAGGCGTTGCCGGTCTGGCCACCTCTTTTGCAGAGCTGGTAAAGGATGATAAGCCAAAGGAAAAGATGCTTAAGTAAGAAAAGAATCCTCGTTCAGAGGCCGGGAAGTCACCAGGAGAAGTTGTGAACCGACCTCATAAGTCAAGTTGGATACGAAAAACACCTCATTTCCGAAACTAATTGGAAATGAGGTGTTTTAGCATATGAACGGCGATAAATTTTTGTCGCTAAGCCATCAAAGAATTCATTGCACTTTCAATATTATTTTTGAAAAATATAAGTCGACCATTATTACATTCGTAGATAAAATCTTGAAGGCTTTTGCTCGTATATATAGAAAAATCTCCCACGATAGCCATCTTAAAATTGTAATTTGAAAACTTCTGTAAAACCTCTCCGGCAAAGCCGGTCCTTAAGTCGAAAAAATGTTCGTCTAAGCTGTCATGAAATATAATCATACCAGTGCATTACTCTTGGGACCAAGCATCAGCCATTAAATCAAGCGCATCTTGCGTGCAGCTAATCTTTTGGGCGCGATCAATTACAGCGATAGATCGGTCGTTTTTGGTTACAATGTTCATTCTATTCTCCCTCCTCAAGAACTGGAATAATATACGTCAATTCCTTCGGCACAACGTGTCCTACTTTTCTAACATAATTCTTTTCTCTCCAATTGCTCCACCAATGCGGATATAGAGCTAATCATTATTCCCATAAAGCGTATGCCGCCCCATAGCGTTGTGCGTACTTTGTTTTCCTCGGTAATATACTGTGTGTTCAGGGATGAATGTCCATATTCAGGCGGTTTTGAATTTAGCGCTCCTGTCAGGGTATTCATGATATAGATTGCTTCGTCCTTATCATAAACCGTAATATCGACAACTGCTGATGCTTTGAATCGGTCTTCAACGGAAAGCTTTTTATTTACTTAAATAAAGAGCCCAACTGATTCCATAGAGACTCCTGATTAAATCTCCTATGGAGGACTTGCTGGCAGATGAGGGTTGGAACCTCTAGATTTAAAGAGTCGGTGGCTACGGTGACCTTCTCAATGATGCCATCCAGAATCGTTAAGTAAAGAGTAACCTCTCCCCAGGGGAAATGCTCGGATAGTTCTACATTAAATTCAGGGGAGGAGCCATAGGACCACCCCCAGCTCTCGTAGCGATTTTTCAGCTCTAGAATTTCAGGTAGGTCTGCCTGGATTTCTTCTTCAGAAATTTGGTTTATCTGCCATACTTCCGCCTTTGAAGTAAAGGTTTGAATCAGATCTTGCTGCAAGCTGTCTAGGCTAATCTTATTGTTAAATTCTTTGAGATTTTTTACCCTGGATTTGACTGAATCGATTCCTTTGGATTGTAATTTTTTTGGAGATACGGTCAAGACCCTGCTCAATTTTTCAAAGTCCACATCCAGCAGTAAGGTGCCATGGTGGCAGAGGGTATCTTCTTCCAAGAAATAAGCATTACCAGAGATTTTAAAGCCTTCTGCCAAGATATCATTTTTCCCACTGAAATCGGCGGAAATACCATTTAGGGACAGGGCTTGCAGGATTACCTCCATATTGCGATGAATTTGGTCAACTCCGTCAGGGGAGATAAAGGTAAAGTTTAGGTTGCCTAAATCGTGGTATACCGCGCCGCCCCCAGATAAGCGGCGAACCAGTTGGCCGCCTAAACGGTTTAATTCTTCCAGATTGCATTCTTTCCATGGATTTTGGTTTCGGCCGATGACAACGGTATTCTGATTTTGCCATAAATACAATATCTGCTCATGGGGCCGGCGACGGCCAACCAAATATTCCTCAAAGGCCAGATTGAAGTACGGATTGAAACTTTGTGAAATATAAATGCTATGCAAAATGGATGGCCTCCCCGGTGATTCCTAATATGGCTTCATGGATAGATTCCGCCGTAGTGGGATGAGCAAAAATGGTGTGGTGTAATGTCCGGTAATCTGTTTTCTGTTGGATGAGCGGTGTGAAGCAGGCAATCAGGTCGGTGGCATTTGGTCCGATGACAGCAGCACCAAGGATGCAGTGATTCTGAGTATCAAAGAGAATTTTAACAAAACCGTGACCCTGGCCTTGGCTGAGAGCTTTGCCGTTGGCTGAAAAAGGGAACTTGCTTACCTCATAAGAAATGGCAGACTTTTGAGCTTCTTTCTCACAAAGCCCTACCGTTGCAAATTCAGGGGAAACAAATACAGCGCTGGGCACCGCCGTGTAATCCATGGTACTGGATTGACCCATGCAATGTTCTGCGGCAACAATTCCTTGGTGGCTGGCAACGTGGGCCAACTGTATAATATTGGTCACATCTCCGATGGCGTAAACCGATGGATTGGAAGTGACCATGTGGTGGTCTACTTGAATGCCATTTTTCTTTTCGTTTAATTCTACCCGCAGCTCTTGCAGATTTACGGCGGACAGGTTGGGCGTTCGGCCGACGGACATCAAGACGGTATCGCCAACGACCAGGTGACTTTTCCCCTTGCGGGTAAACGCCGTGACTGCCTGCTTATCCTCGGCCAGTGAAATTTCTTCCACCTTGGCGCCAGTGTGTAAGGTAATACCACGATGAGCACATTCCTCCTGGATCAAGGCCACTAGGTCTTCATCAAAGTTGAAGAGGATGCTGTCCATATATTCGATAACGGATACCTTTGAGCCAAGGGAATTAAAAATAAAGGCAAACTCCATGCCGATGACGCCGCCGCCGATAATAGTCAATGCCTGAGGGAGTTCTTTCATGTTTAAGATCTCTTCGTTCGTCAATACCACCGGTAAGTCTGCCCCAGGAATGTTAAGCCGAGTGGGGGAGGAGCCGGTTGCCAGAATGGTTTTCTTGGGGAAAATAGTAGCATCAATCTTGCTGGAATGAACCTGAATGGACTGTTCAGAAACCACGGCTTCTCCTTGAATCAGTCGGATGTTCCAGTGCTTTAAAAGATATTGGATGCCAGACGACAGGTTGGAAACCACCTCATCTTTCCGCTTGACAATCTGGTCTAAATGAACTACAGGCGGTCCTACTTCTAAACCGACTTCAGCGGCGTGATGGATTTCATCGGACAGATGGGCGCTTTTGACAAAGCTCTTTGTGGGAATACACCCAGAATTCAGGCACGTACCGCCAAGGTGTTCCTTTTCAATCAAGACCACCTTTGCGCCAAGTTGGGCACCGCGGATGGCAGCAACATATCCGCCAGGTCCGCCGCCGATGACGGCAATATCACAGGAGATGTCTTCTTTTTTTGGTTTAGCCAATCCAAAGCTGTATGCTGCACCGGTGGATTGTGGCTCTTGGGTGACTTTTTTGCCATCCATTTCAGCAATTACAGCACCTATTTTAATCTGCTGTCCTTCTTGAATCAGCAGTTTGCTGATGCAGCCTTCATATTCTGATTGTACAAGAAAATTTCCTTTGGTAGACTCCGCGTTAAATAGGCCGTCTCCCGGCTGAATGGTATCCCCGTTTTTAACGAGAATTTTCCCTACTTTGGCACTTTTATCTTCCCCGTATAGTTTATTTAAAATTATCTGCATTGGTCGTTCTCCTTTATAAAACAGGGGAGTGTTTGCACGCTCCCCTGTTGGACCTATTATTGAAAATCCTTTTCAAATTCTGCAATACAATCTGTTAACAAGGTAACGGTATAGGCCATGGAAGGTCCTCCACCGAAGGCTACAGACACCATGGCGGACTCCAGAATTTCCTCCTTGGTTGCTCCGGCCTCGAAAGCCTTGTAACAGTGATAAACAATACAATATTCGCAGCGGTTATAACAGCCGATGGCTATGCTCATCAGTTCCTTCGTCTTTAAGTCCAGCGCCTTTGGACTGTAGGAAGCTCCCAGCAACCCCATAAACGCATCTACGGCCTCTTCGTTGGTCTCCCTTAGAGTTCCCAGTCCATTGACAAAGTCATTGAGCATTTCTCGTACATTTCTCGCCATTTTTACTCCTCCTATCAGGTTTTATCAATATATAATTAGCATGTTAACTATTAGTATAACAATTATATAATTGTTGTCAAGTAAAAATAGCCCCTAAGGGGCCATTTTATGAGAGATTTTTCACTATTTTTCATTGATGTTTTGGAGCATTTTGTTCAAGACTTGTTGAAAGATGGCCACTTCTTCATCGGAAACCTCTTTTAATAAAAGATCGCTGAATTCTTTCCCCAAAGGGTATAGGTCGATGGCTTTTCCACGCCCGGAATCGGACAGCATAACATATTTCATGCGGCGGTCTGTGGCATTTTCCACTCGCTGAATCAAACCATCTCGGGACATCCGATCCAGTAACCGCACCAGGGAGGATTCTTTTATGTTCATCAGGCTGGACAGTTCCTTTTGCCCCATGGGCTGGTCGGCGTTTAAAAGGAAATACAGCGCAATCCATTGAATCCTGGTTAAACCGTGCTGTTCCAAACGTTTATTAAAGTTTTCTGTAATCGTCTTAATAGCTGTATTGGTAACAAAGCCAATACATTTTGATAAATCGTACTCCACTTCCATGATCTCCTCTATACATGTTCGACAATAGCTATGCCGTGATATTCAATCTATTAAAGTATAAAGGAAAAAACAATATTTTTCTACTGAAAAGTCAAAACGTGTACCGTTTGTTCTATTCATAGAAGCAAAAAAATAGAGGATGCCAGAAGACATCCTCTTTCATTCTTTATTTTTTCTGGAATTTAGCTTCCCGCTTTTCCAGGAAGGCACTCATGCCTTCGGTCTTATCTTGGGAGGCGAATGGCGCAGTAAAGGCTTCAATCTCCATGGCGCTGGCCGTCTTCATGTCCAGTCCGTAGCCGTTGTTAATCACTGTTTTAGCCACTGCTACAGCGATAGGGGCCTTAGACATAATAGTTTTTGCTACCTTTTCAGCAGTAGCCATCAGCTCTTCCGGCGGTACCATTTTTTCCACTAAGCCAATGCGGTAAGCTTCATCGGCGGTAATCATTTCGGCTGTCATAATCAGGTATTTGCCCATGCTCTTACCTACCAGCCGAGGCAGACGCTGGGTGCCGCCAAAGCCGGGAATAATACCCAAGTTTACTTCTGGCTGGCCAAACTTCGCTTTTTCAGAAGCGATACGGATATCACAGGCCATGGCCAGTTCGCAGCCGCCGCCTAGAGCAAAGCCGTTTACGGCAGCAATAATTGGTTTTTCAATGGATTCCATATAATTCATAAGCTTGTGGCCTAAAATCATCATATCTCGACCGGCTACGGCATCCAGGGCGTGCATCTGGGCGATATCTGCTCCTGCAACAAAGGCTTTTCCCTCTCCCGTCAATACAGCAGAGCAGATTTCTTCGTTGGATTCCACTTCACTAAAGGCAGTGTACAGTTCATTCAGTACATCCATGTTCAGGGAATTCATAGCCTGAGGTCGGTTAATGGTGATAAAGGCAATCTTATCTTTTACTTCAAATTTTAAGTTTTCGTACATAACAAAACTCCTCTCATCTATAAAATGTTTTATATAGATACCATACTATATACAGATATCATATCATACATAGTGGAGTTATGGCAATATTAACAAAATACTTAATAGTTTGCCGAGAGCTAAAGTTAGGAAGACGGAAAACAGCCAAATAGCCAAAGAGATTCGTTTGCTCTCGTGCTTTAAAAGGACAATCATGGATGCCAGGCAGGGCACAAAGAGAGTCAGCATAACCACACAGATGAAACTCTGTGCTTGAGTAAAGGTCCCTTTTGCAAAGAGAGCCAGCAGGCTAGAGGCTCCGAGATCTTTTTTGATGATGCTTAAAACGAAAATTGCAGCGGCATCGGCTGGCAGCTTTAAAAATTGGCAGAAGACCGGTGCCGTCCAGAGACAGAGCCGATCGATGAAGCCTACATAAGAGAGAATGGATACTAGAATATTGCCGATGGCAAAGGGGAAGGCCATCTCCAGAAGAAATCCGCTGCTGCTGCGGAGAGCCTTCGTCAATAGAGGCAGGAGCCTAGGCACGGTAAAGCTGAGGCCTCTGGGGGCTGTGGGGCTTCGGTACGTTCTTTGCGACTTGGCGTTTTTTCCAGTACGAACCTTGGCAGGCTTGCCGGGAAGCCACTTGTTCAGCAGGAAGCCTCCCAGCAGAAAGATAACGCATAGGAGGATGATGTAGGCAACTAAGTAACGTCGACTAGTCTGAAAAACCAACACGGTGTTAATGACCAACTGGGCGGAACAAGGGATAAATAAACAGAGGAGAATCTGAGCAATTCGTCTTTCCCTAGGGTTAGGGTGGAGCTGCAAGGCACCCAGCGCTACCGTTACACAGCCAAAGCCTAGAAGTAAAGGCAGGAAGGTCCCTGCGGACAGGCCTATTTTCTGAAAGAGCCCATCCAGTCTGCGGGCTGCCAGGTGAAGCAGATTGGATTCCAGGAGAAACAGCTGCAACAAATAAAAAGAAGTGATAATGGGAAATAAAATTTTCAGTAAAAAATAGGGGACCATGGTCAGCAGGCCGAAGTCTCCCCAGATAATGTAGTTAAGCAGCGGGTACAGATTAAAGGCACCATTCATTTTGACTTTTTAACCTCCATTTTTTGTGGTATACTTATATAGAAAATATGCAGGAGCTGTTTCATACAGAATCAGAAGGGCGGATATATTTATGAGTTCGATGCTTATTTTGGCTGCTGCGGCAGGTCTTGGCTTGTTTACAGCTGCGGTAGCCATTCTTTTATATATGTTTTTAAAGCGGCATAGCGTGGGTGAGGGAGATCGGCGGGAACGGGCTATGCAGCAGGTTCGCTTGGAACTGCTGCAAGAGATGAAGGCTTCGCGTCAGGAAACCATGCAGTTTATTCAGGGCAGCTTTAAGGCCATGGGGGACATGGTGGCTGGAAATCAGAAAGAATCTGCCGAAGCGCAAGATATGCGCTTGGCTCAGTTGAACAGTCAGTTTAATCACATGTCTCTGCTTCACGAGCAAAAGCTGGAGAACATACGTAAGACTATGGAGACCCGATTGACTGCCCTGCAAGAGGAAAATGGGCGGCAGCTGGAGCAGATGCGCCATACGGTAGATGAAAAGCTGCAAAAGACCTTGGAGGATCGCATCAGTCAGTCGTTTCAACTGGTCAGTCAGCGGCTGGAACAGGTGTACAAGGGCCTGGGAGAAATGCAGACTTTAGCTTCCGGGGTGGGGGATTTGAAAAAGGTGCTTTCCAACGTAAAGACTAGAGGAATCCTAGGGGAAATACAGTTGGGAGCTATTTTAGAACAAATTTTGGCCAGAGACCAGTATGAAGAAAACATCCGCACCAAAAGCAGTGGGGCGGAGCGGGTGGAGTTTGCCATCAAGCTTCCGGGAGATGCAGACGGAGTGGTCTATTTGCCTATTGATGCTAAATTTCCCGCAGATGCGTATACTAAATTGATAGAAGCCTATGATTCGGCTGATGCCAAGGAAATCGACGAGGCAGCTAAAAATTTAGAACGAGCGATTAAGAAAGCGGCAAAAGATATCCACGAAAAATACGTGGAGCCGCCAGTTACCACCGACTTTGCTATCATGTTTCTGCCCTTTGAGGGATTGTATGCGGAAGTGGTGCGCCGGGGCATGGTGGAGGTGCTTCAACGGGAGTACAAGATAAGCATCGCCGGGCCTACCACTATGGCAGCTCTGTTAAACAGTCTACAGATGGGTTTCAAGACCTTGGCCATTCAGAAACATTCCAGCCAGGTATGGGACATTTTAGGAGCGGTAAAGACAGAGTTTGATAAATTTGGTACCGTATTGGAGGCTACACAGCAGCGTATTAATCAGGCCAACACAGAGCTGGATAAACTGATTGGTACCAGAACCAGAAGCATCCAGCGGAAGCTCAGGGGGGTAACAGGCCTGAGTGAATTGGAGAGTACATCTATATTGGAATTAGAGTCCGGGCCGATGGCCGGGTACCTAAAGGAAGAGGAAGAAAGCTAGATGAAAATTTTTGCTATTGCAGATTTACATTTATCCTTTGATAGCCGGGTAGAGAAGCCTATGGACATTTTTGGGGGCCAATGGGTGAATCATACGGTGCGGGTAAAGGAAAACTGGGAGGCAGCTGTCACGGATCAGGACCTTGTGCTTATACCGGGGGACATATCTTGGGCCTTGAAAAGAGAAGAAGCTCTGGCAGATTTTGAGTGGATTCATCAGCTGCCAGGGAAAAAAGTCATCACGAAGGGAAATCATGATTTGTGGTGGAATGGTATTGCCAAGTTGAATCAGCTATATGAAGACATATTTTTTCTACAAAACACCTTTTATGCGGCAGGAGATTTAGCCATCTGCGGTAGTCGGGGTTGGTTGTGCCCTGGCAGTGATGAATTTGATCCCCATGACAACAAGATTTACGAGCGTGAACTATTGCGGCTGGACTTTTCTCTGTCAGCGGCAAAGAAAGCCGGATTTCAGCGATTTATCGGCATGCTGCATTACCCGCCAACCAATGATCGGATGCATAAGTCCGGATTTACGGAATTGTTCGCCAAGTACGGTGTAGAAAAAGTAGTGTACGGGCATCTACATGGCCAGGAGGGCTATAAGAATGGGTTTAAAGGTGTGATGAACGGGGTGGAATATAAGCTGGTATCTTTGGATTACTTGCAGTGTAAGCCCTTGCAGATTGTATAAGGAGAAATGGATATGAAGAGAGTAACATTGATTGTTTTAGATAGTTTGGGCGTAGGGGAATTGCCAGATGCAGAAAGCTACGGAGATAAAGGCGCGGATACCCTGGGACATATTGTAGATACTACCCCGGATATTAATATCCCTAATTTGCGGCTGCTGGGCTTTGGCAACATACAAGAGGTGGCTGGAGGAAAGCTGGCGGTGGCGGCACCTACAGGAGCTTTTGGCAAGCTGAAAGAGCAATCCAGAGGAAAGGATACCATCACCGGCCATTGGGAGATTGCGGGGCTGTATACGGAGGTGCCGTTTAAAACCTATCCCGACGGTTTTCCGGCCAGCTTTATGAAGGCTTTTGAGAAAGCAATCGGTCTGGAAACCTTGGGCAACTACGCCGCATCTGGTACGGAGATTATTCAGGAGCTGGGTCCGGAGCATGAGGCTACGGGAAAACCCATCGTCTACACTTCCGCCGACAGCGTATTTCAGATTGCGGCCAATACAGCAGTCATTCCGCTGGAGCGGCTTTATGAAATCTGTCAGACGGCCAGAGAAATGCTGGTAGGAGATGTCGCTTGCGGACGGGTTATTGCCCGACCGTATGTTTTAGACGCCGACGGTCAGCGGAACCGGACCTCCGATCGGCGGGACTATGCCGTATCTCCTAGTGGGAAGACACTGCTGGAGCTGGTTCAGGAGGCTGGTAAGACGGTCTATGCCATCGGCAAGATTAGTGACATCTTCAACGGACAAGGGGTGACGACCTCGGTGCACACGGAGAGCAACATGGATGGAGTCGACAAGACCATCCAGGCCCTAAAAGAGGATTTTTCAGGTCTAATCTTCACTAATCTGGTGGATTTTGATTCCAAGTACGGCCACCGGCGGGATCCGGAAGGCTATGGAAAGGCCATCGAAGAATTTGACAGCCGATTGCCGGAGCTGCTGGCAGCCATGGGCAGTCAAGATTTGCTAATTCTCTGTGCAGATCACGGAAATGATCCAGTTCATGCTGGCTGGGATCATACGAGAGAGCATGTACCTGTCGTTCTGTTCGGTAAAGAGGTTAAGGCTGGAACGGATTTGGGGGTGCGGGAGTCTTTTGCAGACATCGGTGCCACCATCGCTGAGGCCTTGGGAGCTGGCAGCACACAGATTGGAAAGAGCTTTCTGCCTCTGATTCGGGTTTAGAGCAGAGAGCACATAAATTGAAACCCAGAAAGGGAGGAAATGCTATATGAATATGAGCGATATCATCGGTAAAAAGCGAAATGGCGAAACTCTCAGCCAAGAAGAAATCGACTACGTGGTAGCGGGGTATACAGAGGGATCCATTCCTGACTATCAAATGTCGGCTTGGCTGATGGCCGTATATTTTCAGAAGATGAACCGGGAAGAAACCTTTCATCTGACTAGAGCGATGAAACATTCTGGAGATGTTATCGACTTGTCCGGCATTGACGGCGTGAAGGTGGATAAGCACAGTACTGGCGGAGTAGGAGATAAGACTACGCTGATTGTTGCTCCGTTGGCGGCAGCCTGTGGGGTTCCCATTGCAAAGATGAGCGGACGGGGCCTGGGATTTACAGGGGGCACGGTGGACAAGATGGAGGCCATACCTGGATTCCAGACTGCGGTAGAGGCGGATCGTTTTATAGAGCAAGTCAATACAATTGGCCTTTCTGTCATCGGACAGACGGCTCACATCGCACCGGCAGACAAGAAGATTTATGCCCTGCGGGATGTAACGGCTACCGTGGACAATATGAGCCTGATTTCTTCCAGTATCATGAGCAAGAAGCTGGCTTCGGGCAGTGATGCTATCGTTTTAGATGTCAAGTGCGGCGATGGGGCTTTTATGGAAAATCTGGAGGATGCCAGTATTCTGGGGCAGATGATGGTAGATATCGGTAACGGTGACAAGAAAAAGACCATTGCCGTGATTACGGATATGAACCAACCTTTGGGGCAGGCGGTGGGAAACAGCCTGGAAGTCATCGAAGCCATCGAGACCTTGAAGGGTTGCGGACCGGCGGACATACAGGAGCTCTCTTTGATTTTGGCGGGGATTATGATTTATGCGGGAGGAAAAGCTTCCAACAGGGAAGAAGGGTATGAGATGGCCAAGGCAGCTTTGGACAGTGGAGCAGCGCTGGAGAAGTTGAGGCAGTTTGTGGAGGCCCAGGGCGGCAATGCAGCGGTCATTGAGGACTACAGTCTATTCCCGCAGCATACCTGCCAGCGAGAACTTCGCAGCAGTCAGGATGGCTTTGTGGGCAAGATCGCTGCCAAGGCTATCGGATTGGCTTCCCAGCATGCCGGAGCAGGAAGAGCGACCAAGGAGGATACGATTGACTTATCAGCAGGAATCTATCTGCATAAGAAGGTGGGCGATTCCGTCTGCTCAGGAGATATCTTAGCAGTGATTTACGGCAGTGATGAAGAAAAGGTGGAAAAGAGCGCCCAGGAGGCAGAAAAGGCCTTTGTGATCACGCCAGAGAAGCCAAAGCCAGAGCTTTTGATTAAAAAAATTATTCTCTAGAAGGCTGGACAGAATAAATCCCCGAAATAGACGCCATATTTTTAGCAAAGGAGCGCAGCAGCGTATGAATACAGTTTATGATACTTTTTTAGACCACGACCGGTTTAAATTTCCGGAGGGGTTAGTGCGGGTAACGGCAGGAAAGGGCGGTGAAGCCATTCTGGTCTTTGGCAGCAAAAAGACTTTTTTGGTGGACTGCGGCATGGCTTACTGCGGGGATAAAGTGGTGCGAAACATCGAATTTGCTTTGGCTATGAGGGATCGGACAAGGCTGGATGGCATCTTGTTGTCCCATTCTCATTACGATCACATCGGCGCGCTGCCCTATGTGAAGAAGAGATGGCCGGAAGCGGTGGTCTACGGCGCCGATAAAGCACAGAGGGTGTTCTCCCGGCCAGGGGCCCACGCCCTGATGAAAGAGTTGGGAACAGCGGCCAGAGATTTATATTCTGAATCCAAACAAGAAATTCTCACGGAAGGCTTAGCGGTCAACGTGGCAGTAGGAGAAGGGGATGAAATTTCCATTGGAGATGAATCCTTTAAAGTGTTGGAGACGAAGGGGCACACGGACTGTTCTTTGACTTATGTATTGGAACCACGGAGTATTATGTTTACCAGCGAGAGTACAGGGGTTTTGGAAAACCCTCAGTTTGTCCATACCTCTATCCTCAAAGGGTATGAAGCCAGTATTCAGTCGGCTTTGAAATGTAAAGCCTATGGGCCGAAGTTCATCATCTGTCCTCACTTTGGTATTCTGCCCTCCTATTTCACAGACCAATATTTCGACTTGTACATTCAGTGTGCAGAGGAAAAAAAGGCCTTTCTTTTGGACCTATACCATAGAGGGTTGAATAAAGAGCAGATTCTGGAGGCGTACATTCAACGTCATTGGTCGGAGGAATGGGGCAAGGATCAGCCCAAGGAAGCTTTCGTCATCAACGGAGGCCATATGATTGATACAGTTATAAAAGAATGCGGTTGAGCATTCTTTTTTTTATCTCTCGGCTGCGTGTTTATATTACGTTCACGGAGGGAGTGATTCATTTCATTTGAATCCTATTATAGCCGTTTTAGTTGTATTATTTTTCGATTCGGTATAATATGACTTGTATAAAGCTGTTGTCTAGGAGGTCGTATTAATGAAGAAAATCGCACTTATCTATAAAAACCGGGAGAATCAGGGCATCATTGAGTATCTGGAGGACACCTTATACCACATTTTCGCAGGATATATTCAAATTGAGAGCTGTTTTATCAGCGAACTGATGCCTCATGAACAGATTGAAGCAGATGCCTATTTGATGGTGTACGAGAATATGATTTATCAGCTGAAAGACCACATCTCTAACTTTTATAAACTGATTCTGCTGGGGCGCAGCATCCGTAGGGAATTTCTCCATGCTATGCTGGAAATTCCCCCAGATACAGAGGTGCTCATCGTAAATGATACCTACGAAACTACCGTCCAGACCACATACACGTTGTATGAGCTGGGCATCAGTCATCTGAACTTGATTCCCTACGACAAGGAACTAGCGGCATCAGGAGCCTACGATGAGATCCAGTATGCCATTACCCCTAACGAAGAAAATCTAGTGCCTAAAACGGTGAAAAAGAGCCTGAATATCGGCTATCGAGAAATCAGCTTTGACACCTTGCTGAAGTTGATGCGAAAGCTGGACCTGGATAACGACGTGATTAATCGCAATCTAATCCGTCATCTTCATACTATCTTGGAGCCCAACAGCGATTACCACGACAATTATTATAACAGCTATCTGAAAGGAAAGCTGTTGAACCGGGTGGTGGATAATTCTCTGGAAGCTATTCTCATGCTCAACGACAAGCTGGAAGTGGTGTATTTTAACGATAAAGCCAATGCCATTTTTGAGACCAATGTAAATGTCCCTTTTGCCAGCATTGAATCGGAGCTTATTCAGGGAGAAGATCTAAAAAATTATCCGTTGCTTCTGGGAGAGGAAAACTACCTCTTTGAAAAGACCACCATCAAGCTGATGGACGAGACCATCGGCTACCTATTAAATTTGCAGAGTGAAAAACTCCTTCATGATATTGAAATTAATTTGAAAAATTATAATGCCAAAAAGGGCCTGGTGGCTAAGCACACTTTTCAGGATATCATCTTTCAATCTGAATCCATGGGTGAGTGCATTCAGGTGGCTAAGCAAGTGGCTCAGACCGATTATACGATACTCATACGAGGAGAGACGGGAACGGGGAAGGAGTTGATGGCTCAGTCTATCCATAATTATTCCCACAGGAGCCATGCGCCTTTTATTGCTGTTAACTGTGCGGCTATCCCGGAAACTCTTTTGGAAAGCGAGTTGTTCGGATATGAAGGTGGTGCTTTTACGGGAGCTCAGAAAAATGGAAAGCTTGGTTTCTTTGAAAAGGCTCACACCGGAACCTTGTTTTTAGACGAAATTGGGGATATTTCTCCTAATCTGCAAACCAGGCTCCTTCGAGCTATTCAGGAGAAACAGATTATGCGTATTGGCAGTGACAAGGTTATCGATGTAGACATACGCATTATCGCCGCTACTAATTCCAAGTTGGAGGAAGCGGTAGAAAAGGGTAAGTTTCGAGGAGACCTGTTTTATCGATTAAATGTGATTCCGCTGTTTCTAAAGCCCCTCAGTCAGAGAAAGGGTGATATTTTACCCTTGTTAAAGTTCTTCCTGGGAAAGAATTACGGTAATGTAACAGAGCGAGAAAAGAATTTGCTGGTGGAATATCAGTGGCCGGGAAATATTCGTCAGCTTCAAAGTGCAGGTTTGTATTATCGAACCCTGGGGAAATTCCCTGAATATCTGTATGAAATAAAGAATCGGAAGCAGGAAGGCTGGCGGGAACCGACCGAGAACCCCCTTGAAGAAAAAGGCAGACTGGAGGAACGGAGCCCTATGAACCAGTCTGCGGTTGTACAACGGATTTTGAGGGAAATATATGAAGCCACACAGGTATACCACGGCATAGGTCGCAGTGCTATCCTCGCTAAGCTGGCAGCAGAGGGCATTAAGCTCAGCGATGGCAAGCTGCGGAATCTGCTGTCACAGCTGGAAAAGCAGGGGCTCATATCCGTCAAACGGGGCCGCTGCGGGGCTCAAATTACCGAAAAGGGGATGGCGTTTATTCAGCAACTGTGAATCAATCTTTTTTTAGAAAGAGGATATCGTCCACCAGCAGTTCAAAGGGGATTCGCAATCCGATGCTTTTTCCCTGAGCATTCCAGATAAAGGACAGAGGCAGGGTTAACGTTAAAATGTCTTCCTTCACCCCAGTCACACGGAAGTTACCGGTCCAACAAGGAGTCATGGGCAAGGACATATCCCGGTAGTTCATATAGAGCTGCCCCTCTCGGGATTCGATGGTTAGCAGACCATAGCCGGGGTTGTAATAGACCCCTTGGCAATCTTTGAGAGAGTAAGCGCTGGACAAGTTTTGGCTGGGTATCGCGTCTTGGAGAGAATCTGGGAATCTAGCGGAAAAGAAATCCAGGGTGCAGTCTTGGTAGTCTTCCGCAGTAGGCCGGATATCTGAACGAAATTTATGTGTCCAGTCCACTTTTGGGAGGGCTAAGAGGGTATCCAGCAGGGTATAAAGGAGCGTATGGGTGATGGATACCGCAGGGGAATGGAGATTCAGCAAAATAGAAATGCCGATTTGGTCGTCAGGCAGAAATGCTTGAATAGAGCTGTACCCCTCAATTTTACCCATATGCTTGCAGATGGAGCGCCCTCGATAGCTGCCGGTTTGCCAGCCCATGGCGTAACCATCGGTAGGATATAAATCTGCCTGACTGCCTAGGGCATCCGGAAAATTTACCTGTTTGGCAATCATCGTTTCAAATATAGATTCTGGTATCCAAGGAAGGCCCTCTTTCTCTCGCCCTTTGCTAATCAGGAAGGTCAGCCATTTGCTCATGTCTATGGCGGTGCAGTTGACGGAGGCAGCCGGAGCGACTACGTCTACGTTCCAGATTGGCAGCTTGGTGAGTTTGCCCTCCAGCACCTGATAAGGATGGGCGAAATCAACTGAATTAGACAAGGCCTCAGCTTGACAGTTGGCTCCGGTCATGCCCAGGGGGTCGAAGATATAGGTCTGCATGAGTTCTGCCCAGGGCTTTCCTGTCACGGTTTCTGCAAGGAGGCCAATGGCAGCATAGAGGATGTTGCTGTACTGGGGCCTGCTTCTAAACGGAGCGCTAGGCTGTAGGTAGGGGAAGGCTTGAGTAAATTCTTTTAAGTTTTTGGCTACAGGCCAGATGGCATCGTGGCCGCCCAGACCTGTGCGGTGACAGAGCATATCCCGCAGAGTCATCTTTGCCGTAGCCTCTTTGTCCATGAGGGCAAAGTCTGGAATATAGTGGATGACAGGGGTGTCATAATCCAGCAGTCCCTCCGCTACCAGGCGAGCTATAAGAGCAGAGGTCATGGCTTTTGAGCAGGAGGCAATGCCAAAGAGGGTGGTGTCCGTCGCTTTTAAATCCCTTTCCTTGTCCCGCCAGCCAAAGGCCTTTGTATAAGGCTCCTGCCCCTTTTTTACCACGGTTAGGGCTAGGCCCGGCACCTGCCAGAAATCCATTTCCCGCAAGATGAGGGGTTCTTGGGCAGCAATTTTATCTTTCATGTGTTTTATACCTCCTGAATTAAGTTGACTTTATATAAAGTCCTGCAATTATCGTACCAGATAGCCAGTGCTCAACTTAGCGCACTGGGGTAGAAGCCCTAGGGAACAGAGACCTTAGTTCCCTCTTTAATGAATCGGTTCTTGTTTAATTCGAATTAATGATTGATCACAAAGCGCCGGCAAATGAAATGTAAATAAGATATAATCTATTTAAAAAGGATTAAACGAGATTTTGGCGAAAGGATTGCCTTATAAAATTTGTTTAGTTGGCTGTTTTTATATATTTATAAATTGGCATTGTTCTTGCTTTATCTTAATATATAGTCTCAGACTGTAAATTATAATTGAGGAGGAAAAGTTATGAGTTCAAAGAGCAATTTGCATGCAGCAACCAACGACTCAGGTTTTAAAAAGGAAATCGGTCTCTTTGGCGGTGTGAGCATCATCGGCGGAATCATGATTGGTTCAGGAATTTTTTATTTAGGCTCATACGTATTGGAGCGAACTCACATGAGCATGGGGTTAGCCCTGCTGTGCTGGATAGTAGGAGGAATCGTCTCTTTGCTGGGAGGCTTATGCTTTGCCGAACTGGGGGCATCCTGCCCGAAGACCGGGGGTATGGTTATCTATCTGGATGAAGCGTATCATCCGGTAGTGGGTTACATGTTCGGTTTCACCAGCTGGCTGCTTAGCGGAGCTGGTTCGATTTCTGCTTTGGCGATTGCTTTGCCTACGGCCTTGAGAGGATACATATCTTTATCCGATTTTGCCATCAAGGGTATCGCCATTGCTTTGATTCTGGCCTTGACGGCGTACAATTCGCTGGGGATTAAGCAGGGAACTATTTTGCAGAATGTCTCCATGGTAGCAAAGTTAATTCCTATTGTCATCATTATTTTTGGGGCTATCCTCCTGGGTAAGGAACACCCTGACTTAAGTTTGATTCCTGCCGGCAGCGGAGAGATAAGCTTTAGCGCCATTATTGGCATGATAGCCTTTGCTACGGTAGCAACTCTTTGGGCCTATGAAGGCTGGACCAATTTGAACTCTGTGGCAGAAGAAATGAAGGACCCGGCGAGGAATTTGCCAAAGGCCTTGTTAATCGGCATCGGTGCAATCACCGTAATTTATACGCTGTTTAACTTTGCCCTTTACAAGGTTCTCCCCCATGCAGAAGTGGTAAGCATGATTGAAAGTGGGAACCTATACCTGGGAACGGAAGTTGCCAAGAGAGTATTTGGAGGCATTGGCGGCGGCCTAGTGCTGGCTACCATGCTGATTGCCATGTTCAGTGCGTTAAACGGCATGATCATCGCTTTTCCCCGCTACTATTACGCCATGGCGAAGGAGGGACATTTCTTTAAGAACCACGGTATGCTGCATCCAAAATCCAAGGTACCTACCGTATCACTGTGCAGCCAGGCCCTTATCGCCATCGTGCTGGTCCTTTTAAGAAATTTAGACCAGCTGACCTCTTTGGTAGTCTTTGCCGGCATGCTATTTAACGTACTCTGCGTGGTGGCGGTCATTGTATATCGGAAGAAGTATCCGAACCTAGAGCGTCCGTATAAGGCTTGGGGGTATCCGGTTACTGTTATTATTTCCATCGCCTTGTTCGCCGGACTGATGATCAATACCTTGATGGAGGACCCGGTTACCGCGTTAATCGGTTTGGTTGTTCCGGCTGTAGGTGCAGTAGTTTACTTTATATTTGATAAAAGACTGAAAGAAGAAAAAACAAAAGCATAAGTGAGGAGGCACAAGAAATGGGTTTACCTAAAGATTGTCAAGTGAGCATTCGCAGCAGGTTTGAAAAAGGTCAAAGAAACCTGATTACCGATGTGCCTGGGGTGCAGGTAGGTCATGTGACCTTAAAGGAACCGGAGAAAAATATTCATACCGGTGTCACGGCTATCCTGCCCCATACGGGAAATCTTTTCAGGAACAAGGTGTTGGCTGGAAGCTCTGTTATAAACGGTTTCGGTAAAAGTGTGGGGTTAGTTCAGGTGGAAGAATTGGGCAATATTGAGACCCCCATTATCATGACTAATACTTTTGGTGTAGGTACGGCCATTAACGCCTTGACAAAGTATATGTTAAAGGAAAATTCGGACATCGGAACCACTACCGGCACGGTAAATTGCCTTGTCACAGAGTGCAACGACGGAGAGCTCAATGATATCCGGGGGATGCATGTCGACGAAGACCATGTACTTCAGGCATTGGGAGACTGTGGAGCAGTTTTTGAAGAGGGAGCAGTGGGCGCTGGGACAGGTATGTGCTGCCTGGGGGTCAAAGGCGGAATCGGGTCGGCCTCTAGGCTGGTGCTCTGCGACGGTCAGCATTACACCATCGGTGCCATTTTAATGTCTAACTTCGGCATGTCGGGAAATCTGATGATTGATGGCAGGAGAATCGACACCCGGAACAAAGTACCGAGAAGTGAGGCGGAAAAAGGCTCCGTAATTATTGTGCTTGCCACGGATATACCACTTAATGAGCGGCAGTTGAAGCGGGTAGCAAAGCGGTCGGTGGTGGCCTTGAGCAGAACCGGCTCCTTTCTGGGAAATGGCAGCGGAGATATTGCTATTGCTTTCTCTACTGCTAACATCATGCCCCATTATAGTGAAAAGAACATTATTGAGATGAAAATGTTTCACGATGATGCCATAGACAAAGTCTTTGAGGCTACAGCCGAAGCCGTGGAGGAAGCGGTGGTCAGTTCCCTTTATCACGCAGAGACTGTCAAGGGAATTCGGGGGAAGGAAGCCCTTGCTTTAAAGGAATTTTTATAAGAAGGGAGAGATGGTCTGATGAAAGTATTTATCAGCGCAGACATAGAAGGCGTAACTGGAGTAACCAGCTGGTGTGAGACTACTTGGGGCGGTCAAGGGTATGAAGAGGCCTGCCGCCAGATGACTCTGGAAGTGGCTGCTGCTTGCAGAGGAGCTATGAAGGCGGGCTGCCGTGTGATTGTAAAGGATGGGCATGGAGACGCATTAAATCTCTGCATAGAGCAGCTGCCGAAGGGGGTGGAGGTCATTCGAGGCTGGATGACCTCCCCGGCTTCCATGATGGGCGGTTTAGATGAAACTTTTGATGCAGCAGTTTATCTGGGCTACCATTCTCCAGAAGGCACGGATACCAGCCCGCTGGCCCATACCTCGGAGCATGAACTGTTTAATTGGATTACCATCAACGGAGAATTAGCGTCGGAATTTACCCTGAATGCTCTTTGGGCGGCGGCCCATCAAGTCCCATCTGTCTTTCTTTCAGGAGATGCAGGCATGTGTCAGTTGGCGGAGAAAAGCCACCCGAATATTCTCACGGTAGCCACGAAGAAGGGCATCGGTAGTGCAACCTGGAATCGTCACCCGGAAGAGGTTGCCGAGGAAATTGAGGAAGGGGTGGAGAAAGCCTTACAAGCTAAAATCAGCCCCTTGTCTTTAACAGATGAGTACCATATGGTGATTCACTTTAAAGAACACCAGCATGCCAGAAGGGCCTCTTGGTATCCGGGAGCTAGACAGACAGGTAGTAACACGGTGGAATATAAGGCCAAAGATCCTTTGGAGCTGGGGGTTGCCCGCATGTTTATGACAGAAATATAGAGATGATGGCTTAGGTGAAAAAGTAAACTTAGGGGAGTTTTTGCAAAGAAGACCGCAGGGCGCAGCAGTTTTAGACTGCTGCGTTTTTTTATGTAGAAAATATGCTAAGAGCATATTTCTGGACCCTGCTCATTCTGTAAGACTGGACAGGGGGCTGTATTTTTTACTGATCGCGATAAACTCTTCCATGGCCTTTGTCATGTAGCGATTCTTTTTAGCATGGAAGAACACCTTTCGTTTGGTATCTGGGTCGTCGACCTTGTAAAAGACCAGTTGAGTCTGCATGGCGGGAGACTGCTTAATCAGCGTATCACTGATAAAGGAACTGCCAAGACCGATGGAAATAATGGTATACACGGTGGCCAGCTGATTCAGCTGGAAGAGCAAGTTGGGCTTGATGGACTGGCGAAGAAAGATGTTGTTCGTCCGAGTCCGGGTATCGTTTCCTTCTGGCATGAGCACAAAAGGCGTGTGGGCAAAGAAGGACAGAGGTGTGGACAGCACCTGGTCATCGTCGATGTGTCGGTTTTTAAGGATATCTTTATAGGAGAGTTGATATTTCTCTAAGCCTTGATTTATTTCTAATTTTCTGGGAACAGCTAATAGTAGGAATTCAGTGCCTAAAAAGAATTTTTCATAAATAGAGGGATTTAGTTCTTTATTGTCAATGATTAAATCCAATTCCCCGTCCAATAGCTTTTTCTCCAAATCGTGACTATGGGAATCTACCAGATTTAAATCAATATAGGGATATCGCCCGACAAATATTTCGATAAATTTGGGCAGGACGTTGGCCATAAAAAGGTGATTGCTGCCAAGGGCCAGGGAGCCAGTTTTTAGCTCATATGTGTCATTTAAATAATTAGCAAAGGTATCTTCGGTCTTGGCGATCGCTTCACAGCAAGCGATGTATTTCTTGCCGATTTCCGTCAGTTGGATGGGGTTGGTACTGCGGTCAAAGATGGGTTCCCCTACCTTGGATTCGACCTTCTTAATCATGGCACTCAGGGAAGGCTGGGAAATAAACAGGCTTTCTGCCGCCTTTGAAAAGCTTTTTTCCTTGTAGACGGCGTAGATTAAATCTTTCTTGGCAAACATCGGTACTCCTTAACGTTATAATAAAAAGGATATAATACATATAATGATATAAGTATTTGAATATATTACCTCTGTATTATAGAATATAGGCAACAAATAGTCAACAGATTCAGCCCAGGTAGAGCAACAACATGCAGCTCAGGCAATGTCAAAGAAATGTACGACAAAGTACAAGAAAAGAAAGGTGGAGGAAAGCCATGGACTTTCGTTTTGAAACAGATTCAGTAGGCAGGAAAAAGGTACCAGCAGAAGCTTATTATGGGGTGCAGTCCCTGCGGGCAAAGGAAAATTTTAATATGACTGGGAAGTCCATTCCAGCGGTGCAGATCCGTTCCTTGGCGGAGATTAAGAAGGCTTGTGCTGTGACCAACGCTAAGGCGGGGGGACTGGACAGAGAAGTTGCACAGGCCATTGCAGAGGCCTGTGATGAAATTCTAAATGGCCGTTTTCACGACCAGTTTATTGTCGATCAGATTCAGGGTGGAGCGGGAACCTCTACCAATATGAATGCTAATGAAGTAATCGCTAATATCGCCTTGGGCCTTCTGGGCAGGGAGAAAGGCGAATATCAATACTGCCATCCAAATGACCATGTGAACAAGGCACAGTCCACCAATGACGTATATCCTACGTCCTTAAAGATTTCCTTGTACCGGACCGGCTTAGAGCTCCTAGATAAGTTAAATGAACTTTACGAAGCCCTGATGGCCAAGAGCAGAGAGTTTAAGGATGTATTAAAAATAGGCAGAACGCAGCTGATGGATGCTGTACCCATCACCTTGGGCCAGGAATTCCATGCCTACGCCACGGTGGTTAAGAGGGACAGAAGCCGCATTCAGAATGCCATTAAAGAACTGCTCTTTATCAATATGGGGGCCACGGCTATAGGGACTGGCATTAATGCTTCCGAGTATTATGAGAAACATATTGTGTCGGCCTTAAGCGAAGTCAGCGGTCTGCCCTTGAAGCCTTGTGAAGATATGGTGGATGGGACTCAGAATATTGACGGATTTTCTGTGGTATCTTCTGCGTTGAAAACCAGTGCCATCAGTTTATCCAAGATGGCAAACGACATCCGCTTGATGAATTCAGGACCGAAAGCCGGACTGGGAGAAATTACAATTCCAGCTAAGCAAAACGGCTCCTCCATCATGCCGGGAAAAATCAATCCGGTTATCCCAGAGGTACTGAACCAGTGTGCTTTTGCGGTTATCGGCAACGATGTAACGGTGTCCATGGCCTGTGAGGGCGGTCAGCTAGAGCTGAATGCTTTTGAGCCAGTGGTATTTAACCGAATATTTGAATCCATGACTTTAATGATAAATGGCATTGACACTTTTGTTCACAACTGCGTGAAGGATATTGCTGCCAATCGGCAGACGTGTGAGGACCTGCTCTACCACTCTACCGGATTTGTCACAGCCCTTTGTCCGGTGATTGGATATAAGAAGGCTGCGCAAATAGCAAAAGACTTCATGGAAGAGGGTACACCGATTCTGGAAGGAGCCTTGGCCTGTGGAGTCAGTAAGAATCAGTTAGATCGAATTTTGGATGAAAGCCGCTTTATGCCGCAGTTTGCAACAGAGTAAGGGAGAAAGAAACAACATGGACAACGGACAATATGCTTTAAAAGCTCATAAGGAGTGGGGCGGAAAGATTGAAGTTATTTCGAGAGCCAAAGTAGCCAGCCGAGAGGATTTGGCGGTGGCTTATACGCCGGGGGTGGCAGCGCCTTGCTTAGAGATTCAAAAAAATGAGAGCAAAGCTTATGACTACACTAGAAAATCGAATTTGGTAGCCGTCATTACAAACGGCACGGCAGTTCTGGGACTGGGAGATATCGGTCCCAGTGCTGGTATGCCGGTTATGGAAGGAAAGTGTGTGCTATTTAAAGAGTTTGCTGGTGTAGATGCCTTCCCCCTTTGCGTAGATACTAAGGATGTGGATGAGCTGGTGCAAGTCATCTATAAAATCTCAAAAAGCTTTGGGGGTATTAATTTGGAAGATATCGGTGCACCTGCCTGCTTTGAAGTGGAAAGACGCTTAAAAGAATTATGCGATATCCCCGTGTTTCACGATGATCAGCACGGTACAGCCATCGTAGTGACCGCAGCGCTGATAAATGCAGTCAAGTTAAAAGGGCAGGAGCCGCGAGACCTGAGCATTGTTATGAACGGGGCGGGAGCTGCCGGCATATCTATTACAAAACTGTTGTTAGATGCTGGATTTCGGGATATCATCGTGTGCGACAGCAAAGGAATACTCTGTCAAGGCATTACCCCAGAGGAAGGAGCCAAAGGGGAAATCGCCAGACTTACCAATCGAGAGAAAAAAACAGGCAGCTTAGCAGATGCCATGAAGGGGGCCGATGTTTTCGTGGGGGTTTCCAAAGGCGGATTGGTCAGCCAGGAAATGGTTCGTTCCATGAAGACAAAGCCGATTATTTTAGCGATGGCGAATCCGACGCCGGAGATCATGCCAGAAGAGGCTCTGGAAGCGGGCGCATACATTGTGGGTACCGGAAGAAGCGATTTTCCGAATCAGATTAACAACGTGCTGGTATTTCCAGGCGTGTTTAAAGGTGCTTTGGCAGTAAGGGCCACAGATATTACAGACAGCATGAAGATGGCAGCGGCGCAGGCTATAGCGGGTGTTATTTCAACAGATGAACTATGCCCGGAATACATTATACCGGATCCTTTCGATGACAGGGTAGCGCAGGCGGTGGCTCGTGCCGTTGAGGAAGAAGCTCGGCGGCTGGGAATTAATCGACTATAATAAAAAAGCCTCTGAGAGGCTCTAAAAAACTTGGCATCAGCAAATATTTACTGATGCCAAATATCTTACATATGATATGCAATCAGAACAACCTTTTCTCCAGAACTTTCCTGAAGTTTCTGTTCCAATGCAGTAATCTCCGAATGACTTGATGCACTAAGATTTGCAAAAGCATTCTTGGTGAAAGCATCTTTATTGACAGGAGAATCAGCATTTAACATAAAATCACCATCCTTTCTACTATAGTTTGCACAGGAAGGTAGAAAATATAAAAATTAGCGGCATGCAACTATTGTCAGAGTTGGTAAGGCAGACATAGCTGAAACAAGTTTAGGTCATATAGGGAGGAGAGAAAATGTAAAATGTATATTGCAAAATAACTTTTGATGTGATATGGTGTGTATATCATATTTTTACTGAATGTAAAAAGCGATAGAATTTAATGTGTTAAAGAAAATTAAATAAGAATCTTCAGGGCGAGGTGAAAATCCTCACCGGCGGTAATGAGCGAAGGTGCTACGAGTCCGCGAGCCGACAGGCAGAATGGGTTAGATTCCCATACCGACAGTATAGTCTGGATGAAAGAAGATATACGCAAGTTATCAGCGTTTGTTTACAGTGCTCTGAAATGTTTTTCATTTCGGAGTTTTTTATTGCAGCTGAGAAGCGGAGCTGCTTCTGCAATCTGTTTTTGTGTAGGCTGTTGCAGCAGCAAAGGTTCGGTAGCTTACTTCATCTACAAGATACCCTGGAGAATTCTCTAGGGTATTTTTATTGCAGTTTTGGCAGGAGGGGGCAAATTGAGTCAGATGGAAAACGATGAAGGCTATATGAGGCTGGCGCTGGAACTGGCGGCAAAGGCAGAAGGCTGGACCAGTCCGAATCCCATGGTGGGGGCGGTTATCGTCAAGGATGGGCAAATTATTGGACAGGGCTTCCATGAGCGGGCGGGGCTGCCCCACGGAGAGCGGGTGGCCCTGGCGGCCTGCAAGGAGGATCCTGCTGGAGCTACCTTATACGTAAATTTAGAACCTTGCTGCCACTACGGCAGAACACCTCCTTGTACAGAGGCAATTCTAGAAAGCCGTATCGCCCGAGTGGTCATCGGCACCGAAGATCCCAATCCCCTGGTGGCTGGAAAGGGTGCTTCTATTCTCCAGAAAGCAGGAATTCAGGTTACCTCAGGCATTTTACAAAAGGAATGCAGGCAGCTAAACCGTGTATTTTTTTATTACGCTGTGAAAAAGCAACCATTTGTGGCCATGAAATACGCCATGACCATGGACGGAAAAATAGCGGCGCACACCGGCCTGTCCCGGTGGATTACAGGCCCGGTGGCCAGGGAGCACGTACATCAGCTGCGCCATCGATATGCGTCCATCTTGGTGGGCATTGGGACGGTGCTGGCTGACAACCCGCGGTTGGACTGTCGTCTGCCAAATACGAAAAATCCCAAGCGGATTATCTGTGACAGCCAGCTGAGGCTGCCGCTGGATTCCCAGATTGCAGTTACCGCCGGAGACATTGAAACCTATGTGGCCACGGCTTCTGACGACAAAGAAAAATCCGAAGCCCTTCGGCGTGCAGGCTGCACCCTGTGGTATCTGCCGGGGAGCGATGGACGAGTAGACTTGGCCGCTCTAATGAAACGCTTAGGGGAAAATGAAATAGACAGTGTCCTGCTGGAAGGCGGCGGAACCTTGAATTACCAAGCCCTCAACAGCGGATTGGTGGATTATATCTACGCTTATATCGCACCAAAGATTTTAGGCGGGCGAAATGCTTTGACACCGGTGGAAGGGCTGGGGCGGGATTGCCCGACGGACAGTATCCTTTTAAGGAAAAAAAAGGTTACCTTACTAGGAGAAGACCTGCTGATTGAGCAGGAGGTTAGCAAGGCGGCAGGCCATGTTTGAGTAAAGAGAGGAGGGACTCCATGTTTACGGGAATTGTTGAAGAAAAAGGTACAGTCCGGCGAATCACCAGGGGGCGAAATTCTTGTGCGCTGGAGGTAGAAGGGCGCAGGGTGTTAGAGGATTTAAGGCTGGGAGACAGTGTTGCAGTAAATGGCGTTTGTCTGACGGTACGGGAACTGGGGCCGAATACCTTTGAGGCAGATGTTATGGGGGAAACCCTTTTTAGAAGTACTTTGGGTCAGTTAAAATTGGGGAGCACCGTCAATCTGGAGCGGGCTATGGCCGCAGGAGGCCGATTTGGAGGTCATATCGTCTCCGGTCACATTGATGGTACCGGTACGATTGTCAGCCAGACTGTCGACGAAATTGCCACCTGGGTTAAGATTTCTGCACCCCCCGCCATCATGTATTATCTGGTGGAAAAAGGCTCTATCGCCATCGATGGAGTTAGCCTGACTGTAGCAAAGTTGGAAAAGGACAGCTTTCAGGTCTCCTTGATTCCTCACACCGGTCAGGAAACCACGCTGTTGGAGCGAAAGGTTGGAGAGGCAGTTAATCTGGAGAACGATGTTATTGGAAAATACGTGGAAAAGCTGCTGGCAGCAGATGGAATCCCAGCGCAGCAAAGCTGGAAAGCCAGTCAGCCAATCAGCCGGGAGTGGCTGTTGGAACAAGGGTTTTAATCCACTTCATGGTGGAGTGGAAGGGTTCGCGGCTATTCTGCCTATTATCATAAAAACTATAAGAACAGGAGAAAGAGATATGTTTAAATATAATACCATTGAAGAAGCATTAGAGGCGCTGCAAGCAGGTAAGCTGATTCTGGTCACAGATGCAGAGGACCGAGAAAATGAAGGCGATCTGATTTGTGCTGCTCAATTTGCTACTCCGGAAAACGTTAATTTTATGGCTACTTATGGCAAGGGGCTAATCTGTATGCCTATGAGCGGAGAGCTGGCTGACAGGCTGGGCTTGGAGCAGATGGTTCAGACCAACACCGATAACCACCAGACGGCCTTTACCGTCTCCATTGACCACGTGGATACCGCAACAGGTATTTCTGCCTTAGAGCGGTCTGTGACCGCTATGAAGACCGTAACAGAGGGGGTACAAGCAGCAGATTTCCGAAGACCGGGTCACATGTTTCCCCTTCTGTCAAAGCCTTTTGGTGTGTTGGAGCGGCCAGGACATACGGAAGCCACCGTGGATTTGATGGAACTGGCGGGCCTGAAAGCTTGCGGTCTCTGCTGCGAGATCATGGGAGATGATGGGGGAATGATGCGCACCGCCGCTCTGAAAGAATTTGCTCGGGAGCATGGCTTGGTATTTGTGACCATCGAAGCTTTAAAAGAATTTAGACAGAAGCGGGAGCAGCTGGTGGAACAGGTGGCGGCAGTTAAACTGCCTACCCGCTACGGAGAATTTACCGCGTACGGCTATGTGAATCGAATCAACGGAGAGCACCATTTAGCCTTGGTTAAAGGGGATATCAACAGCGTGGATTCTATATTGTGCCGGGTTCATTCCGAGTGTTTGACTGGAGATGCTCTGGGGTCGCTGAAATGTGACTGCGGCCAGCAATATGACGCGGCGATGAAGCGGATTGCGGAGGAGGGCTGCGGGGTACTGCTGTACATGCGGCAGGAAGGCCGAGGCATTGGCCTGATGAACAAGTTAAAGGCCTACGCTTTGCAAGAACAGGGAATGGATACGGTAGAGGCTAATTTGGCACTGGGTTTTGAGGAAGATCTGCGGGATTATTCCACGGCAGCACAGATGTTAAAGGATTTGGGGGTGGATCAGGTACGGCTGATGACCAACAATCCGGACAAGATGCGGCAGCTTTCCGCATATGGCATCGGTATTACTCAGCGGGTGGACATTCAGGCAGAGGCCAATGACTATGATTTATTTTATCTGCAAACGAAGCAAAAAAAAATGGGGCATCTGTTTGATTATCACGGAGAAGAAATAAAAGACCGAATAAGAGGCAGACAGTAAATCTGGAAGACCGCGTATGGTGGAGATATTACAAAGAAAAATGCTAATTGTATAACACGTAAGGAGGAAAATAGATGAGAGTAATAGAAGGAAATCTGGTAGCGGAAGACGTCAAGGTGGGTATTGTAGCGGCTCGGTTCAACGAGTTTATTGTGGCAAAGCTGCTGTCGGGGGCGCTGGATGGACTGCGGCGCCATGGCGTTTTGGAGGAGGATATTCAGGTAGCTTGGGTGCCGGGCGCCTTTGAGATTCCCCTGATGGCCGACAAAATGGCCAAATCAGGGGAATATGATGCCGTCATCTGCTTGGGAGCGGTTATCAGAGGGACCACGACCCATTATGATTATGTCTGCAACGAAGTGTCAAAAGGGGTTGCCCATATAGGATTGGAGTCTGGTATTCCTGTCTTGTTTGGTGTGATTACCACGGAAAATATTGAGCAGGCCATAGAACGTGCCGGGACAAAGGCCGGGAACAAAGGCTATGATTGCGCCCTTGGAGCGATTGAAATGGTCAATTTATTTCGGCAGTTTTAAGAAGAATTGTTTATAATAGGGCTTGACATATTTTGGACATAGTAATAAAATCTAATGGGTTAGCTTTGGCTAACCCATTCTTTGCCTCTCGAGTTAGCTATAGGTAACATAAAGGGGCGAGTTTGCCACTCTAGGTTTGAGAGGAGACAAACAAAGAACAGAAATTATATAAGAAAGCGGGGGGATAGATAAAAAAGTCATGAAGACAAGGATAAGAGCTAGTCGATACAATATTTTATATAAAAGATAAATCATAGGGAGATTAGTATGTGGTGTAAAAAGAAGAACTTTAGCAGAATCAGCTGGATGTTAATAATATGCATTGGATTTGTAACTTTATTTTCCAGCATGCCGGAAACGGCCTATGCAGATGAGGGAAATGAAGAAAATCTGTGTGAAAAATATGGAATAGATGAAAGTTTTGAAGGGGAATTGATTGTTAAGTATGAAACAGTCAAGAGCCAGGGGATTTTAAACCGCTTGTTCTTTTCTGCAGACGAAGTGGATGCAGAGGAAGTCATTTTATGCGAAGTAGGGTCTGATGAAGATGTCAATGAGACCATCGAAGATTTGGAAAAAGATGGACAGATTGAATACATTGAGCCTAATCTAATTTTAGAGATTTGTGAAGATAATGAAGAGCCGGAAACGGATACCTTAAAGGATAAATATATTGATTATCAGTGGGCGTTGAAAGATATAAACGCCTTTGAAGCATGGGATAAAATCGGCGATACTCCGGGAGAGGCCGTTGTTGCCGTGTTAGACACGGGCGTAGATTATAGCCATCCGGATTTGGACAGCAAAATTCTGGAGGGTAAAAATTTTGTAAAGGAAAGGAAGGACGGAAGTCATTACCCGAACAATTATGGAATTATGGATGATAATGGCCATGGAACATTTGCATCTGGTGTCATTACAGCCACTTATAATAATGGGATTGGCGTCTCCGGACTGGCAGGAAACTTAGATGTTAAAGTTTTAGCGGTTAAGGTCATGAATGATGATGGCGAAGGTAATGTATTTGAAATTTCAGAGGGCATTCGCTATGCGGCAGACCAGCAGGCCGATATTATCAGTTTAAGCCTGGGTGGGGAAGGATACAGCCAAACCATGGCCAATGCCGTGAAATATGCACAAGATAACGGCGTGTTGGTCGTGGCAGCTGCTGGAAATGACGGCAAGGATGGCAGTAACTTTTATCCGGCAGCGTATTCAGGGGTTCTTACTGTTGGTGCGGTCGGCCCCGATGACAGTATCGCTGCTTTTTCCAATTATGGACAAGAGCTGGATATTATGGCCCCTGGGGTGCAGATTTATTCTACATCTATTGCCAAAGAGGCCGCCTTCGGCAATGAAGAAGACGGCTATTATGCCCAGTTTAACGGCACTTCTTTTTCGTGCCCCTATACGGCAGGGGTAGCAGCAGTTTATAAAATTATACATCCGGAAGCAAATGCCGATGCCATAAAGGAAGCCTTGCTTCAAACTGCCGTAGATCTCGAAGATGATGGCTGGGATGAGAAAACCGGATACGGAAAGTTAGATATGTATGCGGCGACAAATCCGGCTACCAATATTGAATCGGTTATTAAAATAGATGGGCTGAAGCGGAATGACTATTTAAAGGGTGAGGTCCAAATAAAAGCCAACATTTTAAACGAGCAGGAAGAAATTGATCAGGTAAAGTTTTATTTAGACAACATGGACGAACAATCTTTGATTGGAATAGCAGAGACAGAAGATTATTCAAGATTTTCAATGGAGTGGGATACCAGAAATTTTGAAAATGGCACCCATGAGTTGATTGCGGCAGCCTTTAAAGATGGAGAGCTGAAACAAAAAGATACCCTGACCATTCAAGTCATAAATGAGGTGAAAAGCGGTATTTTACTAAAGGTAAAAGATCCGGATGGCAACGCCAGTGTCAATGCTTTTGTCAATGTTTATGTAAAAGATGTGGAACATCAGGACTATGACCGGGTTTATACAGGGAAGACGAATCAACTGGGGATAGCCAGAATTTCAGGCACTTTAGGAAAAGATTTAAGCAATATTTATGTTGTGATTACCGGTACTTTTGATTGTGAAGAGGTGAAAAGCGGAAGCGCCTTGTTTATCTATCAAGAGCAACTAGAAGGACCTGGTGAATTCGAAATCACCGGAGAGAATACCCAGCCTGTCAAGTTTGGAACTTTTAATAAAGGGGGCAATGAACTTTTCAATGTGGCCTACTATGCTACAGTTGTGGATCAAGAGGGTATCAACATTGGCATAACTAATGAATTAAATCCAAACAAAGAGGCTGCTCCGGTGGTGTATGCGGAAGAAGGAAAGTATGATTTCTTTTCGTACAGCCAAAAAGATCAGGAAACGTACTTCCTGACTCAGTGGTCAAAGCGAATCAGCAAGAGTGAATCTGCTCAAACTTTGGTTTTTGACGGTAGCAAAACCGGACAAGTTCATTTGGTTACGGGCGACGAAACAAAAGTCCAATCGGGTATTGTCTATTTATATAATGACAAAACCAATGCTTCTTTGGGGATGAAACTAGGTGGAAAGAATATTTATGTATCGTCAGATACCTATCGTTATAAGATTGACGCAGAAGTAAAAGATCCTCAAAACGGAGAGGACTGGATTTATACGTTTGACAGTGGGAAGAAAGGCATTGCAATTCCTGAAAATCAGATCGCAGAGGTAAAAGTCGGAGGCGGATTAAAAATCAGCAATTTTGATTTAAGCTATGAAGCGGTGGAAGAGCATGTCTTGGAAGCCAATAAAACCTATAATAAAGATAAAATTCAAATGATAGAAGACGGAAATAAGACGGTGGTAAGGTTTCCGATTGGCTATGAATTATTCCAGACGTTAAATCGCTTTGCGGATAACTATGGGAATTACCTTACAGGAATCAGCAGAGGCAGTTTAACTGGAGCAAGTGTTGCTCATTATGGGCAAGCGGTTGCCCCACAGGAGGAAGAAGACGAGGAGGACGAGTCTAAGGTCTTGTTCCCACGCTTTAGAGTACTGGATGAAAATAAAGAGTGGATATATCCAATTTATTGGGATTTACTGGGCGGACATGAAGACGGCGAGCGAAGCAAGAACTTCTTTGAATTCACTTTTTGGGATATCATGAGCTTAGACGGCAAAACCGGAGATTATGAATTACAATTATCTCTGGAAAAGAATGCCTTATGTGAAGAGAAGCTCAGCAAGAAAATAGATGTAAGGCTTTATGATGAGGGCCTTCATAAGATTTTAAGCTATGACCCGCAGCATATAACAGAACATGTAAATGAAGACAGCAATCTGACGGTGCCATATATGTATCTTTTCAGCTTGCGCGATAGTCAGGAAACAGATGCCGTAAGTTCTGCTACGGCAAAGGAAGATAACCCGATGGGTGATGGAGAAGTGGATGCAGTAGACTGCAATCCAGCCAAAACAAAAGGGCCTTACTGGGAGCAGACTTATGGCGCCTGGGGACGTCAATATCAGAATGAAGACGACTTTGGAACCATTGCACTGGATTCTAGCATCAAACTTTCAAAAGAGAAAGACGGCAATCTGGCTATTATCCGATATACGTTGAGTGATGGGGACAGTTACGTTTATTTATTCAGGCAGTTTACTGATTTTCAAGACTTGGGTACGGAAATCCGCCTTGATGAATTGAACCTGAAAAAAGTGACCATGGCGGATTTGAACGTCGGCGGAACCAAGCTGGATCATATGCAAAGCAATAGCAACATCATTTTCAAAGCAAAGGTAGGGGAGGACGTGCTGCCTGTGCGCATGCCTGTATTTACAGAAGATGTGTGGGTGGAACCGGGACAGTATAGTTTTGACGGACAGTATATCACCCATCCGGACAGCAAAGGGAATCAGACCAATTACTATGTAGTAGAAAAAGATGTGGATGTACAACAGAATCAGGAAATCAATTTTGATGTTTCAAAAAATGCCACAATTATTTTAGAACCAGAAACGACCGGCTATAAAAAATGGAAAGGCGCGGCGCTGCTGCCCTTCAGCGATTACAGCCATTCCTTTAAAGTGGAGGATACACAGGGGAGTATATACTCTATTCCGGCAGATATTTATTACGACAGTGTAAACGTGGTACTGGGATTAGCAGACAGTGAGAAAACTTCTTATGTATGGAACTATTTGTTCCAGATGCCTGAAACATTAAAGCTGGCAGCCGGAGAGGAGTATCACCTGAAAGTGGGCGGCAGCTTTAAACCGATGGTGGAATTGAAAAAAGACACATATAGCAGTCAGGAAAAGCTGACAGGATATTCTGCGGTAATGGATCAGTTTGGAAACCGTCTTTTGAGTACGAGAGTATCGGCTGATCATGAATGGTTTGATGTCAATAGACAGGTTGCAAAACAAGATTATGAGATCCAGCATGACACGACTGATAATGCCAATATTGTATATCCGTATATGCGCTTATATAAACAAGAAAACAGCGGGGAAAAACTGATGTACAATGAATCAAAAGCTCAATACTATCATTCTTTTGAGGAACTTTTGAGTGGTCTTTCGGTAGGCTCTTATCGGGCAGAGATTGCTTTTGCAGGAAGTCCCAATGGCCAGGTGAAAACCGCAGCAGAAGACGGATTATTTGTAATCGCAGAAAATAAAAGCAGCGGCGGAAAAGGCGGCGGGTCTAAAGGAAGTTCGGTTATAAAGGAAACGGAAAAAGAAACCCCCGAAAAGGAAAAGACAGAAGCTGAGGTAATCAAGCAAAATCTTGAAAAGCAGAACATAAAAGTGATTTCTACGCCTACTGTGGTTAAGAAGCAGGCAAAAGAGCTGTATGAGGATGTATCACTGACGTTGAATACAGAGCTGGACAAAGAGAAAGCTTGTGCCATTTCCTATGATATAGCGAAAAATTCATATTCTTTTGTACCAGCTATTTTTGAAATGGTTGATGGCAAGTGGCATGTGAAAATGAAAATAACTTCCGACTCTCAGATCTTTGTTGTAGAGCATGATAAAACGTTCAAGGATGTAAGTGATCATTGGGCCAAAGAAGAAATTGAGAAAATGGCATCTAAGTTCATCGTCAATGGGGTAAAGGAAGATACGTTCCTTCCAGATAAGCAAGTGACAAGGGCTGAGTTCGTGTCTATGCTGGTACGAGCCCTAAATTTGAGAGAGAACAGCACCAGTCTAGGGTTCAAGGACATTGCCTCCGATTCATGGTATAAAGAGACGGTGGAAACTGGCGTGAAATATGGTTTAATCAAGGGATATGAAGATAATTCTTTCCGGCCGAATGAAGCCATTACCAGAGCAGAGATGGCTGTTATCGTTGAAAGAGCCATGAAGCTGGCCGGGAAAGATCCCCAGCAGTATGACTATGATCAGACTTTGAACGTGTTTAACGATGAGAATCAAATCAGCAGCTGGAGCAAGAATTCTGTGTCAACTATGGTAAGTACGGGTATTACCACAGGCAGAGCAAATGGCCAGTATGCGCCTGATGAAAATACCACACGTGCGGAAACAACGATTGTGCTGTATCGTTTGATGAGGTATATTGAATTTATATAAAGAGCCTTTAAAAATATAGAACAAACAGAGCACCGGCAATTTCGGAACATTTAAACCGTCTTTTTCATATTATAGCGAGAGTAATAATTTGAAAGGGGCGGTTTTTTGTGGCTGTGGAACGGCATATTTTTCCAGGAAATAACACGACAGAGGGATTTTATTCCTACTACCATTACATATTGGGGCAGCGAGAAGCGAACCGGATTATCTGCATAAAAGGCGGACCGGGTGTGGGCAAGTCTACTTTTATGAGAAAAATCGGCGAGACGTATCTGGAGAAGGGGGAAGACGTGGATTTTATGCACTGTTCCTCAGATAATAATTCCTTGGACGGGGTCGTATTAAAAAACAGGCGGATTGCGCTTATTGATGCTACCAGTCCCCATGTGGTGGTTTTTAAAGACAAATCGCTATAACCCTTGAAATAGCTAACTCTTCTTTATAATAGAAGAGTTTTTTTAATTTGTCAAAGTAAATTAGTAGAAAGTTGATATGGAGGTGCATTTATGCAGTTAAATATAACCGTTGATGTAGATATTGAAGAATCTGGGCTACAAGCGAGAGAAGTAAAAGACAATATCGTTTCTTTCACAAGAGACTTATTAATGATTGGAGCTTCGGAACAAGAAATAGGTCTCACGCTACAAGAAGTAAGCTATAGTGACTAATGAGGAAGGGAGGGTAACGCTTTAAAAGCGTTATTTTTAATTTCTAAATGAAATACAAAGTAATTATGTTTTTTAAGCCCATTTCAGGACATATCGAAAAGGAGTACATTGTAGCCAGAGAAACTGTCAGTGGAAAGCTTTATCTATTTCGGTGCATTCCGGACACAGAGCTTCACTGGTATGTGAGCCCAGATGACCCGGCCTTTTTCTCAGAATTAAAGGCTGTGTTACTTTATGAGGTAGATGGGTTGGAGCAGGCAGAAAAAGATGTTAGAAGATTTTGCAGAGCAAAAAACTTGATAGGCGGCTAACTATTATTTGTTAAATGGCCCTATTAAATTCATAAAAGCCTCCAACTAAATTGGAGGCTTTGACTACAGGCAAGAACAAAAGAATTTTTACTTGTTTTTTAACTTTTTGGAGAGTTAAAGATAAATATGATTTATTTTGTAACTAATAAGCTACTGTAAACTCGTGCAAATTAAACAACCGTATTCATTATAATCGTTGCTGCAGCGCCCTCTGCTAATGATCCTGTGTTTCCGGTACGAGTGATTCTAATGGAAAGTAGATCACAGCTAAAAACATCATAATCTGCTGCAATAAAGGCGCAGCAGTTGCGATCACCTTCGCTACTTGGACCCGTGACGGTTGCTATAATTCCCGTATCAATTAATCCATCGCCGCATGTTGTACTCCGTACAACCTGGGCTGATACGGTGTCATTAACACCTAATGGCTCTGTTCTGATGCTAAGCATTAAGCCTACAATTGTTGAATCTTCACCAACGACAATTGTATTTCTTGTAAATTCAGCAGAAGCATTGCCCAAGCCTAAATACTGATTATTTGCAATAGATTGGTCTGTAGCTAAATAAAAAGTATTTCCTGATGCGCCTACAGGACCAGTAGGCCCCTGAATACCCTGCGGACCAGTAGGCCCCTGGATACCCTGCGGACCTGTAGGCCCCTGGATACCCTGCGGACCAGTAGGCCCCTGAATACCTTGCGGACCGGTAGGCCCCTGGATACCCTGCGGACCTGTAGGCCCCTGGATACCCTGCGGACCAGTAGGCCCTTGGATACCCTGCGGACCAGTAGGCCCTTGGATACCCTGCGGACCGGTAGGCCCCTGAATACCCTGCGGACCGGTAGGCCCCTGAATACCTTGCGGACCTTGCGGACCGGTAGGACCCTGAAGGCCTTGCGGGCCGGTAGGACCTTGGAGCCCCTGCGAACCTTGCGGTCCAGTAGGACCTTGGAGACCTTGTGGACCAGTAGGGCCCTGGAGCCCCTGCGAACCTTGCGGGCCGGTAGGACCTTGGAGTCCTTGTGGCCCAGTAGGGCCCTGGAGCCCCTGCGAACCTTGCGGGCCGGTAGGACCTTGGAGTCCTTGTGGCCCAGTAGGGCCCTGGATACCCTGCGAACCTTGCGGGCCGGTAGGACCTTGGAGTCCTTGTGGCCCAGTAGGTCCCTGGAGCCCCTGCGAACCTTGCGGACCGGTAGGCCCCTGAATCCCTTGTGGGCCGGTAGGACCTTGTAAACCCTGAGGACCTTGCGGACCTTGTGGCCCAGTAGGTCCCTGGATACCCTGGATACCCTGAGGCCCCTGAGGCCCCTGCGGACCTTGCGCACCAGTCGGACCTTGAATACCCTGAGGACCTTGTGGACCCTGCGGACCTCGAGGGCCGGTGGGGCCTGTAGGTCCGGTAGGGCAGCAAAAGCAGGAGTTTGAGTTGAAGCAACACGGATCATTTTTATGCCAACAGGGATCATTTCTATAACTATTCATAAGTTAACTCCTTTAAATTCAAATAGATTGTAAGATGAAGCAGCTCAAAAGGCTGAGTATCTGTTACTGAAATTGTATAAATATATTCTTTCTAAGCATTATTTTGTTAATGCTCCCCACTGTCAACTTGGTCGTATCTGTTAGGATTTCGATTAAAAATGAGGAAACCCTCTAAACGACTACTTTAATATATGTTTGTCATCAATAAATTGATACAGAAATAAGATAAAACAAAGTCCTTGGAGAGGGACGTCAATAACTACTACAATATAAGATAGAAGGGAAACACATATGAGTAAAGCAAAGGTAATTGCAATCAGCAATCAAAAGGGCGGTGTAGGAAAGACGACTAGCGCCATTTCATTTGGGGTAGGTCTTGCGGACAAAGGATATAAGGTGTTGTTGGTGGACTGTGATGACACAGGAAACCCTAGTTTGACAAAATTTCTAGGAGAGAATCCAGACGAGCTGGAGGCTACTTTAACAGACCTGATGATGTTTACTTTATTTGATCGGAGCATTGACGAGGTGCTGCCAAAGGTTATCTGTAAGAATCAGGAGGGGGTATATTTTATCCCGGCAGACAACAAGCTTCCCGGCATTACCAATGCCTTGACCGGATTTAATGACGAAGAAAAGAAGAAGAGGGTTCTTTGCAGCATTGTGGACAAGCTGAAAGACCAGTATGATTACATTATCTTAGATGCAGCTCCTTCGTTAAACATTCTTTCTATAAACCTACTCGCCGCTGCGGATGAGGTAATCATTGCTACTCAATCTCAGGGAGCATCGGAATCTGGTATCGGAGAACTTATTCAAACGGTTATACGGCTACGGGATACGGTTAACCCCCAGCTGTCTGTAAGGGGATTGCTCATAACCATGGTGGACAACCGAACCGGATATAGCAAAGCCAAAGCTGCTGAAATAAACAATGCATATACGGCCTTGGGCATGAGGGTATTTAAGACCTGCATCCCTCGGGCCGTAAAAGCAGAAAAGTGTCCAGAAGCAGGACAAAGCATTTTAAAATATGACCCGTCAGGAAAAGTAGCGGTTGCTTATAAAACCTTTGTCGAGGAATATTTGGAGGAGTAAGGAGCAGAATGGACATTACCAAAGATGATCTAATGGCGGGCCTATTTGGCTCCAGTATCGGAAACTCAGGTCAAGAATCATCTGAGATTGCACAAAGAAGAAGTAATTTAATAAAAACTTTGACTGGCAATACGATTGAAAACATTAAAAATGAGATAATAGAATTAGATATTGAACTTTTAGATAGATTAAGCTCATTTGACCATCCCTTTGAAAAATCTGTATTAAAGGGATTAGATGAATTAGCACATTCCATAAGAATAAATGGCTTATGGATACCTATTATCGTAAGGGATCATCCAAAAGCAAGAGGTCGATACGAAATATTAGCTGGGCATAGACGGACTGCTGCAACGAAGTTAGCTGATATTAAAAAGATAAAAGCTATTTATTTAAAAGATTGTGATGATGATACAGCAAAGCTCATTGTAACTGAAACAAATACATTAAACAGAGAAGAACTATATCCTTCGGAAAAGGCTAGAGCATATAAATTACAACTTGAAGCTTTAAAAAATCAAGGAAAAAGAAATGACTTGATAAGGGCAATAGAAGGAGAGGAAAAGTATTCTGAGGACTTTGGCCCGAATTGGGCCGAAGTTAAATCCAGTCAAGATAAAGAAAATAACACTAGTAACTTTGGCCCGAATCGGGCCGAAGTTAAATCCAATCAAGATAATGAAAATAACGCCAGTAACTTTGGCCCGATTCGGGCCGAAGTTAAATATGCCCGTGATGTCGTTGCTGAACTCAACAACACATCAAGAATGGAGATAAGCAGATATATAAGGCTAAATAAGTTGATTTTCACCTTACTTGATCGGGTAGATGAAAAGGAGATTCCTGTTAATGCAGCTGTAGAATTATCCTATTTATGCGTGGAAAATCAAGAAACTTTAGAAAATGTGTTAGCTGAGAATGATAAGCTAAGAATAACTATTCCTATGGCAGGAGCAATGCGAGCAGTTGCAAAAGATAATATGTTGACTTCGGCAATTATTAAATCCATATTAGTGCCTACGACAAAGAACAAAACAATAGCTCGGCCATATAAAATTGCTTTTAAAGAGGTTGAAAAGTACATAAAAAAATTGGATTATAAACAAGCAGAAACGCTGGCCCTGGCAGATGCAAAAGAACTGGAGAATATAATTAAAGAGACTATTGAAAGTTATATTAATAGTTTATCAAAGGGATGAAAATATGAAAAATAAAATTAAATCAAGTTTTAAGCGCAGAGAGCTATATTTTGTCATTATAGTCTATCCTGCGTTTTTATATCTAACACACGTATGTGAGCTTCTATTTTCATCTTGGGCAAATAAAAATTATAACTATTATGGATTTACCGCTTTATTAGTTATGCTCCTTATTATAATCTTTGTATTCCTTGAAGTCTTCACAAAACTTTATGGGAATGGTATTCAAGGAGATAAATTAAAAATCCGAGAGAAGGAAGGCCTTAGTATAGGAGATCTCAATGAAAGACATTAGTGCCCGTCCTCTCGTTGAGGGTAGGCCGTTAGATGAGCTAGAGATACCTGATTCACGTTTTAAACCCAATTCGGTACATTTAGCAATCATGAAAGAAGCGAAAGCTAATAATGGGTGTTATGACCGACGTATAGAGATTGAAAAAATAAAAGGGAGTTCTGACCCAGAAAAGTTAAAGAAGCAGAGGCTTCTTTGGAATCAAATCAATCTCAATAACCTAGTGAACGCCGGGTACATGCGTAAGAAAGATGAAAACATCTACATTGCCAATCCTTTGGCCTACAATATTCAGCGAGCAGAGTTCCAGCCAGGGAAAAACCATGCACAGCTTCTTCTTAAAAATAAAGAAGGGATCATAAAAACTCTGGAGCTAAAAAAAGAGCTCTCAGGCAAAAAATCTGATGAACAGCGCCGTCAGAAAAAGATACTTGATGGCATGGTAAAAAGGTTGTATGAGAATGGTTATCTTGAGAAAATAGACAAAGGTAAGTATAAAGTGACTGATGCCGGATTTCAATTTTTAAACGAATGGCAAAGTAAAAAACCGACACATCGTGACCAGAAAGTTACAGAGAATAGAAAAACATTTGCAGCAACTAAATTTGACCGCCACATTCAAGAGATTGTACGAGATGGTAAAATTGATGAGCAGCTGCTACAAGAACATGATAAGTGTGAATCCCTAAAAAAACGAATTACTACGTATAAGAAACAGGGGCTTATCACAAATGACGGGGAGCTTACAGAAGACTGCATAAACCTATTGGAGAACACTCTAAAGAGAGGTAAAGAGAAACACCTAAGCTTAGAGATGCTGTCTGATCGGCAGATACAGCTCATAAAAGACATTAGAATATTTTTAAATCTTTCAAAAGATCAAATTGTCCATTACATATACGGTGATCAAGCTCCTCCGGCGGACACGGACCTACAATTTTTAATCAGAAAAAAGATTATAAAAAGGGATGAAGATACAGGGATTTATGTCATGGACAAAGCTGGAATTGAGTTATCTAATGAACTGCTTTCCCCAAATGCAGTTCGATACTATACGAAACTGTATAGCCGAAAAGAAGAGGTTGAGCATGACATGCTAGTCTACACGGCCTATAAAGAATGGGAAAAAGGAATCTTGGAGAAAGGCTACAAAATCATCGAAATAAAAAATGATCGGCAGTTACGTCGGGAGGATGCACAAAAACACGGACACATGATAGGGGCTTATCCTGACTTGAGAGTGCTATTCCAAAAGCCAAATAGTAATAAAATACTGACCTATGATATTGAAGTGGATTGCGGTTACGATAGTAAGACGATAAAAAGTAAATTGAGTGGGTTAGGTGGTAATCTGGGGTGGTATTGCAAAACTTTATATCAGGCTGCCAAGGTGGCTAATATGTTGACCAAAGACACCACAAAAGTAAGCCGTATGAATGTAGCAAGAAAGATGGAAGTCTACTATATGGATAAGGATGGAAAGTTACAAGTAGTTAGGCAAAGACATTGGAATAAATAAAATTTAAGGGTGTTATTATATGGCTGTAAGTTCTGAATGTATATAAAAAACGGGTATAGCTGTATCTTTTCAAAAGTTGGCTAAATCAAAGAAAAGGAGAGTGTATTATGAATAAAACACAAGAACAATTTTTAAATAATACCATTAAAAAAGGAAACACCGTGATATTTCAGACAGAGCAACCCAAAAAGGGAGATATTCATTACGGAGAATATATTTATGAGCATATGATAATGACAGAATCTATCGAAGTAGGTAGCGTTATTAGTGTAAATATTAGCGGTAAGACTTATATTGGAGCAGTTTTAAATCTATGGGAAGGTGGTTTTAAACTTCTTCTAGATGGAAGAAAAGAGTGGAAAGATGGTAGTAATACCCGCAGTTTTTCCTATAAATCGGTAGATGAGGTTATTAAGCTAAACTAAAATTATTTAAGAAAAGAGGTAGATTTGATGAAATATAAAAATGTTGAATTAGTAGCTGCTGATGGCAGAGCAAATGAACTTATGGTATCTGTTGATTTTGAAAATCCTGATGAGGATGATGAACTGCAAGAAGAGATGGAAGCTAAACTGAATAATTTACTTGAATCCTTTACAACTAAGATATATCTTGATCCAGTTCTTCCCGATTACATTCAGATTAGAAGCCATCAACATTTCGCTTTTGATAGGCAGGGCGTTGCTTTTTTGAAAGAAGTTTATGACAGATTAAATGAATCTGATATCAATGCAAAAATAACTGTCGGAATTTATATTGACGGATGGTTTAATAACGAAGATGGGAGTGAAAGCTGTTACAACCAAGATGATATATCATGGGAAGAATTTGAAGCTAATTTAAAATATTAATAATTATTATTCAGTTTATTTTTAATTGAAATTAATACGTCAAATTAGGATTTTACGAGATAAAATTCAGTGATAATAAAGAAGATGAATGGGTTACTAGATAAAATGGAAGGTTGGCTAAAAGTAAGAAGTTATAAGAAAATTGGAGGCAAATGAACATGAATAGTGTTAATTTAATCGGAAGACTTACAAAGGACCCAGAAGTTAGATATACACCCACCACACAGATGGCCGTAGCAACATTTTCAATAGCTATTGACCGCCCCACGAGCAAGGACAAGGAGAAACAGACAGATTTTCCACGGATAACCGTATTCGGAAAGCAAGCTGAGAACTGTGAGCGGTTTCTGGCAAAGGGCCGTTTGGTGGGCATCCAAGGAAGAATTCAGACTGGAAGCTACAAAAACAAAGAAGGTATGACCGTATACACCACAGATGTTGTAGCAAACAATGTGGAGTTCCTGGAATGGGGAGACAGAAAAGAGAGCAATGCTCCGGCAGAAGGGAGTACATCGGATGTTCCGGAGGGGTTTTCCAAGTTAGACGACGATGATATTCCTTTTTAAATATGACGGAGGCTGATTATGGATAACAAACAGGCATTTATAGCTTACATGGAAGAAAGGCAAGAACTATGGAAGAAAAAGAAGGTTATTGAAGGCAAGATGTTAGATTATAAGTTAAATAGTTTTGCTATTGAAAGTAGCTTTAGGATTAGTAAAAGTTACAGTAGCCGATATACGAGCCGGAGAAGAAGCCTAAATTGAAAGATTTCAGAAAGGTGATATATAAGAATAAATATAGATGAAGCTGGTTTAATAGCGGAGTGCAACGGAGCCAGGGACGGAACGAAGTGGAGTTTTAGCGGAGTGCCGTAGATATTATCAAGAAATTTCAATATAGCATACTCAGATAAACTAAAATTTAACTAATTCTAACCTTTGTGTTGAGTACCAGAGCGGTAATTGGTGGCACTATAATGAACAGGGAGAATGGTGGTAACATGAATGATAATCGTGATTATAAATTTAGAATTGCATTATTTAAAATGGAGCATCCCTTTTTAATGCTGATACTTTATGGGGCTGTAATTTTAGCTATGATGTTCCTAATAACAATCATATGCAATTTTGTTCAGGGGATACAGATTGTTCAACAAAACTAAAATCTGTTTAAGGAAGAGGGTAAAGACAGATTAGAAATAATCTAGGGTTAGTTGACTGGTAGATACGAAAGGTTGTGCAAAAAATGGATATAAAGATGATTATATTTGTTGTTGGTAGTGGTGGGGTATTTTTCATATTTCTTTTATCAAGACTTTTCTATTCTTGTAATGATGAATACCCTGGATCGAAGTATATAACTATAATTGGGATAATTATTTTCTCATTTATAGTTGGAAGCGGTCTATATTTAATAAAAGGAATGAACTAAAATTTATTTAGAAAGACGGTGAGTTTATGGCAGATGATACGTTGTCTATAAATCAGGAAGACATACTTAAAAGAATTGTGGGGTATGGGGGGTATGTTACGAAAGAGATTCTGGCATTGTATAGAAAAGATTTAACTGTAGATCGCTGCTATCGGATTTTAGTTCAGCTTTCAGACAAAAATTATATCAGGCCAAGACCTTATTTTGAAAGCTTCCGAGAGCCCATCGTCTACCAGGTTACTAAAAAAGCTTGCAGATATTACGACAGGCCGGAAGCCTATATGAGAAAAGTTCACAAACCTTACCAGGTGAGACGATACTTAATGCGTTCTCACTTTTTTTTCGCCATGGCGGGACAGGGCAAGAACATTACCCTTTTTTCTTCTGCCAATAGGCAAAAATTCTTAAATGAAAAAGGACTAACGGATTATTATCTCCCAAAGAAAATCAATAAAGGGGTAGAAACCGTGCAGATTGAGGAATTCATCTTAGATGTACCCCCTTATAGCAAGGAGCATACGGTATGCCTGGTTTATTTTGATAATCAGTCTTATTCCATAAGGCCTCAGCTAGAAAAGCATTTTCACAAATATGGGAAAATGCAAAAGGCAGGAAAGTGTTTTATAGATTTTCTTATTGTAACGGAAAGCGATGCACGGGCTAGAAACTTCATGGCTGCTTACCAAGAACATTTCTTTAAAAAAATCTCTATGATTGATATTAAAACCCACAGTATCAATCGACCATACAAAGCCACGATTTAAAGTATATCAAAGGAGAAAATAGATGAAAATAATCTATTCAGAAAACTATGATCAGCAGATTCAAGAAATCAATGATTATAATGAAACTGTTAAAAAATACAACCTTCTTATTGACAAAAGGCTGTGCCGTTTGGCTATTATAAAATTGATTGTTCAGCTTTTTATTATGATGATTGTGCTTATTGTACCTTACTTTTTTTTAGACAATGATGTTGAAGCTTTTAATGCAGCCTGGGCTGCATCAACTTTTTACGATAAGATTGTAAATATCTTTTTATTCTTATTGGGAGCTAGCTTAGCTTATGTATTAATGTTGGTTCTCCCTAAATATATTTTCCGTATTATAGCAAATATTTATGGAAAAAAGCAGGAACCTAAAAATTATTCAAAACAACAGAAATTGTATATGGAAATAAAACCAATAATTAATAAAAGTATTTCCTCGTGCTGGACCACTTATGACAAGTTACACTATTCATATATTGACAAGGAGGGGAATGTACACAAAGAAAAAATTGAATTAGAGGGAATGCAGGTTATAGAAAATATAAATATAAATGATTTTGAGATTAATATTGATGAATTAATTATTAAAGAGCCTGCTAAAATCTCTAGTATGCCTAAACAGAAGGTTTATAAAGACTATCCGAACTGAATTTTTTAAGCGGATAGTTATATTTTTTTAAATCTTCCTCTGAATGTGAGATACAGCAAAGGAAAGGCGGTGCAAGGAATCTATTATAATAGCTACTTGTAGGGACTTGACACCCACCCAGACCACGCCCACTAAAGTGGGCTGCACGAAAGGTAAACCTTTCGGCGGTCATAGGGGGTGTCGCACGGCGATCCAGAGGACTGTCAAAAAAAAGAAGTCTTCACCGCTGATTGAAAATGATAAAGAAAGGAGCCCTCATGAATAAAGGAAAGAAAATAATGATGGCTGTGGCAGTGATTCTTATCATCACCGGCACGGCACTACTTCTGATCTGGGAGCTGTGGGGAAACGAATACGTGAATTACAAAATAGTGGTAGTGGCCGCTGACAAGATTGAGGAAGGAGATGTTATTTCTGAAAAAGATTTAAAGACAGAAAAATTCTTAAAGAGAAACGTCCTAAAAAATACAATTAGGCCAGATGAAATTGAAAAGTACATAGGGATGACGGCAAGACAGAATATTGTAAAAGAATCTCAAGTGGATAAATCTTATCTCGTTAAAGCTGATAAATACATTAAGCCTGGCGAATCTGTATATAAGATACCAGCCGATTGGATTGGAATGTGTTCATCATCTGTGAGAAAAGATGATACAGTTGAAGTTTATGGCAGCGATGGGGCTTCATTAGGAACATTTAAGGTGGCATTTGTGAAAGACGTACAAGAGCGAGAAGTTACAGCCATTGATACAAAAAATAAAGAGGTCTTGGAACGTACCGATGGAACTGGTGTAATCAATAGCATTGAAATCATTGCTACGTTGGATGTTTACAACCAAATTAAGGCTAGGGCTATTGATACCGATCAGAAAGTAGGAGAAGATTTTATTATCGTTCAAGTGCTTGGGGGGAATAAGTAATATGCAATATACAAATTTTTATGAACTAGTAAGTGCTATTTATAAAGAGTTTGATAAAGAGTGTAATTCTAGTGACCAGCTTGAGTTAACGACCAGGAACCTGAAAGAAGCATTGCAGGGAAGAAAGGAAGCAGAAAACTATTTTCTGGATTATGTAGATAAATACTTATACAAAAAAAAGCTTGCAGATACCGATATTGAATACCCCTCATATTATGAAAGTCTTGTAGATGGAATTTATCAGGAGAATTGGGGACTGGCAGGTATGAGTGAATGGTTTACCCCACCATATGAGAGAAGCAGTTCAGCAAAGATTATAGGGGACCGAATCTATTTTATGAAAAATGGCAGGTTGAACTTAATGCCACAGCGAATTGATGAGGAAAGGAGAAAAAAATTAGTGGCTAAGCTGCTATCTATTAAACCCGATGAACGCAAAGATAAAGATGTAAATGAAATCTATCTCATAGATGGCACGAGGGTAACTATTTTTAACGAAAGTGTATCGAAAAAAAATAGAGAAGATCAGTATCTCGATTCCGTCGTGTTCAGAAGATACATAGTCCCGGAATACACTTTTGAGGAGCAAGCTAAAAACCATACGATTCCAGTAGAAGCCATAGCTTTATTTAAGACGATGGTTAAGCTTGGATATAACATAGCAATTACAGGAGCTGTTAGAACTGCTAAGAGCACCTTTCTTGCTACTTGGCAAAGCTATGAAGACACCACCCTTGAAGGCGTACTTTTAGAAACGGACCCTGAAATTCCTATTCATGAGCTAATGCCTACAGCTCCCATTATGCAGATAGTAACAAATGATGATAACCTCCAAAAAATTCTCAAACACATCCTGCGATCTGATGCAGACTATATCATTATGGGTGAGGGCAGAGATGGCATCTCCGTAGATACTTTTCTTCGAGTAGCCAACAAGGGAACCAGACGTTGTAAAATTACCTTTCACAATAGATTTCCGCAAAATTTGCCCTATGATATGGCAACGGAGATTATTAGAACAGAGGGTGGAACTATAGCCCATACAGCTGAAAAGGTAGCCCAGTCAATAGATTATATTTTTCATTTTATTCAGCTACAAGATAAATCACAAAAAAGGCTAGATGGAATGTATGAGCTTTCTGTTGATTATGAGAATGGAAATATTACTGTTGCCCAGATATGTAAATACCAGGCCAATACGGATACATGGGTGTGGAATCAAGAGTATCATATAGCTTCCAGCCATAGAAAATCAGGAATTAAAGAAAATGCTGAGATGTTTGCGCTCTTTGAGAAGCAGCTGGCTGACTTAGGAAAACAGTTCCCCATGGATGATAAGGAGTGGCAGCAAGCCCACGCTATGTTAAATTATCGGTAATCGGGAGGAGGGGGCTTACTTGAACGAAGAAATATTAAATATTTTAATTCCTATGCTCTTAGGGATGGGGGGGCTGCTGCTTTTTTATATCCTTTTAGAAAATAGCCTAAAGAAAAAGGTTGAGCAAATAAAAGGGTTTATAGAGGAAAAAAAGAAAAAAGTTCGACTGAAAAGAAGTCAGACTAAGTTTGATAAGCATCTAAAAATGTTAATTCAAGCCAATGGCTTGAATTTTACACCGGACAAGCTTGAAGGCGTTATCCTTATTATATTTATAGCCAGTATGTGCCTAACTGTTCGGGTGCTTCTGCTGGGCACAGCTATTTTTCTTTCGGTTGGACTAGCGATTATGCCGTATCTTTTATTAAGAGTTCGACTTGAAGAAATGAGAGCCATGTCATCACGTGAAGCAGAGGTTCTAGTCAACGCTTTTCTAATAAAATACCGTGCCAAGCAAAGAAATATTGAAGAGACGCTAGAAGCCATCATAAAGGAAAAATCAATTAAGAATACAAAGCCACTACTTTTAAAACTGCTTTTTAAGTTGCAAAACACAAAAAATAAAGCTGAAATAAAAGCTGCGGTAGAGGTATTTGTTTATTCAATTAATACGAATTGGGCGAGGCTGCTTGGAAGCAATGTTTACCAGGCAACTACGCTAAATATTGATGTGACTCTATCATTGGAAGATCTGTTGGTTCAGCTGAGGGAGGCCAGGAGGTTATGGGAGAAGCAGAAGCGGGATACAGCAGAGCCTAGGCGAATCCTTTGGGGAATTCCTATCCTATATTTTTTCTTTGCTTATATATCCTGGAGCAAACTTGGATTATCTGCAAATGAACTTTTTTATAATCAGTTTGCCTCTAAGCAAGGAGTAAGCTTTTTCATGCTCATAGTAATCGGGTTTACTCTTTCACTTATATTAGTAAAACTGCGTTTTAGCAGAAAGTTTGATTGTTAAGGAGGTCATCATGGGCGTGATGATTATTGTGCTATCTGGGCTTTTTATAAGCCTTGGATGCGTGTGTGTTATAAGGGAAAGACAACCTCCTGAAAAGAAGTTATTTAATGCTACTGCCTCACTTGGAACAGGTTTTCATAATGAAGATAAACTGTTTGGCAATACACATTATAAAATGACACGGGGGCAATATGATAAATTCCGGTTGATTGTCTTTATAGGACTTGCCTTAATGGGAATTTTGACCTTACAAAAATGGATTGTCTTAACGGGAGTAATAATGTATGTGATATCTTATCCAAGAAGATTCATTGGAAAGTTCGGGACCCCCTATAATTTGTTGTACATGCACTATATAAAAAAAGAGCAGCAGCTGAAAGATGATGAATTATTTACAGCTTTAAGCTTGCTCAGAAACATGATGGTTCAGCTTCGCCATACGCCAAAAGGTGCGGATTATATTATTGAATATATAGCGGGTGATGCAAAATTAACAAGGCCAGCTTTTCTAAAGGTTTTAAATCTGATGAGACTTGGGAGAATGAAGGAAGCGGAGGAAAGCTTTATACAAGATATTGGGACACCGTTATCCGTAGATACTGCAAGGATATTAGTTCAACTTGATGCGTTAGAACCCTCTACTATGGAAAAAAATCTTTTATCCATACAGCGGGAGATTTCAGAGATTGGAAATACAAAAAAACAAATGATGGATGAGCTTTACAGTGATATGTTGTTAATCCCTATTATTATAACGGTTATGTTGGTATTTTTGGACTTTCTGGTAGTGGCGTATATCGGAGACTTAGTCCAGTTAAATTATTATTTTTCAGTACATTAAAAACGAGGAGGAACAAAATGAAACAAATTATTATATTAGTAGCCTTTATTGCTTTAGGCATTTTTATTTCAGTGCAAATAGACAAATTCTATGATCCAGTAGAAACCGGAATTGATGCGTCGGTTAAGGTTATGGAAGAAGTAGCACCTTCAAAAAAATAGGGGGCTATATGAAACAAATAATAGTAGCGATTGCTTTCATACTTTTAGGTGTGGCCATTGCTTCATATCTAAATGGTTCAAAAGACTCAAGCATGAAGACTGGTCTTACCAATGTATGGCAGCAAGAAATTGAAAGACAAAATACCTATCCATAAAGAATAAGGGGGGAGTTGATTGAAAGATGTTATCGTGTGTTGTGTAATAATGCCGCTTACCATTGCAATTATTTTTCTCATTGGTGCAATTCAGACTAATGCAGACCAAAGAAGTTTTACCGAAGAGGTTGTATATATCGCAGCTCAGCGAGCCAGTCAGGATGGATATTTTACTGCGGATAATCTTAAGAATATGAGACAGAGCATTGCAAACGGTCTGAACGTATCCGAAGACGATATAACTATTCTTTGTAATGAAAGCGTAAGGTACCGACCAGAAGTGATAAATTACAAAGTTGAAGTTTTATTGAAAGATGTTCTCCCCGCTAACAAGCTCTTTGGTATAAGCAATGAAAATAATCAGGGCGAAATTATGGTAGAGAATAAAATCATGAGTGAGAGGTTAGTTCCATGAGAAAGGTCATCATCTATGCGAGCATTATCCTTGTACTGATATTTGCAGCAACATTTCGTAGTGATTATGTACAAGTAGAGCTGCTGGAGCAGCAGCTAAAGAATGATCTTCAGAGTGCTGGAGCAGGATCGGCCATGCTTCTAGATAAAGAAAAGTATGCAGATGGGTTTGTAGCCTTTCAAGATGAAGAAGTCTGTGCATATGTTAGGGATATATTGGCCGGATATGATTGGTATAAGGTACATATTTGGGATGACAAAAATATATATCGAATCTATGACCAAGATGGATTAATCAGCCAAGAAGCCGCTACTTATCCATATGTTTTTATGGATAATAAAAATATGAAAACACAGATAGACGAACCCACTATTATTTTAGAGGGTCAAGCTAAGGGGGAATTTTATAGATTAACAGATTTGCAGGATCAAAAAAATATCATTCAAAGAACCACTAAATATGTAGTTGGAGAGAGGAGAATAAAAGAATAGAATGAAGACTTTTGTAAATAAAATATTAGCTATATTTACTGTGGCGATATTGTGCATAGGAGCATATGGTTTTGGAGTGGCTGCTGATGAGAGTAGGGTTTATGCAGCAAGCCAATATGATAATCTAAATCAGTTTAAAGGCGTAGGCGATTATTTTGTAGTATCAGACAATTCCAGTGGCAAGCAAGCACTAGCTGCTATGATACCAGATAGGCTACATACTTGTGCCGTAAGTGGTGTATATACAATAGAAATATGGACACCTAAAGGAGAGGATGGACAAGCAGTATCAGATAATTCAGCCCAGGCAGGTACGCCTGGGCAGTATATGATACAAGATGTAAATATAGTAAAAGGAAGCAAATTTACAACTGGTGGGAACTTAGCCGAAGGTGCAGGCATAAAGGGAATTATACAACTAAGTGGTGGGAACGGCGGAAGTGGAGCCAATAAGTTCGCTAATGGTTCCTCCGGCCCGTACGATGGTGGCACAGGCGGGACTGGGTATTACGCAGGAGTAGGTGGAAAAGGAGGATATGGCGGAGGCAGATACCAAAGTTGTGGTAATGGTGGAAAAGGCGGTGATGGATATGTTGGCGGTAATGGTGGAAAAGGCGGAACAATAGGAATTCTAGAAGGGGCAGGAGGTACTGGAGGAAGTGGATTTATTGCAGGTATGGGAGGTGCTGGTTCAACTACAGCTTCGAGTGGAAGTACATATCCACTTACTTATGCAAGTCCTATGAACCAAGATGCCTATGGAAATGTAAAGTGGAAGACAGGAGGAGCATTTCCCGGATTTACCGTACAGGCCAACAATGGGACTGTAGCACAAATAAAAATAACACTTAAAAAAGTAGTGCCTGATATGAGTATAAATGATGGCATTATACCAATAGCATTAGATCAATCAAGTTCCTATGAATCTCAAATGAGAGCTGCAACTGCACTAGAAAAGATAAGCAGCATACTAGATTCAAAGCTTGGAGGAAATACTACGGATCTTCCAGTACAGTCTAGCGTAGTATCTGTGGTTAAAGGTAAAGCATTTGATATCTATGTTCCAGTGGAAAGTACAAAATCAGGGAACACAGTTGTAGGAACAGTAACGGTAATAAATAATGATGTTAAGGATGGTTTACTGCAATTGGTAGGCAGAATAGACACGGCAGGAAATAAGGAAATTGTAGTAGGTGATACTAAGTTTGTTTTACAAACTGTAGAAGAACCCGACAGCACTAATGTAACAGCTATATTAAATTAATGAGCAGAACCAGGAGGAACAGATGAGTAAAAGTATAATGAAGAAAACAATATGCCTTACTACAGCAGTTGTGTTATTAATTTGTAGCTACATAATAGGTGGATACTCTCAAATTACATCAGAAGCCACTGTGGTAGGGTCACTAAACTCAGATACAGGTAAATGGCAAGCGTTTGATGGGGATAACGGAGCAACTATAACTATCGGTTTAACGGGAAGATATAAGATAAATATAGTTGGTGGAGCTACGGCAGGAGGATATGGAAGAGCAGATCAGAAAATAAGCTATGGAGGAAATCTTACAGGTGTAATAAGTCTAAAGAAAGGCGATGTAATAAAGTACGTGGAGTTGGCCGGAGGACCTAGTAGTACAGACTCAACGCAAGCATTAGCAGCAACAAGTTCCGGAAAATACGGAGGAGGTAAGGCTTCTATGGTGTACATAAATGGTACACCTATTATAGGAGCTGGAGGAGCTGGGGGCGTTATAATAACGTACAGTCCATCTTTTTATGTAGACCTCCATGAGGGAGTTACTGCAATAAATAACAGTAAGTTTTCTTCAGGTTCCGGTGGAACTTCACCAGCATATGAGTCTTACAGCAGAGGGAATACAATTCCAGGATGCGAACCCGCTGGCATAGGAAGTACATGGGCTGGATATTCGGGCTATAACTACCTGGCAAGTGGAATAATAGATTTAGTAGAACAAACAAACAATGGTATTGTTCCTTCATGCACCATTTCTTATATAAAGGTAGGAGCAGAAGACAACCCCGCTAATATACAGAGAATTGCAGATGCTACAGCTCTTATGGCCAACGAGCTACCTGGTTTAAAACAAGCAAACCAGAGTATTGCAAATTCGATGCAAAGCATACAGAGCGTAATTTCAGGCGGAGCTATAGGTGGAAGTTCAATTACTCCTGATACGATAACTGTAGTTTCAAAAATGGCTTTTTATGAATACGTTAAGGGCAATGACAAAACAAAAGGTGGAACTGTAGATGGCATTACAGTCATAAATAATGATCTAACTGATGGTTATGTCAAAGTATCCGGTAAGTTCAATACGCCAGGCCAATATGAGGTTGTCATAGACAGTATAAAGTATGTTTTTAAGGTTGTAGAACAGCCTGACAGTACAACTGTAAAGGCTATATTGTACTAAATAATTATTGACAGAGGAAAGAAAGGGGGGCTGTGTGGTGTGGAAGAACGAATAGGAAAAAACTTTGTAAAACAGAGACTTGCTATATCCGTCATATTGACCCTTGTAATCATGCTGCTGGCGCAAAGTATAAGCTTTGCACTGGGAGATGAAAATGATGCTTATTCAGGTATTCCAACTGTGAAATTGGACTTGAGTGGACTGGATGATTCCGGTAAGCTCATCTATTGCGGAATCGATGTAGCGGTATTTTGGGACCCAGATAATGATGGAGAGTTTAAAGTTGTTCCTGATGATTCAAAAGTTAAACGGATTATTACAACTCATAAGTCAATCAAATTAGATCTGGGAGACCCCAAAACATATAAAAAGGGGATTAAACATAAATTGGCCATGCGCACACTTTACGTGCCGATTGGTGTAAAACAGGAGCCTATTGTGATTGCAGATGCAGACAATGGAAACGATGGCTGGGTAGAAATACCTGGCACTTTATTTATACCGACCTATTTTATTAACCCGGTGGATAGTCCATATATTAATCATACCGAGAAATGGGATGAAAATAGGGAAAAGTACAATAAAGTGAAAGAGCATCTGGGCCAAGAAAACAAAATAAGGCCAGCTGCTGTTTTTTGGAGTGGAGAGAAGTTTATTCTTCATGTGGAAACTTCCGAAGTTGTTTCTGGCGTTGCAGTCACTATTTTAAAGGAAACGAATGATAAGAAACAGCCATATAAAACAGTATTGAACAAACCTGAGAAGCATCCAACAATAACCGGAGCAGCAATTTATACGGGGGAACTGTGGGATGAAAGCTTGTTTAATAAGTATGGAAATTATATCCCAAAAACTCTAAAGTTTAGGCTAGATATTTTATCTGCGGAAGGAGAGGTAATGGAGGAAAAATTCAGTGAAGTTACAGGTGATAATACGGATCTTTACTACAGGTCTAAAAAGGAGTATTAAAATGGAATGAAAGATTTTATAAACAAAGTTAAGGAAGATGGGTTTCTTGCTTTCCTCAGCAATAAATGGGTTTTCAGCATTTTAGCTGGGGCTATGTTGTTACACCTACATCTGTCTTTTAGCCAGGCCTTTTTAAGTCAAGATACTATTACTCTTATCTTCCTTGAAAAAGCATTATTTAGTTTTCAAGGTTCACAAGCCCAGCTTTTTAAGTCTTTCTATATAGTCAGTTCATTAGCGGGCATATTCTTTGCCTGTTTTCTGTTTTATAGAGCCTTTTTTGAGCGATTCATTCACTATGGTAAAGGTGGTAAACGACAAGAGAATAAGGCGGAGATTGAGAGCATGATTCCAGATTTTCCGTATAACAATGAAGAACTCCAAATCATTGTTGGACTGAAACAAAATAAATTTAATTTAGATCCAATAAAATATCCAGAGTATCTTATAATACCAGCTGCTGCCATGTTTCAGAATTTCCTTATAACTGGAACTATTGGAACAGGTAAAACTGCTTCCGTGATGTACCCGTTCTTAAAACAAGTTATGTTTTATCAAGCAAAGAATCCAGAGAAGAAAGCGGGGATGCTTATCTTAGATGTAAAAGGAAACTTTTACGAACAAGCACTAAAGTATGCCGAAGAATGCGGTAGAAAAGATGATATCCTTCTGATTCAGCTAGATGGAGACCAATTCTATAACCCACTTGCAAAACCGCATATGGAGGCGGTGGATCTGGCCTCCAGGTCTAGAACGGTAATGGATCTCTTCTCTGGGGGAGCTAAAAAAGAAAAGTTTTGGGACACCAAAGCGGGGCAAATGATGACAGAGTGTATTCGATTGATGCGACTGACGGAAGGATATGTCACGCTAGCGGATATACACGCCTTAGTAACAAATACAGATTTCCTTCAAGAACGCTTAGAATTTCTCTATGAAAATCAGGACAATGTTTCGGAATTTGAGATGAATGCCTGTGTTAATTATTTTATGGGGGAATTTTCAGGAAAAGCAGAAACCACCATTGAGACTATAAAAAGTTGTGTAACGGAGATGACCGGGTTCTTTGCTTCTTCTGAGCGTATAAATAAGGCCTTTTGCCCAGGTAAAGAACAACTTACTTTTACCGGATTTGACCAGTGTATTAATGAAGGTAAGATTATTATTCTAGCCATGAATAAGGCTCAGTATCCGGAAGTTTCCCGAACGATTGCTGCCTATTTAAAACTTGACTTTCAGAGCGAGGTTCAGCAGAGGACAAGCAATCCTAGATTGAATAACACTAGACCAGTAACCTTTATTTGTGATGAGTACCAGGAATTTGTGACGGGAAATGATGCGGACTTCTACGGCTTATCTCGTGAAAGTAAGTGTTGCAGTATTGTTTCGTCCCAGTCTTATACTTCAATATTGAAGACACTTGGAAACAGAGAAGCTTTCGATACCTTGCAACAAAACTTAATAAACAAAATCTGGCTGCGTACAGACGATAAGTTGACTATTGAGACAGCTCAATTTCTAACAGGAAAGGAGGAAAAAGAAAAATACAGTAAAAATATTTCCGAGAGCATGAATGACACCAAGAAAAGTAAGATCTTTGGTAAATTGGTATCAGATAAGGCCTCATTTTCTGAATCGCTCAATGTTTCTACTCAGAAAGATTTTGTCTTTGAAGAAAAGATTTTTACCCAGGTATTAAAATTGTTCAAGGCTATTTGCTTTACGGCCAATGAAACGGGCATGAATGAACCTCACTTAGTTCATTTGTGCCCTTATTTTATGGAACCAGTTATAAATATTAAGCTGGAGGACGAACAAGAATCAAAAGATAATATACCAGATGAAAACAACTCAACAATAATAAACATGAAAGAAATCATGGAAAGGAATAAAAAATGAAAAAATCAAAAATTATCATACTGGCAGTTCTATTAGTGATAGTAGGTGGGACAACCACCGTTTTTGCAGCATCAGCAGATGCATTTGCAGCTGGAGAGTCTTTTCTCGGAGATACAAAATCCTTTATAGTTAAGATCTCTACATTGGTGGCCATCATTGGTATGGGATTTGGGGCAATTAAAATAAAAACTGCTGGAGGAAATCCACAAAAAATTGAGATGGGTTTTACGGCGATAAAATGGTCTATTTTTGGATGGGCACTGGTTAATGGTGCGCCTTTAATCTTTGCAACAATTAACAAATATATATCTTAGCAAGAGAGGAGGGCAGTTGAGATGAATATAGGAGAAGTTGTTAAAAGTATTTTTACTTTTCTCTTTGAAGATGCAACAAATACCCTTGTAAAGCCGCTTCTTAACCTAGTCCAAATTGTAGCATTATCACCGGAAACTTTGATGAATATGCCATTTTTAGATCCACTCTTTGCAGTCGTTCAAAAAATTGGAGCAGCCATTTTGATTTTAGTCGTAAGCTGGCAAGGTTTGAAGTCCATGTTAGTTTCGCTTGGTTTTGAAGCCGAGGAGCCACAAAAAATTGCAGCAAAAACCTTTGTGGCAGGATTCCTGCTCTACTATATAAAAGATATCCTGATAAAGATGATTACAATTTCAAGTGGATTCATCGAATTAATTATGGCTTCCTCTAATACAGCTATCGGCGGAGACGGTCTTGCTGAAATTGTACTAAAGATGCTCATGGGTAGTGCTACAAGTTCTGTGTATATGATTTTAGGTCTCGTATTATTTTTTAAGTTAATCGGCCTTATGTACAAGATGTTCAAAAGGCTTGCTATGTGCGCTGCGCTAATCATTTGTAGTCCTATGGCAGTGGCCACCATGGTAGCGAAACCCACCGAAGGCTTTATGCAGGGATTTATTAAATTATTTGTGGGAAATATTGTTATTCAGATTATCCAGGCTTTGTGTATAGTCGCTTGTCTCTCTAGCTTACAGGTTGGGTTTGGCGGAAATATACTTCCAGGTAACGATGATGTATTTTCCGTCATGCTAACCATTGCGTTTATGGGCATTATGGGGCAGCTTGAAGATATCGTGCGTGATTTGAGTATGTCAGTAGGATTAAATAGAGATATGCAAGGTGCATTTGGAAAATTGCAAAGTGCCGCATACACCGCAAGCATGTTCCAAGGGGCCAGCAGGTTTACAAAGGTAGCAGGTTAGTTCAAAGAGAAGAAGGGAGGAAAAATGAGATATGAAAAAAGATGATCTATCTGCCCTAGCGACGACGGCCTTTTATACGGCTACAGGCAGGTATACGTCTGCGGTCATTCATGGATTAAAGAATTGGAAAGTCATTGTAGGAGCTGTCTCAGCGTTTATAATGGCTTTTATTATTGTCATATCATTGCTTGTAAGTATGCCAGGACTGATTATGCAGTCGATTTTGCCAGGTGAAACATATGAAAAACAACTGGAACTATCTTCTTTTGCAAAAGGTGAGATAACTGCAACAGATACAGAAAAAAAGAATTTTATCTTGGAACTACTCAGCTCTTTATCCACAAAAGATGAAAGTGCAACATTATCTAGCGATGAACCAAGCAGTGAAGAAATATTAATGATTTATACTGCCAAGTATGGTGGCTTCTTTGATGCGAACCAGCTGGATCAGAAAAAAATACGTCAGATTACAAATAGCTTTTTGACTGTAGAGGGGTTGACTGTTAAGGTAAAACCTTTTAGTGAAGTTGTGAACAGCAATGGATTGACCGAAGAGCAAAAAACTATTGCTATGAACATGTATCGCAACCATATGTATGACCAAACGGTATCTCTAACAATAGGCGACTCACTGAAAAATTATGGCAGCATCATATACAAAACGGGTGAGACAAATGTTGTTTATTTTTCACAGCGGGATGAACGGTGGGCTATGCAAAGTTATGGTGATGGTACGGTGGGAGCAGCTGGGTGTGGACCTTCAAGTCTGGCCATGGTTGTAAGCTCTTTAACCAATAAGCAGATTAATCCGAAGGAAATGTGTGATTGGGCTTATAAAAACGGATATAAGAGCAAGGGAGGAGGCTCCTACTGGAGTCTTATTCCTACTGGTGGCAAAAAGTTTGGTTTACAGGTAGAAAGTAATGTGCAAGAAACCCAACAGCTCGTCGATGCGTTATCAAGTGGAAAGCTTGTCATCGCTATAATGGGGCCAGGACATTTTACCTCCTCTGGACATTTCATTGTACTTCGGGGTGTAACGGAAAATGGTGAAATTCTAGTTGCGGATTCTTATTCACAAAAAAATACGAATAAGAGTTGGCCACTAGAGACTATTGTCAGGGAATCAAAAAAAGGACATGCCGCAGGTGGGCCTTTCTGGATTCTATCAAAATGAGGAAGGAGCACATTATGGAAGAATTTAAGAAAGTAGAAAAACATTTTCAAATTCCGCACAATTTTAAAAAAAATGGACGGATATTCAATTTAATTGAAAAAGAAGCTTTGACTAAAAGTTTGGTTTGGGTTATTCCAATCACTATTCTTATTTTTAAGTTTACGCCTCTAAGGATAGATAACAAATTCTTTCTGGAAGTTCTGTTGGCAGTACCTCCAGTTATTGCATTTTGTCAAGGCCTAGATATTATCGCCATAGACATTTTGTGGTTCAGAAAGAATAAAAAAGTTTATTATAACTTGGGAAAGGAAAAAGATAATGGAGACACTCGACATTTTAAAAGTGCTTATGAGCGGGAAAAAAGGCAGCAAGCTGCCACAAGCAAATGAAGGCAATAGTATATGGGATGCGCTCCCCATTAAAGGATTGAAGAATGGGATATTACTGACAAAGTACGATTATATTGCTTTTATGGAAGTAATGCCCATTAATCTTAAGCTTCGCTCTGACCGGGAACAAAATTATGTGATGGAGAAATATGAGGAACTGCTGAAAAAAATCAGAGTTCCTTTTTATATGACTACAATTTCAAAAAAGGCGGATTTAAAGGAGCACATAAGCTATGTTGAAAAACTTGTTGAAACAGAAGAAGTAGAAGCGGTCAGAGAAATGACCTTAGAGTACAGGGATTTTGTTAAGGAAGCTGCACGGAAAGAAACCGTTAAAAAAAGGTTTATAGTAGCTATTCCATATCAACAGGTGAAGGGCATCGAGGCACCTTTTGATGAAGCTGAAAGCTGGTTACATCAAATTTGTTCGGACTACGAAGATGCTATGCAAGAATGTGGTAATGAAATTAAAGTTTCTTGGGATAATCAGTTTACCGCTCAGATACTTTTTGAACTGCTTAATGTAAAAAGTTCGGAAAGAGAAAGGATACCGAGGTTGGAGTCATGATGAAAAAAAAGCAAAAAAAAGAAGACAAAAACAGTACAAAAATAAATATGCAAAAATTTCATACAGAGTCTTTTGAAAATAACTCCTTTCAGAGTAGCTTGAAAAGCTATATAGATTATATCATGCCATCCGGCATTGATACTTTACAGCCAAGTTATATAAATATTGATGGAGCATACATAGCGGTGCTTCTCTGTGTAGATTTTCCCTATGAGACTACTAAAAAGGGTTTTTTAGATGAGTTAATTAATTATGGGGAAGGTGTAAAAGTGAGTTTATATCATAAGCCCGAAGACAAGCTAAAAATGATTAAGGAAATCACTTCAGCACTGGGATTTACAAAACATAAAATGCAAACTGGTGGGGACAATCAAGTAGACTCAGGGACCCAAGAAAATGCAGCAGAATCTTCGGTCTACATGAAGTCCAAACTATCAAAAGGTGATGAATTTTTCTATATTAACCTGTTTGTACGAATCATTGCTGAAACGCCTGAAGGACTGGAAGAAAAGGTAAGGAAGGTTGAAAGCAAGTTGACTAATATCTTTTATCAGCGTGCGGACTTTCGGCAGTTGGAAGCTTTTAGATCATCGTTGCCATTAAACCTAATGGACGAACGGATGAAAAAACAAACCAATAAAAACATCTTGGCTTCAGGGTTATGCAGCTTCTATCCTTTTACTTCATCCTCGCTGTCAGATCCAAATGGCATGTACATTGGGGACAACGAGTATGACAAAAACGCCATAATCTTGGACATATTTGATACAGAGAAATATCCAAATGCAAATATGATTATTTGCGGAAAGTCAGGAATTGGAAAGACATTCTTAACTCAAATGATTGCGGGACGCTTTCGGATGCAAAAAATCCCTACAATGCTAATCTGTCCCCTTAAAGGCCACGAGTACAAGCCGTTATGTGATAATGTAGGTGGCAATTTTATTAAATATGCACCTGGAGAGAAAAACCGAATTAATGTCATGGAAATCCGGCCAACAAAACAAGTAGGCGTGGAAAAGGCCAGTTACCTTGGAGACAAATTACAGCGGTTAAAACTATTACTTTCACTTCTAATCCCGGACATTACAACGAGAGAACTTCGCCTTCTGGATGCTCCTTTAAAAAGAACGTATGAGAAAAAGGGTATTACGATGGAAAATGCAAGCCTATATGAAGAAATAGGCTCAGGCAACCTCATTAATTTACGTCCTAGATTAAAGGAAATGCCCATCCTTGAGGAACTTCAAGCAGAAGTTTATGAAGTACCAGAGTTAAAAAGAATTGCAGAAGAGATAGAACCACTAATTACAGGGTCACTAAGCTTCTTCAATGGCCAGACCAATGTCGATTTAGAAAACCTTTATACCGTGAGCGATATCAGTGAGGTTCCTAAAGAGTTAATCGCTTTTACTATGTACGCCGTTTTAGATGTGTACTGGGAGCGGATAAAGATGGATCGCACTCAGAAAAAGGCTATTATTTTGGATGAGCTTTGGAAACTTATTGGTAGTGCCGGTAATGCTCAAGTTGCTGAAAGTGTTCTGGAACTATTTAAAATTATCAGAGGTTACGGTGGAGCTGCTATTGGAACCACTCAGGATATCCAGGACTTTATGATGTTAGAGGAAGGGAAGTATGGAAAGGGTATCATAAATGCTTCCTCTATTAAAATCATCTTAGGTCTAGAAGAATTGGATGCTGCTACTATTACCGACGTGCTTAAACTAACAGAAGCAGAGAGAACCAAGGTAGAAAAGTTTAAAAGGGGCCAAGGGCTTTTATATGCGGCTCAAAACCATCTAGTAGCCAATTTCAGGGCAGCAAAAACAGAAGAAAGACTGATTAATACTGACCGGGAAAAATTATTGAAATATGCGGAAGAAGGAAGGAGTTAATTTTGGCTTTTGAAAAGTTAAAGAGTAAAGTACAGACAGCCTTTAAGGAAAATAAAAAAATACTTCCCATGCTTGGTAGCATAGATATTGTTGATGCGATTATTGAGATGGAATCGCTAAAGGAAGTTTTTAATGAATTTAACCTGGAGCTTGTAAGAAAAGATTATGCGACGATTGATGAGCTGCTTCATGGGATTAAGGAACATAAAAATGTTAAATATCTTTTCATATCAGACATGGCTTTAATCGGCATTGATGAAGGAAAGTATGAGGTTATTCGTAAGGTCAGAGAAGAGTACCCAGATATTACAATCGCAATGTTTTTCAATGATGAAAAACCAGATGAGCCTTATAAAAACTGGGCCTATGGATATAAGGTATATCATATCTATTATGCTAATTCAGGGGCCTTTGATTTTGACAAAATCATCAAAGATATTGCTCAAAATGCGATTCCGGTTACTGAGGCTTCTGTAGGCCAGGAAGAACTGGAAAAAAAAGAATACTTAATTAAACAGAAAGAAAAAGAGCTAGAGGAAAAGGAATACCAGCTTCAGGAACTGGAGAAAAAGCTGGCTGAAACGGAAAATCTAGAGCACACGGAAGAGAACTCCCGTCAGATTGTGCTGCTAAAAGAGCAGATAAAGAATATGCAGCAGTTTAAAAGAGAGGCAGAAGAGCATGTTGAGAATATAAAAAAGCAGCATGAGCAGGAGAAGGCCGAATTAACGATACAATTTGAGCAGGAGAAAAAGGAATATAAAAAACAGTTAAAAGAATTGGATGATGCTGTAAAATTACAAGTTCAGACGATTAAAGAGTTATCCTCGCAACCAGGTGCTACCGCATCGGTGCAAGTCAAGACACTGGGGTGCATTACCATCGGTGTCTTTTCTATTTCCCCTGGAGCCGGATCTACCTATACGTCTATAAGTTTAGGTGAGCAGCTTGGAGCAGCAGGATATCCTACAGCAGTCATAGCCATGGACGGGAAAAAGGAACTTAAGTATGCTCCGGAGAAATATGCGGATTATATTGTTCCAGATAATCAGGAGAAACAGTCACAGTCTATACTACTTGGAACTATTAGCAAAGGATATAACTTTGTTATAGAAGATTTTGGTTATCTTTTCCCATTAAGCCCGAATGGCAAATTGCAAGTGGGAGCTGGAAGAGTATCTGATCGGCAAGAAGATGTTGCAGAACTTCTCCGGTGCAGCTATAAAATTGCTGTAGGTTTTTCAGATCCGTGGCATATTGGTAAATTAAACTTTTTTATAGATAATCAGATACCAGATCCATTAATGAGTATATTTAGCATAAAAGGTTATTCAGATTCCAAGGAGCTAGGGAAATGCTCCCTTCCTATGTGTGAAAGAGATTCAGAGATACTTAATCAACTTATATTTAGACAGTTAGGCATCTCTGTAGAAAAAGAAAGACAAAGAAGAGGACTTTTTAAGTAAAGAAAGGATGAGAAAAAAATATGGGCCTATTTAGTAAAAAGCCAAAACCAACGGCTTTAAAAAGCAAAAGCAGTTTTGAAAAAAGAAAGCTTTTCGGAATTCTGCTGATTATTATCGCACTGGTCATAAGCTTTGTGGTAACTCCTATTTTAAGCAACTCCAAAAACCAAACAGAAACAATAGCAATAGCAAAAAATGATATTAGGAAAGGAACCGTAATATCAGAATCAGAAATATCTTTTGCTGAAAGAGGAGTTTTTGGACTAAAAGGCTACATCACAAAAAAGGCCGATGTAATTGGAAAGCCCGCTGCTGCTGATATATCTCAGGGAGATAACATAACAACCAATAAAATCGGAAAAGAGAATATTTCCAGGCTTCAAGCCATCATAAATGAGCAAAACGGTTTGACCACCATTTCTATTAAGTCTAATGCAGCAGGCCTAGCTTCTCACCTTCGAGCTGGAGATATTGTAAAAGTATATAACATTATAGAAGACGAATACAGCGGCAATACAATTGTGCAGAACCCTGACTTACAAAGGGTAGAGATTTATGACATTGAGAATGCAGATGCAGAGAGCATAGACAAAAATCAAAGCAAGGGAGATCTGTCCAGCAGTAATGAGAAAGTGGCCAGTACCATCACCTTTATTACCTCTCCAGACCAGGAACGAGCTTTATTGCAAGCAGAGTATAACGGCAGCATTCATGTTGTGTTTGTGGAAAGGTAGGAGACCATGGGAAAAATCTTATCTGTGACGGGTATGCCAGGTTCAGGAAAAACCACATTTGCTGTTAATTTAGCATGTGGCCTAGCTGAAAGAGATAAAATAGTTATTCTGTTGGCAGCAGAGCTAAACTATGGAACCTTACAAAGCTTTTTTGGGACAACCATAGAAGACGGAAAAGGCATTTTTGCCAGCTTGTCTGATAAAACAGAGCAACCAGAAAAAATGCTAACACAATGCAACAAGATAAATGACAATATTTACTTGATGGGAATACCTAATGAAAACTATGACGTACATACCGATGGATTAGAGGACTTAAAAGTGGATCAGCTGCTTCGGCGACTATCCATGATATCCGATTACCTAATCATCGACTGTACATCAGATTTATATAATGGGATAACCATCATGGGTATTGAAAAAGCAGACCATATTTATTGTTTATACAAATCTGTGTCAAATGCGGCCTTTTGGCATCGCTCCTGGGTGCCAGTTTTAATGCAACTATCTGATGTGCCAATTTGCCCCATAATTACGGAGCATCAACTAGGGTGTGATCCGAATACCCTGGTTAAGGCTATAGATATAGAACCTTTTGCATTTTTACCTAATGTCCCTACAGCCTCAATTTTAGAAAATATGGGCACACCCATATTCTTAGAAAAGCGAAAGATAGCTAGCCTATTTAGTTTTAATAAGAAAGAAGACGTCTTTAGATATCAGCTTGTGATAAAGAACATTGTGGATGCACTGATTATCGGAAAGGATAACTGATATGCCAAAGGATAATATAGTCACCCTACAAGGAAGGCTTTATAAAAAGAATGCCAGGATACAGGAAACGGGAAGAGAAGAGGGTGACGACTATAAAGATATTCTGGACAAAATAACGCAGAAAATTACAGATAACCACTCTAGAGAGCTGGCTGAAGGGCTTTATTCAGAAAGCACCATGACTAGGTTAAAGAACCTAATTAATAGATACCTCTTATCAGAAAAATTAGTTCAAAATGAGACCAGTATTGGGACCCTGACTGACCGTATTTATGAAGATATGGCGGGCATTGGGTTCGTCAAAAAATATCTGGAAGATCCCGAGGTGGAAGAAATCAATATCAATGGTAAAGATTCTATCTGGGTTTTATATGGAAATCGCAAAGTTAAGGCTCCTGAAAAATTTGAAACTGCGGAAGATTGTATTAATGTGGTTAAGAAAATGGCTAGAATGGGTGGACTAATACTGGATGGCAGCACACCTCTTGGAGATAGCTACTTATCTAAAGGTGTACGTATGTCGGCAGCAATTTTTCCTGCTGTAGATGAAGATGCGGGTGCTATTGCTTCTATTAGAAAGCAAAAACCTTCTTTCATTACCAGAGAAAATTTAATTTCATTTGAGACTGCATCTTCAAACGAGTTAGATTTTTTAACCCTATGCCTTAACAATAATATACCTGTAGCTGTTGCTGGACCTACTGGGTCTGGAAAGACAGCAGATGTAAATTATCTATTAAATAGCGTAGATAAGTCTATTCGAATCGTCACTATAGAAGACACGAAAGAGCTTCTCCCTGAAAGTGACGACGTGGTACAGCTCTATACAAAAGAGGCACCAAATGAAATTACCATGAACGACCACCTAAAATTATCACTCAGACTTCACCCAAGTATCTTTGTTCCGGCCGAAATGAGAGGAAAGGAAGCCCAGACTGCGGTAGAGGCTGCTAGAACTGGCCATACAGCTTTAACCACGCTTCACGCAAACGGAGCAAGGAATGCATACCTCCGTATCTTAACCATGTATAGACAGGCAGATGCTGCCTTATCAGAGGATACCATTCTTCGCATGATTATTGAGGCCTTTCCAATCATGCTTTTCAAAAAGCAGATGCCTGATAAAAGCAGAAAATACATTGAAATATTTGAAGCGACAGATGTAGTAGAGGGAAAAGTCGTTGGAAATACAATTTTTAAATTCATGCCAACAAAAACAGATGTGAATGACGAAGGAAAGATTATTAAAATTCATGGAAAACATGAAATGATTGGCGGGATTTCAGAGAGGCTGGCTGATACGTTCCTTTTAAATGGTGTATCAGAAGAAACGGTTAAGCAATACAGAATATAGAAAGGAGAGATATATGCTTACTCAAGTTTTTACAGCAATCCTTTTTATAATCGGGATTGCTCTTCTATTCAACCTGAAGGCAGTAGGAAGAGATAGGAGTAGCAGCATTTCTTTTAAAAAAACAGAGGCGAGATCCAAGAGAATAAAGATTAATGCTGAAGCTACTTTAAATCGTTTTGAAAAAGCTGTTCTTAATATCGATTCTCTTTTGAAAAAAATAAGGAAAAAGAGATCTTATTTATACAGCATTATGGCGCTTTTCTTCATAGCGGGACTTGGAATCGGCTTTATCTGCTTCTCAGTGCCGTTTTTAACTATGACCACAGGACTGGCCTTTGTTCCATTGACATACCTTTTTTTACTCTTTCGGACCCAGGAGATTACCAGAGAGGAACTGGCTGAGCTTCAAAACACGATGTCCATTATCACCAATTCATACCTAGCTAGCAATAACATACTTCGGGCAGTAGAGGCCTACGTGGAAGAGCGGCGCAGGTATCAGGATGGAAGCTTTCAAAAGGTGACACCTTTTGAAGAATTTGTGTCGGATTGCCTTTATATTAGCCGGAATGTAGACAGGAATTTATCGCTGCTGGCTGCAAAGATAAATAATAAATACTTTGACCAATGGGTTAAAAACTTGAGGCTCTGCATGGAAAACAAAGAAATGCGCTTTGCTCTCCAACCAGTCATTGATGCAATGGCTGATGAGAAGATTATGCAGATTGAGAGCGATACCCAAATGAAAAAGACCTGGACGTATTATTTATTGGTGGTGGGAGCCATGTTCGCTGTCATCCCGACCTTCCGCATGGCGAGAAAAGAATGGTACCTTATTTTAACCCATACGCCCATGGGACAAATCATTGTATTTTTTATGATCGTGGCGGCACTTCTCAGTGCCATCTACGTTATGAAAATAAATAAGCCAATCGGTACTATGTAACCGAATGGAGAAAGGAGAATGTATGATTTTAATACAAGTTATTTCTTTTCTTCTGATAGTAAAAGGCGGAAGCCTAGCCTTGGATAGCTATTATTATAAGCCCCCGGCAAAAGCATTAATCGGGTTAAAGCTTTCCATAAAGAAGAAACGCTTTTTAGACAGGTTTATGGAAGGGTTTTTGCAGCCCATGACAAAAGCAGCTGCACCTTTCATCCGACTTTCGGAAGAAAGAGAGGCTAAACTAAAGTATGCCTTATCTAGAGCTGGAATAAAGGAGACTCCTAAAGAGTATTATGCGAAGGCAATAATACTAGCGGTGTTATCCCTTTTACTTCCGGCAGTGCTGATAGTGCTAGGTGTAAAAAGCCTAAGCCTTGCAGGATTGATATTATCAGGCATGATACTTTATCAACAGTTAACTAGCTACAAAACGGAACTTAAGAAGAAAAGAAATGAAATTGAGATGGGACTGCCTGGATTTATTCGTTCTATTTTATATAAATTAAACGATAAAAAATCAGGGGTAATCAAAGCGGACTTGATTTCCATCTTTGAAGATTATCTGAAGGTAGCCAATCCGGTATTCGCCTGGGATATTTCTGTACTGATTATGGAGATGAAAGCTAAAGACATTGAGGTGGCAGTAAGAAGCTTCAATAACCGCTTAGCCATTCCAGAAGTAGGCTTTTTATGCAATGCACTGATTGGATTAACAAGAGGAGAATATCAGAGTGAGACTTTAGCCTCCCTGGCCAGAGAAATGGACATCAAGAGTAAAGAAAATATCAAAAGAGAATTAGAGAAAAGGCCGAGCAAAGTTCTTATTGCTTGTATTCCACTTTTTGCAATCAGCTTTTTAGCCATAGGCTACGTTATGCTCCAGGCCATGACTGGCGGCTTAGCTACGTTATCACAATAAGATTAAGAAATGGAGGAAAACCAATGATTAAGAAACTAGTAGGTTTAAAAAAGAAGGTAATGAAAACCGTTAAAGCAGTAAGAAAAGACGAAAGTGGTATGGAAATGATACAGGTAATCATTATATGCCTGATTGCCATTATCCTTGGCGGTATTCTGTTGGGTATTTTCAGTGATGCCTTTAATGAGATAGGACCATTGATGGTTAGCAAGATTAAGTCTGTATTCTCTTTATAGAAAGGCGCACCATGTTTTTATTAAAAAAAATAAGAAGGCTTGTAACGGAAAGGTCCGGAGACATGGGACTTCCGCTCATGATCTTTACCTTGATAGCTGTAATTATTTTTCTATTTGGGCTGGAGGTATTTAGTGCAGCCATTAAATATCAAAATGTTACATACAGCTCAAAATCCATTGCAAAAGTAATTGAATCAGATGGTGCTGTTACAGAAAGAGCATATGAGCAGATGGAAGCTTTAAATAAAAGCTATAACATGGATATGACTTTTGAGGTAAGTGATGTGACCTACTTTAACACTAGGGACCGAAGTATCCAATTTCGGGACCCCTTCACCGTTAATGTCCGATATACGGCTTCGATCCAGCTGGCCAGCCCGTTGTTTCTGGACCCACTTGTCTGGGACATTAACATGAAGGCAGATACACCAGGGATGAGTGAAGTCTATTGGAAGTAGGTGAACAGCATGGTTAAAAGAAAAGCATGGAAACTGGTTAAAGATGAGGGGGGGACTTTATACATTCTTATACTCGTCTTTTTGTTTCTCATCATATGCGTCATGCTCGTTACCAGTGAGGTTCTTCGTGTTCATGATTTGAAGGCTCATCTGGACGATGAAATTTACAGAGCGGCGAATTTGTCCATTAAGACAGCAATGTATGACAGCTATCGGATAGACAGTACCAGCAAGTTTGATGAAACAGTGGCCGTGGAGTATTTTTATACTTATCTAAAAGAGGATTTACATTTAAACGGAAGTTTTGAAAAATTAAATGATAATGGAGAGATTGAATATACTCTTGTCATAAACAAGGTGAGCGTTAATGGTGACACGGTAAGAATGAATGTACGTGCAACGGCCTTTTCGCCAACCTTGTTTCATTTATGGGAACAGAAGTGGGAAATTCCCATTGATGTTTTAAGTAAAAACATAAGAACCGATTAGGAGAAATCGGCGTTAAAAGGAGAAAAAGTATGGAAAAGCATTTAGCAGAAGAATACGGACAGTTCGCAGATTTTTTAGAAAAAGAGTTTGGGGTAAATCGGGAAAAAGCCTTGACGGTTGTATCTAAACATGGATACAAGTACACCATGAAACATGGGGAATTGCTAGGACTAGATAAAGAAAAAGCAGGTTTTTTAAAGCTGACTTATCGAACCAGCCAGTTAGGCTTAGCCCTTGAGATAATGGAAGAGTCCAAAGAGTTTATTGCAGCTTATAACGAGCTTGCAGACGAAGTCAATGCATATCTTTCAGAGTATTACGAGGAGGATGATGATGAAAGAAATGATCGTTAATATAAGTCCTAAGCTGAAAGAAAAATTGATAGACGAGCATTTATCAAATATTGCTTTACTTACGGGCATTGAAAAAGATAAGTTGACTAAGATGGTTAATGAAAATTCTTTATATTACCTCTTTAAGCACACAGAAGCCTTAGAGCTCTTGCCTGAACAAAAAGAGCGCCTTAAAGCATTTCAGGCCTCAAGTGACTTTTCCCGTTTAATTAAACGGGAAAAGCCCAAGGTTATTACAGGGCCAGAAACAATCGTTGAAATTGTAAAGCCAAATCTTCAATATGAAAATCAAGAGCATTTACAAGTCGCACTATTAAATGTAAAAGGTGATGTTATAAAAATAGAAGATGTTTCATCGGGAAGCATTACAGAAACAATAGCTAATCCGAAAGACATCTTCCAAAAAGCTATTCAAAATAGCGCACCTTCAATAATTTTAATTCATAACCATCCAAGTGGAAATCCTACGCCAAGCCTTGAAGACAAAAATTTCACAAGAAGATGTGTGGAGGCTGGAAACCTTTTAGATATAAAGGTGTTAGACCACATCATAATTGGGGATAAAGGCTACCATAGCATGAATGCAGAAGGCACTGTTGATTTTGATGTTCAAGTAAAGAAATCAAAGACCATTTTGGAAAACAAGCTGAAAAATTTTGATATTAATAAACTACGGAAACAAAGTGAGAATCGGCCATTGCAACGGTAAAGGAGGTAATCAAAATGAATGAAAAAAAAGAAAAACTATTATCTTTAGTTCGAGATCTAACCTGGCACGTAGATATGAAAGAAAATGTACAGATTTCTCTTAACAATTCTAATGAGATATTAAATAAAGCTAATTTATTTACAAAACTTTTCAAAAAAGGGGCTCTTGCGGATTGGCAGGGAAATAAAGAAAAGTGCGAAAGGGACCTAATTGAGCATGATATGAGAATCGGCCATATAGAAAAGGAAATAGCTGGCTTAGGGTATACTGCAAGTGAAACGACCAAAATACAAGATTTTCTATCTAATAAATTTTGGACCGATAACACTATAGAACTTGATCATCCTTGGGTACGTTTATTAAATCCTCAAGAAAAGGATGATTTGGTCTTCGAGTTGGCACTTGACAGGGGAGATTCTTATCCTGTTTTAATAAACTCTACAAAATATATAGAAGGCTTTAAAACAGATACTGAAAAAATTAATTTTATTAGAGGCTTTAATTCCGATTATAAAAATGGGGAAGCCATGACAGATGCTTATAAACTGGGTGAATTGTTTTACAAAATGGGTTACTGCTTTGGTTTAGATCTTGAATGGAGACTTGCAGAATCTCCGGAAAAATATAGTCATGATTTGACATATGTCACACTAGTATGTGATTTAGAATTTGAAGAAGCTACTTATGATATAGCAGAAAAAGACCGATCTGATCCATCAGGCCCTATTAATTATGAAAAAGCGGAGAAGCAGTTATCTTTATCCGATCAAAAGATAAAAGACATTCAATCTAAACTCAGTAGTTATAAGTTCTATGGAAGAATAGATTATATTGGCCAAGGTGGGAAAGTTGGAGAAAGCTTATTCTATGACAATTATTCCGATTATAAAAAAGAAATAACTAAAAGCCAAAATTGCGGACGTCCGATCAGTGCAAAAGAAATCACTCAGATGGATTATTCAAAGAAAGATTTTCCATCGGTTAGCAGTAAGATAAGTCCTAATCAGAAACAGTGGAAGCAGCATATAGAAAATGCACTGCATCAAAATCATCCAGCAAAACATGGGAAAGGAGAATTGACGAGATGAGGAGATTAACCCAGGAGGCTGTAATCACAAGTACAGCCACTTGGACAGTTAGAGGAAAGGAGGTGATGAAGTAAGTAATTTATTTCTATTGTTATTGAAAGAGAGGAGAAAAGAATGGACAACAATGTAAACAAACAGTATCGCCAGATGGCAAAGCATTATAGGGGAAAAGAAGCTATTATTACGCCGAATGAGCTAAAGGGCCTATTTAGCTATATAGAAGACATGGAAAAAAACATGTTAAAGCTGACCTCAGAGCTGGAGAAGCTAAATGCTAAAATGGAGCAAGGCACGACAAGAAACCGAAAGAATATTAAAGAGGATAAAGATTTTCTTCAAGAAATGAGAACGGCCATGGAGGAGATGAAGTCCAGAATTGTGGAAAAAGGCGAGGATATTAAAACCTGCGTTCATGACAAAAACTTGGAGGGTCTTCATTCCATCCTAGAAAAACTGAATTTGAAAGAGCTGATGAATAAAATCCTTGAGTTTTTAAACAAGGCTCTGGAAAGAAACAAAATGGCCCAAGAGAAAGCCAGTCATGTAGGAGACGAACTTGGAAAAGCTATGGGCCATCTGGATAACCTTAAAGATATGTCCGGAGAGGAGCTGCCTTTTGAAAAGTGGAGACTTAAAAAACAGGAGGACGTGCTGGGCATTATGAGAGGAAGAACAGATGAGGCACTGGCAAAGCTTGAAAAGAAAGAAAACATACTGGAAGGCATAAAAGACAAAACTGAAAATTTCCAGGCGAAGCTTGCCAATCTGGACAAAAGGGTAGGAGAAAATAAAGCAAAGGGAATGGAAAAAATCAGTGAAAGCCTTACATTAAATCATTCACCAAGACTAGGGATGCAACGCTAATGTTAGCCATCCTGTTGAGCTTACCAATCCTTATATATGTCGGCATTTCCGATTGGAAACACAGATTGATTCCCAATGCCGCAATTTTAATACTGCTAGCTATGGGGATTTTACAAATCCTAATGGATAATTATTTTAATTTTCATATTGATCTAATAGAGAGGATTACCGGGTTACTTTTCCCAGGCATAATCCTCTTTGTTATTTATATGAAAAATCCTAAGCTGTCAGGAGGGGGGGATTTAAAGCTTTTAGCAAGCTTAGGATTTTGCATTGGTATATCGTACTTTATCGCTACACTCTTTGTAGCGTGTATAGGTGGGATAGCCCACAGTTTACGGTACAAGCAGGTATATGTTCCCCTGGGGACATATATCTGTATTGGAGCCGTAATTGTTACCGGAGTAAACTTTGTACAATTTTTTTATTAACAAGGAGGAAAAAAGTATGTTAAATGTTATGGCAGGTAGATTGGCCGAAGATCCACAAGTAAGACAGATTCCAAATGGTACCTATGTGTGCAACACTACTGTGTATGTGTGGCCAGGGAAAAAAGGAGCTAGTCCAAATTCACCGGACCGTGATTCCATTCCAGTTAAAATTGAGGCATGGGGAGAACAGGCCCTAGATATAGCAAAGTATAATAAAGGCGAAACTGTCCAATTTGTTGGAAAAGTTATTGATATCAAATATCGGCCAAAAGGTCTGGACCGTGATTTGACTGTCATGGGGTTTGAAGTTAAGCGGATTGATCACAACAAAAGTATCTTGACGGAGTTTAATGAGATACTGAGCGGATATGCTTATGAAAAGGATCAGAAGGACAAGCAGGAAGAGAAAAATAAGGGTATGGACAGCAAAGAACCAAAACAGAAACAGCAGCAGCAGCAGCCTACCCCTAAAGAAGCGAAAGCAGAACTTACAAGATAAGGAGATAACCGATGAGCGATATGCTAAATATCATTGCCGGCAGATTGGAAACAAAACCGACGCTGATGCCAGCGTTTAAAGGTCGGTTTGTAATGAAAAACTATCTGATAACGGAAGCGGATGAGGGCGATGAGCGAGAAGCCAGGGTGCCGATTGTCGCCTGGGATTCCGTGGCCGAAGAAATTTTGTCATATGGCAAAGACGATATGATCTATCTTCTTTGTGTGCCAAGTGACTCTCTGGTGCAGGTTCAAGGAAACATGATACCTGTTCTAGGATTTAAAGTTATTAAGGTAGATCATGATCGAGCAATTGCAACTAAAGTAAATGAAAAAATTATTGAGATATTAAAGTCAGCTCAATAAAAATGCAAAAGGGGTTACACTGTCTCAAGCTAAAAGAATCAGTGTAACCCCTAATGAGTTAAGATATGTTATAGTATATATCTTTTCTCCAACCGCTGCAAGGAAAACTAAATATTAGTGGAGGAAATTTCATGAACACGATTACGGCGCAAAGACTAATTTACAAAGAGAGCTTATCCCTGAAGGCACAGTCCGTCTTTTTATATCTAGCGGACAGAAGCAATAAAGAAAATATATGTTGGCCGGGCTTAAAGCGGATTGCCGAAGATTGCCGCATATCGGTTAGCACTGTTCAACGAGCTATTAAAGAACTGCTATCCATCGGACTTCTAATGAAAAAAGCGAACTTTAGAGCGAATGGCAGCCAGACAAGCAATGTGTACATAGTCACCGACGATGCAGGAGAAAAGGAACAAGTAAAGGTAGAAAATAAGCGGATTCAGGAAAAGATGCAGGCCAGAATGAAAGAACAGGCAAAAAAGATGAAGCTTGCTGCTGCCGTTAAAAATAAGTTAATTTCATCCTTATCGCCAGAGATCGGAATCGATGAAAACCGAGTTCATGAAGAAAAATTATGTAAAGCCTATACAAAAATCCAGGAAATCAAAGGAACCGTATGCACTTTTTTAAAAAAAGCTATATTTTTTTCAAGGGGGGGTGGTCAAAATGACCAGCCCATAACCTAAACATTTTTTACTGTCAGAGTAAAAAAAGATATATACAAAAAAAGAGTAAATATACAACCATAGAAAGAGGAGATTTTAGATAATGAATCTCCTCTTTTAATTTTTTGAATAGGAGAAGTTATGGCAAGGATTTATGAAGACTATGAGTATTTCGCTGCTCTTGATGTAAACCTAATTGATTATTTAAGGGACAACGGCTATCAATTACGAAAGGAGGGCAAAGAATATGCTGTCATCCTGCATGATGGGGCAGGTGAGCATGATAGCTTAAAAGTACATCAAAGTGGAAAAAGATGGACTTGGTACTCAGCAGGTGAAGCCGGGAAAAGTCCCATTCTGCTTATCCACCTACTTGAGGGGATTGATAAACCTCATGCGATTAAGAAGCTCGCTGATTATGCTAAAGGATACAGTTCTATTTGTCGCAGTTCAGAACACCGTATGCCTACAGGACTAAAAAAGGTCGAGGCTGTAAATAACCATGAGAAGATGCCAGAAAAGGCATTTGCATTACCAGAAAAGGCTGCAAATAACAGGAGAGTGTTTGGATATTTGATGAGCAGAGGTATCGATAAGGACATCATAGGCTACTGCATTGAAAAGGGACTCCTTTATGAAGACAAGAGTTTTCATAATGCAGTATTTGTGGGACAGAAAGATGACCAGGGCAAGGTTCAACACGCAGCCTTAAGAGGAACTTATACACTGGCTCAAAATGCTTTTAAGAGGGATGTAGATGGTTCAGACAAGGAATACTCTTTTGCTATGGAGGGGCAGGGGCCTCACTTATTTGTATTTGAATCTGCAATAGATGCAATATCAAAAGCAACCTTAGAAAAGATGGGAGCAGAGGATTGGAAAAGTCCTCACAGAGTTACACTTGGTGGCATGTCTGATAAACCGCTGGAACTTTACTTAAACAGGCATCCGGAGATTAAGAAGATTACTTTTATTTTGGATAATGACCTGCAAGGCACTGATGGACTGGGGCAACCACGGAATCATGGACAAATCCGAGCAGATAAGCTAAAGGAGAAATATCAAAATTTAGGTTATGAAACGAATAAAATCGTGCCTAAAATGAAAGATGTTAATGAGGATCTTATGGAAATAATGGCAAAGATGCAAAGAAATCAACCGAGGAGGCAGGAAGTGGGCCTTACCAGGTAATTGGTCTTATTAAGGTCAAATACTAACTTCTTTTTTATTCTGCCAGTATTGTTTCCGAAAAGACTTGCATTTTTTAATAGAATGTGGATATAATAAAGAAAAGGATTACCGCCTTTGCTCTGGTGGTTAGTCCGAAAGTCAGAACTAGGCCACCTAAACGCTAATTTAGGTGGCTGTTGCTATTTTTTGAGCTTACACAAGGTAATGACTCCGATAATCACCATGCAGAACTGAAAAAGTTCTGGATATGAAATATACATATTAGCATCACCTCCTTTTAAGGAAGTGACCAACCACCAAGCGGTAATCCATGGAAATAATATATCAGAAAAGACAGTTTTGTGCAATGAATAATTAACGGGGAAAGTGGCATTTCAATAGATCAAGAAGATTTTAATCCGCATTAATTAAAAGTTTGCCTAACATAAATAGGTCTCCTTTTTTATGCAAGAAAAAATATGAATAGATGAAGCAAGATTACTTCCTGAAAGGAGAACATCGTGGAAGAAAATATAAATTATATCAGCATTAGTAAACTCCTAAGTGAAACTATCAGCAGCATTACAACGGATGCAGATCGCTGGAAAAGCTATTTGAAGCTTGCAGGAAAAATGTATAAAAAGTATACGTTCAATGAGCAGGTTTTAATTTATGCACAACGGCCAGAGGCGAAAGCTTGTGCGGAATTTGACTTTTGGAACAATAGCATGGGGTGCAGAATAAGACGTCATGCAGAAGGCATCGCTCTAGTTGATGAGTATGCCACAAGACCAAAATTAAAATATGTCTTTGATGTTGCAGATACCTATAAAATAGCAGCCACAAGCAAAAGCCCTTATATATGGGAAATCAATGAACAGCATGATGAAGACCTCAGCAGTCTGCTGTGCTCCAGCTTTCAAATGCCAGAAGAAAAAAATTTATCAGTGGCAGTTCGAAAAATAATAGAGAAAGCAGCTTTAAGCTACTACGAGGAGCATAAGTCCGAAATAGAAGCAGCAAAACAAAATACATTAATTGAGGACCTGGATGAACTGAATACAGCAGTAAGGTTTAAAGAAACCCTAATAGAAAGTTCGACATATGCGGTGCTCTCTAGGTGTAACCGGATTAATTTATTGGATGAATTTGATTTTGATTATTTGACAGACTTCCATACAAGAGAGCTTACCATGATTTTGGGGATGGCAGTTAATGATTTAAACCGTCCAATTTTAAAAGAACTCGGAAAATTAGTAAGAGAAAGTAAGAAAAGAATTGAAGCTTATGGTCAGATGGAGTATAATGCTTTAAAGCATAAAAGTAATGAAAGGGAAGCAGATGACAAAGAGATTAGAGTACTTACAAGAAGAGAATTACAAAGTTCCAAAACTGATGATGGATGGGGAGGACAGCGAAGAAATGATGGAGTTGAGGAAATATGGTCTGATGAGAAGGGCATATTTGAGAGACCATCAGAATCTGACCTACTCCCTGATGCAGGTCAACGGGGAATTATGGACACATCTGATGGAGACCCAGAAAGCGTCGGAGGAGAAAGAGGAGTTGCTGATAAGCCAGATGGCAACGGCCGAAGAGGTAAACGAGAAACTCAAAGCAGAAAATCAGATGGAATGGGTTGGCCGGATGAACAATATCCGTCAGAGGGCCGAGGAAATCGTGAAGACGGAGCTAATTTTCAGTTAAGAGAAAAAACGGAACAACTCAATTTATTTACTGACTTAACCTTTCCAGGTAAAGAACTAGAAGCAGCGGGAGCAGATGCGTTAGACAGCAAAACCGCTGCTTTTTCTATGCCAGAAAAAATAGGTGATCAAAAGAAAGCCGAAGCTTCATTATCAAAGAATTTCCGGATTACAAACTTTAACCTGGGAAAGGGTACAGCAAAGGAAAAATATAGACGTAATATATTGGCTATCGAGACCCTATACCAAATTGAAAAAGAAAAGAGACCCGCTACCATGGGGGAGCAAGATATTTTATCAGAGTATGTGGGCTGGGGCGGTCTCGCTGATGTTTTTGACCAAGGGAAAAACGCCTGGTCAAATGAATACTTAGAATTAAAAGAACTATTATCTCCGGATGAATATAGCCATGCTCGAGGAAGCACATTAAACGCTCATTATACTAGCCCAACCATAATTGAAGGTATTTATAATGCCCTTGATAATTTAGGATTTAAAAAGGGGAGTATCTTAGATCCAGCACTAGGTACAGGCCGTTTCTTTGGCATGTTACCGGAAAAAATGCAGGACAGTAAGCTGTATGGAGTGGAGTTAGACAGTATTACTGGAAGAATTGCACGGCAGCTTTATCCTCACGCTGATATTAAGATAGCTGGTTTTGAAAACACCAACTATCCTACTGATTTCTTTGATGTGGCCGTTGGAAATGTCCCATTCGGACAATATAAAGTTGTGGATAAAGCCTATGATAAGCACAATTTTTTAATTCATGATTATTTTTTTGCAAAAGCTTTAGAAAAAGTTAGACCTGGCGGAATTATTGTTTTTATTACTTCAAAGGGGACCATGGACAAGCAAAGTCCTATGGTGCGAAAATATATTGCTCAGAGGGCCGAGCTTTTGGGTGCAGTCAGACTTCCCAACACTGCATTTAAGGAAAATGCCGGGACAGAAGTCACGTCAGACATAATTTTTCTTAAAAAGCGTGACCGAGTAATGGATCTAGATCCGGATTGGGTGTATTTATCAGAAAATAAAGACGGTATTACCCTAAATGACTATTTTGTAGAACACCCAGACATGATTTTAGGTAAGATGGAAATGGTGTCGGGACCCTATGGTATGGAGCCCACCTGTTCCCCGAATATGGACACTTCTTTTACCGAGCAGCTACAGAAGGCAATGGAACGGATCGAGGGGAGTATAGATGCAGTAGAGCTTGACGATCTTAATGATAACCTGGTAATGGAGGGGATACCCGCCGACCCAACTGTAAAGAATTACAGTTACACCATTGTTGAGGGTAGAGCATACTACAGAGAAAACTCTCTTATGATGCCCGTGCAAGTGCCCCCATTAATGGAACAGCGAATAAAAGAACTGGTAGCGATACGGGAATGTACCCAGGGACTTATTGATCTGCAATTAAACGAATACCCAGAGGAAGCCATAAAAAATAAGCAGACAGAATTGAATGAGCTATACGATGCTTTCTCGAAAAAGTTTGGAATTATTAATTCTCAGCCTAATAAAAAGGCTTTTAACCAGGATGCAAGCTATGCGCTTCTCTGCTCCTTGGAGAACTTGGACGAGGAAGGTAATCTAAAAGGCAAGGCAGACATGTTTACTAAACGCACAATAAAAAGGCGTATGGTAATTACCAGTGTAGCTACAGCAAGTGAGGCTTTAGCAGTATCCCTTTCAGAGAAAGCAAAGGTAAACCTGTCTTATATGGCGGAGCTTTCGGGTAAAAAAGAAGAAAATATTATAAAAGAACTTGCCGGAGTGATATTTCTAAATCCAATAACTTCTGACTGGGAGACTGCTGATGAATATCTAAGTGGAAATGTGAGAGAAAAGCTGGCTGTTGCAAAAGTATTTGCAGAAAAACATCAAGAGTATAATATAAATGTTTCATCTCTGGAGAAAGTGCAGCCGAAAGAATTAGGTGCTGCGGAGATTGAAATTCGTATTGGAGCAACATGGATTGATTCCAAATATATAGATGATTTTATGCGACAAACCTTTGAAACCCCAGAATATCTATTTACTAGAGATAAAGTAGGAGCACGATATTCTCATGTGACAGGACAGTGGAATATCAAGGGTAAACGTTCGGATCAGGGTAACTCTCTGGTAGATGTGACCTATGGCACAAGTAGAAAAAATGCTTATGATATCCTTGAGGATTCATTAAATCTCCGTGATTGCAGAGTTTTTGATGTTATATTGGAAGACGGAAAAGAAAAGAGAGTTTTAAATAAAAAGGAAACTGTCTTTGTAAGTCAGAAGCAAGATGCACTTCGAGAAGCATTTAAGGATTGGATATTTAAAGATTCAGATAGAAGGCAAGTTTTATGTAATACATACAATGAATTATTTAATGCTATCCGGCCAAGGGAATATGATGGAAGTCACTTAACGTTTCCGGGTATGACACCAGATATTATTTTAGAGAGACACCAGAAAAATGCGGTAGCACATATCTTGTACGGATATAACACCTTGTTGGCCCACTGTGTAGGGGCAGGAAAGACCTATGAAATGATTGCAGCAGCAATGGAAAGCAAGCGCCTAGGATTATGCCAGAAAAGCCTTATGGTGGTACCGAACCACCTGACAGAGCAATGGGCAAGTGACTTTTTACGGCTATACCCTGGGGCTAATATCCTCTCTGCCACAAAGAAAGATTTTGAACCAGCCAACCGGAAGAAATTTTGCTCCAGGATTGCAACTGGAGACTATGATGCAGTTATTATCGGTCATTCACAATACGAAAAAATTCCTCTTTCCACAGATAGACAAATCGCAACTGTGAAGAAACAAATTCAAGAGATTGAGCTGTCAATTCAAGCAGTAAAGAAAGAAAATGGGGAGCGTTATACCATTAAGCAAATGGAAAAGACGAAGAAGTCATTAACAACTAGGTTAAGCCGTTTAAATGATAATACAAGAAAAGATAATGTAATTACATTTGAGCAGCTAGGCATAGATAGGCTATTTGTAGATGAGAGCCATAGTTATAAAAACCTGTTTCTTCACACTAAAATGCGAAATGTGGCGGGAATAGCACAAACGGAAGCACAGAAGTCCTCGGATATGTTTGCAAAGTGTCAGTATTTAGACGAGCTGACCGGAGGGAAAGGAATTACCTTTGCTACCGGGACACCAATCAGCAACAGTATGACTGAGTTATATACGAATATGCGTTATCTTCAGTACAATACCCTACAACAAATGGGTCTTGGACATTTTGACAGTTGGGCGGCCTCCTTTGGGGAAACGCAAACTGCCATAGAACTGGCCCCAGAGGGAACTGGATATAGGGCAAAGACCAGGTTCGCTAAATTCTTTAATCTGCCAGAGCTGATTTCTCTATTTAAGGAATGTGCAGACATTCAGACCTCAGACATGCTAAAGCTTCCTGTGCCGGAAGTCGAATACATTAATGTGGTATTAAAACCTAGTGAGCATCAAAAAGCAATGGTAGCCTCGTTGGCTGATCGGGCAGAAGCAGTCCGTAATAGAATAGTAGATGCCCATATTGACAATATGCTGAAAATTACAAGTGACGGAAGAAAGTTAGCCCTTGATCAGCGACTTATTAATGATATGCTACCTGATGAAGAAAATTCAAAATCCTCGGTTTGTGTAGAAAATGCCTATAAAATATGGGACGAGACTAAAGAGAATAAGTTAGCGCAGTTAATTTTTTGTGATATATCTACCCCAAAAGGGGATGGTACTTTTAATTTATACGATGATATTCGAAATAAGTTGATTGCTAAAGGAGTGCCAAAAGAGGAAATTGCCTTTATACATGAAGCTACTACGGAAATACGTAAAGCAAAACTTTTTGCTCAAGTTAGAAGTGGGCAAGTTCGATTCCTACTGGGGTCAACACAGAAGATGGGAGCTGGGACAAATGTGCAAGACAAGCTGATTGCTTTACATCACCTTGATGTACCATGGCGACCCTCCGATATTGAGCAGCAAGAAGGGCGCATAGTTAGAAAAGGTAATCTTAATCCAAAGGTTAAGATTTTCCGTTATGTGACAGAAGGGACCTTTGATAGCTATTCCTGGCAGCTCATAGAAAATAAACAAAAATTTATTGGACAGATTATGACGAGCAAAAGTCCAGTACGAAGTTGTGAAGACATTGACGAAACTGCTCTTACCTATGCGGAAGTTAAAGCCTTAGCAACTGGAAATCCTTATATCAAGGAAAAAATGGACCTTGATATACAAGTATCAAAGTTGAAGCTGCTAAAGGCAAATCATATAAGCCAAATATATCGCTTGGAAGATAGTATCGCAAAGAGTTACCCTAAGCAAATAGCCGAGCTAAAAGAAAAGATAGCAGGATATGAAAAAGACTTAGAAATTTATCAGAAAAACAGGTCAATGGATAAAGGCCATTTTTTCATGAAGGTTGGCGATCTCAAGTATACTGAAAAGAAAGAAGCAGGAACAGCCTTAATTTCTATGGTAAAGAAAGAAGCTCAAAAGACTCATTTGAGAGTGATGATGATTGGAGAGTACAACGGTTTAAAAATAACATCAACTTTTGAATCTTTTGAGCAAAGATATAAACTTAGCCTAGAAGGGAATCTTATACATAGTGTGGAAATGGGGACAGATCCACTGGGCAACATCCAGCGACTTAATCATGTACTGGAAACTATGAATGAGAAAAAAAGTGGTTATGAAGAAAAATTAGGTGCTGTACTGCATCAACTAGAAAATGCAAAAGAAGCGGTCAAAAAGCCGTTTACACAGGAACAAGAATTGAAAGAAAAACAAAACCGCTTAAATCAACTGAATGCATCTCTTAATATGGATGAAAAAGGTAATGAAGCAATTGAGATTAATGAAATGGAAGAAGACTTGAATGTAGGAGTAATTAAAGTAAAAGATAAGAATGGATTTGATGAAGCGAAAAAAACAGCTCTCATAGAAAGGCTTCAAGAATCAAGGTCAGACCTGAAGCGTACCATGTAGTATATTTTAATGAAGGATAACTTCGGCCCGAATTGGGCCGAAGTTATTTTAAGCTATGAAAATAAGAGAATTAAGGGAGACCAATGCTATTATTTTTTATCTAACAACAATACAAAATAATAGTAGGAAATGTTACGAATTGATTGACATTCCTCTTTTAATGATGATACAATGCAACTATAATGTAGTTGCATATTTCACATGAAAGGTAGGTGATAATTACAAATGCCCAAAAAAGAAGATCTATTAGACAAAATCTCTAGAAAGCCTAGCCCGAATAATTTTACAACAAGAGAATTGGACACTTTGTTGGGAAAATGTAATTGTGATAAATTCTCAGGAGGAAGAGGCTCTAGCATTGCTTATTGCCACCGAGAGACAAAACAGACATTGCAATTTGATGGACCTCATCCTGGTAACGAGTTATATAGATACCAAATAAAGATGGTGTTGAAATTTTTAAAGGACATTGGGGAAATAGATTAATTGCGAATAATATATATAATGAACTAAGAAAGGATGTGTTGATATGAGTTCAATGATGGGGTATAAAGGATACCATGCTACCATAGACTATGATGCAGAAGATAAGATTTTTGTTGGAAAAGTTTTTGGTATTACTGATTCATTAAATTTTCATGGAACTACTGTTGACGAATTAGAAGAAATGTTTCATCAAAGCATTGAGAATTATTTAGATATATGTTCACAATGTGGAAAAGAACCGGATAAGGAGTTTAAAGGAAGCTTCAATGTAAGAGTTTCTCCGGAACTTCATAAAAAAATAGCTATTATGGCAGCAGAGCAGAAGATAACGCTTAATCAATATGTTGCACAGGCATTAGAAAAATCATTTGAAAATCTAGCAGTGAAAGAGACAATTATTTATATGCCACAAAGCAATCGGACGGTTTCATGGGAAAATGATGACTTTATGGATTTAGGTGCATATATAGACAGCGGTACTTTTAATAGAAAGGAGAAAAATTTTTATGTTGAACATTAAAAAAAGACGATTAAACAAAATTCATATTGATATTTCACAAGCTTTACCCAAAAACTTCAAATTAGATGCAGAAAGCACGGTAAAAGTAAAAACACCAAAAAATAAGGAAGAAAAAACTCTGCTAATTTTAATGGAAACACATATAGGTATTCCTAACAGCGATGATATTAATATTATATTGAATGTAGATTTCGTATTTGAATTTGATGAAGTTCCAAATGATTATGATTCAATTGTTAAAGACGAAATTGTTCCGTTAGCCCAGAAAGATTTATTTAAAACTCTAGATAATATTTTAGTTGAAATGGGATATAAAGAATTGGGTTTGGCAGAAGAGGAATAATCCACATATAAGCACAAAGAAATCCACAGATTGCAGTCTGTGGATTTTTAGTTAGGCTAATTGTTACTTTTCTTATTAGAATGAAGCACAGGCCAAACTTCGGCCCAATTCGGGCCGAAGTTATATGTTACTCCCAGCTGCTTTAATGAGAGCCCATCAAGACAGCTTTTTAATGGCAGAGAAAAAAGGGGAAGGCGTTAAATATCTGGAAGTGACTACTTGATTTATTTACTCATGATTTTACAATCCCCCATTACATTTTAAAGAGTTCCCATCTACACTCTGTTACTATATACCTCAATTCGTACCTTTTTACTTGATTGCCAATCATACTTTGGCAGTTGTAAATAAAGGCTCTAATTCCAGCCAGTTTACTTTCGTCAGAAGACAAGATTTTATCTACTTTTATCTCTCTTCGTATTCCATCTTGATTGGTATACTTAAATTTATAAGGTATAGGCTTTCCCTGGCCCACAAAAAGAACTAGCGTGTCTATCGGTTCTGCAAGTACTCTCACTGTTCATATCCCCCCATCATAATATATTCGCTATCATTAACACCGCCCTGAATTGGATTTATACTTCCATTTACAAAGCTTCCCCGTATTATTGCTCTTGTTCCATACCTGGCTCTTATCTTATCTACAGCTTTATCAATATCCTGTAGTTTACTACTATCACTTCGGTCAAACATGCAGATCTGTCTAGTCTTTGAAGCTTGAAAGTCCGACACATGCACACCTAAATGACGGAGTGGCTCACCTTTCCAGCTCTGGTCAAAGAGCCTACAGACATTTTCATAAATTTCTGTCGTTGAATTAATGCTGTTTGACAGCTTAAGCTGATGAGTATATCTCATAAAACTATTGTTTTTGATAGAAACGGATACTACAGAAGTTAAATACCCCAGCTTTCTCAGTCGCATTGCTACCCGTTCCGTCAGTGCCAAAAGGATTATATGGGCCTCTGTGCGGTCCGTAACATCATGGTCGATAGTAGTGCTGTTACCAACACTCTTCTGGAGGATTTCGCTATTCAAAGTAACTGGGGAGTCATCAATTCCATTAGCAAGGTTCCATACTAAAAGCCCATGAGATTTCAAAAGAGCTTTCATATGCTCTTTTTTCGTTTGTGCCAGCTCTCCAATTGTTCTTATATTGATAGACTCCAGCTTCTTTTTCGTGGCATGGCCTACCATGAAAAGGGCACCTATAGGCAGCGGCCACATCTTCGCTGGTATCTCTTCTGGCCAAAGAGTGTGAACCAGATTAGGCTTTTTTAATTCTCCTGCCATTTTAGCAAGAACTTTAGTAGAAGATACCCCAACGTTTACAGTATACCCCAGCTCTGTTTTTATTCGATTTTTTATGGCATGTGCAGCAGCTACAGGACTGCCAAATAACTTATGCGATGCGGTATAATCCAGAAAACACTCATCAATACTGTACCGCTCCACAAGGGGGGAATATTCAAGCAATATCTGATACATAGCATTGCTACAGCACATGTACAAATCATAATCTGGAGGAAAAACAAGCAGACTCGGACATTTGTTCTTGGCTTCAAATAGACTTTCGCCGGTCTTTATGCCGTATTTTTTTGCTGGGATTGATTTAGCTAAGATGATACCGTGTCTATTTTCAGGATCGCCGGCTATAACTGATGGGACTGTTCGAATATCAATCGGACAGCCTTTTTCTAGTAACTCCACTGCTGTCCAGCTCAGGTAGGCAGCGTTGGCATCTATGTGCAAAACATCCATATGTGTCACCTCCTTATGTTCTGTAGATTTCATTGTACAGAACATAAGTTCTGATTTCAATGCGCAAAATATGGTATATTAGATAGATATAACAGCTTTTCATGCAGATATAGATGAAAGGGAAGAAGAGAAAATAAAAAACGTATAGCAAAATTTACTAATTGCTGTCCTCATATTTATTTCTCTAATAATGGACATATTTTCCATTATCATGTATGATAATTTCATTAGAAAACGATTGGGAGGTATAGATAAAAGAAACACCAAAAATGGACCCTAATGAAAATTATGGTGATATATTAGACAAAATAGTCAGACTACAAGGATAAAGGAGAATCAATGAAATGAATACAACGGAAGCAGCAATTTACACCTTAGATGTAAAAATTGAAATATTAGAGAAATTAATTGAAAGCAATCAGTATTACTTGGAACTTTCTTGGGCAATTATAGCTGGAGTTATAGCAATAATAAGTCTAATAGGATTTTTGGCAGTAAAGCTTATGCTTAAGTATTTAATTAATGTAGAAACAAGGGCGCTTATTGATGAGGCAGAAAAGAAATGGAGCAAAACGAATAAAGATAATAGAGAGCAGTTAGAAAAAGAAATTTCTTTGCAAAGGGAAAGATTTGAGATTGAGATAAATAAACTTATAGATAATATTTCCTACTTGGAAACAAGGGTGGAGGAATTAGAAGGGCTTGACTTGAGTACCAAGATGGATGAATTAGATGCCTTGGAAACAAGGGTGGAGGAATTAGAGAGTTCCAATTAAGAGAAATATTGGATTAGGATTTAAGTTGAAAAATAGCCCCAGAATAATCCCAGGGCTATTTTTTATTCGACGAGCTATTGATTTTCTTTATAGAAATAAGAATAGAATTCAATTTTATGTTCAGATTTTGGAAACATTTTTTCATGAAGAGCAATAAAATAATCATCGGTCATACTTGCAATGTAATCTACTACAATTTGATTAGGTTCAGTATCTGGATAGTTTTTTGTTCTTTTAAAGTTCATGACAAAATCAATATGGTGTTTAAATATCATGGAATTCCTATTATTTGAAACCAAATCATCTAATAGTGCGTAATATAAATCTTCCATCATAGGTTTTATGCAAGAATCATATTTCTCTCTGACCTCTTCCCGTTCGTATATATTTTTATAGTTTTCATTTTTAAGTACTACCAGAGCATCAAAATATTCTGAATCTAGAGAAATATAATCCTGCCCGTAACTATTGTTTATAATATTATAAGTCAAGTTATGTATAATTTCTGGATTGGTGGAGCCTAAAACGGTATTAGCATAATCTGCTTCTTTTGTGGTAGTAAGAGAGGCTTTATAGGCATCTTGTCTGTCTTTGCCGACATATGCAATCATATCACAAATTCTTACTAAGCACCCTTCAAGAGAGTTTGCTACAAGTGTGGACATAAATTTAGGACCTTCAATGTACGACTTTTCAATAATCTCATTATATTGGTTAAAATTTGTTACATCTGATGGGCGATAATACTGTTGTCCTTTTTCTCCATTATGGCAGAGGATGCCAGATAAGGTGGCAAGTGTTAAATTATAAGGAATCAGCGTATTTAATACTCTTACACTGTGTAAGTTATGAGCAAAATACCTATTGGTATTTGTTTTATATAAGTCATTAAGATAGTCTTCGCCAGCATGTCCAAAAGGTGTATGACCAATGTCATGGCCCAAGGCAATTGCTTCAATCAAATCAAGGTTAAGATTTAATGCAGCACCAATTGTACGTGCAATTCGAGAAACTAATTGCACGTGTAAAGCTCTTCTTGTTATATCATCATTTCTATAAAAAGAAAAAACTTGTGTTTTATCAGTATAACGAGAATAATACGGATGATTTAAAATTTTATCTACGTCTTTGATAAAATCAGTCCTAATATAATCATACCCCTCTGAAAAATTTGGTCTAACGCTTAGACGATAGCTGCAAGCGTGTGGTGATTTATTAGCTTTAAAATCTGCTTTTCGAGAATCATTTATTTCGGGATTTATGAGATCATATTTAGACATATTAATTTTCCTTTCTTACTACAAAAATTGTAATTAATCGATTAATTTTTTATAATTTAATGTGTTTATAAGAAAATAGCCCGGGAATATTCCCAGGGTTATTTTTTAATTATTAGAAAAATATTGAAATATGTTGAGAAATGTCGAAAATTGGTATATCATGGGATAAATACATAATTTACCATAAATATTTTTAATTATTTAAATTTAATAGTATATGTAAAAAGGGTCATTTCCAGTGTAGGGGAATGACCTTTCCGGCGTCGGGGTCATCATGAAGCAGATGCCCCCTTTTTATTTGTACTGATTTCTTCTTCTTGTAACTCTAGTAACATCCGTGTTCTTTCTAATATGGCGCCTTGGTTCTTTTTGTTCAGTAGATTAAAAGAATTTAGAAGTTCTTGTTGATCTTTTGAAAAGCAAGCAACTTGATTATTTCCAATGTTTACAGTAGTGAGGTTGCGTATATTACTTCGATTTAATAGATAATCAATAGAAACATCGAAGAAGTCGGCAAGCTTCATAAGACTAGTAATATCTGGCTCAAGTTTCGATGTCTCATATTTGCTCATGTTTTGCTGAGAAATTTCAAGAATTTCTGCTAATTGCGCTTGTGTATATTTTCTTTCCTTTCGGAGCTCCTTGATACGCATAAATTCCTCCCCAGTAATAGTGAAACGATAAACACTCAAGTTTATATTACAGAAGACAAGTTTAATAAAAAATGGTGATTATGGCGTAAAATCCTTGACATACTCCAAAATGGCGTATATATTAAAATAAAGGAGTACATTATGGAACGTGAGTGGTTAATCAATTGCAGAAATAAAAAAAAGCATACACAAGCATCTATTTCCCAGAGCGTTGGGATAAGCCAACAATATTATTCTAAAATTGAAAAGGGACTTAGAACGCCATCAACGGATGTAGCTATGAAAATTGCTAATATTTTGGAATTTAAATGGACGAGATTCTATGAAGAGCAGGAGCAAATGTAATATATAGTAGTGCGATATGGATGTGTAAATTAGAAGATAGATAGACAGATGTAATCATATAGAAATTCGCCAAAAGCTACATACCCTCAGAAATCTACTGAGGGTATATGATGAAATTTAATATTTAATTGTTAATCTTCGGGTTGTCTGTTCGGCCCAGTAGGTAGTCAACAGAAACGTCAAAGTAATCTGCTAGTAAATAGGCCCTTTCTAAAGAAGTCGTACTTTTGGCATTTTCAATATCACTTATTTGGGTTTTGCTGACATTAAGTACTTGTCCTAATGTAGATTGAGGGACGTTAAAAGATAAGCGAAGTGCTTTAATTCTTGAAGCGAAAATATTTTTATCTAACATAAAGAAACTCCTTGATGTTAGATTAAACCTAATGTATAATTAAAATATAGTTAGATTTAATCTAACTTAATATAAGGGAGAAAGGCAAATGAAAACAATTATAACAAGGCTAAGAATCGAACGAATCAATAGAGGATGGACGCAAGAGTACGTTGCTGATGAATTAGGAATTTCTAAAACATCTGTCCATGATATTGAAAAAGGTAAACAATTACCTTCATACAAAGTCCTTGTTAAGTTAGAAAATTTGTTTAACTTATCTCATCGTGAACTGTTGGCCGCAGTAGATGAGAAGCCTTTCTCTCCAACCAATTAAATTGATTTTAGCATATTATGAATAAATAAAAAAGACTATAAGGAGGAAAATCATGGACAGAAAAAAAATGATTGCAAAGCTTTATCTTTCAAACAGTGTGATTAACGCTTTAACAAAGATAGCGCAAGATTTGTCGGAAAGCTCCGGAGGTCCATTTACGCTACAAGACATGTTTAATGCTTGCTTGGATGAAGGTGTTTGTTATCACTTATCAATGTACTGCTCTGAATATGAAGGAATAAGATGTGCAGGGTTAATCGATTAATGTTAAATATATCCTGAAAGCAGCAGCCATTGATACTCCAGCAAGAATGGATGGCTGCCACTTTGAAGATATATAGCAAAAGCTATATGGCATTCAGTAGCTCTCATGCTGACTGTTGTGAAACAGCAGCCATGATCTCAGTCAAGTAAATACGCAGCAGCTTAAAAGTTAAGTTAGAAAAGCAGCGATGCACTGCCAAAATCCCCTGCATGGCCTTGAAAGGTCTGTGTACATATCTAAAGCAAAAATAACGTCGTATGGTCGTGAGACGTGGTCGTACTTGCTTTGATAAGGGTTGGGAGCAATAAGAGCATTGCCAGGAGATTTCTAATATTATGCTGGTCCTGTAGGATATAGTCAGTCAGGGGCACAGATGAATTAAGATTGTTCCCAGTCCGGGGTGCGGGTGGCAAATACGGAAAGGCGACTAAGTATAAAAATAACTACGTAACAGTAGATCGTGCCGGTAGCGGAGCTGCCGGCATCAATGTGCTGTTTAGTTTTACTAAATGTTAAAAAGAAAAGGAGTAGCAAATGAACAAAAATTATAGAAAAGTCAATTGTATCGGCAATTCGTAAGGTGAGGCCCATCAGGGTAGTCTTTAATGGCAGAAGAAAAAAAGAGGAGGCTTAAAAAAACACATCAAAATAACTGAAATATGTTGAAATTTCAACGATTTTATGGTATTATACTAGTATAAGGATTACCGTTTGGCGGTTAGGTCACTTCCTAAAAAGGAGGTGATGCTTCATGGTTACATACTCAGAATTGTTTCAGTTCTGTCTTGTGATAATCGGAGTTATTACTTTGTGTAAGCTCTCCAAAAAATGAAGAAGCCGCCTAACTAATTAAACACTAGTAGGCGGCTTCAAAACCCTATTTGGACTGAACCGCCACGCTAAAGGCGGTAATCCTTATATCTATATTATAAGCTACATTAGAATATTCGTCAAGGCTTCCTGAAGCAGGAGGAAGTAGAAAATCATGAAAATACAAGGAGGAAACCATGAAGAAGAAAATGTTTACTATGTGCCTAGTAGGGATACTGACACTTGCAACAGCCAGTAGTTCTTTCGCTCTTTCAAACTTTACAGACATTAAGTCTGGAAACTGGGCAGAGCCTTATGTGAACAAACTGGTTGAGAAGGGCGGTATCAATGGATATCCAGACGGAACTTTTAAGCCCTCTAGCACCATGACCACAGCTGAATTTATCAAAACCATTATGGCTATCATCGGCGATGGGGAATATCAACCAATAGAAGGGGATAAGCATTGGGCTTCTGGTTACATGCACTATGCAGGAGTGCTGGGGATTGTCCCAGAAGGCATGTTTGAAAAAAGCGATTGGGATAAACCTATCACCAGAGAAAAGATGGGCGTGATTATGGAAAAGGTAGCAGAGGTTTTCTACGAAGAGGAAACTTTGGCGGACAGTGCCAAGCTTGCCTCTGTGAAAACAGGTATCAAAGATTATAGTAGTATCTGTGACTATTGCAAAGATTATATCATCCAAGCGGTGAACCGGGGACTGATTCAAGGCTATGCAGACGGTACTTTTGGCCCGAAAAAAACAGCTACCAGAGCAGAAGCGGCTACTATGATAGTTCGGCTCACAGAACCCACCTATCGAACTGTAGAAGTGAAAACAGAGGCTGTGAAAGAGGGAACTAACCTAGCGGATATTTTGCCACAGGCGTTGAGAGATAAAGGCGTAGGCAGTTTTGCAAAAGATTATGTTGTCCTAGAAAATGGTAATCAGTTCAATCTGAAATATCTGTATTCAAATGATGAAAATTTCTATGTAGAATATAAGATTTCTGGAAAAGTCTATACCTTAGACAAAAATATGGGAGCAATTGATGTAAGCAGTCCTACTAATGATTGGGGAACAGAGGCTAACCCAGCAGTCCAGAAGCAAGCCTTTAATGGAAAACTGGCAGAGACCGCCTATTTTATCTTTGAAGCTTGGCATGATAACGATAATAATTCAACGATATATTTAGTTCCAAATACTTTAACAGAATAAAAGCAGACAGCTAAAAGGGTAGATTTCACTAATCTATCCTTTTTTCATACAGATAAAAAGAAAGGAAAATAGTAAAAATGAAAAAACACATAGCAAATGTACTGGTAGCTGTCCTCCTATTTACTTCTCTGGCAATCTTGCCAGTATTGGGAGAAGAGGGTTATTCTCATGGGGCAGAAACCGGAGATGTCCGCTATCATCTGGATATAGGTGTATACGTGGTGGCTAAAGTAAATGGTAAATGGGTAAACGGCATTGCTTCTAACACAGTTCAGCCCTACAAAGCCAATTTGAATTTCCCTACCCATATTAAGGTCAAGCGGGTTATGTCTTTGGCACAAGCTAATAATGAAGGTATCAATATCTGGAATCAGAAATATTTTACAAATAACATTCCATTAAATAACGGTGAACCAGCTGCAAAAGCTTATTTTGGCCTATATGATGACTATATTTCACCTAATTTAGTGGCACATACTATTATTTCGAATAATGGTAATAACCTTCAGTTTTCAGTAGATGCTCTTTTAAAAGGTCAGTATTCAGATTATGATGTCATGCAGCAGTATAAGGATCGAATCACCAGGACGGAGACTATCCAGCAACTTGTGGTAAAGGACAATCAAACTTCTACGGCTATACAGAATTTAGTGGCTGAGAAGAACAAGCTGCTGGCCGAGATGAAGGGGATTAATTTTGGAGGGCAATTAAATTCACATGAAAAGCAAGTGGTAGCTAGGTATGATGTGGTGCTAAAGCAGCTAAATGCTTTACAAGCTAGACCAAGCTACAAAACTATAGATAAAGTAATTGAAAGCTACAAGCTGGATGAAAAGAGCTTTATACAGGAAGTCTACAAGTTTTGGGGCGGGCAAGAAGGGTTGAAGGCCACGAACCCGAGCATGTACCAGATGATGGTCAATATGGAGCAGGGAAAGGCAAACTTAAATGATGAATATTATTTGGTATTTATTCCTACCGTTATCGAATATGAAGCCCTGAAGACCTGTGATGTATGTGGACAAGATCGCCTCAGTGATCAGGTGGCGGATACTCACTGCACCGCTTCTTCTTGTCCGCATTTTGGAACTCCACAGTGTGGGTGCTATACGGACCCCGTAGCACAGGTAACACCACCAGCTGATACCACTGGTAGCTGCACCGATGTGATTAAATGGTCTGAGGTTCAGTCCCACAGCTATAAGTGCAGTGGTTGTAAAACCAAGACCAGCAGCAGTGGTAAAAAAACAAAATATTGTCCAGGACATACTTGCAATCATGTGTACACTTACCAGAGCAAGCTTTCATCATCCGGGACCTTAACAGCAGCTAAACCTAACGGGAATAGCACCACCTTTAAATCCGGATATGGATTTTCAGTAAATGTAAACAATAGCATAGCAACCAGTCAGATCGGTAACAGTGGAGCATGCGGAAAAAGCTTGTCTAAAGCAAATATCAAGAAGCCAGTGCCACCGTCAGCAGCAGAGGTTCGGACAAACTGGACTGTGAAGCTAAAAGACAGTAAGTATACTCAGCCAAAGAATGTCGCCCTGTTTAAGGGAGCGGTGACCGGGACAACCTCCAAATTTGTGACGGCAGCCAATCAACTTTCCAACTACAAGAATGCTCAGATATATACGGATGTGGCTCTAAAAGGCACCAAGCAGAAGCCAATAAAGCATACGATAAGTGTATACAGCTATGGCGGAGGGGTAAACGGGGTACAGTTCTGCAAATCGCTACCGCTTACTTTTACCATTAATGGCAATATGTATGAGGATGACTGGACAGTGGATGGGTTGCCGAGATAAGTATCGAAAAGGCTTATAACCCTTATAATTTCAAAGCTTATGACACTTCTGCTGAAATCAGCAGAAGTTTTAGATAGACACAGAAAGTTTAGTAAAACAGTAGATCGTGTCGGCAGCGGGTCTGCCGATACCAGTGTGCTGTTTAATTAAAAGACACAAACATAATCGATAAAATATTGAATATATCTAAATGAAGGAGGTATGAGATATGGAAATTAATATTAGCGGGATGACGTTTGTTATCAATGAGACATATGGGTTGTCCAACCAAGATGATAGGGACAAAGTAATTGCTGAGAAATTGGCAGGAATCATCATACGAGATGAGCTGGAAAGCGGCCCTGAAATTAAAACTGCATAGAAAAAAAGAATATCAGCAGGGAGTTGCACATGAATAGAGTGGCCATATATTGTAGGCTGTCAGATGAAGACCGGATGAAGGCAACGGATAATCAGGATTCAGAAAGTATTCAGAATCAGAAAAATCTTCTTATGGAATATGCCTTAGAACACGGATGGGAGATTTATAAGTTATACAGTGACGACGACTGGTCTGGCTTGGATAACGAGCGACCAGAGTGGAATGCGATGATTGCTGATGCACAAGACAAACAGTTCAACATTGTATTGTGTAAGAGTCAGGCCAGATTTACACGGGATATGGAGATGGTGGAGAAGTATCTACATACATTGTTTCCTATCTGGGGAATACGTTTTGTGGGCTTTGCTGATAATGCCGACACAGAAAATAAAGGAAACAAAAAATCAAGGCAGATAAACGGCCTTGTAAATGAATGGTATTGCGAAGATATATCCGAAAATATAAAGGTTATCTTTGACAAGAAACGACGGGATGGCCATTATATTGGCGGATTGGGTCCATATGGGCTGATGAAGGACCCGGAGCAGAAGGGAAAGCTGATTATTGATCCAGAGGCAGCCGTTATCGTAAAACGCATATTCCAACTTTATTTAGACGGTTATGGAACCTACAAGATTGCGAAGCTTTTTAATGATGAAGGCATACCGAATCCGACAAAGTATAAAGTTCTTCATGGGTTTAAGTGGAAAAAGGACACACAGGCAGCTCAAGCTGGCCTGTGGAATGCCGTGACAGTACGAAGAATCTTAAAGAATGAAATGTATTTAGGAATTATGGTACAAGGTGTCCATAAAAAGGTAAGTTACAAGTCTAAAAAATGTGTTCCAATGCCAAAAGAGGACTGGTTTATGGTGGAGGGTACCCACGATGCAATTATTGATCAAGAAACCTTTGAACTGGTACAAAAAATGTTAGTAGAAAAAAGACGTTCAGATGGATTGGGAAAGCCCCATGTACTGGCGGGAAAAGTCAAGTGTGCAGATTGCCATAGTGCAATGATCCGCTTGTCACCAAGCAATTCACGGTACAAGTATTTAAAGTGTGGTATGGTAAATAAAAAGACAGGAGTTTGTACCGGACATTATATACGGCTAGATCAGTTAGAGGAACTTGTATTAATCCGGCTTAAGGATTACTTTAAAAATGTGAATGAAGGGCTGCTAAGAGAAAAATGCCAGAGGATGTCTGGTGAACAGAAAACCATTAAAAGCCTGGATAGCCAGTTGTACGACCTTAGCCAGCAGATTGCTCAAAAACAACGAGCGATTGAAGTTTTATATATGGATAGAGTCAATGGCCACATCACCATCCAGCAATGGTCGGAAATGAAATCAAGTTTTGACGGACAACTGGAGGCACTACATAACAGAAAGATTGCGCTAGACCGTGAAAAAGGTATATCCACTTCCAAACAAGATCAAGATACGCTTCTCTTGGAAAAAATAAAAAAGTATAAAGACATAGAGGTGCTGAGTGCAAGCGTTGTCCATGAATTTATTGATTTTGTAACGGTTGGGGAGAAGAGTAAGAAAGCAGGAAAGCAAGAAATTAATATTAAGTGGCGATATTAATCTTTTATCTTTACAAACCACAGCCCATGTGGTTGATCCAATTAATCCCGGAGCAGTAGATCAGATTGTGCATCTGGGAGACTACTGGAATGAGCGGGGCATACGAGAAAACAAGATGGCGGTCATTGAGACCAACGAGCGGATTAAAAGCTTGTTTCAATATGCCTACAACTATTTAGCGGCAGCGGGAAAGCTTTACGACAGCGTGGCATCCATGTATGCGGGGGCCGTGGAACAGGCTGAAATCTACAAGCTGACAGCAGCTATCGTGGGGAACGAGCTGGCTCACAAAGAACTTTGCTTGAACCCTGGCACCGTAAAGAAATATTTTGCCAGTGCGATTACTCCCATGGGCATGACCAATTACATAAAAAGCCTGATTCAGGGGTATAAAAAAGTATATATCATCAGCAGCCCAGTGGGGCTCTGTGCCGGCAGCCTGCTGAACATTTTTTCCGAAAGTGCTGTCTATCGTGGCTTTGATGTTGAGCTGTATTACTGTCCAATGAAGCCGGGCAGTAAAATTGAGCATCTACTGGTGCCAGAGATTGGAACGGCCTTTATCAGCGTAAACAAGTATCATGATTTGGAACCATGGGAAATTGCCACGGATGAAGAGGAAAAGAATAATCCGGAGATTGTTCATATTGATATGAATGATATGCTGGATCGGCGGAAACTGGAAAAGCTGGAATCACTTATTCAGCGCAGCAGTAACAGTATGGATAAGCTGCTTGAGGATGGTATCGGCTGTTTAAAACTGGCGAAACAGGAACATGATTATTTAGAGAGCTTTTATATACCAAACATGGATTTCAAAAAAATAGATGAATTACGCCATGAAATTATTGCTAAAATTAGCGAGCCAGAGGTATAATTAAAAGTAAGAAGCTTTTTTTATGACGTAGGAAATATCGTGTAGGATATTGACGGAGTTTCATAAAAAGCTACAATCTTAAATGCGAGCGCAGGCGAGCTGAAAGCGCTTCGCAGAAGCTTTTTTATATAAACGAAAACTGCCGAGGAGAACAGAAGATGAAAAAGAACTTTATTCCGTTGCTTTTTGCAGGGGATATTAATGTATACAGTGTAGCCAGGGCCTTTCACGAGGCCTACGGAGTTAAACCCTTTGTGTATGGGAAATATCCTACAGGGCCCTGCTACAAGAGTAAGATCATGAATTATCATCCAGAACCTAAAGCTGATCAGCAGGATACCTTCCTGTCCTTAGTGTTGGACTTTGCCCAACGTCACGCTCAGGAGAAAATCCTTCTAATCGGCTGCGGGGATAGTTACGTACAGCTGATTAGTGCCAACAAGGACAAGCTGCCAGCCAATGTCATTGCCCCCTATATTCCTATCCAGATGATGGACGATTTAATTCACAAGGAAAAGTTTTATGCTATGTGTGAGAAGGCGGGGGTGGATTATCCTGCTACCTTTGTGCATAAAAAGGATATGGGAGCCGACTTTGAGATGCCTTTTGAAGGTCCTTTTATCGTCAAGCCTGCCAACGGCATTGAATATTGGCGTCATCCTTTTGCTACCCAGAAAAAGGTGTACAAGGCGGATTCCAGAGAAGAGCTGGAGAGCATCTTGTCGGATATTTACGGGGCAGGTTATGAAGACTCCATTATTATTCAGGATTTCATTCCGGGAGATGATACGTTCATGCGGGTTCTGACTAATTATTCGGACAAGCAGGGACAGGTGAAGATGATGTGTCTGGGTCATGTGCTCTTGGAGGAACATACGCCTCACGGCATCGGCAATCATGCGGTCATCATAACAGAGCACAACGAGCAGGTAGAAGCTCAATTTAAACAGCTGTTAGAGAGCATGGGCTATATTGGCTTTTCCAATTTTGACATTAAGTACGATACCAGAGACGGCAAGTACAAGGTCTTTGAAATTAACACCCGACAGGGCCGGAGCAATTTCTATGTGACAGGAGCGGGCGCTAATGTGGCCAGGTGTCTGGTAGAAGACTATGTGGAAGACAAGCCGTTGACAGAACATTTTGTGCGCAACCGCCACCTATGGCTGGTAGTGCCTAAAGGCGTGGCCTTCACATACATTAAGCCGGAAGTTTATAAGCAGGAGATGCGGGAACTTTTTGCAGCTGGTAAATGGGTGAATCCACTGTTTTATAAAGAAGATAGCGGGTTGATTCGTCGGCTGAAGCTGCTGAAATCTCAGCTGGGACATTACGTGAAGTTTAAAAAATATCTGGGAAAATAATGGTGCTATTTCTTTAAAATCTGCTGAAAACCAGCTTTTTAACAGCCGGTGTGTATAAAAGGGAAAACGTCTCGGGAGAAAGGATACATGAGAGAAAAAGGACAAAAAGTCTTGGGTGTTATGGGCGGAATGGGGCCTTTGGCGACCCAGCATTTCTACAAAAAAATTATTGAAAAGACGGCGGCTAGCCAGGACCAAGATCATCTGAATATGATTGTTTTAAATCACGTCAGTATGCCAGACCGAACCGCCGCCATCAAAAGCGGTGATTTAGAAGACCTATATCACAAGTTGCTTCATGATGCCAAATTCTTGGAGGTGGGCGGTGCGGATTACATCGCTATCCCCAGCAACAGCTGCCATCTGTTGGTGGACAGGCTGCAAAAACATCTGAAGATTCCTATCATCCACATGATTAAAGAGGCGGCTCTCTCGGTGTATTGCCGACATGGCAGCAACTTTAAGATGGGGATTCTAGCGGCAGACGGCACTTTGGCAACTAAGTTGTACCAAGAGGAGTGCAAAGCTCTAGATATAAAAGTCCTGGAACCTTCAGCAGAAAATCAAGAGCGTATCATGAACATAATCTACAAGGGTATTAAGGGCGGAGCACCTATAAATAAGAAAGAATTTGAAAAAGTGGAAAGAGAGATGAAAGAGGAAGGCTGCAAATGTGTGTTGCTAGCCTCCGCAGAACTTTCTTGCTTTAAAGAGATGTACGGTCTTTCGGACTTTTATATAGACGCGATGGATGTGTTGGCAGACCGAGCCATCGTCCTGTGCGAAAAGACATTGAAGGAATGAAAACCGGGAAAACGGAGGATGGAATATGGCCGATACCATATGGACTTTAAAAACATACGTGGACTTGCTAAAAGAGCACGATCTGCTGGTGCAGACCAACGCAGGAGAACAGCAGCTGGAGGGAGTGGTTAAGCATTTATCTTACAATTCCACAGATGTAAAATACGGAACTTTATTCATCTGCAAGGGAGCTCATTTTAAGGTGGAATACTTGAAAAGTGCTCTTCAAGAGGGAGCATTTGCCTATATCAGCCAAGAGAAATACGATTTGGGGGAAGAAGAGACGAATATCCCTTATATCTTAGTGAGCGACATGCGAAAAGCGCTGGCGTATCTGTCTGATTTGTACTATGGGCAGGTGTGGAAAAAGCTGAATTTGGTCGGCATTACAGGAACGAAAGGCAAGTCCACTACCACCTATTTCATGCGTTCTATTTTAGACGATTATTTGAAAGACATGAAAAAACCTAAGAGCGCCGTACTCTCTGGCATCGACAATTATGACGGAGTTCTCAGCGAGGAGTCTCATCTAACCACGCCGGAAACGTTGGATTTGCATCGGCACTTTGCCCACGCAGTGAACTCTGGTATCGAATATTTATCCATGGAGGTATCCAGTCAGGCTTTGAAATATCATCGGACTTTAGGAATTCAGTATACGGTGGGGTGTTTCCTCAACATTGGAGAGGACCACATCAGTGACATTGAGCACACCGATTTTGAAGATTATTTCCAGTCTAAATTGAAACTTTTTAGTCAGTGCGACACCGCCTGTATAAATCTGGATAGTGATCATGTAGAGCGAGTGCTTGTGGCAGCTCAGTCCTGCAAACGCGTCTTAACCTTCGGTCTGGATGAAAAAGCCGATATTTATGGGTACAATATTTCTACCAGTGGAAATAGTATATCCTTTCAGGTGCGATCCGACAGCTTTGACGAAGCTTTCAAGTTGAGCATGCCGGGGATTTTTAATGTTTCCAACGCGCTGGCAGCTATTTCTATCTGCTATGCACTGAACATTCCGCTGAAAAATATACGGGCAGGACTGAAAAAAGCCCAAGTTAGCGGACGAATGGAGGTATACACCAACCTGAACAAGGATTTATATGTGATTGTAGATTACGCCCACAACAAGATGAGTTTTGAATCGCTGTTTGCTTCGATGAAGAAAGAATTCCCTGATAAGAAGATTACGATTGTATTTGGCTGCCCGGGGAAAAAGGCTCTGGCCAGAAGACGGGAACTGGGGGATATCGCAGGGCGCTATTCCGATCAGGTCTTTATCACTGAAGAGGATGCGGGGGAAGAACCTTTGATGACAATCTGCCAGGAAATTGCCAAGCACGTGGAAGAACATCATTGTAAGTGCGCCATCATTCCTGACCGCAAGGAAGCTATCCGGCAGGCCATCGCTGGGGCAGACCGGGATACGGTGGTCTTGGTGACAGGAAAAGGCCGGGAGACCCGGCAGAAGCGGGGGACCAGCTATATCGATACCCCTTCGGACGTAGAGTATGTTCAGGAATTTTTAAGAGACAGGTAGGACAGGCGCATGGAGAGGGAATGGACGAGAACGGATGTGAAGGGGCTTTTAAGCCGTCACCGCCGGTATTTTGATACGAAGGCAACTAGAGCTGTAGATTTCCGATTGCGGCAACTGAAAGCCTTGAAACAAGGATTAAAAAAGCATGAGGAGGCTCTTTGTGAGGCCTTAAAGAATGATTTGGGCAAACACAGCAGCGAAAGCTACATGACTGAAGTGGGCTTTCTCTATGCCAGTTTGTCAAATGCAATCAACCATTTAAAAAAGTGGGACAGGCCTCAACGAAAGCAGACGCCCCTATTCTTGATGCCAGCCAGAAGCTATGCTGTCCGGGAGCCTTACGGCACGGTGTTGATTTTAGGTGCTTATAACTATCCAGTTCAGCTGTTGCTGGAGCCCTTAATTGGCGCCATAGCAGCTGGCAATACTGCCGTGCTCAAGACGTCGGAATTGGCAGCCCACACGGCTGCCGCTCTCCGGCAAATGATAGAAGATACTTTTGAGACAGACTACGTGACTTGCCTGGAAGGGGGACCGGAAACAGGGGACGCACTGGTTCACAGTGCCTTCGACTATATCTTCTTTACAGGCAGTGAATCCGTAGGACGGAAGGTGCTTCAGGCAGCTGCGGAAAATCTAGTGCCGGTGACCTTGGAGCTGGGAGGCAAGAGTCCTGTTATCGTAGATGAATCGGCTAATTTAAAGGCGGCGGCCCGGCGGATTGTCTGGGGAAAGCTGCTTAATGCCGGACAGACCTGTGTGGCACCGGATTACGTGCTGGTTCACCAGTCCGTAGAAGAAAAGCTGCTGGAACAGATGAAAAAAGCAGTGCGGAAATATTATGGTAAGAATGTAGAAAAAAGCCGGGACTACGGCCGTATCATTGACCGACGACAGTTTCAGCGTATTTCCAAGCTAATTGCATTGGAGAAAGATTCTCTGTTTTTTGGAGGCGGCAGCAATCCGCAAACGTTGTATATTGAGCCCACCATCCTGCGTCTGGCAGGCTGGGACCATCCTGTTATGGAGGAGGAGATCTTTGGACCGGTGCTGCCGGTTATTGCGTATGGAGAACTGGAGGGAGCGATAAGCCGCATTCAGCAGCGACCGAAGCCCCTGGCTTTGTATCTGTTCACCAGAAGGAAGAAGGTCGAAAAGAAAGTGATTAAGGAGCTTTCCTCTGGCGGGGCTTGCATCAATGATACAATTCTGCATCTGGCAAATCACTGGCTGCCCTTCGGCGGAGTAGGCCGGTCGGGCATGGGCAGTTACCATGGGCAGCAGAGTTTCCATACGTTTTCTCATGAGAAAGGGGTGCTGAAAAAACCAGCTTCTCTGAATAATACCTTAGCTTATCCGCCTTTCACCAAGGGAAAGCTATGGCTGGTGAAACGGTTTCTCCGGTAAACAGGGACAAGCGTGAAATCATAAATAAGAGCAAAGTAATACAATCTCGATGGCAAGTTCGTCTGTCGAGATTGTTTTATTTTAAAAAAATCCTAAGAAATCCAGCATTAATGAAGCCCCTCGAAGATTTTTGAAGCCACCCTCTATAATTAAAAAAATGCTCTATGGAGCAAGAAAGTATGGAGGAAATAATATGGAACCAAGTACGAAACAATTAAGTGAAGTCGCAGAAGCCATGAATAAGTCCAAAGGCCTGGAACGCAATTTTTCTAGCAGACATCTTCAAATGTATGCCATGGGTACAACCATTGGCACCGGCATATTTCTGGCTTCCGGATACGTCATACACAGTGCAGGTCCAGGCGGCGCTGTAGTGGCTTATCTTTTTGCATCACTGATTATGTGGCTGATGATGTCCTGTCTGGGCGAATTGGCTGTAGCCATGCCAGTGGCTGGCAACGTGCAGGCTTATGCCACAGAGCTGATTAGCAAGGCTATGGGCTTTACTACAGGCTGGATGAAGTGGATTAGTTGCGCAGTTACCGTTACTGCTCAGATTGTGGCATCCTCAATCATCATGAAAAACATCTTTCCTGATGTGAACTCTCTGGTATGGACGGTACTCTTCACCCTATTACTGATTGTACTGAACATTTTACCTTCCAGACATTATGGAGAGGTAGAATTCTGGTTCGCCAGTATCAAAATCATTGCTGTTATTCTTTTTGTTATTACTGGTATTGGAATTATCACCGGAGTCATAGGTGGCGAGCGCATTGGTTTTACCAATTTTGTCAACGATGGGGGTGCCTTCCCCAACGGCTTTTCAGCCATCCTAGCCTCGATGCTTTCCGCTATTTTCGCCTTCGGCGGGTCTGACCTGATTGCGACGGCAGCAGGAGAAAGCAAGGATCCCGGTGTAGAAATGCCGAAAGCAATTAAGGGCTTTCTGATCAGCATCACCTCTTGCTATGTAATATGCGTTATTCTCATCGGTTGTGTAATCCCTTGGAGAGAAGCTAATCTGGCTGGCAGCCCTTTTGCCTATATGTTTGAAAGTGCTGGCATCCACTCGGCTACACTGATTATCAACATCATTGTGGTGACCTCGGCATTATCTTCAGCTAACGGATTCCTCTACGCTAGTACCCGAACCCTGTGGTCCCTAGCCAAGCACGACCAGGCGCCAAAGATTCTGGCCAAGACGAATAAGAAAAAGGTTCCGGTTTATGCTTTGGCTATCTCAATTATGTTTGCAGCTTTTGCCATCGTATCCAGCTTTGTAGCGGCCCACACGGTGTACCTGTTCTTGATTTCTCTGCTGGCCAGTATCGACATCCTTGTCTACGGCGTAGATTGTGTCTGCCAGATGCGGTTTAGAAAGCGATACATAGCGGCGGGAAACAAGGTAGAGGACTTGAAATATCGAACGCCATTTTATCCACTTACGCCAATCTTGGCGATTGTTACTTACTGTATCATCATTGTAGCCATGGTTTTTGATCCGACAGAACGGCTGGCTATCCTCTTTGGGTTGCCGCTGACAATCATTTTGTATGTAGGATATCGGCTGGTGACTGGTAGAAAAAAGGCAAACCAGGAGAGTCTTGAACCAGAAAGAATAAGATGATAAAATATACGTGGAAGCACTGGAAAGTTCTTCCACGTTTTTCTGAGTAAAAACTTTTAGGAGGCAGTATGAAGAGGAGAAAACAGGCTTTTATTACAGCTGCGTGTGTATCCATCGGTTCTCAGCTGTACATCAACGTATTTTCGGACGGCTTTATTATTGCCTTGGCTGTGGTCATCTTTGGTATTTGTCTTCATCTGTTTCAAGATGTGCACCCTTTGAAGCTAGCGATTCTGACGGGGATTTGTTCTCCTTGTTTCCGGTTTCTGGTGTTGTGGACAGCCACAGGAGATATGGGTAAGGCAGCCAGAGATGCTTTGCCGGATATGATTTTCTATTTTGCTTTTGGTATTTTATACTTCTTGCTGTATTATAGGAATACGAATAAAAACTACACTGCTTTTTGGACAGCCCTCGTCCTGGGGGATGCCTTGGGCAACTCCGCGGAGCTGTCTGTGATGTATGGTCTCACTTATATGAATTTGACTATACTGGGCACCCTGCTGACCATTGCTATGGTTCGGGCTACTATGACGCTTGCTGTTTGTCTGGCCATGGATCAATATAAGTCCTTATTGAAAAAAGAGGAGCATGAGCTTCGTTATAAAAAATTAATGGTCATGGCTTCTGTCTTTGATAGTGAAGTGTATTTCATGAAAAAAGGTATCTTTGAGATTGAGGATGTGATGAAGAAGGCCTATCAGCTGTACCAGCAGATGGATGATGATGTGTTTCCTCAGGAATTCCGCACGTTGGCCCTTGATATTGCTACGGATGTTCACGAGATCAAAAAAGGCTATATCCGGGTGATAAAGGGGCTTCGGGATAATTTTCTCACAGACATCAAGATTAACAGCTTAAATATCAAAGACCTCGTAAGTATTTTGTCCACCGATATGGAGGACCTCATCCGGCATGAAAATAAAGCAATTCAGTTTAAAGTGAAGGTGTATAGCAATTTCACCGTCAACGAGCATTATTATCTCATGTCTATCTTGAGAAACTTGGTAATTAACAGCATTGACGCCATCCCGTATGAAAAGGAAGGGCTGATTACCTTAGAGCTGTTGAAAATAGACGGACAGTCCTATGTATTCCGAATTACGGATAATGGGTCTGGCATCAAAGAAGAAGACTTGGAGATCATCTTCGTCACGGGGTATTCCACCAAATTTGATGAAACCACCGGGGACATCAACCGGGGGTTGGGACTTGCTTTGGTAAAGGATTTGGTGGAAGTTCAGTTTGATGGCCGCATTGCCGTGGAATCCAGGGAAGGAAGCTTCACTAAGTTTGAAGTGTGGATTCCAGCGGCCAAGTTTCAGGAGGAGTAAATGAAATATTACATTGTAGATGATTCTTTAAGTGTAGTGAAGATTTTAAACCACATCGTGGAGGAACAAGGGCTGGGCGAGGTGGTTGGCATATCTACGGATGCCGAAGAGGCGGTAAAAGATATCCTGGTGGAGGAACCGGATATTGTCTTGGTAGACTATCTCATGCCGCGGCAGGATGGTCTTTCGCTGGTGCGTCAAGTTCGTCAGATGAAACCGGGGATTTACTTTATCATGATTTCTCAGGTTTCCGACAAGGACATGGTGACGGCGGCCTATCAGGAGGGCATTCAGTTTTTTATCCGCAAGCCGATTAATTTAATCGAAGTGGTCAGCGTCCTGCGAAATGTCAATGAAAAGGTGGAGCTGGAAAGCACCTTGGGAGGCATCCGGGAGATGATTTCAGAAAAGGCAGCCATACAGCAGGAGGGCGTAACGGTTCAGTCGGAGAAAGAGCGGCGTTTAAAAGCAGTTCGGTATCTGCTGGGGGTTTTAGGTATGCTGGGTGAAAACGGTACCGGGGACATTCTGGCCATCTGTCAGGAATGCTTGTCCGGTTTGGGCCTTACCGTTAAGGAAGGAACGGCTCAGTACTGTCGGAAGAAGGGGGAAGACTCCAAAATGGTCAAGCAGCGCATTCGGCGGGCCGTGAAAAAAGGCCTGCGGAACATTGCGGCCATGGGTGTAGAGGATTATTACAACGAGATTTTTCAGAATTATCATCACGTGGTCTTCGACTTTGAGAGTATTCGAGCGGAAATGGACTGTATCCGGGGGAAGCGGTCTGATGGGGGCAAAACCAATGTAGATAAGTTTATGGAAGGTCTTTTGGTATTTAGTGAAATGAAGGAATAGCTAAAAAGCCTGTCGAGGATCCAGCGTTCCCTGATGAAAGTTTTTACAGGGGACAGGAACATCGACAGGCTTTGTATTTATTTACCAACGCCTACAGCAGCAAGATCGACTTCGTCTATTTCGGTCGCAGTCTCTGAAAAGAGCAAATAGGGCGATCCAGCAACAAGGATGACACATATGACAGCACCTCCTTCTCTGGTAGTTTATAGTATGCTTAAACCGCAGAAAAGTGAACTGTTTACCGCAAAAAAATCAAGAACTTGTACATTTAGACAGGAGCTGTTTAAAAATTTGTAATTTTTACAAAAATAGATATCAGAGCACCATTTTAATTAAAATATGTTATAATATATCTGTATTTTTCAAAGTTTAGGAGAAGGAGGGCAGTTGTTAGATTTTTATTATTTAGAGGAATATTTTTTGTAGCAAATAAGGAGACCTTAAAATGAGTGAAAAACAAGAAGAAGGTTTAAAACGATCTTTAAAAGCAAGACACATGAACATGATCGCTATCGGTGGAGCCATCGGTACAGGTCTGTTCGTAGCTCTTGGCGGATCGTTGAGTGAAGCTGGACCGGGCGGAGCACTGCTGGCCTATGGTGTAATCGGTATTATGGTTTATTTTTTAATGACTAGTTTAGGGGAAATGGCTACGTTCATGCCTGTTTCCGGCGCATTTGAAACTTACGCAACAAAATTCGTAGATCCTGCCTTTGGTTTTGCATTAGGCTGGAACTATTGGTACAACTGGGCTATCACTGTAGCAGCTGAGCTGGTTGCTGGTGCTTTAGTAATGAAGTTCTGGTTCCCAGATACACCGTCTGTTATTTGGAGTGGACTATTCTTAGCCCTTCTGTTTGGCTTAAACTTTGTCTCAGCTAAAATGTATGGGGAGAGCGAGTTCTGGTTTGCAGGAATTAAGGTAGTTACCATCATTATATTCTTAATCGTTGGTCTTTTGATGATCGTTGGTATCATCGGCGGACATTCCACTGGATTCAGCAACTGGACCGTTGGAGACGCTCCGTTTGCAGGTGGTATTATGGCTATCATCAACATCTTCATGATTGCTGGATTCTCTTTCCAGGGAACAGAGTTGGTAGGTGTTGCTGCTGGTGAAACAGAAAACCCAGAGGAGAACGTGCCAAAGGCTATCAAGACTGTATTCTGGCGTATTCTGATTTTCTACATCGGTGCGATTATCATCGTAGGTTTTGTACTGCCGTACAATGACCCGAACCTGTTACACGCTTCTGGTGAAGTAACAGATATCGCAATCAGCCCGTTCACACTGATCTTTGAAAGAGCTGGTATCGCTGCTGCCGCTTCCATCATGAACGCTGTTATCTTAACATCCGTTCTGTCTTGCGGTAACTCTGGTATGTACGCTTCCACTCGTATGCTGTATGCTATGGCTGTGGAAGGCAAAGCACCGAAGATCTTCAAGAGCGTTAACAAGGCTGGAGTTCCAATCCCGGCACTGCTTTTGACTACAGCTATTGCTGCACTCTGTTTCTTGACTTCTATGGCAGGAAGCGGAACAGTTTACATCTGGTTAGTAAATGCTTCTGGTCTGGCTGGCTTCATCGCTTGGCTGGGTATTGCTATCTCTCACTACAACTTCAGAAAGGCATTTTTGGCTCAGGGCCACAGCTTGGATGAGCTGAAGTTTAAGGCTAAGTGGTATCCGCTTGGACCTATTCTGGCTATGTTACTTTGTCTAGTTGTTATTGCTGGACAGGGTATGTCCGCATTTTCCGGTGAGACTATCGACTGGTTAGGAATCCTTGTAGCATACATCGGTATTCCACTGTTCTTAGCACTGTATCTTGGTTACAAGATCGTAAAGAAGACTAAGAAGGTAAACCCAGCAGAAGCTGACATGTCTAAGGACTATGCAAAAGCAGAGTAATTAATCTCTCAACTAAAAGCACATAAGACGACGACATAGAAAGGAACCGTTCACAAGACGGTTCCTTTTTCTATAGGTATGATTGCCTGAAATTTGCTTATACTAAAGGCCGTGGAGGTGATTATATGGGAATGCAAACGGAAGATTATCTGAAAAAGGCGTTGCTGGATACCCAGGAACGGGTACGAGATTTTAAGACATACTCTTCAAAATTAGAAGGAGATGACTTAAAAAGCTTTTTTCGAGACTATTCCTTATCCGAGGGCATGCAGGCTCGAAGGATGCAGGAATATTTGGAATCCATGAAGCACTAAGGCAAAGCACCCTGATATCTTTGAGAAATCAATGATGGCAGGGTGTTTTTTAGTTGTATTAAAGAAAATTTTGTAAATTTAATCTTGACAATAATAGTCCAGAATACTATCATAAGAGGTATAAAAGATGATGAAAAGGAGGGAAGGACGCTGCTGATTACCAGAGAAACCGATTACGCCCTGCGTATTTTGAGGGCTCTAGCGGATGGAAAGCTGTTGAACTCGGCTGCCATATGTGAGCAGGAAGCGCTGCCTCAGCATTTTACCTATAAGATTTTAAAAAAGCTGAATAAGGCTGGGGTTATCCGCATACTCAGAGGAGTGGAGGGCGGCTGTCAGCTGACTGCTGACCTCAAAATGTTATCCCTATATGATTTGATTTCTATTACAGAGGGACAAAGAGCTATAAGCAGCTGCATGGAAGCTAATTTTCAGTGCCAGTGGCAGCAGAAATTTGGCTCCAGATGCCAGATACATCAAAACTTGCAGGTTATACAGAATTCTTTAGATCAACAGTTAAAGACCTACAGCATCTATGACATGCTGTTTAAAGAAAAAAGCTGTTAGAGAACGGCGCAGGAGAGATGATGCGCTGTACGTTTGTAAAAGGGAGGATGGAATATGTTGTTTAAAACCACAGAGGAGCATGAAGCCCTGCGGGCCAGAATTAGAGAATTTGCGGAGACGGAGCTAAAGCCTCAGACCTTTATGCTGGATCAGGAAAATCAGTTTCCAGATGATATCATCAAACAGTTGGGACAGATGGGGGTCTTAGGGATTCCTTATCCGAAGGAATACGGCGGCATGGGCCTGGACATCATCAGCTATGCTATAGCCGTAGAGGAGCTGGCTCGGGTAGACGGCGGTACCGGTGTTATCCTTTCGGCTCATGTGTCCTTAGGGGCCTGGCCGATCTTTGCCTATGGGACCGAAGAACAGAAACAGAAATATCTGGTGCCGTTAGCTAAAGGGGAAAAAATCGGTGCTTTTGGATTGACCGAACCCAACGCCGGCAGTGATGCAGGCGGTACGGAAACGACGGCAGTGCTGGAAGGAGACCATTACATATTAAATGGGGGGAAGATTTTCATCACCAACGCCGGTAAGGCTGACACCTATGTAATCTTTGCCGTTACCACGCCGGACATTGGTACCAGAGGAATCAGTGCCTTTATTGTAGAGAAGGGCTGGGAAGGTTTTACCTTCGGCGACCATTATGACAAGATGGGTATTCGTTCTTCGGTGACGGCAGAGCTGATCTTTAATGATGTGAAGGTGCCGAAAGAAAACTTGTTGGGGGAGGAAGGCCAAGGCTTTAAGATTGCTATGTCCACTTTGGATGGAGGACGTATTGGTATCGCCTCTCAAGCTTTGGGTATCGCGCAAGGGGCTTTTGAGAATGCTCTGGAATATTCCAAGGAGCGGGTACAGTTTGGCAAACCCATTTGTCAGCAGCAGATCATTTCTTTCAAGCTGGCAGATATGGCCACCAAGCTTCACACCTCTCGACTGCTGATTTACAGTGCGGCAGATTTGAAAGAGCACCACGAGCCTTATGGTCTGGAATCGGCCATGGCCAAGCAGTACGCCTCCGACTGCTGTTTGGAAATCGTCAACGATGCTTTGCAGATTTTTGGCGGTAACGGCTATCTGAAAGGGATGGAAGTAGAGCGGGCCTACCGAGATGCCAAGATTTGCACCATTTATGAAGGCACCAATGAAATTCAGCGGGTAGTTATTGCCTCCCACATCATCGGCAAGATCGCGAAGGAAGAAGTTCGGCCTGCTGCTAAAAAAGGTGCCCTGACTGGTGTCCGCAAGAAGATGATTCTCAAAGAGGGAACGGCGGCGGAACGGGTGGACTCCTTAGTAGAAGCGTTAAAGGGCGATGGCTATGACTTTACGGTAGGCATCGACCTAGATACCCCGATTTCGCAAGCAGAACGAGTAGTCAGTGCCGGCAAGGGCATTGGGGAGAAGAAAAATATGGAACTGATTCGGGCGTTAGCCCTACAGGCCGGAGCTGCTGTTGGGTCCTCTCGTCCGGTAGCAGAAACTTTGAAATACCTGCCGCTGAACCGTTATGTGGGCATGTCTGGCCAGAAGTTCAAGGGCAACTTGTACATTGCCTGCGGCATATCAGGGGCGGGGCAGCACCTGAAAGGCATCAAGGAAGCTACCACGATTGTAGCTATTAATAACAATGCCAATGCACCGATTTTCAAGAATTGTGATTATGGCATCGTCGGCGATGTTATGGAAATCCTGCCGTTGTTGACGGCTGCCCTGGACAACGGAGAAGCGAAAACGCCGGCACCTCCTATGAAGAAGATGAAGCGAGCGATACCGAAGAAGACCGATCCGGGCTGGAAGACCTACGTGTGCAGCGGCTGCGGCTATGAGTACAATCAGGCTGTGGGCGATGAAGAAAACGATATTCGACCGGGTACTGCCTTTAAGGAATTACCGGAGGAATGGACATGTCCAGATTGCGGAGAAGAAAAGACCAATTTTATAGAAGTCTAATATACTATTTTTCATAGAAAATATGCTTGAGTAAGGAGGAAAGAAATGTATTGTGTTAGAAATGTAACGGATAATCTGTACTGGGTGGGCGCCAATGAGCATCGGTTGGCCCTTTTTGAAAATATTCATCCGATTCCTAGAGGGGTGTCCTACAATTCTTATTTGCTTTTAGATAAGCAGACCGTGTTGTTCGATACGGTGGATTGGGCTGTTTGCCGTCAGTTTTTAGAGAATGTAGAGCACGTGCTGGCTGGAAGAACCTTGGACTATGTTGTCATCAATCATCTGGAGCCAGATCACGGAGCTTCCCTGGAGGAAATTCTGATTCGCTACCCAAAAGTCAAAATCATCAGTAACGAAAAAGCTTTTATGATGATGCGGCAGTTCGGCTTTTCCATTGATGGGCGAATCGACGAGGTAAAGGAAGGCGATACCAGAAGCTTCGGGAAGCATACGGTGACTTTTGCAGCTGCACCGATGGTTCACTGGCCGGAAGCTATGGTCACCTTTGATACGACAAATGGCGTGTTGTTTGCGGCGGATGCTTTTGGTTCCTTTGGCGCATTAGATGGCAAATTGTTCAATGATGAAGTGAATTTTGATCGGGACTGGATTGATGATGCTCGGCGGTATTACACTAACATTGTGGGCAAATACGGGCCTCACGTGCAAGCCCTGCTCAAAAAGGCTTCCGGCCTGGATATCAAAATGATTTGCCCCCTTCATGGCCCTGTTTGGCGCAGTGATTTAGGATATTTCATCGATAAATACGACAAGTGGAGTCGGTATGAGCCAGAGGAAAAAGGCGTGTTGATTGTTTACGGCTCCATGTACGGCAATACGGAAAGCACAGCAGAGCTTCTGGCAACTAAGCTGGTGGAAAAAGGGATAACCAATGTATCTATGTATGATGTATCCAAGACCCACGTGTCTTACTTGATTTCAGAAACTTTCCGCCTAAGCCATCTCGTGCTGGCCTCGGTGACTTACAACCTGGGTATATTTCCGCCGATGCACAATTATCTCATGGATATGAAGGCCTTGAATGTGCAAAATCGGACGGCAGCCATTCTGGAAAATGGCTCCTGGGCGTGCAAATCCGGTACCTTGATGCAGGAATTTCTGGAGTCAAATATGAAAAAGATTGGGGTGCTGGAGGAGAAAGTCACGTTGAATTCCGCTTTATCCACAGACCAGCTGCCTGATTTGGACGCTCTGGTCGACAGCCTGATCGAATCCATGAAATAGGCTTGCTTTGCAACCTATAGTGTGGTAAGCTGGTGGAGAATTAAAAAAGATAGGAGTTGAAAAGATGCGTAATTTTTCTTGCTAATTTTATTAAGCATAATAAACCTTTGAATATGACTTGTGTCATACCGCCTGTTTTGTTGTGCTTCTGCAAGAAAGTTATTCGTGTTTTCCATTTCATTCTCATATAGGACGGGTTACTCTTCCCTGGATGTAAGCAGGGAGTCGTTTCGCGATATTTAATGAGCTGCAAGGATGAACTTTCTTGCAGCTTTTTTTCGCCCTGAGGCGAAGAAATTTTTTATATCTATGAATACGGGAGGGTAACGGATGTCTTTAATAAACATTTCTAATTTAACTTTTGCCTACGATGGCAGCTACGATAATATTATTCAGCAGGCCAGCTTTCAACTTGACACGGACTGGAAGTTGGGTTTCATTGGAAGAAATGGCAAAGGAAAGACGACTTTTCTCAAGCTGTTGCTGGGACAGTACGATTATAGCGGCAAAATTTCCGCCAACGTGGAATTTGACTATTTTCCTTATGAAGTGGCGGATGAGCAGCTCATAACAATGGAGGTCATCGACGAAGTTTGTGGCCCGTATCAACAGTGGGAGCTGGTACGGGAACTGTCTCTTTTACAGGTGGACGATGAGGTGCTGTGGCGTTCCTTCGGTACGCTTAGCCACGGGGAGCGGACTAAGGTTCTGCTGGCGGCCCTGTTTTTAAAAAGCGGTCATTTTCTGCTGATTGATGAGCCCACGAATCACTTGGACAGGGAAGCCCGGGAACTGGTCTGTAATTATCTGAATAAGAAAAAAGGCTTTATACTGGTCTCTCACGACCGATTTTTGTTGGATAACTGCGTGGATCATATTTTGTCCTTCAACAAATCTGATATTCAGGTGTGCAAAGGCAATTTTTCTTCTTGGTGGGAAAATAAAGACCGGAGAGACAACTTTGAATTGGCCCGGCATGAAAAACTGCAAAAAGATATCAAGCAGCTAGGGGCATCTGCCAGACGAATGGCAGATTGGTCTGACCAGGTAGAAAAGACCAAAGTAGATACAAAAAATTCCGGCTTGAAGGTGGATAAGGGTTATGTTGGGCATAAGGCGGCTAAGATGATGAAGCACGCTACGGCAGTGGCGAATCGACGAGAGGCAGCTATCGAAGAAAAGTCCAGACTGCTAAAGAATATCGATAGTTCGGACAGCTTGAAGATTCACCCCTTGACCTTTCACACCAGTAAATTGTTGGAGCTGGAGAACGTCTCAATCTTTTATGAAGGCAGGACGGCCTGCCAGCAAGTCCGCTTTAGTCTGCAGCAGGGAGAGCGAATTTCACTCAAGGGTAAAAATGGTTCAGGAAAGTCCAGTCTTTTCAAGCTGATCTGTGGAGAGCCACTTTGTTTTAAAGGAAATTTTCGGCGGGAAAGTCAGTTGAAAGTCTCGTATGTGCCCCAGGACAGCTCTTTTCTACGAGGAAGTTTGACAGACTATGCGAGGGAAAGTCAAATTGACGAGAGTCTCTTTAAGACAATCCTACGGAAGTTGGACTTTTCCAGGGTGCAGTTTGAAAAGGATATGGCGGATTACAGCGGGGGCCAGAAGAAGAAAGTTCTGATGGCAAAGAGCCTTTGTGAGCAGGCACACCTGTATATCTGGGATGAACCGCTGAACTATGTGGATGTGATTTCTCGCATGCAGATTGAAGAACTACTCTTGTCCTATGCACCCACGCTGCTTTTTGTGGAACACGATTCGGTCTTCTGTGAGAAGATTGCGACCAGGCAGATCGAGTTATAAGAACTAAAAAGACCGTCGGCTTGTGGCTGACGGTCTTTTAACAGGCTAGATCAGCCTCTGAATCTGGCGGAGACTCGGAGGCCTCCTTGATGACCGCTATGGTGGCCAGGGTATCTCCCAGTTGGGTCAACATAGCGGCCAGAAGGCCAAGTTCATCTGCCGATTTGTCTTCTGCAATGATGTTGGCGACAGCAGTAATGAATACTGTGACCTGGCATGACGTCATGGCATACACCTCGTTATATCAGTATACGCCCGTCTGTAGAGATGGTTACCACCTGCCATGGAATCATTTTACCGCTGTTCATCAGAGCTTGCTTGACAGCGTTCTCAATACCGCCGCAGCAAGGTACTTCCATGCGCACCACTTTGACGCTTTTGATGTTGTTGTTCTTGATGATTTCGGTCAGCTTTTCGCTGTACTCTCCGGCATCTAGTTTTGGGCATCCGATGAGGGTCACGTGGTTGCGGATAAACTCCTGGTGGAAGTTGCCATAGGCGAAGGCGGTGCAGTCTGCCGCAATCAGCAGGTTGGCCCCGTCAAAGTAAGGAGCATTGATTGGCACCAGCTTAATCTGAACCGGCCACTGGGAAAGCTGAGATTCCATGGTTGCTGCTGGGGTAGGCGCAGGGGCTGCCTGGGCAGCAGGCTGGGTTCGGTGGAAGGCCTTGGAGTGGGTACCTGGACAGCCGCAAGGCAAATCTGGTTGTTTGTCATCTTTCTTGGCCAGTACAGCGGCTTCGTCGTAAGCTGCCGCTTCCCGCTCTTCAAAGGCGATGGCATCTGTAGGGCAGACTGGCAGGCAGTCTCCCAGGCCGTCACAGTAGTCATCACGAATTAATTTGGCCTTGCCGTCAACCATGGCAATGGCTCCTTCATGACAGGCTTCTGCACACAGTCCACATCCGTTACATTTTTCTTCATTAATCTTTATAATCTTTCTAATCATCTTTATATCCTCCATATTTCTAAAAAATCATCCTATATTGTGATTTGGTGAATTGTCATTGACTTTATGTGCTTATACTACTATACTACAACCAGAGAATCTGTTGTTTTTACAACAAAGAGGTGAAAAATGAAAAAATATTTAAATATTTTAAAGCATAACCCCTTGTTCGCCAACATGACGGAGGAAGAACTGCCGATCATGCTGGACTGTCTGATGGTCAAGGTACGGGATTTCAGCAAGAATGAGATTATTCTCATGGCGGGGGATCGAATCGATCGAGTAGGTATTGTAGTGGAAGGCAGTGTGCACATTGTCAAGGAAGACATTATGGGCAATCGTACCATCATTGCACATATCGCTACTGGACAAATCTTTGGCGAAGCTTTTTCCTGTGCTTCCACCGAAAAGCTGCCAGTCACTGTCATGGCCAGCGTTAACTGCACGATCATGTTTATTGACTATAATCGCATCATCAATACGTGCAGCAATGCCTGTCTTTTTCATCACCGGCTGCTGGAAAACATGCTGGGCATATTGGCCAGAAAGAATATTATGCTCAACAATAAGATTGAACATATGTCCAAGCGGAGCACCCGGGACAAAGTCCTGTCCTATCTGTTTGAGCAGACCCAGCAGCAGGAAAGGCGAAGTTTTAAGATTCCTTTCAACCGACAGGAGCTGGCAGACTACCTCTGTGTAGACCGAAGTGCCCTGTCCAACGAGCTGAGCAAGCTGCGGGAAGAAGGCATTTTGGAGTTTAACAAGAATGAATTCAACCTCTTAATGGATGAATTCCATTGAGTTTTAAGGAGAAGACATGAAAGAAACCAGGACGTGGAAATATCTTTTTATCTGCCGAGTGCTGTTGATTGCTGCCATGATTGGCGGGGCTTCAGTCATCAGTTACGGATTGCAGTACATGGGCTTGTCAGAGACCAATATCGTACTGGTTTACTTGTTGGCTGTGCTGTTGACCACCTGGGCAGCATCGGAATATATAACGGGTATCGCCGCCTCTATCGCGGCGACCTTTATTTTTCATTATTTCTTTACAGAGCCTTTTTTTTCTGTGTCTGAAAACAACCTCAGTTATGGGATGACTTTTGTCATCATGATTACTACGGCGCTGATAACCCGGTCCCTGACCTTTAAAATGAAGGACAGCACCAGGGAGGCCAGAAAGAAGGAAGCGGAGGCAATGGCTCTTTACAGCCTTAATACCCGTTTAACTGGGGCCAGCGACATCGGTGATATGGCACAGATTGCTGCCAGCGCGGTGAGTCTGAGCTTTGATTGTGAGGCGGAATGCCTGTGTTTCTATCGGTCAGATCAATATAAAAAACTCCGGATACGGATGGAAAACCTGGAGGCTGCTTGGGATCAAGGTAAAAAATTTTGGGATTGGCCTATTTATGGCAATGAAGAGCCTTTAGGGATGATTCGCATTCCAGCTACCAAGGGTCGAACTATGGACGAGGAACAAAAGAATCTTCTGCAGGTGATGATTGAAAGCATCGCTTTGGCTATGGATCGGTGGCAGGCTTCACAAAAGCAAATGGCAGCTGATGCAGAAATCATTCAGGAACGGTATCGGACCAATTTGCTGCGGTCTGTTTCTCATGACTTGCGGACACCATTATCAGGCATCATTGGCACATCGGAAATGCTGTTGGATCTGATTCAGCCATCTGATGAAAAATACCAGATGATAAAAGGGATATACAATGAAGCGGACTGGCTTCACGGTATGATGGAAAATATTCTCAGCTTGACTAAGCTTGAGGATGGCCAGCTGCTCATCGACAAGGAGCAGGAAGCTGTGGAAGAAATTGTAGGCGGGGCGGTATCCCATATCGGCCGACGCTTTCCCGAATATGAGATTAAGGTGGAAGTGCCTCCAGAGCTGTTGCTTATTCCGATGGATGGAAAGCTTATCCAGCAGGTGCTGATGAACCTCCTGGATAATGCCGTGAAGCACACCCCTAAGGAGGGTGAAATCTGCGTATCGGTAACAGCAGACCCGAAGAGGCAAGAGGTGATTTTTACCGTTCGAGATCAGGGAGAGGGCATTAAAAGCGAAGAATTACCCCTATTGTTCAAGCCTTTTTTCACCTCCAGAGGAAAGCTGGCGGATGCACATCGGGGTACTGGCCTGGGGCTAACCATTTGTGAGGCTATCGTTAAAGCTCACGGAGGACGTATGGAGGCTGGAAACAGCTCCGATGGCAAGGGGGCCGAATTTATTTTTACACTGCCGATGGAGGTGAAGAAGGATGAACAGTCAAGACACTTGCATTCTAATCGTCGAGGATGATGTGCAGATTCGAAATTTTATTGCCTATACTTTAAAGGGAGAAGGCATTCAGCCCGTACTGGCAGGAAGTGGTAAAGAAGCCTTCAGTCTGCTGGAGTCTCAGCAGTTTGATCTGCTCCTTCTAGATTTAGGCCTGCCGGATATGGATGGCAGCCAGATTATTCAACAGGTTCGGAAAAACTCCGACATACCTATTCTGGTCCTGTCGGCCAGAGATCAAGATCGGGAAAAAGTATCCACCTTAGATTTGGGAGCTGACGATTACCTGACCAAACCCTTTTCTTCTGCAGAACTGCTGGCTCGAATTCGGGTGGCGCTTCGCCATATGAGCAAATGGAGCAGGGAAAAAGAAGAGACGGCTTTTCAGGTGGGAGAGTTGAAGATTGATTTGGATAAGAGGCTGGTAGAATTGTCAGGAGAGCAGATTCATGTAACCCCTATGGAATACAACTTGTTGGCATTGTTTTTTAAACACATTGGTAAGGTATTAACTACAGGTTATATTTTAAAACAGGTCTGGGGGGTGGATTATTGCAGTGACACCCAGGCGCTGCGGACCTTGATGGCGGCATTGCGGCGCAAAATCGAGAAGAACCCGGCTAAGCCTCGGTACATCATGACGGAGGTGGGGGTAGGATATCGGCTTATAGACGAGTAGATGTCCCAAGGATTATCAAGAAAAGCATTTATAAAACCAAAGGTGAAAAAGGAGGCAGAACATGGCGAAAAGACCAAAAATCACGCTGCGCATGGTGGATAAAATTGGAAAAGGCGGTTGTCATTATGGGCATAAGGTGGGAGACACTTTTGATTTTGACCAAGACAGAGGACACATGTGCCCCATGATGCTGCACACGGCCTTCCCTTACATCGACATCCTGCGGTATGGCGGCACCGTTCCAGGCGGAGAGACTGCGGATAAATGTAAGTTTTGCTGCCCGGATGCCGATGTCATTAATGTGTTTGAAATTGAGCGAGAGGCGATAAAAGAAGAATGTCGCCAGAAATAATCGGCTTTTCTGCCAGAATATAAGAATAATAAGATGTCTTTAAAAATATCATAATATTAGTGTAACTGACTTGAACAAAGAGCAGGGCAGGGAGGGAAATTATGCGTATTTTTAATAGACATTCTGATAGAAGGAAGAAGACGAGAAAGAATCTGGTTCACTGGAAGAAGCGGCTGCTGGTAGCCCGGACGGTGCACCGGGTTTCGCTGATTCGATTTATGTCCGTCCTGCTAGTCGGTGTACTGGTAGTGGGCGGCGGTGCCATTGGCATTGGCAGTATTCTGCCTGATGATTTGGGTAAAACTGTTTCCGCAGGCCGAGAAGGAGGACAGCTGGAATCAGAGGATCCTTCAGTCAGTGCAGATACACCGGCAGTTGTTGATCCGACAGCTGGAGAGGGAGGCGGCTCTGAATCAGGTGCCGGCTCAGGGAGTTCGGCTGGATCGCTGGAAGTGAATAACGCAGGGTTAACAGTAGATGCTAAAGCGGCAGTACTGATGGACGTAGGCAGCGGCAAAGTGCTCTTTTCTAAAAACGGAGCAGACCGATTGCCGCCGGCTTCTGTGACGAAGGTTATGACCATGCTGCTGGCCATGGAGGCTATTGACCGAGGTCAAGTGAAGCTGACAGATATGGTAACCATATCGGAGAAAGCGGCTTCTATGGGCGGTTCTCAGATGTACATGGAGCCAGGTGAACAGCATCCTTTGGAAGATTTAATGAAAGGAATCTCCATGGTATCAGCAAATGATGCCTGTGTAGCTGTAGCAGAATACATCTCCGGCAGTGTGGATATTTTTGTAGAAAATATGAACAGCCGAGCTCGAGAGCTGGGGATGGAGAACACTCATTTTGTCAACACCAACGGACTGCCGGTGGCAGAGCATTACACCAGTGCTCATGACATCGCGATTATGTCTTGTGAATTGATTAAACACGAGAAGACTCACGATTGGTTCACCAAGTGGCAAGATCAGATGATGGTGGGACTGCCGGGCAAACAGACGGAATTTGGTCTGACCAATACCAACCGGCTGATTAAGCAATATACAGGAGCCAATGGCATCAAGACCGGCTTTACTCAGGAGGCTGGCTACTGCCTTTCCGGTTCTGCTACCAGGGATGATATGACTTTGATTGCTGTCGTTTTAGGCTGCTCCAGCTCGAAGGTCCGTTTTGCCGAAGCCGGCAAACTGTTAGATTATGGATTTGCTGCTTATGATACGGTGAAACTGGCAGAAAAAGGCGAGCCTCACGGGTTGATGGAAATTGAAAAAGGGGAGCCAAACTATATCAATGCGGTGGCAGGCGAGGATATTTCCATCCTAGTGGAAAAAGGTCAAAAGGATGGGGTAACTTTTGAGGTAGAGCAAGATAAAGAAGTGAAGGCTCCAATTAAAAAGGGCGATAAGGTAGGAGAAATCGTGGTTTACCAGGATAAAAAAGAACTTGGCCGTTATCCGCTGGTAGCGGAAGAGAGCGCTCAGAAAGCCAGTCTCTTCCAGCTTTATAAGCGGCTGGTAAAGAATATGATTCAGTAAAGGATGTAGGAGAGAAGCCCAGCAGATAAAAGCTTGATATGTCCGAATTTCTATTTTAGATAATAAAAAAGATGTGAGAATAAGAAGAATAAGTGCTTACTATTCCCTTTCCTTTATGTTATAATGTGAAAAATGCTCAGGGGAGCCGTTACGGCTGAGAGGAAGCAAAAGCTTCGACCCTTATACCTGATGCGGATAATGCCGCCGTAGGAAAGCAAACATATAGCACATCGTGGTGTTTTTGTTGCCTCTTTCCGTTCGGCGGAAAGGGGCATTTTTGTATTTATTAAAAATGGAAAGGAAGTTGGATTATGGCTTACGCAACACAAATGGAGGCGGCACGGCTTGGCATCGTTACGCCTGAAATGGAAATCGCAGCGGGAGATGAGCATATTTCTGCGGAGCAGCTGAGAGCGCTTATTGCCGAGGGGCAAGCAGTTATACCTAAGAACAAAAGACACCAGATTGGGCATCCGAAAGCAATTGGTCGTATGCTCTCTACCAAAATCAATGTAAATCTGGGCGCATCCAGGGATTGCTGCAACATAGACGTGGAATTGGCAAAGGTGCAGGAAGCAGAACGATTAGGTGCAGATGCCATCATGGATCTAAGCACCTTTGGTGATACCCGTGCTTTTCGGCGCACGTTGGCAGCACAGTGTAAGGCAGCCTTGGGCAGTGTACCCATTTATGATGCGCTAGTGTATTACAACAAAGAGCTAGCTGAAATTACGTCAGATGAATGGCTGGAAATTGCCCGAATCCATGCAGAAGACGGATTCGACTTTATGACGATTCACTGCGGCATGAATCAGGCTACTGCTGCTCGATTTATGAGAAACAGAAACCGCATAACGAACATTGTGTCGCGAGGAGGATCTCTCATGTTTGCCTGGATGCAGATGACAGGAAAAGAAAATCCTTTTTTCGAACAGTTTGATGAACTTCTGGAAATTTGCCGAAAATATGATGTCACCCTCAGTTTGGGGGATGCCTGTCGGCCTGGCAGCACCCATGATGCGTCAGATGCCACCCAGGTGGAAGAAATGATTACGTTAGGTGAATTAACCAAAAGAGCCTGGGCTCGAGATGTGCAGGTGATAATCGAAGGCCCCGGACATATGCCCCTGAATCAGATTGCTTCAAATATGAAATTACAGCAGACCCTCTGTCATGGAGCACCGTATTATGTTTTAGGCCCTCTTGTGACTGATATTGCTCCGGGATACGACCACATTACCTCTGCTATCGGCGGTACCGTTGCAGCGGCAAATGGCGCTGCCTTTCTCTGCTACGTTACGCCGGCCGAGCATTTGCGCTTGCCCAACGAGCAGGATGTTCACGACGGTATTATCGCCGCTAAAATCGCCGCTCACGCCGCCGACCTGGCCAAGAATATTCCACATGCTTCTGACTGGGATGATGAAATGAGCAAAGCCCGCCAAGAGGTGGATTGGGAAAAGATGTTCTCGCTGTCCATAGACCCTGAAAAGGCAAGAAAAATTCACGACGAAAATCCGTCAGAGATTAAAGATGCCTGCACCATGTGCGGCGAAATGTGTGCTATGCGGAATATGAACAAGATTCTAAATGGTGAAGTCGTAACCGCGAAATAAGGAGGATTTATAATGTTTGGAAATTTTATTGAAAATGTACGTCTGATTTCCCCGCTTGTGCATAATATCACAAACTATGTCACGGTAAACGACTGTGCCAATATATTGCTTGCCGCTGGAGCTTCGCCGATTATGGCCGATGATATAGAGGAAGCAGCAGACATTACTTCTATTTGCAGTGCCTTGAACATCAACATTGGCACCTTGAATCAAAACACTATTCCTGCCATGTTCGCTGCCGGAAAAAAGGCCAACGAGCTTTTTCACCCAGTCATTCTTGATCCGGTGGGGGCAGGGGCTTCAGCCCTTCGAACCAGTACGGCAAAAAAGCTGATGGAGGAAATAAAATTTGATGTCATTCGAGGCAACAGCTCTGAAATAAAGACCTTGGCAGCGATTGGCGGAAGCACAAAAGGAGTTGATGCCGCTGAAACCGATGTGGTTTCCGAAGAAACACTAACTGCGGCAATTGCTTTTGTCAAAGCATACGCAGAGCAAATGGGTACCATTGTAGCCGTTACGGGGGCCATTGATATTGTTGGGGATAAAGATACGGCATACGTCATCCGCAATGGTCGGCCGGAGATGGGAAAAATCACCGGGACAGGCTGTATGCTCACTTGTTTGATTGCTGCATTTCTTTCAGCCAATCCCCAAGAGAAGCTAAAGGCCGCTGCGGCAGCGGTATGTGCCATGGGTCTTGCGGGAGAGATTGCGTACAAGAGGCTGACCACCGCTGATGGCAATGCTACTTACCGCAGCTACATCATTGATGCCATCTATAATTTGGACGGCGAAACGCTGGATAAAGGAGCACGGTATGCAATTCGATAAAAATTCGCTGCTCTTGTATGGGGTTACCGACCGTTCCTGGCTAAAGGGCAAGCACCTCAGTGTGGCGGTGGAAGAGGCCCTAAAAGGAGGTACTACTTGTTTACAGCTGAGGGAAAAGTCCATGCCAGACGATGAATTCTTGGCGGAAGCACTGGAGATAAAAGCGCTCTGTCATAAGTTCGGCGTACCGTTTATCATTAATGATCATGTGCAAATTGCCCTGGATAGCAAGGCCGACGGCATTCATGTCGGACAAAGGGACATGAATGCACAGGATGTCCGCAGTCGGATTGGTGAAAATATGTTGTTAGGCGTATCAGTAAGCACTGTTGCACACGCGAGAGCTGCGGAAAAAAGCGGTGCGGACTACCTTGGGGTAGGAGCAGTGTTTTCCACCTCAACCAAGGCGGATGCAGATGCTGTTTCATTGGAAACCGTGGGCGAAATATGCCATGCTGTTAAAATACCGGTAGTGGCCATAGGCGGCATCGCCAAAGAAAACCTTCACCAGCTCACCGATTTAGGGCTTGCCGGGGTTGCTCTTGTTTCCGCGATTTTTGCGCAGCCGGATATCCGGGTAAGCTGCCTGGCGCTTCGTGAGCTGGCGGAAAAGTGGTTGTTATGAAGATGAAGGGTGCTATTTTCGATTTGGACGGAACGCTTTTGGAATCCATGGAGATGTGGGACCATTTAGGGGAAGCGTATCTACGTGCTCAGGGGATTGTGCCAAAAGAGGGCCTTTCGGATAGATTGAAATGGATGACTCTTCGTCAGGCGGCAGCACATTTTCAGAGCCAATACCAGCTGGCACAGACTGTTGCAGAAATTGAAAAGGAGATAAACGCCAGCATAGAAACATTCTATCGCTATCAGGTGCTACCTAAAGACGGAGCGGACGAACTTTTGAGACAGTTTTATAGCCGGGGCATAAAAATGTGTGTGGTAACCGCAACGGATCAATATTTGGTAAAGGCCGCCTTCTCTCGGCTAGGCTGGCTGGGATATTTCCAAGGGATCATCACCTGTGGGGATGTTGGTTTGGGAAAAGACCAAGGAGATATTTTTGAATACGCCCTCCGGGTACTAAAGACGGAAAAGGAGTATACGCCGGTGTTTGAAGATGCAATCCACGCGGTAAAAACTGCAAAAACCGCCGGATTTCCTGTAATAGCAGTGCAGGATAAGTCTTTTGCCAAATATGAAAATCAGCTCAGGGAAACCGCAGATACATACATCTGCTCTCTTAGAGAAATGGGGGCTTGTTTTGATTAAAGTGCTTACGATTGCCGGTTCTGATTGCAGCGGAGGCGCGGGTATTCAGGCTGATATTAAAACCATTACCGCTCATAAGATGTATGCCATGAGCGTTATTACCGCCCTTACCGCTCAGAACACAAAAGGGGTATCTGGTGTGGCGGATACGGCGCCTGAATTTGTCGCCGAGCAGCTTGATGCCGTGTTTACCGATATTTTCCCCGATGCCGTAAAAATCGGTATGGTTTCAAATCCCGACATTATTGAAGTTATCGCAGAGCGATTGCAGCATTACAAGGCCCGCAACATTGTACTGGATCCAGTTATGGTTTCCACAAGCGGAAGTCGTTTGCTATCAGAAAATGCCATAGATGCGCTGGTAAAAAAACTGTTTCCTGTTGCCGACTTAGTCACGCCCAATATCCCCGAGGCAGAGGGCTTATGCGGCTTTTCCATAAGGAGTCACAGAGATATGCTGCTGGCCGCGGAAACACTTTATAATCGATTTTACAGTAATGTACTGATTAAAGGGGGACATCTCCTTTTTGATGCCGCAGATCTGCTTTATGAAAATGGAAAGGGAGCTTGGATTCCAGGAGAGCGAATCAATAATCCGAATACTCATGGAACGGGCTGCACGTTATCTTCTGCCATAGCCTGTGGTCTAGCAAGGGGCAAAACCCTGCATGAAAGTGTCTGTAGGGGAAAAGAATATATATCCGGCGCATTGAAGGCTCAGCTTGATTTAGGGTCGGGTTCAGGGCCTCTCAACCACATGTGGAACTTATACAGCTGAAAAAATGAAAGTATGATATACTCTTAGATATATGGTTCAAGATAGCCGCAGGAAGACAGAGAAAAAGGAGACAAAGATATGAAGTGCAAGAGTATGTTGATGAGGGCAGAGGAGATAAATAATGAGGTATGAACGCATTCGCCCGGCGGTGTTTTTATCCAGGCCTAACCGCTTCATCGCCCATATTCTCCTCGATGGAAGAGAAGAAATCTGTCATGTGAAAAATACGGGCAGATGTCGAGAGCTGCTGACAGCGGGGGCCAAGATTTTCGTGCAGGAAGCAGACAATCCTTCCAGAAAGACCAAGTACGACTTGATTGCCGTCTATAAGAAGGATTTACTGATCAATATGGATAGCCAGGTCCCAAACAAGGCGGTTCAAGAGTGGCTCCAAAGCGGCGGCCTCTTTGAGGATATAGAGCTTATCAAGCCAGAGAGTAAGTATAAAAATTCCCGCTTTGACTTTTACGTAGAGACGGGAGCTCGAAAGATTTACCTGGAGGTCAAGGGTGTGACTTTAGAGGAAGGCGGCCTGGTTCGCTTTCCTGATGCGCCGACGGAACGGGGAGTCAAGCATTTGAAAGAGTTGTCGGAATGTTTGCAGGAGGGGTATGAGGCTTACGTCATCTTTGTGGTACAGATGGCCGATGCCCTTTTATTTACAGCCAACGAGCGGACCCATAGGGAATTTGCGCAAGTGCTCCGCCAGGTATGGGAACAGGGGGTGCAGGTTCTGGCTTTCCAATGTGCTGTGACGCCAGAGAGCATTGCCATAGGGCAGAGGCTCCCCGTCCTTCTGTAAACTTCATAAATTGCTCACAAAACCCTTATAGAAGTTCCTTAATCTGACTGTATACTGAAAAAAATCGGCCCCAACAGGGCAGAGGCCATTACAGGCATAGTTTCAGAAGAAAGGAATAGCTTATGAAAAAGACCATCGCCATAGTATGCAGCTTAACCTTAGTGATAGCTGCCTTTACCGGGTGCAGCAATGCTTCCACCGATCAGGGAAAGACCATGGAGTATGAAGACAAGCTGCTGAACGATTCCGTCGTCCACGAGATTAATGTGGATATAGGGGAGGAGGACTGGCAGGATTTATTGGAAAATCCCCTGGAAAAGAGTAAATATAAGGCAGACGTTACGATTGATGGAGAGACCTTTTCAGAGGTGTCTTTTGCTACCAAGGGAAATACGTCACTAAGTCAGATTGCCAGCGATGATACGACGGATCGGTATAGCTTTAAGATTAACTTTGATAAATATGTAGACGGACAGACTTATTACGGACTGGATAAATTGAGTTTGAATAATCTCATGTCGGATGCTACGTACATGAAGGATTATTTCAGCTATGAAATGATGCGGGAAGCAGGTGCTGCTGCGCCTTTAACCAGCTTTGTGAATATTTCCATAAACGGCGAACCTTGGGGGCTGTACTTAGCCGTGGAAGATGTCAGCGATTCCTTCCTGAGCAGGAATTATGGAGAGGATGCAGGTGAACTCTATAAACCGGAGACGGAACAGTTGAACAACATGGGCAATATGGACAAAGATGGTATGAAGGCTCCGGCAGACATGGCACAATCTGTTTCGGGAGGAGCTATGGGTGAGAGGCCAGAGGGGATGCCGAATGGACAAAGCGGCAGCACGACATCGGGAGCCATGCAGGCTCCGCCGGATTGGTCCAAGGATGGAAACAAAGCAGGCGAAGGTGCTGAAGGATTCGGCGGGTCCAGTAAAGGCGCCAGCCTAGCCTATACCGATGACCAGCTGGACAGCTATAGCGATATCTTTGACAATGGAGAGACGGATGCGACAGAGGAAGACCAGCAGCGGGTTGTTACAGCCCTGAAACAGCTTAGTACAGGGGAAGACCTGGAAAGTGCGCTGGATGTAGAGTCCATCATTAAATACTTTGTGGCTCACAACTTTGTAGATAATTACGACAGCTATACGGGCAACATGCTGCACAACTATTACTTGTACGAAAAAGATGGAGTGCTCTCCCTGATTCCTTGGGATTACAACTTGGCCTTTGGTGCTTTTGGAGGCATGAAGGGGCCTGGAGCACAGCGTACAAGCAACACCACGGAAGCTGATGGGGATCAGGCTACTTCTATGGTAAATTACGCCATCGACACACCGCTGTCTGGTGCCCAGGAAGCAGATCGGCCTATGTGGAGTTTCATTGTCAACAATGAACAGTATAAGGAGCTTTATCACCAGTATTTTGATGAATTCATCACCAGTTACTTTGAATCCGGTAAATTTGAGGAAAAGATTACTTCGGTTTACAATATGATTCGCCCATATGTGGAAAAGGATGCGACGGCTTTTTATACCGTAGATGAATTCGACAAGGCTTATAGCACTTTGAAAGAGTTCTGTTTACTGCGGGCATCCAGTATCCGCGCCCAGTTGAGCGGTGATTTGCCATCTACTACAGAGGCGCAGCAAGGGGAAGGTGTTCAGTTAATCGATGCCAGTTCGCTAAGCATAGAGGATATGGGGTCTCAGGGTGGGGGACCACAGCAACAGAGGAAAAATCAGGAAAACGGAGAAAATGGAAACAAGACAGAGGGTTCACCTCAATAAGGAATTCTATTTTCTAAGATATAAAGATTCGAGCGTTACTGCCATGATCGGCTGCGCCCGAATCTTTTGCTTTTCTCAGACGACGGTAGGAATGGTATGGTATACTTAATAGATAAGTGAAGAAAATAATCAGGGCTGGTGAAGGAAATGTAAGGAGAGCTGTGATGAAAAAGACAGTCATATTTTTAGGAGCAGGAGCCTCTAAGGCGGACGGTGCGCCTTTGCAGCGGGAATTGTTCTGTTCTTACTTTCAGGCGTGTGAAGATGAAGGATTTAATCGGAGATATCCACTAAAACACAGTAAAGTTAAGGGATTGGTGGATCGATATTTTAAGAATTTTTTTGCCTTTGAAGAAGATTTTAATTATCGGCAGGCTGTGTTCCCCACCTTTGAAGAGGCACTGGGTATTTTGGATTTAGCCATTGAACGCAATGAGAAGTACCGCAGTGATTTAGGCAATCTTTATAAGTATCGGACGGCATTGATTTTTGCCATGGCGCAGGCAATTCAATATAAGATTGAGGCTCGGCAGAACGGCATGCAGGGAGAGAGCCACGCCAAGCTTATTGAGAACCTGGAGGAGGTCATATCTCAGGGGGACATTACTTTTATTTCTACCAATTATGATATCATTTTGGACAATGTGTTGGGGCGAAAATTTGATGTGGATTATGGCTTTTATCATCTGGATCGCGGGGATGCAGCAGAGAAGAGTGTAAAACTCTTAAAAATCCATGGGTCTTTGAACTGGAAATATTGTCCGGTTTGCAAGTGTATCGACGCGAAGATAGACCCGCAAGGAACGCTGTCTATCGTGGATAATCCGGGAGCGGTGACTTGTGGTCAATGCCGCGGCGAGGCCCAATATATCATTGTTCCCCCTACCTATTACAAGGACATGGGCAATGTGTACCTGACCAATATTTGGAATAATGCGGAAAAGGTCCTGCGGGAAGCAGATCACATTGTATTTTCAGGCTATTCCCTGCCCAGCGCTGACATGCACATCAAATACCTGTTGAAGCGGGCTGAACTGAACCGGGCCAAGGAAAACCCGTTTAAGGCAACGGTAATCAACTATTTTCCGGATAAAATCAATGGAGCGATTCAAAAGGAAGAACATCGTTACCACCGATTTTTTAAGCACAGCAGTCAAATTCGTTATATAAGAGAGATGTCCTTTCAGGAATTTTCCAAAGACCCATTTCAGGTTTTGGAATAATTTATTTTCGATAGCAGAAAAGCGGTGCCCCGCATATGATGAGTATAGACCGCGAGTCTCATAGGATGGGAGGCACACAATATGAAAAATGAGTATTTGCTTACGTTCTCTTCGTTTTATAAGGCAAAGTATGCTCAGGAAAAGATAACCGAGCTGGGAATCCGGAGCACCGTAAAGCGAGCGCCCTCAGAGATTGTTACGTCCTGCGGATATGCTGTTTACGTGAAAACAGAGGATATTAGCCAGGTGCTGCGTATCTTTGACGGGGAAATACTCACCGTCAAGAGCATTTTCCTGATCGATTATTCTACCGGAACCACTCAGTATAGAAGGCTGTCTTTTTAGACTGTAGTTGAGATAAAATAAAAGCTTATTTAAAGCTTATTAAGCTTTGAATAAGCTTTTTTCATGTTATAACAGAGAAGAACCGCTGAATTTACGATAATTGTTTTTTAAAACAAATATATTTAAAATTATTTGTTTTAAAAAATAAAAAAATCTTGACAGCGGGACTTTTTTATACTAAAATTCAAGTATGCTAAATGAAAAGCAGTCAACTGAATAAGCAAAAGACGATGACGGAGAGAGTAAGTATCCAGGTGAAAATAGGAGCGAGTCAAGGACGGTGAGAGCTTGACAGGAGTAGCAGGACAGCTGAAAATCACTCCCGAGTTGCAGGGCTGAAACGGAGGCAAGGCCATTTCCAAGAAGGAAAGGTTGGGGCCTCCCCACGTAAGCTTTGACGGTTTTCCCCCGTAATCGGGAACGCGTATGTTAGTATGTTGTATGAGGTGGTATAGCAAATGCTTTAGGCTTTTGTCCTTTTACAAGGATAGAAGTCTTTTTTTATTATTTTACCTGCACATACAAAAAGAGTAGAGGATTTATGGAGGTATAGAAAGATGGGAAAGAGTACAGTGGAGATTCGTTGGCACGGACGAGGAGGCCAGGGTGCAAAGACCGCTTGCCTGCTGTTGGCGGATGTGGCCTTTTACTCAGGGAAGCACGTACAGGGTTTTCCGGAATACGGTCCGGAGCGGATGGGTGCGCCGATTACAGCCTATAACCGAATCACCGATAAGCGGTGCACGGTTCATTCTAATATTTATAGTCCGGATTACGTCATCGTAGTGGATGAAACCTTGTTGGGCAGTGTGGATGTGACCAGCGGATTGAAGGAAGAAGGGGCCATCATTATCAACAGTGAGAAAGAGCCGGAAGAATTGAGAAGCCTGCTGGGTGGTTTTAAGGGGCAGGTGTGCTCTATCGATGCCAGACGGATTTCAGAAGAGACTATTGGCCGGAATATGCCGAACACCCCTATGCTGGCGGCTGCGGTAAAGATTAGTAAAATCGTGGAACAGGAGCAATTTATCCGAGATATGGAGAGTTCCCTGCGTCACAAGTTTACGACAAAGCCTCAGGTGGTTTCTGGCAATATGGAAGCCCTGAGAAAATCCATGGAGGAGGTAAAGGTAGGCTAATGAGAAAGGCAGCAGAGATTAATGAACACACCCCTTGGCAGGAATTGACTCCCGGGGCTGAGATTTACGAGCCGGCTACGTCTAAGTTGGTAAACACGGGGGATTGGCGAACCATGACCCCGATTTTTATAGAAGATAAATGCAAACATTGTCTAATCTGCGTTCCCTTCTGCCCCGACAGTTCCATACCGGTGGCAGAAGGAAAGCGGACAGATTTTGATTTTATGCACTGTAAGGGCTGTGGCATATGCTACAAGGTATGTCCTTTCGGTGCCATCCAGTTTGAAAAGGAGGAAAAGTGATGGCTATCAGAGACAGATTATCCGGCAATGAAGCAGTAGCCATTGCCATGAAGCAGATTAATCCCGACGTGATGGGCGCTTTTCCCATCACGCCCTCTACGGAAATTCCGCAGTATTTTTCCTCTTACGTAGCAGATGGGCTGGTGGATACGGAGTTCGTAGCAGTGGAATCAGAGCACAGTGCCATGTCTACCTGTATCGCGGCTCAGGCTGCGGGAGCCAGGGCCGTGACAGCTACCTCGTCCTGCGGTATGGCCCTCATGTGGGAGCTGCTATATGTGGCTTCCTCCTATCGGCTGCCAATTACTATGGCGCTGGTGAATCGGGCCCTGACCGGGCCTATCAATATCAATAACGATCATTCTGATTCCATGGGGGCTAGAGATTCCGGGTGGATTCAGATTTATTCGGAGACCAATCAGGAGGCTTACGACAATTTCCTTCAAGCGATGCCTATTGGGGAGCATAAGGATATCCGACTGCCGGTGATGGTCTGCCAGGACGGCTTCATCACCAGTCATGCGGTAGAAAATATGGACTTACTGGAAGATGATAAAGTTCGGGACTTCGTGGGAGAATACCAGCCAGAACATTATCTGCTGCAAAAGGATAATACTCTGGCCGTAGGGCCCTATGGCATATCGGCTTATTATATGGAATTTAAAAAACAACAGGCGGAAGCCATGAAAAGTGCGAAAAAAGTTATCCTGGAGGTGGCCGAGGCCTTTGAGCAGGTTACCGGCAGGAAATATGGCTTCTTTGAGGAATTCATGATGGAGGATGCGGAGGTAGCCGTGGTACTTATTGGTTCCAGTGCCGGCACAGGGAAGGCTGCGGTGGATGCACTGCGGCAGCAGGGGAAGAAAGCGGGTTTGATTAAGATTCGTGTTTTCCGCCCCTTCCCCATGGAGGAGCTGGCGGAGGCCCTATCTCACGTTAAGGCGGTGGCTGTCATGGATAAGGCGGAGAGTTTTTCTGCTGCGGGAGGGCCTTTGTTTGCGGAGACCCGTTCTGCTCTTTACGATTTGCCTCAGCGTCCGAACCTGATTAATTACGTATACGGGCTGGGGGGCAGAGACATTACCGTAACCGATTTTGAAGAGATTTACAGTCAGCTGGACAGCATTGTGGAGACCCGTCAGACCGGCCCCGTCTATCGACATATCGGTCAGCGGGAAGCAGACGGAGCAGAAAAAGACGTGACTTATGAGCGGTATCAGATGGAGAACAACAACTGGAGGTGGCAAAGCAATGGCTTATAATTTTAAACAGGAGATGGAAAAGCCGGAACGGCTGGCCGGCGGCCACCGCCTCTGCGCAGGCTGCGGCGCATCTGTAGCCGTCCGAGGCGTCCTGCGGGCGCTGGAACCGTCGGATCGGGCCGTGGTCACCAATGCCACCGGTTGCCTGGAGGTATCGACCTATCTGTATCCTTACACGGCTTACGAAGACAGCTACATTCACAGCGCCTTTGAAAATGCAGCCGCAACCTGCGGCGGTGTGGAAGCCGCCTATCGGGTGTTGAAAAAGAAGGGCAAAATTGAGGAAAATTTTAAATTTATCACCTTCGGCGGAGACGGCGGCACCTATGACATCGGCCTGCAATCCTTGTCAGGAGCCATGGAGCGAGGACACGACATGGTTTACGTCTGTTACGACAACGAAGCCTACATGAATACTGGTATTCAGCGGTCCTCGGCTACACCTCGGTTTGCTGATGCCACCACGACTCCGGTAGGCAGAGAATCCTATGGCAAGACTCAGCGGAAGAAGAATCTGACGGAGATTATTGCCGCTCATAACGTACCCTATGCGGCACAGACTACTTTCCTCGGCAACTTTAAAGACCTTCACGAAAAGGCTCACAAGGCTATTTATACGGAAGGAGCCTGCTTTCTCAACGTTTTAGCTCCGTGTCCAAGAGGTTGGCGGTATGATATGGCCGAGCTGGCCGAACTATGCCGACTGGCAGCAGACACTTGTGTATGGCCGCTGTATGAGATTGAAGAAGGCACCTGGAAGCTCAGCTACGAGCCGAAGAAGAAATTGCCGATAGAAGAATTTCTGAAGAAGCAGGGGCGGTTTAAGCATATGTTTACCAAAGGGAACGAATGGATGATTGAAGACGCCCAGCAGTATGTAGACCAACAGTGGCAGCGGTTGCTGGACAAGTGCAAATAAGCAGAGAATAAAACCAATTAAAACTACAAGCAAAAAACACCCTCAGAAGGAGTAAGATACACCTAATCTGAGGGCGTTTTGGTTTTGTCCTGCACCTATATCGCCATATCCCTTGGGGGCTCTGACGTGCGTTATCTTTTTATAAGGTCTGTGATGCCTATTTTAAGGAATCGGGATTTAAGCACTGAAGTTCAGGAAGGACAAACAAGCCATCCTTTCGAATTAGGACGTCATCAAAATAGATTTCACCGCCGCCGTATTCTGGACGCTGAATCATAACCAAATCCCAGTGGACAGCAGAACCGTTGCCGTTAGGAGCATCTTCATAAGACTGTCCCGGTGTCAGATGGAAGGAGCCGGCGATTTTTTCATCAAACAGCGTATCCTTCATCGGGTGAAGCACATATGGGTTGACTCCGATAGCAAATTCTCCGAAGTATCTGGCGCCTTCATCTGTATCCAGAATTTCATTAATCTTTTTATCGTTGTTGGACGTGGCCTTTATAATTTTTCCGTCTTTCACTTCAAAGACAATGTTTTCATAGGTAAAGCCCAATTCTTCGGATGGGGTATTGTAGGAAATGATGCCGTTCATGGAATCCTTTACAGGAGCTGTATACACTTCGCCGTCTGGAATATTGCGTTCGCCGGAACACTTGATAGCTGGTATTCCCTTGATAGAGAAGGTCAGGTCTGTCCCTGGTCCCACAAGATGGACTTTATCTGTCCGATTCATGAGCTCTACCAGAGGAGTCATCGCTTCAGCCATCTTTTGATAGTCCAGGGTGCACACCTCAAAATAGAAGTCCTCAAAGGCCTCCAGGCTAGTGGTAGCTAACTGGGCCATGCTGTGGTTAGGATAACGCAGAACGACCCATTTCGTGCGGTTTACCCTCTGCTCCAGCACCGGATGGAGAATCCGGTTGTACATACTCATGTTCGCAGAAGGCACGTCGGAGGTTTCTGATGTATTCAATCCCGCCCGGATGGAAATGTAGGCGTCCATGCCTTCCATCTGCTTCAGCTGATATTCTTTCATAAACTCAATTTGCTCTTCCGTACAGCCTAGCAGAATCTCTCGGTTGATCTCAGCATCCCGAATCTCAAAATAGGGAAGTCCGCCTTTGGCGTAGATGTTTTTTATCAGTTGTTTCACCAGGGCTTTTGTGCATTCACCTTCATAGTGGATGAAGACTTTTTCACCAGGCTTCACGTCACAGGAATAGTCAACTAATACATTTGCTAGTTTTTTTATGCGTGGATCCATATATCTTATCTCCTTTTCTTTTTAGGTATTTTTTCTGGGTGGTTATTTCCAATATTTATTATACCCCAAGATTGCAGATTATAAAAGTCGTTTGTAGAGTTGTTTTAGGAATGTTCATCGGCAGGCAGTGAAGCAAGTAAATCTTAAAAAAATTATAAAGGATAGTTCGGATCCGACGGAATTTGATTGCATAAGATGCCGTTGTATGGTATAATTTTCTTCGTTGCAAATTGAGAATGAAGCAGCAAATAGAATAAGGAGATGTACCCAAGTGGTTGAAGGGTCCGCACTCGAAATGCGGTAGGTCGGGTAACCGGCGCGAGAGTTCGAATCTCTCCATCTCCGCCATTGCGAAGACCGTCGATTTATGTCGTCGGTCTTTTAGTTTGTCTATATTCATGAGTGAAAAAGTAAATTCTTATGATGAGGCAGTAATAAAACTTAAAGAAAGACAAAACGGCGGGATTTTCGGCAATTGCTATGCAGTTTGTTTGCACAACTCAGACTTTATTATTGGTGAAGTGTTTGCAAAGAGAGAAGGACTTGATACTTATAGCGTGGGATGGAACTTTAATTTGAATTATGGTGGAAATGGGCATGCAACAGAAGCTGCGAAAGAACTTTTTCGATATCTTTTTGAAAAAGATGCAAGGAGAATTTATGCGTATGCAGAGGCTGACAATATCTCTTCACAAAAAGTTTGTGAACGGTTAGGAATGAGAAAAGAGGGACTATTTCTTGAGTTTATATCCTTTATAAACAATCCTGATGGAACTCCATATTATGAGAATACATACCAATATGCTATTTTGAAAAAAGAATGGAAGAACTCTTGATGCCATGATATTACAATTGCGCCCCACGCTTCATAATAGGTATAAGCGTCGTGTTAAGATTCGGTTCGTTTTGAAATTTGTTGTGATTGCATCTATTTTGACCTGATTATTTTTCTATATTTTGTAGAGCTAGATGATATAATAAACATATAATGACAATTTATAATAAGGAGATTTTATGGAAAGAAAGGAAATTACCAACAAGGAAAATTTAATGGAAGTTCTGGATTTACTGGACAGCCTTCATATACAGTATTGGATAGATGGTGGCTGGGGCGTGGACATTTTGCTTGGAAAGCAAAACAGGGAGCACAGGGATGTTGATGTGGACTTTGACGGAGAATTTACAGATATTTTATTAGATGCACTGGAGGTAAAAGGCTATACGATTACAACCGACTGGCGTCCCACACGTATTGAGCTGTGTCATCCGAAATTGGGATATATAGATATACACCCTTTAATAATCAGTGAAGATGGAAGTGCAAAACAAGCTGGATTAAATGATGATTGGTATGATTTTAAAGCAGAATGGTTTTCGAGTGCTGTGTTTGATGAACGAATTATCCCGTGTATTTCTGCAGAAGCCCAGAAATTATTTCATAGTGGATATGAGCTGAGAGAAGTTGATAAAATTGATCTTAGAAATCTTGCATCTATTTTGACCTAATGACACAAATTAAAGTCATGTTTGAGGATTTGAAATCATACATGACTTTGTTGTTTTGTGTGGTAAAATAGAGTGGATGAAGAATATTTATATGAGGAGAATATAGGAGTAAAATAAATGCCGACAAAACTAAACAGTAATCATTTGAAGTTCATTGCAATTATTGCTATGACTATTGATCATGTGGCAGATTTGATTTTTCCCGGTTTTACAGCAGAACCACTGCCGATTGTGATGCACCTGATTGGAAGATTAACTGCTCCTATTATGTGGTTTTTTATTTGTGAAGGATATCACTACACAAAGGATATAAAGAAGTACATAATGAGATTGGGCATTTTTGCAGTAATCTCCCATTTTGCATATTGTTTTTCCTTTGGAATTCCACTAATTCCCTTTAGTACAGGGATATTTAACCAAACAAGTATTATGTATCCATTGTTTATTGCTGTAGTAGTTTTATGGCTAGATGATAATAAAAAGTTACAAATTAGAATTGGGCTAAAGCGAATTATCATTTTTATTCTAATATGGAGTGCCTTTCCTGCAGATTGGTCATGCATTGCTGTTTTAGCAATTATAGGCATGTATAGAAAACGTGGTGATCTAAAGGGCCAAATGAAAAAGATGTTGCCGTTGGTTTTTTTGTATGGTGTTGTTTCTTTTTTCTTTGTAAGCAAAGTTTATGCAATGGTACTATCGGGCATTTTACTTGTTTATCCAGTTTTAAAATTATATAATGGTAAAAAAGGTAAAGCGAATTGGATAAAATGGTTTTTTTACGCATATTATCCCGCACATCTTATCATTATAGGTATTTTGAGACTTGTAATTTATGGGAACGTTTCCTTGTTGTTTTAGACTGATTTTAAACGGACTCTTTTTTATACTGTACTTAAAGTGGCACATAACAAAAGAGACATGAACTTTATATTGCTTTTTATATTATGGCAAATAGATAAATGGAGTTAAAATGATAGTGGATAATAATGAAAAGAAAATATATTAGTGCAATAATATGTGCGGCTGTGATACTGGGTGTAATGGTGTATGCTATATTTAACTTCGGCAGAAATGACGTAGAGTTCGTAGAAGCGATTAACAATAAGGCCATTTCCGCTAATATTTTGTTAATCAATATAACAGAGGAGGCTGGCTCAACCTCCTTTTCCGCAGGACAAAGCGGCGTGATTTTTAAAAAGGATGCCGAAAAATATTATGTGCTGACGGCTTTGCATGGATTAGAGCCTGATCAAAAAAAGATAAAAATCATTGCTTTGGGATATGACCAGCCGACATATAATGAAGCCGGTGTTAATATGGGTCTAAAAGGATATTACGAACAATTCCCCCAAGCGCTTCTTGAATATTATAATGACACTTACGATCTTGCGGTTATCAGCTTTTATTCTAAAAAGGAATATGCAGTGTTATCCATTGCATCAGGGTTTAAATACAAGGAACCCGTGGCGGCAATCGGAAATCCTCATGAAGGCAGCAGAAATAGTATAACTACGGGGAAAATTACAAGTAAAAATCCGGTTCCATTTGGAGATATAGCTGGTTTAAATCAATATCCTGTTATTGAGCATTCAGCAAAGATATCCCAAGGAAGCAGTGGTGGCGCTTTACTAAATAAAGATATGGAAGTTGTCGGTATCGTTTTGGGAGCAAGTGAAAATATCTTTCATCAATTTGTAAAAGGCAAAGCCATGCCCTGTGATAGAATATTAGAATTTTTAAGTATCATGGATATGGAATTATGACACATTAATTAAAAAGTCACCTATTAATTTAGGTGACTTTTTTGTTTTTATTTCTTACAACTAACCTTAGAACAATGATTTAGTAAGTTTACAGGATAAGCTTATTCACTGCTGCCATGACAGTCTACATACTCCTCGAGTTGGGTATAGTCTGTAATCCTATAGTGTTTTTCCTTCTTGAGTATTCCTTGATCGCAAAATTTTTTAATGATGTATAAAACATGTCTATAACTAACATTTAAATACTCAGATGCATCTGTATGGGAAATGGAGTAAATTCCGTTTTTTTCATATCGTATTATAAATTGAGCCAATTTTTCAGCCAAAGAATAATTCATGTATTCACTCATTCTGTAGCTTCTGTCTAATAACTTGTTTGCCATATATGTGGCAAAATAGAATGATATGTTAGATGATGAATTACAATACTCTTGCAGCATGTTCAAATCAAACTCTAAACAATGAACTTCTTCTAAAACTTGGTTTTCTTTTATGGTATCTTCGTGAATAAAAATTGATATCTCCCCAAGCCAATCACCGCCATTAAAAAAATCCAATGCAGATCTTTTTCCGTTGCGATGATCAATATATACCTTAACGATACCGCTAATAATGTAGTAACATTGAGTAACAGCCTGTTGTGTATGATAAATATGTGTGCCTTTAGAAAAAACTTTGGGTTTCCCTAGAGCATATAGTTGAGACGGCAATTCAATCATAGCATAATCCTTTCACTGTGAGATTTATCATATTTTTTCTATTTACTTTCTTGTATTATATATCTGGAGGTAAAAAAATGTCTATAAAAATAAAAAGAGTTTCAGTGTCGCTTATCTTATTCATATTGTTTGGATTTGGGATTTCCTTACAAGTTAAGTCGAATGTTGGCCAGAGCATGTTCAATGCTTTATCCCTTACTTTGGCCGATGTACTAGATATAAAAATAGGAACCATTTTAAACATGATTAATGGATTTTTTTGGTGTACGAATATAATTATGCGCAAGTTTAAAGTAAACACATCTGATTTCGTGCAAATAATTGTAATATTGCTAAATGGTTTTATTGTCAACTTTTTTGTCTATTTTGTGCTGCATTCAATGGTATTGAATGAGTACTTTTTAAAATTAGCTCTATTTATTATCGGGCTGTTGCTTTCGTCAGTCACATTAGGAATTTTGCTTGCAATTGGAATTATAAAGTTTCCGATGGAAGGCTTTTGCATAACCTTAAACAACCTATTGCACAAGGAGCTTTCTACAGTGCGATTTTCAATTGATTTGATTTTCTTCTTGATTATACTGATTTTGGTTATATCAGTCCATGTACCGTTTTATGTTCGAGAGGGAACTATTATTAGTTTCATGTTGCTGCCTTATTTGTTAGGCAAGTCCTATAAATACTTTCAAAAACTGGATATTTCACAATAGGCAACTATTATTGCATATAGCTACTTGCTCCCAGAATAAAAAGTGTCGTGTATAGCAGGGACCCATGGATGCGAATTTTCACTTATTCTGTTATAAATAAATTAATCTAGGGGGCAAGTCTTGTAAGTGTTCAGGATATTGACAGATAAACCTTATATATGATACAATTTAAACAATATAGTATGGTAAATTGGAAACGTACATTCTCCTGAATGATTAACGAACAACACGTACTTGTGTTAAATATTTCATTTAAGGAGATTTTTTTATGCCCAAAACAAAGTATCAACAAGTTATTTTTACCTTTATGATGGTAGTCGTCATGGTGTACACCATGGTTTGCTACAATGTTTCGTTGAATATTGGTGGAATGGCCAATTCAGTTTTTTTAGAGGGTTTTCACGAGCTAATTATTTTAGTACCAATTGCATTTATAATAGAAATAGTTGTAATTGATAAATTATCGACTTTTCTTGCATTTCGAATTGTAAAACCTAACGATCCCCCTATTTTTATTCTTTTAGCAATCTCCTCGATGATTGTATGTTTAATGTGTCCAACGATGAGTTTAATAGTAACGCTTTTGTTTAAAAATGCAGGGAAGGAATTTATTGCTGTATGGCTTCAAACAACCGTAATCAATTTTCCAATGGCTCTTTGTTTTCAAATATTTTTTGCTGGGCCATTAATCAGGTTACTTTTTAGAACGTTATTTAAAAATTCGCTTACAAAATAATATAGTAATATCTCATTTTTAGCAGGATAGATGAATTTTATATAGGACTTCTATAATTTGTTTTAGATTAAGGGAAGTCTTAGCTCCGGTTGCATCTATATTGACCAAATGACACAAGTAAAAGCTAATCCATATGGATTGGCTTTTTTCATATAATAGATTGACTTTGGGCTTTAGGACAAGTATAATAAATTAACTTGTTGAATAACAAGTTAATTTGTTATAAGGAAGGATGCTTGATGAAGAAATTTTTTTTAGGATTCTCTGTTCTTGGAACCATCATCCCATTTGCTATTTTTGTGCCGTGGTTGCTTGTAAATGGCCTAAATTTATCACTTTTTGTTAGTGAATGGCTCTCTACACCAATCTCAAAATTTTTTGCTGCTGATTTTATCATTACCTGGTTGGCTTGGTTAGCATTCATTTTTGTTGACCATAAGAAAAAAGACATTAAATTCTGGTGGATACCTTTTGTGGGTAACTTTTGCATAGGGCTATCATTTTCTGTACCATTCTACCTATTCTTGCGGGAGGATAAGAGATGAGGGAAGAGGTCATGCGAGATGCCGAGAGATCAAAAAACAAAATATTAGACGCCGCAGAACAGCTATTTGCAACGAAAGGATTTAACAATACGAGTCTTGCAGAAATTGGTGAGTATGCCAACTTGTCAAGAGCTACACCTACTTATTATTTTAAGAATAAACCTACGTTATATAAAGCGGTGTTGCTGCGTTTAATTGATGACGAAAGAGAATTTGTTAAGCGTAGGGATTTATTAGAGAGTGACGATATTGTGGGGCGCGTAAGGGAACTGCTTTGCACCCATATTGACTTTATTTTTCTACGACCGACATATGTTCAATTGATTTGTAGAGAAGCCCTTGACAACAACGGTTTCCTTTTATCCATAGATAACTTTTTAGCTATAGTAGAACAGGGCAAAGACCTGATAGAGCTGGCACGTAATCGAGGTATAATAGTCAGCCAAGACAGTGACAGCATTTTAATGTACTCTCTTTCGATTACGTGGTTTCCTTTTTTGCAGAAAGATTTGATTGCAAAGTCACTTAAAATTGACCCTTTTTCAAAGAGCTTTTTACAAAGGCATAAAGATTTTGTGACAACCACTTTCATACAAAGTTTGTTCAAAGATGTTAACACCTTATAATAATCTAATCTATGACTCAACAATAAAGCTAATGAAAAACGGAGTGTATTGAACGGTACACTCTGTTTTTTTCATGCTGTCTGTTCCGTCTATTCCTTTTGCTTGCCGTTCCCGTTGGGACGCAGATCGTTTTGTCTAAATTTATCGAATATGGTTAGAAGTGGAATTTTCTGGGTGGGTATGGTATACTTAGATTGAATCTCGTTGCGTGAGAAACACCGTATTCGACAGGGTGGCTGGAAATTACAAGTTTAATATACTATGACAAGTTAGAATTATTAAAGGGTTTGTATGAAGGAGGCAGAGATATGGAGAAGAACAATAAAATCGGGCTTGGCGCTCAGTTAAATGATGGCGGGAATACATATATTGGGTATGGCATTGATATTATTAATGCTTCGGGGCCTAATACCTCACAACTTAAAGGAACTATTTTTTTAGATAGTGCCTATGGGAAGGACGGCGTTATTGATAGTTTTGCTATAGAAGAGGGAGTAACCCTCTCTGTTGAGAGAGATTCTTTTTTGGAATGCTTCACAGACCTAGATGTAAATGCTTCTATAGAGCCAGGGAAAAAGATTCCCTTTTTTTCGGGGAAACTTTCTGCTAAGTATGGAGAAAGTAAAACCTTGAAAAGAACAGCTAAATACTACAGTGGGATTGTGTCTGTTAACACAAAAAAACACACATTAAAGCCTGCATATAGAAATGAAACGAAGTGGAAATCTATTATTGATCCAGCAGTTTTGGAAAGTTTAAATGACAGCAGTATAGAACCCCATAAAATCTTTAAAGCCTATGGCACGCATATTATTAAAGAGGCCACTATAGGAGGGTTTATCCAAGTCACCGCTATCTATAATTCCAGTGAAAAATTAAGCAGCAATGAATTAAAAGCGGCTGTTGATGCGACCTGTTCTTTTGTATCGGCTTCTTCATCAACTGCCTTAACAGAAAAACAAAAGACAGTTCTTACAAATACAGAAATACGATCCTATTGCTATGGGGGACAAGCCGGACTCTTAGCTGGTATGATTAAATATAGCGATATGGTAGACGTCTTAAAACTATGGGGAAAATCTTTAGAAGATAAGAGTTTCCATGTCTTGTCCAATGTTTATGAATATACGCCTATCTGGGTTTTTGCCGAAACTGCTCAACGAAGCAAAGAATTAGAGCGTACTTTTTATGAAATGGCAGACGCACGAAATATAGATGTCTCTAATTATTTGTCAAAGGAACATGGGGAAGAACAAGATGTCTCTATGTCCTGCCAAGTTTATGAAATTTATTCCTATAAATCTCGTCGCGGCATATTTGAGGAAGAGCGTCAACATAAGTGGATACAGCCCTTAAGTGGCGGTATGAATAAAGATATGATGGGTGTGAGTGAAGAGGTATTTTATAGAGCAGCTAATGTTGCTTTTTTAGACAGCAGAATGTCCTCCAGTAAGGAGCTGATGCCCTACCATCACATAAAAAAGACCAGGTACCCGGACAACACCTATTCTTTTCAGCTTTGCTGTAATAAAAAGTATTTGAGGGTAAGCGGTAGTAAAAGTACATTTGCAGAGAAAGGGTATACAAATGCAGGGCAGCTGTTCTTTGATGGAGAAGATGACTTTGACAAAGACAGCAGATTTTATCTCGAGGCTTTTGGGTCTGCTGCAAAGAGCTTTAAACTTAAATCCGTACTAACAGGGAAATATGTTATTTGCGATTGTGATCGACGTAAGGAGTCTCTTCATGCGAATTTATTTGCTATAGTGGCAAGTGACAGGATTTATAGCTACCCGCTGTGGTTTCGAGAGTCTACAAAAGAACTCCTAGATAAGCCGGTGGAATTTTTTATTAATCCTTGGGAATAAGCGATGATATTAGATTTAGGAGGTACTTTGGGTTGAAAAAATACATTGCTCTTTTGCGTGGCATAAACATTAGCGGTAAAAACAAAATATCAATGCCCTTGTTAAAAGAGGCCTTTGAAGATATAGGCTTTTTAAATGTTCGTACCTACATCAATAGTGGGAATGTGCTTTTTTCCAGTGATAACAATGATGCAAGTGAAATAAGCAGCAGATGTAAAGCCATGATAGAGAAAAGCTTTATGCTGGATGTTCCTGTGGTAATTATTTCTCAACAAGAATTATTGCAAGCTTTGGATAATGCCCCCGAATGGTGGGATATAAATTCTGATCAAGAAGTGATACACCAAGCCATCTTTCTTATTCCACCTGTTACTATGGAAGAAGTATATAATGCCGTGGGAGAAGCTAAACCGGAATACGAACAAGTTGGTTATTACAAGAATGTGATTTTTTGGTCTGCACCAAGAGCCACATTATCAAAGACGAGGTGGTATAAAATCGCAAGTTCTTCTGTGAATAACAAAGTAACAATTAGAAATGCCAACACGGCGAAAAAGCTGCTTTTGCTATCAAAGGAGTAAACCAATTAGGAGCAGCTGTCTGATAGGTGATCGTTAAAATTTCAACTTAAAAATTAAATAATATCTTGATATAGCTGGGTAAAAAATTAAGACATACTTTTTCTGCTAAGGGAATGTATGTCTTTTTGATTGTACTAGAAGAGGAAGTTTAATGACCCGTGTATAAATTAGCAGATTTTTGTAAAATTATGTTGACATGTGACGAAAGAACAATTAGAATATGCTTTAGATGGGTTAGCTATGGCTAACCCATCTAAAGCATATTTAGTTAGCCATAGCTAACACTAAAGCATGTAATAGTTCGTTTTGATTATTTACGAACTATTTAAAATCAAATCTATTCAGGAAGGATGGTTTAAAATGAAACGAAAGCAATTGATTGCAGCGATGATAATCTCTGCATTATCAGTAAACTCTATTTCAGTTGTAAGTGCAGCGGATGTGGACTCTACCGATGCAACGCAGGCAAATGCCATAGAATCAAATGAAAATGTCGGAGATTCTGAGAGCAATGCAAATGACGAAGCGATTTCTGAAACTGTTGATGGGGAAGACAAGGGAGATGACCTTGAATCAACGGAAACACAGGACGTTACGGATAGCGGAGATGAAACAAACGGCATCGATGATGGCAACAATGAAACAGACGATCAAGGCACACAGCCGGAAGCAGTAGATTCCCAAGAAAAAGAGGAAAATATTACAGAGGATGAGGCTGCAAATGATGAAATCATCCAAGATGAAATCATTCAAGAGAAACCTGTTTTAGAGGATCCAGAAATTCTGATTGAGCCAGAGATAAATGCCCCGCTCATGCAGGCTATCATGGCACTACAGTTATCTGTGGGTACTACTTTTGAGAAAGAGTCTATTACGTATAAGGTGTTATCTGAAGAAGATAAAACGGTTCAGGTTGGTACTGGCAGTGAAGCACTCTCCGGATTATCCGGCAGTATCACCATTCCGGCCACTATAGAATATGAGGGCGAAACTTATACCGTAACAACAATTGGAAACAAGGCCTTTATGAGGAACGAGGAGGTTACCTCTGTTACACTGCCTTCTACCATCACGACCCTTGGGGACATGGCTTTTTACAGTGTGACAATGACGTCCCTTTCACTTCCTGATTCTGTTAGAACACTGGGAGTATCCTGCTTTGCAGGTTCAAGCCTGGAAAGTATCACTTTGCCTGATGGCATTGAAGAAATTCCGGAGCAGGCGTTTAGCCTTTGCGAACAGCTCACCTCGGTGGAGCTTCCAGCAAGTTTAACCACAATTCAAAAGGACGCATTCAATAGCTGCGGTGCGTTAACAGATATCACTATTCCTGCAAAGGTAACTGATATTGGAGAGAAAGCCTTTTGGTCAAATGGCTCTTTAAAGACAGTCACTTTTGAAAATAACAGTGAATTGGAGAGCATTGGGAAACAGGCTTTTCATTTCTGTGAACAGTTAGAAAGCATTAACATTCCTTCATCCATTGTGAGAATTGAAAACTCTGCTTTTCAAAATTGTGCTGTTTTGAAAACGATGGGATTGGAAACCGCAGATTCTAACTTGGAATACTTGGGCGAATCAGCTTTCTCCAGCACACAGATTAAAAATATTTATATTCCTGCTTCGACTACCTCCATTGGAAAAGATGCCCTTCATGAATGCAAAAAATTGAAATCCATCACCGTTTCTGGTGACAATGCGGACTACAGCAGTACAGATGGCATTCTGTTTAACAAAGCTAAAACACAGTTGATTGCATATCCAGCAAGCAAGGATGACGAGAAATACATAACACCGGAATCTGTACAAACCATTGATGCCTATGCGTTTGCCAGCGCAGCAAACCTAGAGGAAATTACTCTTACAGACAATGTAACCGCTGTTGGGATGTTTGCATTTTCTAATGCCAGCTCTTTAAAAAAGGTTACCTTTGGGAAGAATGTGGAAACCATTGGACGGTTAGCATTCCAAAATTGCACCAAGCTGAAAACAGTGATATTATCCGAAAAGCTGACAAGTGTTCCGGATTACCTGTTCTATAAGTGCACAGCATTAACCAGTCTTACCATTCCTGCTAGTGTAACCTATATTGATGACAATATTTTAAGCGGCTGTGAGAACTTGGAATCCGTTACAATGCTGTCTATGGAACTGGACTTCGATGCCAGCGCATTTAACAGTGTGCCAAGCACTACTCAATATACCGTTGAGACAGATGCGATTAAAGGGGTTATGGTGAGTACGCTGGGAATCTCTGGGGACAAGATTACCTCAAAGGGACATGATCCTATCCCCGAGATTGATAACTTCGTTACAGATGGCATTTACTATAAAGTGCTTACGGACCCTAAAGGGGAGCAAAACGGTACTGTTCAGGTAGGGAATGGTAGCTTTGGAGGCTTTACTTTAACCGCAAACATGACTATTCCGGAAGAAGTAATAGAGTCCTTAACCGGTCAAAAATATACGGTAACTTCAATTGGTGCCTCTGCTTTTGCCGATGCATTGGGTGAGGGAAGTAATTTAAAAACGATAGCCATTCCTAAATCCGTCGTCACTATTCAAGATAAAGCATTTTCCGATTGCAGTAGTTTAACTACGGTAACCTTTGAAGAAGGAAGTCAGCTACAGTCCATCGGTGCAGATGCGTTTGGGTATTGCACATCTTTATTGGCAATTCAGCTGCCTTCTACAGTAAAAACCATTGGCAACAATGCGTTTAAAAACTGCAAGTATTTAAAAACAGTTACGTTCGGCTCCAGTTTGGAATCCATTGGAGACAGTGCTTTTGCAACCACAAAGGTTTCTGTTGTAGAACTGCCGGCTACGATTAAATCTATTGGAACACAGGCTTTTTACGATTGCAATAGCTTAACCTCCATTCAGGTTGCTGCCGGAAGCAGCACATATAGCAGTGTAGACGGGGTATTGATGAATGCAGCAAAGATGATTCTGTTGCAATATCCTGCCGCAAAAGAAGGGAATAGTTATTCCGTACCGGATACGGTAAAAACCATTACTGATTATGCGTTTTATAAAAATCAGGAACTCAAAACACTGGCTTTGGGCACCGATGTAACCACCATCGGAACAAATGCGATGAACCAAATGGCGAAGCTGACCGCCGTGACCATGCATGATGATGTAACCGCCATCGGCAAAATGGCATTTTATAAATGCGTAAATTTGGAAAGCGTTAAGCTTTCGGCAAGACTTACCAGTTTGGCCGATTACTTATTCTACAGCTGTGATGCCTTGGAAGAAATAGAAATCCCTAAGAGTGTTGTTTCTTTTGGTGCTTCGGCTTTGCCTGGAAACTTAACGACCATCAAAATTCGTTCTACAGCAACAACAAGCGAGACCATTGAACTGGGTGCTGCCTTTAATTCCTTAAAGTCCGCACAATACTATGTGGCAACAGAGGCGGTGAAGAGCAAGTTGGTGGAAAAAGGTGTTTCGGAATCTAATATTACAGTAGACAACACGTTATTAGAGGACGATATTAAAGAAGCTGCATTCACAAAGGACGGCATTTCTTATGTTGTTTTGGCTGACCCGGATAATGGAGAAAACGGGACGATACAGGTTGGAAATGGCAGTACCTTAACCGGTATCGCAGGTGATGTGGTTATTCCAAGCCAGGTAATCCACAATGGTTATCGGTATACGGTAAAGACCATTGCTACAAGTGCCTTCCATGGAAATGCTGACATAACAAGCATCACCATTCCAAATACCATTGAGAAAATTGGGGTGAACGCCATTTCCAGCAATGCAAATTTAACTTCCGTTATTTTTGCAGAGGGCAGTACCTTAAAAGAACTGGAAAACGGAGCAATTTCGGATAATGCGAAGCTGGAGGTGCTGACACTGCCTGCATCCTTAGAGACTGTTCACGATTATGTTTTCGCTTGGAATTACGGGTTGAAGACAGTTACCTTTGAAGAGGGCTCTCAGCTGACACATATCGGTAAAGGAATGTTCTTCAGAGGAAGATTATTAGAGGAAATTACGCTGCCAACCACCATTACGGAGATTGGGGAAGAAGCATTCTACAATTGCGAATCACTTACGGCAATCAAAGTCCAGGGAGATGAAACTACAGGCTTTGTAGCGAATCTAAAAAATGTTGATACGATTGGTGCGTCTGCATTCTATGGCTGCGCAAAAATTGAAAAGGTTATCTTATCAGATGGTTTGACGGAACTGGAAAATGGTGCATTCTACGGCTGCTCTGCCTTAAATGAAGTTATTTTTGGCAATGGCATTCTATCCTTGGGTGCGACATTGACCACGGATGCGGAAGAGGATTTCAAGGGAATCTTTGAAGGTTGCGTAGCTCTTGAAAAAATTGTGCTTCCCGAAAGTGTAACTTATATTGGAAAGAATACCTTCTTTGATTGCACGGCATTAAAGAAAATCGTGATTCAGTCTGCTGCATTATCTAAATTGGGAACAAATGCGTTTTATGGAATTTCAACCGATGCTGTATTTGTTGTTCAGAAAAATGCAGTAAAGGCAGAGTTAGTCGCAAGCGGAAAAATTAAAGGGGAAAAAGTTATTGCGCTTGAAACGCTGGAAAGCTTAATTACAACTGCAGAAAGTTCTTCCGCCAGCCAATATACGGAAGAAAACTATGCAAACTTGCAAGAAAAGCTGAGCAAGGCAAAAGCAACATTAGAAAACGCGGAAGAAATAACTGTAGCGGAATTTAACACGGTAGTCAATGAATTAACTACAGCAATATCCAACAAAAAAACATCTGGGGGCAGTTCCGGCAGTAAATCTTCCAAATCTAAAACCGACACAACAAAAAAAGAAACCACAGCACCTAGTGTTAAAGGGTCAGATGGCAGCAAGGTATCCATCAGTAACGATGGCAAATCTGCAAAAATCGTTGCAGAGAAAGGCTATGTTGTAACAGATGTTCTTGTGAACGGTGTATCTGTAGGGCCTGTGGAGGAACTTGAGAATTTGAAGCCTACGGATGAGATTGCGATTGTGGTTGAAACGGTGAAAGCTTCCACCGGGGACTTTAATGATATTAAGGAGCATTGGGCACATGACGCCATTTCGAATGCTATTGAAAAGGGCTTGATTCAAGGGGTGACAAAAACAGAATTTGCACCAAATAAGACGTTAACCAGAGAAGAAGCCATCCGAATTTTGTATGTGCTTTATGGTGAAAAAACAGAAGGTAACGGAGCAGAAAACCTGTTCCAGGATGTTTCTTCTGACAATGCCTATAAGGATGCTATTGCATGGGCATCTCAAAACGGCATTGTCAGTGGTACCGGAGACAACAATTTATCACCAGAAAAGGACATTACCAGAGAAGAGATGATCGCATTGATTTATAGATGCAATGTCTTGAAGGGGTATGATACCTCCAGCAGAAGTGATGTCAATCAATTTTCAGATAGAGACGAAATCTCAAGCTATGCATATGAGAACCTGTCTTGGGCTGTTTCTAAGGGACTTTTGCAAGGAAAATCAGCAGATACCTTGGCACCTAAGGCTGGAATGACAAGAGCAGAAGCCGCATCCATTGCAGTGCGTGTGGAAGCTCTGAACTAAGAAACCCTATGCTACAATAGAACAGAACGGTTTGTTCTATGGGCAATAAAACTTGCTATAAAAGGCAAGACTTTTATAGCAGGTTTTATAATTTATTGACATAAAAAGGACAGTGAGTTATAATGAATCTCATAAAATAGATTCCGTCTCGGAGGATATGCGAAAGTATGTTGGATAAGAGATCAGCTGTAGGCTGATCTCTTATTTTTTACACATTAGTTAGTTATTGCTAACCGATGTGCGATTTCACATTAAGTTCATAAAAGTAGAAAGGGGGAGGTATATTTTTTAACGTTTATAGTAACAACGCTTATCTAACTTACCATAGGAACATGGCAATTTAATTATTTGCTTATTAAAACACCACTTTAGGAGGATACATATGAAAAAGTTCTATTTACCAAAATTAATTATTTTTACCGTAGTTTTTGCTTTAATGCTAACTGGTTGTTCAAATCCAAGTAAGAATGCTTCTACTTCCGAAACAAGTGGGGACGTGAAGGACACAACCATTGAAATCACAGATGTTCATGGAACTGTTACTGTTCCTGTCAATCCCCAAAAAGTAGTATCTTTGGATAATAGAACATTTGAGACCTTATCTAATTGGGGCGTTGAATTGGTAGCGGTTCCTAAGGGCGTAATGCCGCCAGATTCTCCATATTACTTAGATGCTGCTGTCCAAGATATTGGGGATCACCGTGAACCCAACCTGGAAGTCATCGCGGCGGTAGACCCTGAGCTCGTCATTGTTGGGCAAAGATTTGCAGATTATTATGAAGACATAAAAGCTCTGGTTCCAAATGCGGCTGTCGTTGACTTAAATTTCGAGCTTTCGGAGGAAGCAGGGAAATCTGGGGACAGTTTGGTTAACGGTCTAAAGGAGTCCACTATTACCTTGGGGAAAATTTTTGACAAAAATGATGAGGCTCAGAAACTGAATGATGATTTTGATAAGGCCATTCAAATAGCTAAAGATGCCTATAATGGAACGGACAAAATCATGAGCGTCGTGGTCTCTGGCGGAGAAATTGGTTTTTCAGCACCTTATTCCGGACGTGTTTGGGGACCTATGTATGAAATGTTCGGATGGGAGTCGGCATTAGAAATTGATGGTACTTCTTCTGATCATAAGGGTGATGATATTTCTGTGGAAGCTATTGCTCAAAGCAATCCTGATTGGATTATGGTATTGGATCGCGACGCTTCCTTCTCTTCTGACGAAAAGAAAGTCCCTGCCATGGATGTTATCAATAATTCACCTGCCCTGAAAAATATAACCGCTATATCGAAAGAGCATATTGTTTACGCACCAGATGATACTTACACAAATGAATCCATACAAACCTATCTGGAGTTGTTTGAAGATATTGCAAGTGCTTTTTCCAAATAGGATAAAGGATGTATATTAACATGCCAAAATGCACGACACGTAGTATTACAGGGGCTGAGGTTTCTCAGCCCCACCTTTTTAGTCAACATAAAATATGGACAAAACCCTTTATAGTAGCAGTGTTTGTTGTTTCTGTTTTAGGAATTGTATCACTGTTTACAGGAGTTTACGATATACACGGACAAGAAGATGGCTGGAATATGTTTTTTATCACTCGTGTTCCAAGAACTGCGGCACTCATGCTTACCGGTGCAGCCATGTCCATGTCGGGGCTGGTAACACAGCTGATTACACAGAATCGCATGGTTGAGCCTACCACAACAGGAACGATTGAATGGGCGGGTTTAGGACTTGTTTTTGTTTATTTAATATTTCCTGCACCTCCTTTAATGCTGAGAATGACGGGCGCGATTCTTTTTTCTTTTATAGGAACTATGATCTTCTTCTTCTTTTTAAGAAAGGTTAAACTTCGCTCGTCATTAATTGTCCCCGTTATTGGAATGATGCTTGGAGCAGTTATTTCCGCCATCTCTACTTTTATTGGACTTGTTTTTCAAATGACGCAAAGCATTGAAACTTGGTTTGTAGGTTCTTTTGCTCCAGTTCAAATTGGACGCTATGAATATTTATGGCTCATCGTAATTGTTAATATTTTTATTTTTATTTATGCGGATCGATTAACTTTAGCAGGATTGGGTGAGGATGTAGCAACAAGCCTTGGCGTAAATTATAATAAAATTGTTCTTTTGGGCACCGGACTTATTTCTGTTGCAGTTGGTATTGTTGCTGCTGTAATCGGAAACTTGCCATTTTTAGGTTTAATTGTGCCCAATATTGTTTCAATGTATAGAGGCGATGACTTAAAGAGCAACTTGCCTTGGGTATGTGTATTAGGAATGGGGGCGATTACTCTTTGTGATCTCCTTTCCAGAACCATTATAATGCCTTTTGAAGTGCCCGTTTCTTTGATACTTGGAACTGTAGGCGCTGTTATATTTATTGTTATCTTATTAAAACAAAGGAAGCGAAGATGAGTGAATTTATATATAATAAGGAGAATGTGAAGAGCAATACCGACCTTGATTATGAAAACAGATCAGCCAGAGCTTTTCGTACGAAGAAAGAGGAGAAACGCTATTGGACTTTACTGATAGCCTTGATTGTTTTAGGCGCACTTGCTTCTTATGGGCTTTTGGTCTATAACAATCCTGTTTCTGTAGGGTCCCCTTCTTTTATCCCAGTTGTTAAAAGAAGGACAGTGGCTCTTTTTGCCATGGTTATTGCTGCGGTTTGCCAGAGCCTGTCTACTGTCGCCTTCCAGTCAAGCACCAATAACCGGATTATTACGCCTTCTCTTTTAGGATTTGAAGCTTTATACTCGACAATACATACAAGTGCGATGTTTTTTTTCGGTACCAGTGCATTCCTGAAATTTAGCGGCATTGGGCCCTTTCTTTTTCAAGTTGTCGCAATGGTTCTGATGTGTTTGATACTTTATGGCTGGCTTCTTTCTGGAAAATATGGAAATTTACAACTTATGCTTTTGGTCGGGGTCATTATGGGCACCGGTCTGAAATCCGTGTCGTCCTTTATGAGAAGACTTTTAGCACCGTCTGAATTTGACATTTTGCAGGCGAGGTTGTTTGGCTCTGTCAATAATGCAGATGCTGCTTACTTTCCGGTTGCCGTTCCCCTTGTGATTATTGCGGCATTACTTATCCTTGCTTATTCTAAAAAACTAAATGTATTGTCTCTTGGAAAGAGCGCTAGCACCTCTTTGGGGGTTAATCATCGGTTTGGCGTAATATATACGCTTATATTGGTTTCAGTTCTGATGTCAGTTTCCACCGCTTTGGTCGGGCCACTAACTTTCTATGGATTTTTAGTAGCTACTATGACTTATCAGGCTGCGCCGACTTATGATCACCGATACGTTTTTCCAATGACTCTTGCGATAGGTTTTTTGATATTAACAGGATCGTACTTTTTTATGTATCATGTATTTAGAGCGCAAGGTGTTGTTTCCGTTATTATTGAACTGTTTGGCGGCATAGCATTTCTAATTGTACTGCTAAGAAAGGGAACTTTATGATAAATATTCTTAATGCTAGAAAAATGTATACGGATGAGGTGAAAATAGGACCTTTAAATATTCAAATACCCAAAGCCGGACTAACTTCTTTAATTGGGCCAAATGGTGCTGGAAAGTCTACGGCACTTTTAATGATTGGAAGGCTTTTGAATATGGACGAAGGGCAAATAAAAGTAGCCAATATGGATGTTTCTGAATCTAAATCAGAAGATTTAGCAAAAATCTTAACGATTTTACGACAAGAAAACCATTTCGTAACGAGACTGACTGTTAGGCAGCTAGCCGGGTTTGGGCGGTTCCCTCATTCCAAAGGCAGATTAACAAAGGCTGATGAGTTAATTATTTCTAAATATATCGATTTTTTAGATTTAACTGATTTAGAAAACAGGTATTTAGATGAGCTTTCTGGCGGCCAAAGGCAAAGGGCATATGTAGCAATGGTTTTGTGCCAAGAGACGGAATATGTACTTTTGGACGAGCCTTTAAATAATCTCGATGTCGCGCGGTCTGTTCAAATGATGAAGCATTTGAGGCATGTGGCTAATGAATTTGGACGAACAATCCTGGCCGTTATACATGATATCAATTTTGCGGCCAAATACTCGGATCGGATTTGTGTAATGAAGGATGGACAAGTTGCTGCTTTTGGAACAGTGGATGACATTATGAATCCGAAACTTTTGACTGATATTTTTGAAACCAAAATTGAGATTATTAGGAGCCCTTATGGTCCGCTAGCGATTTATTAAGGGAGTACATTAGCCCAATACCCCCTATTTAAATTGAAAAACACTTACTTTCTTACAACGACCGTATTTATCTGTTTTGATAAATTGTATCCAATTCTGTTTGTAGCGTTGCGAGATTGTCCCGTATAGCGATTTTCTGAGGACATTTTTTTTCACAGGCACCGCAATGGACACAGTTTTTCGCCTTTTCAGCGTCAGAAATCATAATTCCCCATTTGAAATATATGTCGTTGGGATTTTCATACATGCCATATCCATTCCATGCGGCAAAATTTTCGGGGATATTAACACCTGCAGGGCAAGGCATGCAGTACCGGCAGAATGTACAGCTATTTTTTACCCTTGCTCTGATTTTTTCAACTGCACGATCGATTATGCCCTGATCTTCAGAAGAGATAGGCTTAAAATGCTGAAACGTCTTTATATTATCTTCTACCTGTGCCATGGTGGACATACCGCTTAAAATGACCTTGACATTTGGCAGGCTACCGACCCATCGGTATGCCCAGGAGGACAGCGTCCAATCAGGATGCATGCTTGTCATTTCGCCTGCGACTGTCTCCGGCAGATTGGCAAGTGAACCGCCCTTGACCGGCTCCATAACAACAATAGGAATGCCTGCTTTTTCGGCTAAAGTATATCCCCGAAGCCCGGCCTGTTCCTCTGTGTCGGTATAATTGAGTTGGATCTGGCATAAGTCCCAATTACGGTATTGCAAGATTTCTTCAAAGGTATTGTAATCATCATGAAAGGAAAAACCAAGGTGTTTAATTTTTCCCTGCGCCTTCAGATCCTCACAATACTGCACAATTCCAAGCTCTACGGATTTTTTGAAAGTGTGCTTATTCAAAGCGTGGAGTAGATAGAAATCAAAATACTCTTTATTCAGTTTTTCTCTTTGCTCTTCAAAAATGGCCTTTGCTTGCTCTAGACTGTTAATCATAACAACAGGAAGATTGGTGGTAAGAAAATAGTTATCCCTGTCTTTCGTATTCAGCCAGTTGCCTACAAAAGCTTCGCTATCTCCATTATGATACATATAGGCTGTGTCATAGTAGTTCACACCTGCTGCATAAGCTTTTTCAAGCATTTTTGTAGACAGCGGCTCATCAATTTTACCTTCGGAGGTAATAGGAAACCGCATGCATCCAAAGCCAAGCAGTGCGGTTTTTACTCCAAGTTTATCCCATGTTCTGGTTTCCATTTATCTTATTCCACCTTTCATAATGTTACAACAGCACTCCCCAAAAGGACTCGATTTGCTGCTTGGTCATCCATGCCATTTTGGGACTGCATAGATGGGCCACAACTGATTCAATAAATAGCTGTTAGGCTGCTTCTAAAAACGGAATCATAATGCCGATTCCTCGGCTTGTGCTGGAGGTAAGTACAAGTTTTTATTCTGCTACATTCTTATAGGTTCTCTTTATAATGAGAAGCTCTTGAAAAGTAAAGGAGTGCAGTATAAAATATACAATACCACTTAGAGTTATATCTAAGTCAAGGCATTTTAAAAATATTTTTTGGAGGGAACAAGATGGCTTATTCTATTCATGACGTAGCAAAGCATTTTCAAATATCGGAGCACACCATTCGCTTTTATGATAAAGAGGGACTTTTTCCTTTTTTGTCCAGAAATAAAGCTGGCAACCGCGAATTCACCGAATCAGATTTGGAGTGGGTTAAGCTGGTCTGCTGTCTGAAGAACACCGGAATGAAAATCAAGGAAATAAGGCAGTATATGGAATTGTGCCAGATTGGTGAGGAAACAGTAGAGCAAAGAAAAAATATATTTATCAACCATAGAGCTTTTATATCGCAGCAAATTGAACAAATGCAGGAAAGCTTGAAGCTCGTTGATGCAAAACTTGCATTTTATGATAACCCTAATACCGCTCATAGCTTTAGGAAACCATTATAAAAGAAAAACTTTTCTCTAGTTAAACAAAAGCATATACAACTAAGAACCCTCACTAACAGAGTTAGAGAAGGCTGGCACAGTGGCCAGCGATTGTTTGCTATGGTTTCTCAACACGTGTAAAAGCCGATTGAAAGATTCCTCAGTCATGCCGTAACTTTTGGCAATGTCGATGGTTCCTGTTATGGGATGCATGCCAATCTCCAATTTTAACATAAATCTGTATCACAGTTTAACGAAGTTCATTTTTCAACTCTACGGATCGTTGATTGAAGCTGCAGATAGAATTTGATACTATTTAGAAAAGCAGAAGGAGAAATAGTATATGAAATTCATTGTTTTTAACGGAAGTCCCGCAGGACAAAATAGTAATACCCATGTAATCAGCAAGGCTTTTTTAAATGGTGCAGAACAAGCAGGCGCTGAGGTCAAAAATGTTTTTTTAGCAGAGAAGCAATTTGATTTTTGCAGAGGCTGCTTCACCTGTTGGTTCCAAACGCCCGGTAAGTGTGTGCTTTCTGACGATATGACAGAGCTTTTGCAAGAATATAACCGAGCCGATATCGTTTGTTTTGCAACCCCGGTATACACCTGGAATATGACAGCGGCCTTAAAAGCCTTTGTTGACCGTCTGGCACCATTGAAGTCACCGCTTATTGTACAGCAAACTGACAATTTTGATCTTGCAGATGCCAAGCCCAAAACACAGAAATTCGTTGTAATTTCCAACTGTGGCTTTCCAGGCAATAATAATTTCGAAACCTTAAAGGCCGTTATGTCGTCCTGCAACCCCTGTCTTGAAATTTACCGAAACTGCGGTAAATTGCTAAAGAGCAAAGAACAAGCGGTGCGTCCTGTTGTTGAGGAATATTTGAAGCAGGTAGAACGCGCAGGTTTTGAATTGCAAAAATACGGAGAAGTAACCGCAGACACGAAAAATAAACTAAATATGGAACTGATGCCTATAAGGGAGTACATCAAGTATTTGGGCATGTAAATGAATGTAGGGTTGTATCTGTTTGGAGAATTGTTATGATTGCAAACTAAATGAATGTATGCTATGATAACGATATAAATTATTTTCTTTAACTATTTCTAAATACAAAAAGGAGATGTTTCGTATATGTATGCGATAGAAGATAGCCCAAGCCGGTATTATCAAATCATGCGCCATTATCAAGAAGGTCAGTTGCTATTTGCAGCAATTCGCTTGGATCTTTTCTCTTTTCTTGATACGCCCCAAAGGGCAGAAGAAATTGCAGAGGCAACTGGTTGCGACAAAATACAAATGGATTTCATGCTTTTATCCCTGGTTTCTTGTGGGTTTGTTCATAAGCAGGGAGATTTTTATATAAACGCATCCGAAACAAAGTCTTTTTTATCTCGGAACAGCAAAGTCTTTCTGGGCGATACCCTTTTATTCCGTGAAAAGATGACGTCCCTGTCCCTTTTGGAAGAAAAGGTAAAGGCTCCCCCTGCTGGGAATGGACCTAGCTATGATTTCTCAGAACTCGCTCGTTTAACCATCCCAGAAATGTATACGGGGCGAGTGCAGGTGTTTATGGATAAAATAGGCAAGTTGTATCCCAATAACAGCGATACACTTCATATTTTGGATTTGGGGGGCGGAGCTGGTATTTTGGATATCGAGTTCATAAAACAGTTTCCAAACAGCAAAGCAACCATACTGGAAACCCCGGAAGTTTCTAAGGTAACAAGAGAGATTGTACAGCAGCACCACATGCAGCAAAAGATTGACGTGATTTCAGGCGACTTTAATTCGGACCCATTGGATGGCCCTTATGATTTTATTATTGCCTCTGGCATATTAAATTTTGTCGAGGGTGACTTATCTGTCTTTATGGAAAAGCTCTCCGACGCGTTAAAAGATGGCGGGTATCTGTTTATTATTGGGCAATTTGCAGAGGATAAAAACAGTGTTCCCGCAAATATGATAAGCTGGTTATCCGGATTTTTGGAGGGCATTCCTTTGCCGCCCAGTGCGAAAGAAATTGAAACAGTTTTGCAAAAATCTGGCTTTAACTTGGCGGAGCGGATAAAAGTATCCCTGTTTGAAGGGCACCTTTACCAAAAAGATCGCAGAAATCTTTCTGTACCTTCTAGTGAAGTCATTGATTCTTTCATCATGCTGACAGAAAGAATTGCAAACAGCAAAACAAATGTACTTGATTTTGGCAGTGAAGAGATGACTTTTTACCGTGGAGAAATCCACATGATCAAAACAATTGGCGATTATCCGGGCATACACAGCGCTGAACTTGCACGAAAATATGGCATTACCAGACCGGTGGTTCACAAGACCTTACAAAAACTAAGCGAACGAGGTCTGATTGTCAAGCAAGATGACCCGGAGGATAAAAAACGCTATTTGCTTTATTTGACGGAAAAAGGACAGACCGCCTATCATGCTCATAAAAAATATCATGACGAATACGATAAAGCACTCTTTGATTTTCTAGGGGATACTTCGGGTGATAAATTAGCCGCTATGAAGGGATTTTTGGACCATGCCATTAGTTTAATTGAACACCACTCATAAGCCTCGACAAGGCCAACATACAGGAGAATATAAATGAATACGAAAAGTAAGATTATGATTATAGGGGGACATGGCAAAGTCGGGCAGTATATTACCAGAGAACTGAAAGACTACAATTTAATGCTGGTTGGACGGAACAAAGATAAAATCCAGCACTTCTTGAAAAAGGAAAAAATCCAGGCTGAAATCTGCTCTATGGATGTTCATCATATCGATTTTACAAAACTGGATGGTGTTGGCTGGGTTATTGTTTGTGTAGATCAGGAGAATACCGAGTTGGTAGAATTTTGTGATATCCATGGAATTGATTATATGGATGTAACGGCAAACTCTGAGTACCTAGAGAAAATTCAGCAATTAAAACTTCGAGGAACAAGCAAAATTTTGCTGGGGATTGGGTTGGCTCCTGGACTTACCAATCTTTTGGCAGAAAAATTTGTTCTGATGCATCCGCTGGCAGACGAAATAAATATTGAGGTTATTTTAGGTTTGGGCGAAAAGCACGGGGATGCGGCCATTCAGTGGACTCTGGATAATTTTTTGAAAAGCTACAGTCATAAGACTTTGGGCTATATTCGGCCTTTTACACAAAAAAGCACAATTCATATGGAGCAGAAAAGCCTGAAAACCTATAATTTTAATTTTGTGGATCAGCATATGCTAAATTTAAAATACAAAGACCGGACTTTTACAACGTACTTGGGTTTTGACCAGTCAATTGTAACGGATTTCATTTATAGAGCCAACAAGCTGGGCTTATTGGGATCGCTAAAATACAAGCCGATTTATCGCATGGCAGAGGCTATTTTAAAAAAACCAAAGTTAGGAACCGATATCTTTATGGTGGCCGTGCAAGCAGGGGAAAAGATTATCCATGCATGGGGGCATGACGAGGGTAGATTTACCGGGTTAATTGCTGCCGAAGCGGCAAAGCGCATGGCAACTATGGATTTAAGAAATGGTCTGTTGGGTATTTCGGATGTTATTCATGTGGAAGAAGTGGCTGAGAATAAATTGTTTGGATTGACCTTGACTCTCACGGGACGTCATAGCGTATAGTTGACCTATCACGGGAGGAGGTCAGATTGTATGAGAACCATAAAAGAGGTAGCAGAGCTTACCGGCGTTAGTGTGCGCACACTTCACTATTATGATGAGATTGGATTGTTTTCGCCCACCAGCAAAAGTGAAACAGGATATCGGCTGTATGATGATAAAGCCTTAGAGATTTTACAACAGATTCTGTTTTTTCGCGAGTTTGATATTCCGCTAAAAGAAATCAAAGCCATTATCAAAAATTCGTCTCTGGATAGAAACCAAATTCTGCAAATGCAGAGAGAAATGCTGGTTGCAAAAAAGGAACGTTTGGAACACCTGATTGCCAGTGTGGATGATGTTTTGAAAGGAGACAATCGGATGGATTTTTCACTTTTCACTAAAACAGAGGTGGAGAAAATGTTTCATCTCATGTTTATTAACATGCCAGAGGAAATGCGTCAAACGGCCATTGGTGAATTTGGAAGTGCAGAACAGTGGAAGCAACATTATCTGGAGGTGGTAGCATCAGAAGAGGTACAAAGACGTTATGCAAAAGTAGTGGAATGGTACGGGGGTAAGGATGCTTATTTATCTACCCTCGAGAAGCCAATTAGCAAGGAAGTTGCCGAAAGCTATAAAAAACGGGAGGAGGCAATTCGCCAAAAGCTGCTGGAAAAACGCAATTGTGACTTCCAGTCTGTTGAAGTGAAAAAAATTATCGGTGAATATGGTTTTGTTATGAAACAGTTTTGCCAAATGAAAGAAGAAAAGCCGTTGATGTTAGCGGTTGCTCAGTCATATAGAAATAAGCCGTGTCAGCAGGCAATCGATCAACAGTATGGAGAGGGGGCAGCACAATTTTTCGCCCAGGCAATTGAAGCCTTTTATTCTGATTGAATTCCCTCAAAAAACTAAAATGCCGGATTTTAAGTATGCTTCGAAGGATTCGTCAGGAATACTTGTATAAATTTGGTAGAAAGAAGCAAACTCTTATAGTATAATAAAAGCATCGAAGCAGGTCCGCTTAGGTTGGTCTTGCTTCTCCACATTCAGATATAGGAGGGAACAAAATATGAAAGCAATTCAGGTAGGTTCAAAGGCTCCTGATTTCATCCTGCAAGATGGATTCGGCAAGGAAATACGGTTGTCCGACTATTGTGGCAAGCAAGTGCTGTTGTCTTGGCATCCGCTGGCCTGGACCAGCGTGTGTACGGACCAGATGCGTGCACTAGAGGTGCATTTCGACGCATTTGCTGCGAAGAACACTGTTGCCATTGGTCTGAGCGTCGACGCTGCTCCCAGCAAGAAAGCGTGGGCTACCGTTCTATCCATAGAGAAAACCCCTCTTGTCAGCGACTTCTGGCCGCAGGGTAAGGTCGCACAGGATTACGGTGTTTTTATGGAAAACCACGGCTTCTCTGGTCGAGCCAATATCCTCATCGATGGGGAAGGAATCGTTAAATGGGTGAAGGTTTATCCCCTGGGAGAGCTGCCGGATATCCATGAGATTCTGGAAGCCCTGTGAGGTGCAATCCGTACACCAAAGGCAGAGGGAGGATTCTCCCTCTATTTTTTGTATGGTAAAACCACTCGGATTGCAAAATAACGAATTCTAATGAGGAGATAAAGATGAGAAAGATATTTTTAAATGCATGCGCATTTGCCATCCTATTCCTTCTTACTTCATGCAGTGCATCAAATGTAGACAAGCCGGATTCGGTAAACAATACACCCCCTAGTCAAACGCTATCAAAAGCGGAGCAATTACTGAACAGGATGACTTTAGAGGAAAAAATTGGACAGCTTTTTATCATTCGTCCAGAGTCCCTTGATTTTAGCCTGACTGCGGAGCAAATCAGCAGCTCAAAAGATTATGGCATCACAGAAGCGGACAGTCAAATAATGGAATCATTAAAGCAATATCCAATTGGCGGTATTGTAATCTTTCAAAAAAACATTCTATCTCCTGCACAGCTGACGGACTTTATTAATGAAATGAATCAGCAAAGCAAAACGCCGCTATTTGTAAGCATTGATGAAGAAGGAGGTCCCGTATCCAGAATTGCAAATTCAAAAGGATTTGATGTAACAACGTACGAGAGTATGGAATCCATAGGTCAGACTGGAGAGCGTGAAAATGCCCAACAAGTTGGTTTTACAATTGGTTCCTATTTAAAGAAGTATGGTTTTAATGTAGATTTTGCTCCGGTAGCCGACGTTAATACAAACCCGGAAAATGTGGTAATTGGCAATCGTTCTTTTGGCAGCGATCCTGCCCTGGTGGCAAAGATGGTAACAGCAGAAATCGATGGGCTTCATGAGGCCGGTATTATGAGCTGTGTAAAGCATTTCCCTGGCCATGGAGATACAAAAGGGGATACCCATAGAGGTTTTGTTTCTATGGAAAAAACCTGGGAAGAACTAAAGGAATGTGAGCTAATTCCATTTATTAAGGCGTCTAAACAGACGGACATGGTTATGATTTCTCATATTACAGTTCCCAATATAACCGCCGATGGACTTCCATCTTCCCTTTCCTCTGAAATGATTGAGGGGAAATTGCGAAAAGAGTTGGCATATAACGGTGTGGTTATCACAGATTCCATGGCAATGGGAGCGATTGCACAGGAGTATACATCTAGTGAAGGGGCGGTTAAAGCTATTTTAGCAGGAGCTGATATTGTCCTAATGCCTGAAAATTTTGCAGAAGCTTATCATGGTGTCTATGATGCAGTTAAAGCCGGAACTATAAGTGAAAAGCGGGTTGACGAAAGTGTATTACGGATTTTGTCCCTAAAAGAAAAATATGATTTACTCTAATTCACGGAAAATATGCCCAAATCTCGATAAATATGGTATTCTTATTTCAAAAGCATGAATATTGAAATCAAATGATTAAGCTATTTGACAGAAGGAGGCTTTAGATGGAGGGGTTGTTCATATTATTATTCGTTATTTGTTTAATTGCGGTAATTATTGGTTTAATAAGTCCTAATGTAGTCGTCAGATGGGGTACTCAAGAAGAGAAAACAAGGAAAAATGTTCTGAAATACTATGGGATTGGTATGTTGTTGTTTTTTGTTTTAACGGGTGTTTTTTCAGGGAACTCAGATCAAAATATAGAACAAGATAAACACGTCCCATCAGGAATTACTGCTGAAAAAGCTACAGATAATAAAGATCAAAGCGTAGCAATGGTGATTTCAAAGATCGAGGCGCTGGGAGACATCAATGCCATCACATTAGAGCAATCTGAGGATGTTAAAGCGGTAAGGGCAGCTTATGAACTTTTGGATTCTGAGCAAAAAAGTTTTGTAACAAACCTCACCTCCTTAAATTGGGCGGAAGAGAAATTAGTAAGCCTTCAAGCAGAGAGGGATAAGGAAGCAGCTGTTCAGGCTCAAGCCAAAGCAGAACAAGAATTGGCCATTCAGCAGGCAGCAGCAGAAAAACAAGAGAGCGCTGAACTGGAAACTGTTCAAGTTCAAGACAATTACACCGTTTATATTACGGAGACCGGAGAAAAATATCATAGGGATGGTTGCCAATACTTAAGGCAAAGCAAAATATCTGTGTCTAAATCAGACGCGATTAATTTAGGCAAGACCCCTTGCAGCAGGTGTAATCCGTAAACATAAAGGGATAAATAAAGGTATGTCAGAAAGGATTTTTATTATGAATAGCACGTTAAAAACAATAGCGGAACGATTTTCCTGCCGAAGTTTTACGGGTAGATTACCAGAGCAAGAAGACCTGATGGCGATTGCACAAGCGGCAATACAGGCTCCCAGCGGCATGAATCGCCAAGGCTGGCACGTAATCCTTGTGAAGGATAAAGCCCTCATAGAGGAAATGGAAACAGAAGGAATGAGCATATTGTCAGCCCTGGAGGATAAATCCATGTATGAGCGCATTATGTCTCGTGGAGGCAGACTATTTTACAATGCACCGTGTATGATTGTCATTGCAGTAAAGGAAGCTTTTCCAAAAGGAGCTGAATGGATTGATTGTGGTATTCTTGCTCAAAACATAGCCCTTGCTGCGACATCTCTTGGAATCGCAAATCTTCATTGTGGTTTTGTGGGGGTAGCCTTTGCCGGGAATAAGGCGGCAGACTTTAAACGCAGACTTAAGTTTCCAGAGGGCTATGAATGCGGTATGGGTGTTTTGTTGGGTTATGCAGAGCATATGGCGTCGCCGCATATCCCTAACCAAGAAAAGATTACCGTAATTTGAAAGGAGACAATACATTGAAGCGAACTTTATCTTTTTCATCCAATCTAGCTGTCGGCTCGTTGCTTTTCGGGCTTTTTTTCGGTGCGGGAAATTTAATTTTTCCCGTTTATATGGGACAACTTTCTGGACAAGCGGTATTTATCGCCACTGCGGGTTTCATTATGACCGCTGTTGGCCTGCCTTTCCTGGGAATTGTAGCCATGGGACTATCTAGAAGTGATGGCCTTTTTGATCTGTCCAGCAGGGTCCATCCATACTATGCGTATGGCTTCACTATTCTTTTATACCTCACCATAGGGCCTTTCTTTGCTTTGCCGAGACTGGGCAATGTTTCCTTTGAGATTGGGGTCTCCTCTTACATTCCGGAGCAATATAAGACAGTAGTCTTGGCAATCTTTACGATTTGTTTCTTCGGTGCAGCCCTTTTCTTTGCCATGAGGCCTAGTAAAATATTAACCTGGGTAGGAAAAGTACTAAATCCTCTTTTTTTAGTTTTTCTCAGCATTTTAGTTATCGCTAGTTTTGTTTCTCCCATGGGAGATTACGCACAGGCACCCGTGCAGGAAGCCTACCTCCATGCGGCCTTCTTTAAAGGGTTTACGGAAGGGTATAATACGATGGATGCTCTTGCTGCGCTGGCTTTCGGAATTATTATAGTTCAAAATATTAAAGAGCAGGGCATAGAGGAACCGAGGGATATTGCCTACGGAACCGTGAAAGCCGGAATTGTTACCGTCATTTTAATGAGTTCAATCTATACATTTTTGGCAATTATGGGAGCGACCAGCCTTCGCATTATGGAACCTGCAGAAAATGGGGGGATTGCTCTTGCCAAGATTGCCAATCATTTCTTTGGAGATTTAGGGAGTGTCCTCTTGGCTATTATCGTCACCCTGGCTTGTCTAAAGACGGCAATCGGGTTAATTGTCGCCTGTTCCGAAACTTTCCGGCAGATATTTCCCCGCTCCCTTAGCTACAAATCATACGTCATATTATTTACCGCATTTTCTTGTATTGTTTCCAATATTGGATTGACACAGCTCATCACGCTTTCGATTCCAGTGCTGATGTTTATCTATCCCCTTGCTATTGCGTTGATTATTTTGACGTTAGGTTCACATCTTTTTAAGGGACGCAGATGCGTTTACCTTTCTGCAACCATATTCACCATGCTGGTAAGTCTGGCGGATGGACTGAATGCCATGCCGGAAGGACTTCGGAACTCGGCTCCAGTAAGTCAAATCCTTGCCTTCTATGAAGCTCATGTTCCGTTCTTTACATTAGGCATGGGCTGGGTCATCCCGATGCTGGCAGGAACTCTGGTGGGGCTGGTGATTGCCGTCTTCTATAAAGATGAACGGAAGAAAACCGCTATAGGTTAAGTTTTTTCTTTGACATGACTGCCTATGAAAAGTCTTAGGAAATATACAGTATTGGCATACTGCCTAAGCGCTGGGAAAGCTTTTCTCGTAAAAAGGCCTCTGCCTCTGCACGAATAGGATTTCGATAGGAGTATTTGCCCCGTCCGCGTCCGGTCATGGTTTCTCGGTCAAAAAGCTGAACGGCATTTGGGAAGGCCTCTGTGTTAATGGCATTTTGTACGAAACTATAAGTCATTAATATAATTTCTATAAAGCCATTTTTCCGAACCTTATCGCTCAGTTCCTCTGCCAGACGATCGATCAGTTCACCGTATAACTGCTTCCAGTTGGGCAGAAGAATTACGGGAGCAATTAATAATCCTACCGGATAGCCCGCCTCCGCCATGTCGTTTAAGGCACGAATTCTTGCAGATAAAGGGGACGTGCCCAATTCTATGCGAGTTATTATTTCCTGAGGGTTCATGCTCATGCGAAATATAATCTTCTCCCGGTGATCCAGGCTGAGCAGCGGCGTTACCATATCAAATTTTGTTGGAAACGTCAGACTGCCTCGGCCTTCTTGGGCAAAACGTTCAATGGTATAGAGTAAATTATCGGTTATGGTGTTTTCCAGCACCAAATCACTGTTGCTGCCAATCTCAAAGGTTTGCGGTACGGGAGCTGCGGCATCTTTTTTTAGCAGCTTGTCCAGCATTTGCTCCCGGTTAACAAAGAGACGAAGATAGGCGCATTTATTGTAGTTGCATACCAGATAGCAGTACAGGCACATCGCACTGCAACCAGAGGAGGTATAGGGTACCAGCCAGTCAGAAACCTTCTGATTTGGTACATATCGGTGTGTCTTTCTGGTGCCGATAATCAAGTGCTTTTTTAGCTTGGGGAAGTCCCGGTTAGCTGCGGTGGTCATTTCCACTATGCGGTTGTGCGTTTCGATTGGCTTCCATGGAAGGGCTGCGTATTTGTGCTGCAACATTTGCCCCAGCTTATAATTAAGCACATCTGGCTCATAATATACCGCATCAAAGACCATATTCATGGGATCACCTCCTAACAGTCATAGCTTACCGGAAATAGTAAAAAATATTCTGACAGAGACTAGGGGGAAAATAAAGCACAGTATTTATATCTTATATAATGGAGGTTCAGTGTGAAAAAGAATATATTGCCCCTTATTATTGTGGTACTTGTTGTCGCTCAGTTTGTATCAATTATGAAAATCAGCAGCCTGCAACAGCAAGTTGACAATGCACGGGCTGAAATAAGCACTCAGGATGACAACACAAGGAGTGAAATAAACGAAATATATGCTAATGTGGATGAAATGCTGAAAAAAGAAGCGAGTTTGATTGAAACCGCGTCAATTAAAGTAGGGGACCTTGACACCGAGAACTTTACGGCTCCGATTACATTTGCCATTACCCCGAAGGAAGTCAGCGCGAATACCGCTGTCAGTCTTGAAATTGATGGCCAACTGAATCCGATGACTAGAAATGGCACCACTTTTTCCACAACTGTTTCCCGGGGTATTTTTGGCAAGGTGTCCCCTATGATTGTGATTGATGAAAGCGGCGTAAAGAAAACCACGCAAGATGACCGAATTGTCGTTGAGAGTATGAAAGACTTGATTTTGCCCATCTTGTCTCCGCAATTCATAGGCGAAACCTCCTATAGCAGAGATACATATCAATGCAAAAAAACTCTTTATGCCGATGTTAAAAATGCAGAATCAGGAATAGCCTTCACAGACATGCGCTTTGTCATCAAAGTAGATAAAAAAGTTATTTCGAACGAGGTTATTCCTAGCGATGCCTTTTCTGGCGGTTGGCAAGTGGATAAAAGTATCCAGCTAAAGAAAGGCCAGACTTGCATCATGATGGTGATCGCTACTGATAGTATAGGCCTTGAACATCGCTATACCGTTGAATATTGGAGAGCGGGAGCTGACGACCAGCGGGGTCCGCGGTTTGATGAGGAGCAGATCTATGCGGCTGATGGAAAGCTGCTTTGGAAAGCCGAATAAACAATAGCAGTAATTTGTGTTTTTATATTGGGGGAAGGGGGATTCTGTTTTGAAAAAGGGTGAGCACGATAGCAAAGAAATTCCCTTTTTAGAAAAAGGACGGTTAATATTCCGAAAACTAGTGCCAGAACACGTTGACGAGCTTAAAGCATTAATGGGCAATTTGGCGGTCATGTATGCGTGGGAGCATCCTTTTTCTGATGAGCAAGTGGAGAACTGGACTCAAAAGCAATTAAGCTTTTATGCACAGGATGGCGTTGGCTACTTTGCTGCCTATGAAAAAAGCTCGGGTAATTTTATTGGTCAAGCAGGTTTGCACCGTTTTGAACTGGACAATTTAAACGGGTTCGAGGTGTGCTATATGCTGCTGCCGCAATACTGGCACAAGGGATATGCGACAGAGAGCGTAGCTATCTTTTCAGAATATGCCTGTCATAAACTTAGTTTAAATGTACTCTATGCCCAAATCAAATCCAACAATCAGCCCTCTATTGCTGTAGCGGAAAAGTCTGGTTTTAGAAGACAAGGGGTTTTCTCAAAATATTATAACGGCAAAGATATGGAGCATTTCCTTTATATGAAAGAACTAGGTGGTATTTAACCTAATACTCAGGATGCTGGACAAGTTTTTAATAATTAAGATTGAAGTTTTGGAATATTTGTCGTAAAATGTAAATGGCTGTAATGTTCAGGCATCTGTTGGAAAGGTGCTTGAAGAAACCTTTGGTCTAAAAACAAAAACGAACAATAGTATTATAAAAAAACGAGAAAAAATATAAGGATGGTGTAGTAATGGCAATTGTTGAGGTAGTAAAATATGATGGTTCGCCGAATGTGCTTGCGTGGAAGTTTCCCAATGCGGAACTTGGTACTTGGACGCAGGTAATCGTTAATGAATCACAAGAGGCGGTGCTGTATAAGGGTGGGCAGGCACTGGATTGGTTTGGACCTGGACGCCATACCTTGGATACAGCCAATATACCCATCTTGAACAATCTGGTAAATTTGCCTTTTGGGGGCCGTTCTCCTTTTTCGGCGGAAGTATGGTATGTAAATAAAGTTAATTCCCTTGATGTCAAATGGGGAACACCGACGCCAATTCAACTGCAAGACCCGAAATACAATGTGTTTGTACCAATTAGAGCCTTTGGGCAATTTGGAATTAAAATTTCAGATGCTAAACTGTTTCTGACAAAGCTGGTGGGCACACTCCCCGGATTCTCCTCAGCCGATATTGTAAAGTATTTTAGAGGGATATACTTAACAAAAGTTAAGGACGATATATCTGAATACATTATTAATAAAAAGATATCCGTATTAGAGATCAACGCCTATATCAGTGAAATATCCGAATCCTTGATGGAAAGCATTCTGCCGAATTTTTCTGAGTTTGGTATTGAACTGGTAAATTTCTATGTAAACGATATCAGTGTTCCTGAAGAGGACTCGGCGGTCGTTAAACTGAAAGCGGCGCTGGCAAAGAAAGCAGAAATGGATATTCTCGGTTATTCTTATACGCAAGAGCGCTCCTTTGACACCTTGGAAGGCGCGGCAACAAACCCAGGTTCGGGGTCAGCTCCTCTTATGGGGGCGGGATTAGGCCTTGGCATGGGCGTTGGATTAGGAGGGAACTTCGGCGGTGCACTTGGCGAAATGGGTAAAAACCTACAAACAAATCCACTGAAAGAGTGTCCTCATTGCCGTAAGCAAATTGGTTTGGAATATAATTTCTGTCCATTTTGCGGTAAAGATACGAATCCTACTATGGATCAAAAAGTTTGTCCGAAATGCGGAGCCAGCAATCATAACGGATTAAAGTTCTGCGGACAATGCGGAAATAGCCTGATAAAAAGCTGCCCGAAATGCGGTGAATCCGTTGATGATAAGCAAAAATTCTGTCCTCATTGCGGGAATCCTCTGGTAAAAAAATGTGATTCCTGTGGCAGTGAATTAGGGGACAACTTGAAGTTCTGTCCGGAATGCGGAAAGAAAGTAGAGGGTGAAAGGAATGAGTAGAGGGTCTTTAACCGCTATCGTTAGTTATACGATTGCAATTTTGGTCGTTATCGTCGGATTCTTTCTGCTGGATATTGAACAGATTGCCCTAAACTTCTGGGCGTTTGGCTTCTTGCTCTTATCTCTAGTCGTTTCTTTGCTCGTAACGCTTGCCCTGGTTACGCCAAAGGGAAACCGAGACCGCATTTATTATTCTACGGGGTTGGTCAGTGCGATTTGGCTTTATGAGCTTGTGGTCATTATCAGCATGTTCTTTACGGGGTGGTTTGCAGAGCATTTATTTCGATTTGTATTCCTTCAAATCGCCATAAACGCCGTGTTCTTTATTGTTGCTGTGGTTATTGTTAACGTATCAGCTCAAGTACACGATAACAAGATAAAGACCTATGACGACATACAAAATGGAGAACATAATAGACCGAAAAGAGGAGGAATTTAAGAATGGAAAAAAAAGGAACGAGTTGGGGATGGATTGTTTTTTGGCTGATTATTTTCTGGCCAGTGGGTCTTGCTTTGTTAGTTAATAAACTAGCCAATGATAAATCCGCCTTGATGAGCGGGAAAACCGGTATAATTTCAGCTGTTGGGTGGTTCTTTATAATCTTTGGCATTTTGGGTATTGTGGCGGCATTCGACACTTCTAGCTCTGATGCAGTGCTTGGAATCATTATAGGACCTGCGATGATTATCGGCGGTATTTTAGTATTGCGTAAGGTTTCCAAGACAAAAAGAACAGCCGCTAGATATAAGAAGTACATAGAGTTGGCTGTAAATCAAAATGTTCGTGGTATCGATAACATTGCCGCGTCTATTGGCTTACCTTATGAACTTGTAGTAAGAAATTTGCAGGATATGATTAATATCGGCTATTTAAAGGATGCTTATATAGATCGAGAGGCTCGAGAGCTGGTATTTAAACAGATTGAACCGATATCCTATACTCAAGAATCCACCCACCAGCGGGCCGACGTGCAGAAGATTGCAGTTCGGTGCCCAGGTTGCGGCGCAAATAATGTTGTTTCCGTTGGCAGCGTTTCAGAATGTGATTATTGTGGAACACCGGTCAGCGCTTAAACCAAAGAATCGCATATATTCTAAAAGCCAAGTTGACAAGTTTTTTGTAAAAGCTTGTCAATTTTCTTTCTATATGTAAAAATATGATGGGATGGCTTCAGAGATATGGCATTAGCCGCCAAAAAGTTATAGTGAAAGTTATTTATATGAAGGGGTAATAGCGTTATGGATCATGATGAATTAAAAATTAAAATGTATTCCCTTACGGTTGATTGTAAAGAGCCGCATGAATTAGCAAGCTTTTATGGGGCATTACTCAAGTGGGACATGCTGGACATCGATGAAGGATGGGCCTGCGTATACGCACCAGGAACCAATCAAGGCACCTATCCTTCCATCTTGTTTCAAGGCAATCCGGAGTATAAACCGCCTGTGTGGCCGGAAGAGCCCGGAGCGCAGCAACAAATGGCCCATCTAGACTTTGCCGTCAACGATTTAGAAAAAGCAGTTCAACATGCCCTCCATTGTGGAGCAAGAATTGCAGAAGAGCAATTTTCCGATGACTGGAGAGTTATGTTTGACCCCGCAGGTCACCCTTTTTGCTTATGCCAGATGAAGTCAATGATGGAGAGTGCTCATTTTGGATTGTTATAGAAACGTACAACATATAGATGGACTTGCCGATGAAGGAGAATGATATGAATATTATCTCAGTAAGACAACAGCCTCATTATGCCAAAGAGGCTATAGAATATTTTAAAAAGCATTGGGCAACAGAAGATAGTGAAAAAGTTTATGAAGATTGCATAGAAAGCTGCCTTCAAGCAACTTCGCCATTGCCCCAGTGGTATTTGCTTTGTGATGGACAAACCATCATAGGCTGTGCCGGGCTGATCACAAATGATTTTATCAGTAGAATGGATTTATATCCGTGGTTATGTGCACTATATGTTGAGCCGGAGTATCGAGGACGTTCTCATGGATCATTGCTCATAGACCACATTAAAGCAGATACAAAGAAAAATGGATTTTCTCATTTGTATCTTTGTACGGATCATGTTGGTTACTATGAACAGTATGGCTTTGATTATATAGGACAGGGATATCATCCTTGGGGTGAAAGCTCAAGAATATATCAAGCCATCCTATAACAGTATTATAAGGAAATTAGTATGATAGAAAATAGACGTCTTAACCCAATGAAAGCCATAATGATAATTTATGTAATATGTGCTTTATTCCGAATCATAGAGTACATGGGTCTTCGAACGGATCAAAGCTTTTTTGGTGAAGCCTTTGTACATAAATTGGCCGGGATTGCCGTGTTGTTTTGGGCAATGCGGTATTTTTCGCTAAGACCAGCAGACATCGGTTTTTCCGGCAAATCAGTCCTAAGAAATATCTTCTATGGTTTGATGCTAGGCTGCTTCGTGTTTGGGATGGCTTATGCAGTCGAGTATCTTTTACAGTTTTCAAAAGGAAATCAACCGACCTTGCAGCTATATGTGACAAGCTATGCCGTGGGCGGCAATATTGGACAACAAGCCGGTCTTATGTTTTTTGCTTTTTGTATCATCGGAAATATAATCAATGTGATGATGGAAGAGGGGGTATTTCGAGGCTTGTTTATAAAGTTGTTGGAAACTAAATATGCCTTTCTTAAGGCAGTTCTTCTGTCCTCCGTTCTTTTTGGCTTTTGGCACGTGATTGCACCTGTACGAAATCTACTGGACGGACAAATTAGTCCCATGGGAGCAGTGATGTCTATACTCATGCTGATTGTGACAACGGGTATCACTGGCGCAAAATTCTGTTTGCTGACTAAAATCACCGGTTCTTTATGGATGCCTATGGCTGATCACTTTTTTAATAATACAGTTATTAACCTTCTTCATGTCGTGACCCTGTCAGGTGTCGACGAATGGCAGGTCCTCCGTATTTCAATTGCACAGACAGCTTCCTTTGTGATTGTTCTTATCATGTATTGGAGAAGTGGAGCACATCACAAGCAAACCTTCCGGGTATAGCTATAATTCATGAACAGCAAAGGGAAGGGATTGCCTTGTTCATCCCGTTCGGTGCGTTTGTACACGACAAAGCCCAAGTGTCTATAAAAGCCAACTGCTTGTGGATTTTGCTCATTCACGCAAACTTCGTTAACAGAATAGTTTTCGATGCCATAGGTTACCAGCTGCTTTCCTGCTCCCCGGCCTCTTGCCTCGGGAGAGATAAACAGCATTTCTAATTTTGTATCAGCGATGCCCATGAATCCGAGAAATTTGCCATCTGTGTTTTGAATAACAATTAAATGAGGAACTTGCAGCAAAGCATTGGGAATATACTCAGAAATTTGCTGCAAGTCATTTTCGGAAAGGAATAAATGGGTAGCACGTACTGAACACGCCCAAAGGTCAAATAAGTTGTTTATTATATCGTCAGAGGGCTGTGTAATTTCTTTAATAATCATCTTTTTCTCTTTCCTGCTTCTCCCTTTTGTTAAAGTACCAACATGCCGTTGGTATCAAATTTAAAATCAGGTCCCCAAGCAACTTCCCAATAATAGCCGTCCAAATCAGAAAAATAGGCATGATATCCACCCCAAAAAACTTCCTGGGGTTCTTTGACAATTTTAGCTCCGGCATTTCTGGCCAATTCAATGACCTTATTCACGTCTTCCTTGTGCTCCACATTATAAGCTAATGTGATGCCACCAAATCCGCTGGAAATAGCAGGCGGTGCTTCCTTGCTAATATCTTCTGCCAATAAGCCTAAAGGATAAAGTTCAAACTTTGTGCCAGGTGTATTAAAGAATACAACACCGGGATTATTGTCTTTTTCCTCTGTCTGGAAGCCTAACTTGTCCCTATAAAAATAAAGGGCTTTTTCCATGTCTCTCACACCGAGGCAGATACAAGTAATCTTATTCATTTATAAATCTCCTTCATCATTACATTATTTTCTCCAATATTCACATCTTTTAATTTTGCTTGAACCTTTAATCTACTTGGCCTAAACGCAATTCATAAAATTGACGTACCCAATCAGGAAAAGTCAGATATGTTGCATCTGTTCGAAGTTGTAATCGTGTTCTTTTCCCCACGCGCCGGTCCATAATCGCCAAGACTTTTATAATATAGTTTTCTGATTCAAGAGCTGCTTGAATCGGCAGATTGCGAAACTGAAGTACCGCTTCTAAGAAATCCATTTCACAATAAGTGCAATTGACATCCCATTTTGGCTTCATTTTTGCAACTAATTCTTCGTATACCGCATTGGGGTTTTCGTCATATAAAGGTGAAATATCTTTCTCCTGATAATACATTTCGATCCACGAAAAACAGACTAATTCTTTTCCATCCAGCAGAATCGCTGCTCGGCCATAAGAATTGTGTACATCATGATAGCGAGTGAGAAAATAGGTGACTCGGTCTTTCAACGCGTCACACAAGTTTTCGCTTAATTGTTTTTTGAGTCCTGCCCAGGATTTATAATGCTCCATAAATTACCCTTCTTGAATGTCTTTATCTCCATAATCCACAACAATCTTTTTACATTTCTTACAAATAGAGGCGGAAAGGGTGAAGTCACTGAATGAATTATTCTCCAACATAATTTCATCTTGCTCAGGGAGCAAAGATAGTTTGTGCTGTTTTTTTACCCAAGCAATTCGACGCATTCCCTGCAATAAGCCCTGTTCCATTTCATTGTTACAATAAGGACACTTCATAAATTAATCCCCCTATATTCTGTTAAAACGTGTTTTCCTTTTGTGCCATCCGAATTGATGCGAAATCTGTCATTAATATCTTTATATAATTTATTATACCTCAATCCTGCATCAAAATGAAACCTTTAACTTGATCAAGCTAAAAAGAAAAACCTTACAGCATTCAAACTGTAAGGTTTTCTTTGTTTTTACAAATCCCCATAGAATTTATATCAGCTTTAAGCATTCATCGATGACTTCTGCTGTAAGCACAAATTCCGTGTTTTTTTGATCTTTCATTCTAATCCCTCTTTCTCTCTTAATTATTATTGCAAGAAAGATAATACCAATCCGTAAGCATCATTTTAATCCATTTTGTTCCACGAAGGTGACTAGTATATCGTCATAAATGGCGTCGGATAACGTTTCATTTGCCAGTGGTTTACGTTCTTCTATACCCAATACTTTATCTAACTTCTTATCAATATATATCAAAGTCTTGTGCTGATCATATCCTAGTCCAGTGATTTCATTTAATAAACCAAGTGCAGTTCTCATTACGTCTCCTTCTGATGCCTTTAATAAACAATAAAAAACTCTTGCCGTAAAATCACAAGAGTAGTCCACAATATCTTAATCAATTCATTAAATAGCACGCGTCAATAAATAGTTAGTTCCTTTTGCAATAGGTATAGTATACCACGTTACTAAAAGAAAAGCAAGGTTATAAATTTTGTTAATATTATCCTCATATGGGTTTGTCCAACCCATGTTACAGCAGTATTGTAATCCTATATTACCTATAGATATCTAAAAGCCCGCTGGTTGTTCCTATTGGTTTTTGCGTATATAATAGTAGTATGATACCGGGTGGAAGAGCACAACTGCTTGTTTATAGACTCGTACAGCAGGCTTTTGACTGATGGGAAGTCAGAGAGTGTAGAAAAGACGGATCTGCGAAAGGGGAAAAGGCACCGTGAGAAATAAAATTTTACTTTTAGAAGATGATATCAGTTTAGTGGATGGTTTAAAATACGCGTTAACGCGAAATGGTTTTGATGTTGAACTGGTTCGCACAGTACAAGAAGCAGAGAGCCATCTGTCAAATATTAGCGCCTATGACTTACTGCTTCTTGATGTGACTTTACCAGATGGGACAGGCTTTGAAGTCTGCGAAAAGGTTAGAAAACAGGATCAGCAGATACCCATTATATTTTTAACGGCTTCCGATGAAGAGGTTCATATTATCAGAGGATTAGACAGCGGCGGCGATGATTACATCACAAAGCCGTTTAAATTAGGTGAATTGTGCTCCCGGATTCGCGCATTGCTGCGCCGAACCGGTGCGGTCAAGCAAAATAAGAACTCGGTTATAGCGTGTGGTGATATTGCCATTGATTTGTTGGCAAGTCGAGTGGTATTGAGAGGAAGAACCTTAGATTTAACGAGTGCAGAATATCGTCTTATCTGCTTACTCGTCAATAATGTTCAGCGGGTGATAACTCGCAGCAGCATTTTGAATGAGCTATGGGATAGCACAGGGGACTTTGTAGACGACAATACGCTTTCTGTTTATGTGCGACGGCTCCGTGAAAAAATTGAAGTAGATCCCTCTCACCCGGAGCATTTGATAACGGTTCGGGGGTTCGGTTATCAATGGAATGAGGTATCGCTATGAGACTGTTTCGTGACAAACAAATAAAGTTTTTTGGACTTTTTCTTCTTTTGTTTATGTTGTTGACGTTCTTCTCTGGGATAGGATTAAACCTTGTGCAAGAAGAGGAAGTGAAAAATTTATTCTTATCCCATGATCGAGCTATTGCAACGTCTCTGTTAGAGCAGGGCGTTTCCAAAGAGGTGATTGCCAAAGCTGTTACAAATACAGTCAGTAACCAAGAAGGAGAGGATTTGCTTGTTTATATCGGTGTAACCGAAGATACCGCCATCAGGTTTCTCCCTTTTATTGCGGAATTTCAACAAGTATCCAGGTATATGATGATGCTTGTAGGAGCAGGCCTGACCCTATTTCTTTTCGGCGGAACATATTTGTTCTTATGGAAAAGAGATCAGCTTTATCAACAAGGGTTAAAAGTTATTACCCGCTTTACAGAAGGAGATTTTTCTTACCACTTGCCCCAAAGAAACGAAGGGACAATCTATTGTCTCTTTGCTTCGGTAGACCAGCTTGCAACCATATTGCAGTCAAAAAATGAAACGGAACATAAAGCTAAAGAGTTTTTGAAAAATACCATTTCAGATATATCTCATCAGCTGAAAACACCTCTTGCGGCACTTATGATGTACCATGAAATCATTTCCGCGGAACCAGACCAGCTTGAAACCGTGAGCGCATATGCTCAAAAAACGGGCTTGGCCTTAAAGCGTATGGAAGAACTCATTCAAGCCCTGCTGAAAATCACCCGTTTAGATGCTGGCAGCATTGTCTTTGAAAAGGAAAGCTGCTGCATATCAGAATTAGTTGCCCAAGGAATTTGTGAATTAACAACACGGGCGGCCAGGGAAGGAAAAGAAATTATAGTCGACCAAGCACCAGAAGAAACAATCCTCTGCGATTGGCAATGGACAAGCGAAGCTGTTGGCAATATTGTAAAAAATGCCTTAGATCATACCGTCCCAGGTGGAAAAATCCATATTACTTGGAAGCGAACCCCGGCAATGATTCGCCTGATCATATCTGATAATGGTACGGGCATTGCGCCAGAGGATTTACATCATATTTTTAAGCGTTTTTACCGCAGTAAAAAATCACTGGATACCCAGGGCGCAGGTCTGGGATTATCTCTGACAAAATCTATTGTTGAAGGGCAGAACGGTACACTTTCGGTTCAAAGCACCTTGCATGAGGGCACCGTCTTTACTCTTTCTTTCCTTACAGAAATGTAAGCTGTTATTCACCTGATTGTAAGGTAGGCCGGTTATCCTTTTAAGAAAAGGAGGTACTTGACATATGAAAATCTTAACAGTACAGCATATATCCAAAACTTACGGAAAAGGAGAAACATCGGTTCAGGCCCTAAAGGATGTTTCTTTTACATTGGAACAAGGGGAATTTGCAGCGGTAGTTGGTGAATCGGGTTCTGGCAAAAGCACCTTGTTAAATTGCATCGGAGCCCTAGAGCCCCCTACGGCTGGCAGCATTTATATCGACGGGAATGACCTTTTTTCCATGAAGGAAGAGCAGCGGACCATTTTCAGGCGACGTAATATTGGTTTTGTATTTCAGTCTTTTCAGTTGGTGACAGAACTGACGGTTGAGCAGAATATTATGTTTCCAATCCTTCTGGATTACCGCAAGCCAGAGCCCTCGGCTGTAAATGAGATTTTAGAGGTCTTAGGGCTGAAAGAACGCCGTCATCACTTGCCAAGCCAATTATCTGGTGGACAGCAACAGCGTGTTGCTATTGGACGGGCCCTTATCACCAGACCCAAATTAATACTGGCTGACGAGCCCACCGGAAATCTGGACAGTAAAAACAGCCAAGATGTAATCGACTTACTGGTCAATGCGTCACGCCACTACCAGCAGTCCATTCTAATGATTACACATAATAATAATTTGACTGCTGCTGTAGATCGTGTGCTGCGGGTTTCTGATGGTATACTGACCGATTTAGGAGGCAAAGAGAATGAAAAGTTATCTTGATTTGGTCCCTATTTCAGCTAAAGTCCATCAAAGACAAAATAGAATGTCTGTATTTTGCATTGTTTTAGCTGTATTTCTAGTTACAGCTATTTTCGGCATGGCCGATATGTTTATCCGCAGTCAAATTATGCAGGCACGTATGGAATATGGTGACTGGCATATAGCAGTTCGGGATATAAGCGAAGAACAAGCAAAAATAATTTCTGTACGTCCAGAGGTAACAGCTTCTTCCTGGTATGGCGTTCTTAATTTTAGAGGGGATCAGGGATATACCTTATCCGGCAAAGAGGTGGCTATCTGTGGCAGTGAAGAAAGCTGGATTACAGACATGCAAACAGATGTTATTCAGGAGGGAGCCTTCCCTCAAAAAGATCAGGAGGCCGTGATAACCGAAAATGCAAAGACCGCCCTGGGGCTGCAAATCGGAGATTCGATTTTAGTAGATACTCCGGAGGGATCAAAGCTTGAGTTTATAATCTCTGGGTTTTCAAATAATTTTTCAAAGATAATGAAAGAGGATTCATATGGTATTTTTTTAACGACGAAGGAATTTCGTTCTATTTATCCCGGAGTCACCAATGGTCAACCAGCTGACTATAACAGCCTTTATTATATACAATTTTCTGCTCAGGCGCCCATCCAAGAGACCATCCGTGATCTGAAGTCTCAGCTTGAACTTTCAGATAAACAAGTTTCAGAAAACACAGAGCTGCTTGGTTTACTTGGCCAAAGTGGCGACGTGTTCATGTTGCAAATATATGGCTCAGCTGCGGTTTTATTTTCGCTGGTTTTATTGGCTGGCGTGATGATGATTGCCAGCAGTTTGAACAGCAATGTCGCCCGGCGTACAGAATTTTTCGGTATGATGCGTTGCCTCGGTGCTACTCCAAAGCAGGTGATGCGGTTGGTCCACAAGGAAGCTCTTGGTTGGTGTAAATTTGCTATCCCCTTGGGTATTGGCATGGGGGTTTTGGTGATTTGGGTGCTATGCGCGATGCTGCGGTATCTCAGCCCAGCGTACTTTATTGGAATGCCTGCCTTTGGCATAAGTTTGCCAAGTATTCTAGCGGGTATCGGCATAGGGCTTTTTACTGTTCTTCTTGCTGCGCGTTCCCCGGCTAAGAGAGCCGCCAGTGTTTCACCCTTAGCAGCTGTATCAGGCAATGCCAACTCTTTAAAACCGGTGGGCAAAGCCGCCGATACAGCACATTTTAAAATAGATACGTCTCTGGGTTTTCATCATGCGAAAGTGAGTAAGAAGAATTTTATCTTGATGGTCGGTTCCTTTTCATTGAGTATTGTTCTCTTTCTCTCCTTTTCGGTTACCATTGATTTTATGCACCATACCCTTACACCTTTAAAACCCTGGACACCGGATTTATCCATTGTCAGCACAGACAATAGTGGCTTTATCAGCAACGATTTGCTGGCAAATTTGGCAGAGAACCCGTCGGTCAAACGAGTATATGGGCGTATGTTTGCTTATAATATACCAGCTACTATAAATGGTGAAGAGAAAAGGATTGACTTAATTTCTTATGAAAAGTACCAATTTCAGTGGGCAAAGGATTATTTGTTAGGAGGTTCAGTAAAGGCCGTTCAGCAGGAGAACAATACTGGTCTAATGGTCTTCAATCAGCAAAATATGGCACAGATTGGGGATGTGGTCGCGCTACGAATCGGGCAGGACTCATCCAATATTAACATCGCCGGGTTGCTCTCATCCAGTCCCTTTAATAGTGCTCCCGGCGTCGGCACGATTATCTGTTCTGAAAATACTTTTCGACAGCTGACCGGCCAAACAGATTATACAATTATGGATGTGCAGCTATCGAAACACGCAACGGAAGCAGAGGTGGATGAAATTCATCAACTCGTCGGTACAGGGGTTACCTTTTCTGATGCACGGTTAGGAAATCGCAGTGTAATCGGCTCCTATTATGCTTTTGGATTCTTTATCTATGGGTTTATGGTCTTGATTGCTTTAATTACCATATTCAATATTGTAAACAGCATTGGGATGAGCGTTTCCTCTCGGATGAAAGAATTTGGTATATTTCGTGCCATTGGTCTGAGCAATCGTCAGCTGATAAGAATGATTATTGCTGAAGCGTTAACCTATGCAGTTACAGGAAGTATCTGCGGCGGGATGGTGGGATTAATGCTGAACAAGTTTTTGTATATGAAGCTGATAACCTTTCACTGGGGGGAGTCCTGGCGGCCGCCGATTGCGGAAATGATTATTATAACGGCTATCGTCATCTTATCTGTCATCTTAGCCATACGAGGCCCCGCAAAACGCATTCGCAGCATGTCCATTGCCGATACGATTAGCGCACAGTAACAGAAATGAACTTTTTAAATGGTTTCGTTTAAACGGAGCCATTTTTTTGTTGTATTTATTTCTTTAAAGTGTCTATATACATAAAATCTACACATCTCCCTGATAGAATCGGGGCATACAACAAATAAAAGGAGGATGCCGCCATATGGGAACGGGCAAAAAGACAAAGAAGCTGCGTATTGGTGGGATGACCTGTATAAACTGCCAAAATAAAATAGAACGGAAGTTGCGTAATATAGCAGGTGTTACGGCTGCAAAGGTCAGTTACAGCACAGGAACGGCTGATGTAACATATGATGTTGATCTTATTTCCCTGAAAACGATTGTTGCCGCTATTGAAAAACTAGACTATAAGGTTCTGACAAGGGATGAGCGTTCCTCAGCCGATTCTCGTCGTACAGTCGGATTTCTGCTCATCATTGCATCTTGTTACTGGCTGCTAGAACAGTTTGGGATTTTAAATCTCCTGGTACCTAGTCAGCTGGCGGATACTGGCATGGGCTATGGCATGTTGTTTATCATTGGTTTGGTCACCTCCGTTCACTGTGTGGCCATGTGCGGAGGTATTAATTTGTCTCAGTGCATTCCACGCAGTCAAGGAGGAGCTGGAGGGCAAGGGGCTATAGCTACCTTTATCCCGGCATTTTTGTATAACCTTGGGCGGGTGATTTCTTATACCGTCATCGGTTTTATATTAGGTTTTGTAGGCTTGCTGATTGGCGGCGGAACCGGTGCAGGTTTGCCGACCGTTCTGCAAGGAATCCTGAAGCTGGTGGCCGGTGTCTTCATGGTCATCATGGGAATCAATATGCTGGGGCTGTTTCCATGGCTGCGAAGATTTACGCCTCGAATGCCGCAAGTCTTTGCACGCAAGGTACAGGAAGGAAAGATTCGCAGCAAAAGTCCGCTTATTGTGGGGCTTCTCAATGGCTTAATGCCTTGCGGTCCGCTTCAATCCATGCAAATTGTGGCCTTGGCTTCAGGCAATCCTTTTGCGGGTGCGCTGTCCATGTTCTTGTTCAGTTTGGGGACCGTACCGCTGATGCTTGGTCTAGGTTCCATTGTTTCAGCCTTGGGAAAGAAGTTCACCAGCAAAGTGATGACCGTGGGAGCGGTGCTGGTGGTATTGCTTGGGCTGGCGATGCTGTCACAAGGATTCAGCCTGTCGGGCTTCTCTTTTCCAGCTTTGTTTGCTAACAGTCAAGACCAAACAACGGATGCGGCTGAAAACAGTGTTACCATAGAAAACGGTGTTCAGATTGTTCACAGCACCCTTGCTTCCGGCCGTTATCCTAACATCACGGTTCAAGAAGGCTTACCTGTAAAATGGGTAATTGATGCGCCAAAGGGCAGCATCAACGGTTGTAACAACCGCATGTTCATTCAGGATTATGGCGTGGAACATTCTTTTCAGACCGGAGAAAATATTATCGAATTTACGCCGACTAAGACAGGAACGGTTGGCTATAGCTGCTGGATGGGGATGATTCGCGGAAATATTACCGTAATTGAAAAGGCACCTCAGCAGATGGATGCAGATGTAATCGGTGAATGAAGCCGAATAGAAACAAGAATTAAGAGGAGGATATATGTATGGGGTTTTTAATCAGCCATTGGCACTGCATTTTGCCAATCGCCGGCATTGCGGCAGCTATGTTTTTCATGAGGGATAAAGGGGAACGTAAAAACGATTAGATTAAAGGAGAATAAGATGAAATTACGAAAAATACAGAAAAAGAGAGACTTTAAAAAATTCTTTGTCACAGCTGCTATGATGATGTCCTTGGTGCTTGTGCTGGCAGGATGTGGAGCTGGGGCAAGCGGCGGAGGCGGTAATGATGAGGCGGGAGAGGCGGAACGAGTTCAGATTGAGTCAGATGCCGCCCAAGAGGATAACGCCCAGGAGATTAAAACAGGCGAAAGTCTTACCATTCAGACTGCCGATATTACTGAAACGGCCACGTTCTATCCGTTGAAGATTGATGACACGGCCATGGAAGTTCTGGCAGTAAAAGCCGCAGACGGGACAATCCGCACAGCGTTCAATACCTGCGAGGTATGCTATGGCTCCGGCAGGGGATACTATAAGCAGGAAGGGGATACCTTGGTTTGCCAGAACTGCGGTAATCGTTTTAGTACTGATCAGGTAGAAGTTCAGTCACGAGGCTGTAATCCATGGCCAATCTTTGACGAAAATAAAACGACTACGGATGATACCATTACCATTTCTTACGACTTCCTCTCTGAATCTAAAACAGCGTTTGAAAACTGGAAACAGAGCTATTGAATAAAATGAGTAGTTTAGCACAATGAAACGAGGTGATTAAATATGGAAAATCAAGTACTTAGCATACGTGGCATGACTTGTGCGGCTTGTGCTCAACGGATTGAAAAGACCGTGAGGAAGATTTCCGGCATAGCACAGGCAAATGTGAATTTAGCTAGTGAAAAACTGTTTGTGGAGTACGATGACCAGACTGTGGAACTTCCGGCTATTAAAGCTGCTGTAGCCAAAATTGGCTACGAGGTGGTGGAAAAAAGTGATGACAGCAGTGTGACCATCCCTATTGGCGGAATGACCTGTGCGGCCTGTGCCCAACGGGTAGAAAAGGGCATAAAAAAATTAGAAGGAGTGACCAGTGTGTCGGTAAATTTTGCCACAGAAAAGGCAACAGTGGTTTATACTCCTCAGATTCTGCGATTGTCAACTATACGGGAAACCATTGAAAAGACGGGTTATCAGGTCTTGGAAATCAACAAGGCAAATGCTGCCGATGAAGATAAGGTGCGCAAGCAAAAAGAAATCAGGACCCTATGGACCAAGTTTATCGTTTCGGCGGTGTTTACGGTGCCGCTTTTCTACATCGCCATGGTACCCATGCTGACACAATACGGCATTCGACTACCCTATCCGCCTGGGTTGGATCCGATGAACTATCCATTGATCTATGGGTTAATAGAAATTTGTTTAACGCTTCCCGTGCTGGCGGTGGGTTACAAGTTCTACACCATCGGGTTTAAGTCTTTGTTCCGAGGCAGCCCGAATATGGATTCGCTGATTGCCATCGGCACCAGTGCTGCTGTACTGTACAGTATATATAATACATGGCAAATTGCCCAGGGAAACTTCCACGCGGTGGAATCCCTCTACTTTGAAACAGCGGGTGTGATTATCACGTTGATTCTGTTGGGTAAGTCTCTGGAGGCTGTATCCAAAGGCAAAACCAGTGAGGCTATCAAGAAGCTGATGGGGCTTGCCCCTAAAACTGCCCTGGTTATACAGGATGGAAAAGAGAAAGAAATTCCTATTGAGGAAGTAGAAATTGGGGATATTATCGTCGTAAAGCCTGGAGCAAAAATTCCGGTGGATGGAACGGTCATCAACGGACATACCGCCGTCGACGAATCGATGCTGACCGGAGAGAGTATGCCGGTAGATAAAAAAGAGGGCAGCGTGGTTTATGCTGCAACCATTAATACGACAGGGACTTTACAGTTCCGGGCAGATAAGGTCGGTGCGGAGACGGCTCTGGCACAGATTATCAAGCTCGTGGAGGATGCTCAGGGCAGCAAGGCTCCTATTGCAGCCATGGCTGACAAGGTTTCTGGTGTGTTTGTGCCAATTGTCTGCGTTATTGCCTTGATTGCAGGGATTGCCTGGTACTTCCAAACGGGCGGTGATCTTAAATTTGCACTGACCATTTTCATTTCGGTTCTGGTTATCGCCTGCCCTTGTGCACTGGGCCTGGCAACCCCGACAGCCATTATGGTGGGCACAGGCAAGGGAGCCGAGAATGGTATTCTCATTAAGGGCGGCGAAGCCTTGGAAACAGCCCATCAGATTAAGACCATCGTATTTGACAAGACGGGTACCATCACGGAGGGCAAACCCACGGTGACGGATGTGCTGACTACAGGTGGCATTCTTGCTGATACGCTTCTGCAAATTACAGCTTCAGCAGAAAAGAGTTCCGAGCACCCTCTTGGGCAGGCCATTGTCAAAGGAGCACAAGATAAAAGTTTAGAGGTGCTCCAGGTTCAGTCCTTTGAATCCATTACCGGCCGCGGCATTCAGGCACAAATTCTTAACCAGACTGTTCTGGCAGGCAATCGCAAATTGATGGATGAACGGAGCATTTCCCTGGAAGGCATGGAGCAGCAGAGCGACCAGTTAGCAGAAGAGGGAAAAACACCGATGTATGTGGCCCTCGATGGTCAGCTGGCGGGAATCGTGGCGGTGGCGGACGTCGTTAAGGCATCCAGCAAGGCGGCTATTGAGAGTCTGCACAAGATGGGCATTGAGGTGGCCATGATTACGGGAGACAACAAAAAGACCGCCGCTGCTATTGCCAAGGAAGTCGGCATTGACCGAGTTTTAGCAGAGGTTCTTCCTCAGGATAAATCTAACCAGGTTAAAACACTGCAAGCAGAGGGCAAAAAAGTCGCCATGGTGGGAGACGGCATCAACGATGCTCCGGCATTGGCACAGGCCGATATTGGTATTGCCATTGGTTCAGGTACAGATGTCGCCATGGAGAGTGCAGACATTGTCCTCATGCGTTCCGATTTGATGGATGTTCCTACGGCTATCCACCTCAGCAAACAAACTATTCGTAATATCAAGCAGAACCTTTTCTGGGCTTTCGGATATAACGTAGTGGGTATTCCCATTGCAGCCGGACTTCTCCATCTATTCGGCGGCCCATTGCTAAACCCCATCTTTGCAGCAGCAGCCATGAGCTTGAGCTCTGTGTCCGTACTGACAAACGCTTTGCGGCTGAAAAGATTTAAGGCAACACGCTAAGAAAGGACATCGTAGAATGATGAAAAAGAAGATTAAATTGATTGCGGCGGTGGCTGTTATGCAGGTGGTGGCCCTGACCCTTACGGCCTGCGCAGGGGAAATAAAATCCCTGGATGTGGTGGGTAAAGAATCCATTACGACCTTTGATGAGGTCTTAAAGACTGTTCCAGAGGCGGTTTCTGCTGATGAAATGAATGGGGGATGGTCCCTAGTTGCCCCGGATGAATCAGTGCGCTTCATTTGGAGCGAGGATTACAGTCAGTCCCCTATGCATGATGTTATGCTGGAGCTAGATGCACAGCCGTTCCTGGATGCAGGCCTGGACCCTAAAAAGCTGCCGGATAATTACAACGTCTATGAAACCGAATCTGGAGATGGGACCATGCTGATGGTGGGGAGAAAGTTAGGAGCTGATGAACTGACTTATGACGGTAGTGTTACGCCATTGGCCGCTTATGAGCAATTGGTGGGCAAATACCGAGATGCCATCGGCTACCATGCATCCCTTGACCACTATGGGGTTAAGTTGGGTGATGGTAACATGTTTGAATGGGCGAAGGATATGAGCACCAATACATTTGACAAGTCTAATCAAGACAAAGACATTGTATTTGTTCTCAATCCGGAACCACTCCTGGCCGCAGGGGTTGATCCTGAAAAGGTCCAAGGCTGGAAATACGCACAGGTTGAAGTGGAGGAGGATGGAAAGCCTGTACAGGTGTGGAAGTTCTTAAAACCTTTTGACCTCAAGTAGTCAAATCTAGAATCAGTCATTAAAACAATGAAAATTGGAGGTATATATTATGGAAAAAACAGTTATTAAGGTAGAGGGCATGTCCTGTGAACATTGTGTTAAAGCTGTTACCACAGCAGTTAATGGTCTGCCGGGAATTGGCAGTGTGGCCGTGGACTTAAAGGCAGGAACGGTCACCGTAGAGCATAATCCAGAACAAAGCCCCTTGGATAAAATTAAGGCGGAGATCGAAGATCAAGGCTACGATGTAGCCTAACGTGAAAGGTCAGGAACTGTACGCTTGCGGTTCCTGACTTTTGCGTATAAAATAAGGGGAGGTGAGGTGCAGAGGTATGATAAAAGCTGATAAAAATATACTGGTAGTAGATGATGAACCAAAGATTGTAGAAGTTGTTTCTGCCTTGTTGGAAAGCCGTGGCTTTCGTGTGTTTTCCGCAGAAAACGGGGAAAAGGCACTGGAAATCTTTAATCAGGAAAATATATCTCTTGTGCTGTTAGATTTAATGATGCCGGGGATGTCTGGTGAAGAGGTGTGCGCAGCCATGCGCAGAAAGTCAAGAGTCCCTATTATTATGCTGACAGCCAAGGTCGATGAGGAGAATGTGGTAGAAGGTCTGACCCTTGGTGCGGATGATTATATTACAAAGCCTTTTGGCTTGAAGGAATTATATGCACGAGTGGAATCGGTGCTTCGTCGTGCATCCGGGGAGTTGAAACCATTGGCGGTGCGGAATTCCTGGCGGGATGGAGATTTGATGGTCGACTTTGAGACGGATGAAGTACGTAAAAAAGGCGTTGCCCTTTCCTTGACCGCCAGTGAGTTGAAGATTCTATCCACGCTGATAAAGCATCCGGGCAAGGTGTTTACCAGGGAGGAACTTATTACCCTTGCCCTTGGTGCAGATTTTGACGGGTATGACCGAGCTATTGACAGTCATGTGAAGAATATCCGCAAAAAAATAGAAGACGACCCGAAGAGTCCAGTTTATGTACTTACCATCCCCGGACGCGGGTACAAGTTCGGAGGTGAATAAGGTGATTCACCGCTTAAAGACTCAGCTAGCCCTGTCTATTTTGCTGATTCTGCTGATGACCATTGCCCTGATTGGACTTTCCTCTAACTGGTTTATCAGCCACGAATTTGTTAAATATATTCAGGAACAGGAGCATATACGCAGTGAGAACATTTCCGTTGACCTTGGAAGACAGTATGATCCTTTAAAAAAGAGCTGGAATTTGGACTATGTGCATATTATCGGCATGTATTCCCTCTATGATGGTTATATTTTAAAGGTTTCTGATGAGGAGGGGACGGTCATATGGGATGCCGAAAACCATGATATGAGCCTTTGCGGAAAAGTGATGGATGAAGTTTCTACCCGCATGGAAAACCGCGGAGAGCAGGGGAGCTTTATCACCCATACTTATGCTATTTTTCAAGAAGAACAAAAGGTTGGGAATGTTTCCGTGACCTATTACGGCCCTTACTTTTTAAGTGAACATGATTTTTCCTTTCTGAAGACCATGAATACCGTGCTTGTGGTTGCCTCTGTTCTGGCTGGCGTAGCCTCTGTCTTTGTGGGTTTCCTGTTGGCCCGGCGGATTGCTCGGCCGGTTACTCGAACTGCATATATCGCAAAGCAAATTGCAGAGGGGAACTATGAAATACGCTTTGAGCAGGCAACAAAAACCCAGGAACTGAATGAACTTGTCACCGCAATCAATCATATGGCAGAAGCTTTAAGCAAACAGGAAAACTTGCGAAAGCGTTTAACCACAGATATGGCCCATGAATTACGCACACCCCTGACTGCTGTAGGCTCTCACTTGGAAGCGATGATTGAAGGTCTTTGGGAAGCTACGCCTGAAAGGCTGAAAAGCTGTCATGATGAAGTGAAACGCCTTGGCACTTTGGTGGCCGATTTGGAGCGGCTGGCAAAAATCGAAGATGAAAACTTGCTGTTGGACAAGACGAAAATGGATTTATTGGAAGTCGTCGGCATCGTGATGGAGAATATGAAGGCAGAGGCAGAAAAAAAGAAACTATCTCTAAGGGTGAGCGGTGTGGTCTCCGTCGTTTATGCCGATAAAGCCCGGATGCATCAGGTTGTCACCAACTTATTGTCCAATGCTATTAAATATACACCAGAAGGCGGCAGTGTAACTGTTGAGGTTCTAGATCAATCAGACTGCGGTGTGGTGAAGGTAACGGATACCGGCATAGGCATTCCAGAACAGGAACTGCCGCTGGTGTTTGAGCGATTCTATCGGACAGATAAATCTCGAAACCGTAAGTTGGGTGGGGCGGGAATTGGACTTACTATTGTCAAGTCTATCATTGCTGCTCATGCCGGAACGGTTTCTGCTGAGAGTGATGCCAGTGGAGGCAGCAGCTTTACAATCCGTATTCCGAAGGGAGACGTATAGTACCAAGGGCAAAAAAATACACCATGGTTTACATGGTGTATTTCTATAGCTAATTCAGCAAATCTTCTTGTTCATCTAAACTTTCAACAGCAGCCTGTCCGAGGTAGGTCAAAGCAATACTGCCAAACTCCAAGTTGGGAATGTCAAATAAAAAATCATCATTGCCTTGGGCTTGAGCTACAGTTTCTTTAAAGTAAGCGTATAAGGACGAGCCTGAATAATCCTCGTAATTGCCGTTTTCTAATGGCTCTTCATAATCCAATGTGATAAGGCCCTTGGATTCAAGTGCTTCTAAAACTGCTGCCATGCTCTTCACGGTTTCCATGGAATCATCTATATCATGGAGATAAACTGGCGCTAATGCCACGGATTCCAAATGACTGGATTTGCTGCTCTTCAGTACAAATCGAGCTAAGGGTAAGTAAGGAGTCTGTGCTAATTCTTTTAAAAATTCAATTTCTTCATCAGATACTTGGATTTCTGTTTGGTGGTGACCACCATGGCATCCGCCGCAGCTATGCTGGTCTTCATGATTTGTATCGCCGCTGCCATGGCAGCAACAACCTTTATGTGTATTACTCATACTATAATCCTTTCTTTTATGCTGCCACATCAACCTTTCAATTATAAAGAATTGATTGTAGAATGCTTTATTTTGGCAATTGTTAGCCGATGCTAACTTGTTAAAATAGAATAGCATAGGACAACAGGCTTGTCAAGCAGCTCCCAAGCTATAGTTTAAAGGGTATAGGCATAAATATGCAAGGAAAAAATGCAAATTATCGGTGTAATAATTTGTTGGATAGGGGGAATGTAAGCTTTGAAATAAGGACTAGCAGACTAGAATATTTTTAATTTTTTAAAATTCGTTGTATATACAACAAACAGATTGCCCAGTTTATGTTATTATTTAAATATAAAATACAGAACAGCGCATAATAAGAATAAAAAAATAAGGAGAAAAAGAGTATGAAAATAACAGAAGATATGATTATTGGTGATTTAGTTAGAAATTATCCGGAAGCAGTAAGTGTTTTAATGGCACACGGCATGGGCTGTGTAGGGTGCCCGTCGTCCCAGGCGGAAAGCATTAAAGATGCTTGTCACGTCCATGGCATGGACATTAATTCATTGCTTGAAGCGTTGAATAAAGCAGCAAAATAAGGAGTCGAATGATATGAGTGCATTTTTAGGAAAGATTCATTTCTGGCTGTATGATAAAGTTTTACTGCACGAAACGTTGATTGATGCGATCGCGAAAGCTGCAACAGCGAAAGGGTATTCTTGTGAGGACCTTTTGGCTGCAAGCCAGGAGAAGTACGGTGAACCGGTTACAGGTTCTTTAGAAGATCAGATTAATCATTCTAATATTCATGGCTGGCTGCAAGAGCGGATATACAGTGTAGAGAAGAGACTTGCCTTTATTGTCACGGAGCTATTAAAAAACGAGGCCATTACAATAGAGGAAATTTCCGCCATTTTCTATCAGAACGGGGTTCTCGCGGCAAAAGAACTGGAGCTTGGAGAATACACGCCACAGGATTTGTATACACTCATATTTGATCACATGCTGGAAGGTATGCCTTGCGACCATGTTCATGAAATTATTGCAAATACAGAAGATGCTTTTTCTTGGAAGACAACCAGATGCCTTCATAAGGAGCACTGGCAGCAAAGCGGTGGTGAAGTTAACAACTTTTATAACTTTAGAGATAGCTGGATTCAGGGGTTTTTAAGTGTAATGGCAACGGATTACAGCTACGCAAGAGCATCAGATGGTATGAACACTATAAGAAGGGTGTAATGATATGGATGGAATCGCTCTCATGATTGAGGAACACGGCAACATAAAAAGAATGTTGGCCGTAATACGAAAAGCGTGCTTAACTGTTTTAGATGGCCAAGAAATCAATTATGAAGATTTTGCACAGATGACGGATTTTGTAAAGAACTATGCAGATAATCACCACCACGGAAAAGAAGAAAAGTTCTTATTTAATCGCATGATTGATGAAATTGGCGGTGCGGCAGAAAAATTAGTCAAGTATGGAATGCTTGTGGAACACGATTTAGGAAGATTGTATATGATGGACTTGAAAGAAGCTCTTGAAAGAGCTAAATCAGGAGATCCGGAGGCGAAACTAGATGTGATTGCCAATGCTATTTCCTATACTCACCTTCTAACAAGGCATATTGACAAAGAAGATAATGCCGCCTATACCTTTGCAAAACGAGAGTTGCCACGGGAGACCTTGGCTCAGATTGACAAGGAATGTGATTCCTTTGAGCAGGAAGAAGGAGCAAAAGGGACGCAAAAAAAATATCTTCAGATGTTACAGCAACTTGAAGAAAAATACAATTTATAAAGAGGCTTTAAGCCTAGATCTAAATCAGCAGCACGGATGATATATCTGTGTTGCTGATTTAAGATAAACCTATTTTCACAAAACATGGAAAATAGTGCGTATAAGCTAAAATAACGGTTATAAATAGAATAAGACATTCTATTTGAAAGGTGGTGTAACGGATGCATTTTTTTACTCGATCCATGATGAATCTTTTTCAAGGGGTGGTCAGAGCTTTTATCGCCTTTCCCGGTGCTATTTTAAGCGCTCTGGCGTTTGCGGTTGTAACCATGATTCGAATCCAACTAAATTGGCCCCAGCAAGAACCCTATAACTTTTTGTTTAACTGCCTGCATTGGGCCTTTGCCTTGGGTGCGGTGTTCAGCCTAGCAGCTATAACCATCGCCCAAACTCGTTTTCATAAGTCGGCATTTTTGATTACAAACATTCTCAGTGCTGCCGTAGTATTGATAACCTTCTTATTGTTATACTTTTTTGGAGAAGGGGCTGTGTCTGCACGGTACACAGCTATTTCCAGCTTAGCGGCAGCTCGCGTTAATGCTGCCATATTAATTAGCTTTATCGTTTTTATTATCATGGCTGGCTATCCAAAAGAGCAGTCTGATTTCTCACGGTCCTTTTTCATGACTCATAAAGCACTGTTTATTGCTTTGATTTACGGTGGGGTGATTATGGCTGGTGGCTCAGGGGTTGCCGGTGCAGTAGAAGCGCTTCTCTATCATGATATGAGTGGAAAAGTGTACATGTATATAGGGACTATAGCTGGATTCCTAGCCTTTACAATTTTTCTGGGATATTTTCCAGATTTCCATAAAGGAGTTGTGGATTCCCATCGTGAAGTGGCACAGAAACAACCGCGTTTTATTGAAGCGTTGCTGAGCTATATTCTTATTCCAATCTTATTCGCCCTGACGGTGGTCCTTTTCTTGTGGTCTGGGCGGACTATTTTAACCGGTACGTGGCCGTCATTTAATCAGCTTGCAGGCATTGCAACGGCTTATTCTGCCATTGGTTTATGGCTTCATGTAATGGTCACTCATCACCAGTCGGGGATCGCTGGATTTTATCGGCGGTACTATCCTTTTGCAGCCCTGATTATCCTTGTTTTTGAAGCTGCAGCATTTTTTGTTCAATTAGGAAAATATGGACTGAAAGTTACAGAATATTGGTTTATGCTCATTTGGGTTGTTGCTGTCCTGGCGGCACTTCTGCTCCTCTTCTTACGAGCTAGATCCCATTCTCTGATTGCGCTTTTCATCTGTGTCATAACGGCTTTTTCCGTCTTGCCTTTGGTGGGGTATCATAGTTTGCCTGTAACAGCTCAAGTGAACCGGCTGGAAAAACTGCTTACCAGCCAAGGCATGCTTGAGAACAGCAAGTTGGTGCCTGCAAAGCAGGAGCCTGAAAAGTCTGTGCGGGAAGGGATAACCGATGCCGTTTATTACCTTGCCAGCACGGAAGATGGCAAGCGGCCGACCTGGTTCAATAACAATCTAGATGAACAGGATATCTTTGAAACTTCCTTTGGGTTTGAACCGGTGTGGCCGGACCAGGAGGACGGGACCGGAGGGTATTTTGGCACCTCCTTATATTTAAAAGCAGATGCAGTAGATATCAGTAATTACAAATGGGGGATTCACTTACAGGGAGAAGAGGCAAGAGTTGCAGGAGAGAAAGGAGCTTATACGATTCAGTGGAAAGTTGATTCGAAGGACAGCCTGCCTTTCTTGAGCATTAAATTAAATGATCAAGTTATTCTGGAAGATGACATGAGCAGTTATATTGATAAAATAACCGCCAAGTTCCCTCCAGGCCAGCAATCAGATACCAGAGAAGCAGCACTGGACGATATGAGCCTGGTCCTTGAAAATGAAGAGATTACGGTGCTGCTTGTCTTTAATACCGTACAAATTAATGTGGATCCAGTCGAAGACCACATCTATTATTGGCTGGATTTAAACACAATCTATCTAAATGAGAAATAATAAAATTGGATGTAAGAAGAGCTGCCCTCATAAAGCGATTAAAAGCTGGCTTGGGTGCAGCTCTTTTGCTTATGCCTCTGCTTGCTTGTCTAAAGATACTTTTTTTGATATATTATAATGATAAATATAATACTAAACGATAGAGAAAAATATTTTTCTGTTTAATAAGGGAGATTTTATGATTGACGTTAAAGACATGACAAAAAAATATGGCAAGTTTGTCGCCACCGATGGCATTAACCTGTCGGTAGGCGCAGGCGAGGTAGCCGTGCTTCTTGGGCCAAATGGGGCTGGGAAGTCGACTCTAATTAAATCAATCTGCGGCCTCCTGCGCTTTGATGGCTCTGTCACCATCGACAGCCAGGAAAACCATTCCACTGCGGCAAAGCAGCTTTTGGGCTATGTGCCGGAGTTCCCGGTGCTCTACCCGATGCTGACGGTGGCGGAGCATTTGGAATTTATCGCGAAAGCATATCGGTTAAGCACCTGGGAGGACAGGGGGGAAGAATTGCTCCGGCGATTTGAGTTGGATGATAAAAAAAAGAAATTAGGCAAAGAGCTGTCAAAGGGCATGCAGCAGAAGTTAAGTGTGTGCTGCGCCCTTCTTCCTCAGCCGAAGGCCATCATTATGGATGAACCCCTTGTGGGCCTTGATCCCCATGGGATTCGTGAACTGAAAGAGGTGATTTCGGAGCTGCGGGACAGCGGCTGCGCATTGCTGGTCAGCACCCATATGATTGAAAGTATGAAAGACAACTGGGATGTGACCTATATTATGGTTAAAGGCCGAATCGAACGGGTTTGCCGCCGGGGAGAACTGGATGCAGACCAAAGCCTGGAGGATGTTTATTTTGCCATTACGGAAGGAAACGGCAGGGAGGATGCAAGATGAGCAGTCTTTTTTTCCTGCTGATAAGGAATGTAAAAAATAACTTTCTGGAGCTTTTGCGAAAACCGGCGAAGCTGATTCTATGGATCTTTGTCATCGCCATGCTTGGCGGGATGCTTGTCCTTTCTACGTTTACCCGTGAAAGTGGAGGGAATGCCCTTGATATCTTCTGGCTAAAAGGGATTCTTTTCTTACTTGTTATGTTTTTTGTCGTTCTAGCTATACAAAAAGGGTTGTCAAATGGTGACGTCATCTTTGATATGAGTGATGTTAATTTACTCTTTGTCTCCCCGGTCAGTCCTCGTTTGATTTTGATGTATGGAATTGTCCGCATGGCAAAGATGGCGTTTTGGGCAGGCTTTTTTATCCTCTTTCAAAGCAATTCTTTAAGTAGCAGCTTTGGCATTGGTTTTCAATCGGTGCTGATTTTGCTGCTGGGATTCATCCTGGCGGTTTGCCTGTTGCAAATTCTATCGCTTTTAATTTACAGCTTAACAAATGGCAAGCCTGGGCGAAAACTCCTGGTGAAGGTGATTTCTGTGCTGGTCTTTCTTCCATTAATCGTGTACTTTGGCATGCAGTTTTTAAGAACGGGCAAGTTGATTTTGGCTCTTCATAACACATTGCTTTCGCCAGTTGCTTCTTGGACGCCGGTGGCAGGCTGGGCATCAGAGGGGGCTATTTCACTGATCTCTGGTCAGGTGGGAAACGGGCTATTATTTTTCGGACTGATGGTGGTTGCAGGTGCCTTGCTGATTTTGTATATTGCTTTGAGCAATCCAGACTATTACGAAGATGTACTAGTTGCTACGGAAACAGCCTTTGAGAAAAAGCGTGTCGTCTCTGAAGGGCAGATTAATACGGAAGCTTCCTCCACGAGAAAAGTGAAGGTGTCCAAAACAGGAATCAGTGGCTTTGGCGCAAGCACGATCTTTTATAAGCATTTACGGGAGTCTTTCCGCGCAAATCGATTTGGTCTTTGGGGGCTGTCGTCCGTTTTCTCCGTACTTGGTGCAGCCTTGTTTGCTCTTTTTCTGCGAGGCGAGGGAGGCGGATTGATCACGCTCCTACAGGTGCTGATGTGGATGCAGATTTTTCTGATTGGAACAGGCCGAGGCTTGAAAGAGCTTTATATGCATTATATCTATTTGATTCCAGATAGCTCTTTCCGTAAAATTGTCTGGAGCAATCTGGAGATTATGTTTAAAGTTTTGGTGGAAAGTATTTTTGTTTTCTGCATTGCGGGTTTTATCATGAAGGCATCGTTTCTACTGATTTTAACCGCTATTGCCGTCTACACATTATTCTCATTTTTGCTTTTAGGCATCAACTATCTTTCTCTGCGATTTACGGGAGCGGATATCAGTGCGGGGCTGTTGATTGTTATTTATATGATTGCCGTCATTGTTATCATGCTGCCCGGACTAGTTGCTGCTTTTGTCATCAGTTTTCTATCCGGTGGAGGCAGTGTGTTGCTTGGATGCGGAGCACTGGCATTGTGGGAGCTCTTCGCCGGTTTGGTATGCTTTGCTTTCTCAAAAGGCGTGTTGCACTCTTCGGATATGCCTGTGTTAAAGACGGGAAAGCGATAAAAGAAATATAAATTATGAAAAGAGGTGTATCATGTCAGAAATTTATCTTGCGGGCGGTTGCTTTTGGGGAACCGAAAAATATCTGTTATCTATTCCAGGGGTTTTGTCTACCCAGGTGGGCTATGCAAATGGTAAAACCAAATGCCCTACCTATGAAGAAGTGTGCCGGGGAAATACGGGACATGCGGAAGCGGTGTACGTTGTTTATGATGCCGAAATCATTCCGTTAGCATTTTTACTGGAGTTATATTTTGAATCCGTTAACCCGGTCTCCGTTAACCAACAGGGCGGGGATGTGGGTATGCAGTATCGGACAGGGATTTACTATGTGGAGGATAAAGACCTGCCAGTGATTGAACAAGCCATTGCACAACTGCAAGAACGATACAGCAAACCGATTGCCATTGAAGTAGAGCCGCTGAGTAATTTCGCCCCGGGGGAAGAATATCATCAAAAATACTTAGATAAAAACCCAGGCGGTTATTGTCATATTCCAAGGGCAAAGTTTGAAATGGCGGCAAAGGCTATTGTAAACCCGACCCTCTATAAAATGCCAGAGCAGGATACATTGCGTAAAAACCTGACAGAAACCCAGTATCAAGTGACACAAAATAGTGCTACCGAACCGCCTTTTCAAAATGAATTCTGGGATCGATTCCAGCCGGGGATTTATGTAGATATTACGACGGGAGAACCGCTCTTTACTTCCAGCGACAAATTTGAATCCGGCTGCGGCTGGCCCAGCTTTTCAAAACCCATCGATCCACATGTCGTTCAGGAAAAGCAAGATACTTCTCATGGCATGTACCGGACGGAGGTTCGAAGCCGTACCGGCAATGTTCATTTAGGTCATGTATTTAATGATGGACCGAAGAATACCGGCGGATTGAGATACTGCATTAATAGTGCATCTCTGAGGTTTATCCCTCGAGATGCTATGGAGCAAGAGGGTTATGGCTATCTTTTGAAATGGATTGCAGAATAAGCTAAAATTCCCAGACACCTAAAGGTGAACTGGGAATTTTTACATGTAGGTGAAGGCTGCACAGTGATTTTTCAGGCCAAAAAAGATATGTGTAAAGATTAGATACAGGATTGCTTCAGAATCCCGCAAGTCATCAAATCGGCCATTGCTAATGCCTCCGCCTGAATGCTGCCGAATTGTTCAACCCCGGCTTCATATTGACCGGTCAGAATCTGTACGGCTTCCTCCTTGGTCATGTGCAAGTGATCAAAGAGCAGATCCTGCCAAAGCTTCTCCTTCCAAAACGGATTAATAGAGGCTAGAAAATGGGCGATGTCTTCCGCATTGGCATACCACTTCTTTTTCTGACTTTCGACCTCGGCTTTATTGCCAACTTTGGCCGCATTGACTAGTTGTCCGGCAATCATAATATGTTCGGTGAGGAGATTGGCAAATTGAGCAGCGGTTTGTTCCCCGTACAGCGGACGGAGCGCATCGGCAAAATCTTGAGGATTTTGCAGCAGTCGTTGGGTCACAAACGGTAAATCCGGCAAGCCAAATGCCGTGCTGAGGATGAAGAATCGGGTCCAAAGTACATGCTCCATCCAAAGTTGGCGGTTCATATTGGATATTCGTAATTGTGCGTATGTCAAATCACCATTGGCATGGCAGAAAGAATTTAGAAACATCATAACCCTCCTTTGAGGTATATTTTATTATATATAATAGGTTGTGAGGCAGCTTTTATTATTTATAAGCAAGAAAACCCCACTCTACTTAATATATGACAGAGCAGGAAGAACGGTGTTTCTGAAGCCAATCAGGGCTTGAAAACAGCCTGACTTTCGGCACATATTTGTTGCTTTATTTGTTGTAATTTATCATCATTCCGGCTATAATCGATTTATAAAGGGGAGGAGGCCGCAGGATGTGGAATAAAAAAGAGAAAAAAGAGTGGCGCAGCGGTGTTTATCTGTGCACAGCTAAGGATAGTTTTGAAGCGGACTTACTAGAATCTAAACTGCGCAGTGAGAATATTCCGTGTGAAAAACGGTATCAGGGAGCCAGCAACTTTTTAGAGATTGCGCTGGGTGCAAACAGCGCCTATCCCATCGATATTTATGTGCCGGAATCAACCTTAGAGGATGCCAGAAACATTATTGTACCCGTTCCTTTGGAAGAATGTGACATAGAAGATATTGATTTTGAGTGAAAAATAGTATATCATATAAGAATAGAGCAAAACAACGCAATTAATGGATGTCGACAGGCGGCGGTGTAAAGAAGGTGTTTGATAATGGATGGAATTTTATCTTCGTATATGGGTATGCAGGCTCAGCAGCTCCAGCAGGCAGTGTCTATGTCTGTACTAAATATGGCGATGGGCTCTCAGAGCCAGGTTATGGAGGACATGCTGGCCAATATACCGGAGACGGTTCAACCTGTGCCAGTGGCACCGGGAGAACTTGGTTTCAATCTAGATATATACGCATAGGCGTAAAAATAGGCTGAATGGTGGCGGCTGCATAGAAGGAATGGTGCATTCTGATATGCGGTCGTTTTTTATTGGAGTAGGAGGGCGTATGAAAGCAATCATTCCGGTGCTTGATGAAAGTTCATCTCGGCCGCTTTATTTGCAGCTGTATGATCACATCAAGAAAGAAATTTTAGTTCATGAGATGAAGCCTGACGAAAAGCTGCCCTCTCTGCGAAGTCTGGCAGAAAAGTTAAAGCTGAGTATTACCACGGTAAACCTGGCCTACAGTCAGCTAAATGTGGAAGGCTATATTTACAGCAAACCCCAGTCAGGATATTACGTAAGCAATATTTCCCGCCTTAGTGACATACTAAAGGAAGAGCATAAAGGTCAAGGCGCAATGGTTGCCAGGGAAGGAAAGGAGTATTCTTTATTTCCCGTGGATGTAGAAAAGAGGGATCAGTCGGCAGTCTTTCAGTATGATCTGTCTTGTTTTGATTTTAATAAATGGAAGAAGTGCATGAACAAAGTGCTGACGGAATATCCCCAGCTGCTGATGTTTGAAAGCGACCCTCAGGGGGAGTTAGCGCTGAGGTATGAGATTTCCAAATATATTTATCGTTCCCGCGGAGTCGTGTGCAGCCCAGAGCAGATTGTTATCGGTGCTGGAACACAGCAGATCACCAGCCACCTGTGCCTGATTTTGGCTAAACTGGGCATTAATCACGTGGCGGTAGAGGAACCGGGGTATCTGCCGGTAAAAAATATTTTTCGGGACCGGGGATTTGTTATGACGGCGGTGGATGTAGACCAAGACGGCATACAGATTCATCGGCTGCCGGCTAATATTAAATCAGCGGTTTACGTAAGCCCCTCCAACCAGTTTCCCACTGGAGCTGTCATGCCCATCGCCAAGCGATATCAGTTGTTAGAATGGGCTGCCCACAACGACAGCATTATCGTAGAGGATGACTATGACAGCGAACTGCGATATTTCGGAAAGCCTATTCCTGCCTTGCAGGGGTTGGACAGTCACCACAGCGTAGTCTATCTGGGCTCTTTTTCCTCTACGCTGTTCGCCTCTATCAAAATCAGCTACATGGTGTTGCCGGAATATATGGCAGAATTTTTTAGAGATATCAGCCACGGCTATACCCAGACCTGTTCCAAGACGGAGCAGATTACGCTGGCTTTGTTTATGGAACAGGGCCTCTATCAGACTCACATCCGCAAGCTGAGGCAGCTATACGCCCGCAAGCTGCAACGAGTGCTCAGTGCTATCAATCTGTACGGCAAGGATGTGATCCGCCCTACCAACACCTATTCGGGCATTAACATGATTATCAATGTAGAAAGCAAAAAAGAACCGCAGGAGTTGTGCAACGAAGCTCGACAGCTGGGGGTAGCAGCAACCCCGGTGTCTATTTATGCAGATGATACCCCGGGCAGGCAATCTACAGCCCTGGTATTCTACTACAACCAGATTCCTTTGAACCAGATGGAAGAGACCATTCAGGCCTTGACGAAAATATGGACGGCAGAGAGCTAGAAAGAGAGAAAGACCATGGAGGACAACAACACATACGACGTAATTATTATTGGAGCAGGGGCCGCTGGCCTGTTTTGTGCCGCTTCATATGAAGTGCCAGTCAGAGGCCTGATTTTAGAAAAATCGCCTTCTGCCGGACGAAAATTGCTCATGTCTGGCAGCGGGCAGTGTAATCTGACCCATGGCGGCGACATCAAAGACTTTGTGAACCACTATGGGGATAAGGGTGGAAAGATCCGCAGTGTTCTATACAAGTTCAATAATCAGGCCCTGCGAGACTTCTTTGAAAGCAGAGGACTGCCTCTTGCTGAGCGAGAGGACGGCAAAGTCTTTCCGCGTTCATTATCCGCTAAAGATGTGCTGAAGCTGCTGCTGGACTGTGGCAGCCAAAAAGGCTTCCAGTTGGCTTGCCAGCAAAAGGTCTGCCGTATAGAGCCAGTAGATGGCGGCTATACTGTTTTCTGTGAAGACGAAGCTAGCAACATTCAACGCCGTTATTGCTGTCGCAAACTGGTGGTAGCTGCTGGAGGCTGCTCCTATCCCACTACTGGCTCCGACGGCAGCATCTTTCCACTTCTGGCTCAGCTAGGCCTGGAAATTGTGCCGCCCAAACCGGCTTTGGTGCCCATCTTTGTACAGGACTATCCTTATGGAGATCTGTCGGGCACCTCTTTTACTCAGGCTGTTGTCAAAATCGGGGGGAAGGAGATTCAGGGAGGCTTGTTGTTGACTCACACTGGATTCTCCGGTCCGTCTATCTTGAATTTATCCCGATATACAAAAACAGGAGGGACTTTACAAATTAATTATTTCCCGGGAAAAAGCACAGAGGAAATTATTTCCGGATTAAAGAAGAATGTTCCAAAAAGTAGTAAACAGGCGGCACATTTTCTGTTAGAATATGTAGGGACAGCCGGGTCAAAACGCTTTGCGGAGACCATCTGCCAACGAGCCGGAGTGCCTTGCACGGCGAAAGCTTCCAGCTTGAGCGGCAGTCAGCTGAAAAAACTGGGGGAGCTTTTATCCAGAGACACCTTTTCCATCAGTGGAACAGGGGGCTTCAATACAGCCATGGCTACAGCAGGCGGAGGAGCTTTGACAGAGATTCAGTTGAAAAACATGGAATGCAGGAAATACCCGGGACTATTCCTCATTGGAGAAGTTCTGGATGTGGATGGTGATACCGGCGGTTACAACTTGCAGTTTGCTTGGTCCAGCGCCTATGCGGCGGGACGGAAGAGCAGCTAAAATAATTACAGCAAATTTGGGGAGGAGAAAACATGAAACCTATTTTAGAGAGATTTATCCAGTATGTGAAAATTGACACGGAATCGGTGGAAGATGCAGGAACGGTTCCTAGTACAAAAGGGCAGTTTGACTTGGCTAACAAGTTGGCTGAAGAATTGAAGGCTCTGGGAGCGGAAAATGTCAAAGTAGACCAGCATGCCTGTGTGACGGCAAAGGTTTCCAGCAATCTGGAGCCGGGAAAGAACGTGCCTGCTATTGGTTTTATCGCCCACTTAGATACTGCGCCGGACTGCTCCGGCAAGGATGTGAAGCCACAGATTTTTTCGGATTATGATGGAGGTACGATTCTCATTAATTCGGAAAAGCAGATTTCCATCAGTCCGAACACCAACCCAGAACTGACGGATTACGTCGGTCATACCATCGTCACCTCAGACGGAACTACGCTGTTGGGTGCTGACAACAAGGCAGGTATTGCCATCATCATGGACATGCTGACTCATGTGAAAGCCGATGCTTCATTCAGGCATGGAGATATCTGCGTGGCCTTTACGCCTGACGAAGAGGTTCAGGGCGGGGCAGAGCTGTTTGATATTGAAGGCTTCGGAGCCGATTTCGCCTTTACCATCGATGGGGATGGACTAGGTGAATTCAACTGTGAGACCTTCAATGCGGCAGATGCGCATGTGGAGTGTGCCGGAGTTTGCATCCATCCGGGAGCGGCCAAGAACAAGATGGTTAACCCTATCGTTTTGGCAAATGAGTTTTTATCAGCCTTGCCTAGGACAGAGGCCCCGGAGACGACAGAGGCCCGGGAAGGGTTCTATTACGTCTATGAAATATCTGGAGATACGGATGTGGCTAAGATTGATTTGCTTCTGCGAGATTTCGATCAAGACAGCATGGAGAAGCGGATGGCTTTTCTGAAGGACACGGCAGCTCAGATTAACCAGCGATGGGGAAAGGATTACGTGACTGTCGACATCAAGATGCAGTATCATAATATGAGTGATTTCCTGAAAGATCAGGAACACATTACGGAGACGGCACTGGAAGCTTATCGGCAGTGCGGGCTGAATCCTCGTGTGGTGGCGGTGCGAGGGGGCACAGACGGTTCCACCTTATCTAGAAGAGGACTGCCAACGCCGAATCTTTTCGTGGGTGGGCATAATTATCACAGCGTTTCAGAATTTGCTTCCGTTGAGGCGATGGAAAAATCCAGAGATGTGGTACTAAAGATTCTAGAATTATATGCGCAAAAGGCGTAATGATAGAAAACAGGGAAAGAAGGAAGTAAAAGCATGAAGGAGCAGAGAGGAATAACGAGCTTTTTAATGGCACACCGGTCGGGCAATCCCGTTTCCTTTCACATGCCGGGGCATAAGGGGGCCCGCCTTTACAGGCAGTTTGGTTATGACTCTGTTTTAGATCACTTGATGGACTGCGACATTACGGAAATTCAAGGAGCAGACAACTTGTTTCAAGCAGAAGGCATCATTCGGGAAACTATGGCCAAATATGAGGAGCTTTATCAGGTGCGAAAATCTTACTTGTTGGTAAACGGTACCAGCGGTGGGTTGATTGCGGCCATTCTGTCTGCCGTCAAACCGGGCGGTAAGCTGCTCCTGGCTAGAAACTGCCATAAGTCCGTATTTAATGCCATGTCCCTAGGACGTATTCAGCCGGCCTACATCTACCCGCAAATGCTGGATCAATTTGGCATCAGCGGTCAGGTGGAGCCAGAGGCGGTCCGGCAGCAGCTGCTGGCTCATCCGGATGCGGAGGCGGTTATTCTGACCAGCCCCAACTACTACGGCATTTGCAGCGATATTCAGCAGATTGCGGACTTGGTTCACAAAGCCGGGAAAATTCTTATTATCGACCAGGCTCACGGCGCCCATCTGAAATTCTTCAGCCGATTTTCCGGTGAGGAGACAGGTACTGGGACAAGGGTGTCACCAATCAACGAAGAGGGAAAAGACGAGGGAAACGGCCGAAACCCGCTGCCAAAAGCAGCAGAGGAATGCGGAGCCGATGTGGTCATCAACAGCATTCACAAAACCCTTGCTTCTTTTACCCAGAGTGCTGTACTGAACGTAGTATCTGAGCGCATTGATTTGGATTTGCTGGAAGACAAATTGCAGCTAGTGGAGAGCACCAGCCCTTCCTATCTGCTGATGAGCTCGCTGGATATCAATGCGAACCTGCTGCTAGAGCAAGGGCCTCAGCTCATGGGTCAATGGCGGGATCATTTGCTGGCATTCTATAAAGAGGCCCGGCAGCTTCCGGGTCTGAGGTTGATTGATAAGGGGACAGCCATGGACTGGACCAAGATCAATCTGGATATGAGCGCCTGGGGCCTGTCAGGCCATGAAGCGGAGGCTTTGCTTCTGGAACAGAACATCTTTGCGGAGCTGGTGACGGGAAATATTCTCATGTGTATGAGTGGCATCGGCAACGTAAAGTCGGACTACGACCGATTGCTACAAACATTGGAAGACCTATGTCATAAAAGGGACCATGGAAGAGCAGCAAACGCTAAGGTTCCGGCTGGACGGCTGATGGAACTGGCTAGGGCCATTCCTGAGCCACAAAAGCTGTATCCGCTGCCTGAAAGGAAGGAACTGGTCTCTTTGTCCGATGCAGTAGGGCAGATTTGTGCACTGTCCATCATCCCTTATCCGCCGGGTATTCCACTAGTTTGCCCGGGAGAGGTGATCAGCTCGGAGGCCGTCGCTTACGTAAAGGCCCTGAAAGAAGCTGGACAGACGGTCATGGGTTTGAGCCCATCGGGGCAGGTGGCCGTTGGCGGAAGGCCTGCGGAATAATAAAAATTAAAAAGGAGGCAGTCTGCTGAAATCCTATTGGTTCCCAGCAGACTGCCTCCTTTTTTATGTTGATTTGATTGTTTGATAGATCAAAGCCATTATTCAAAATACCCGCTGATAAAGGCCGGGACGTTTTCCGGATCGTAGAAAATGGTGTCTGAATACGCGCTACGGATACCATCTCTCGGCTTAAAGACGATAGTTCCCTCATAGTACAGATCGTAATTGTTATTCCAGCCGGAGAAGGAGTTTAAAATCTGCTGAATCTGCTGCGGGTCGGTGATAATCAACTGGTTTTCAGTCTCTTCTGCCGCCGCCTGTTCTGTCATTTCAGCGGTGGTGAATTCCTTCGTGTCCAAGGCAGCCCGTTCAGCGGCCTCTTCTTCATTCTTCTTCACATCCTGTTTTGTGAAAATGATGCTGGCAATTTGATCCGGAGCGAATTCCAGATAAGTTCCGTAGCCGTTATCTCGCAGCCATTTAATCGTCTGAACGTCAGTGGATAAAATGCTTAAATCCAAGGTAGTCCTTTCCAATTTATGTTTTTCATTCAGATATGTGTAGTCCAAATACAGGGTACAATAAGAGTGCAGGCTGCTTACCTCTTGTTCATACGTCCTGTTTTGGAAGTCTGTTTCCATGGCTGCCAGCAATTCACCGATTCTACTCTGATCTGTAATCAGCAGGTGTGAAGCCAGGCTATCATCATAGTAAAAGCTGTTTTCCAGGGTAATCTTGGTAAACGATTGATGATTCAGGCGGTTGAAGGAGAAATAATCCTTGAACTCCTGAGATTCGTAAACCTGTTTAAAATACGGATTGGCGTGTACGCGCTTATACGTCAAGTTGTAGGCCCGCTGGAGGTCCAGAGGGGTGGACATGTCATAAAACAGGTCAATCAAGTAGGACTGTACATTGAGGCTTTCCTCCTTTTCAATCTGCTTCTTGTCTTTGACGATTTGCCGGTGCAGGTTGGTCAGCGCCTGAATATTCTTTGGGTCAGTAAAGCGAAAGGCCGTCTTATCATACTGACCGGGTTGTTTGGAAAACAGATGTGCCGTATAGCGGCTATCGCTGTTGAAAGATTTGAAGCTGTTGGAATATACGCCTTTCAGCGAACTCTCTTTGGGAACGCGGTCTTCAAAGTTGGTCAAATCCAGAGTGATAGATGAAATAAAGAGTGCGGCACCTAGGGCGAAAATACCAAAGCTCTTCAAGCTGCTTTTATTAAATATCCGGGGGGTCTTCAGTACGATCATCCGTCCTAAAATAAAGGAGATTACTCCACCAGCGGCCAGGCCGGAATAAAAGTAGGCGTCGACATTTTGCCCTCCATCTTCACTGTTGGCAGTAGCCAGGGACGTAAAGTAATAGGACATGAGAGACATGCCGAAGTAAGCGATTAAGTAGCAGATGGCTGGAATCATAAAGTGAAAGACAATAGGGTCTCCGGCTTTTTCCATCTGCCGCTTCTGGTATAGGAAGGAGGACAGGGCGACAATCCCAACAAATAGCAGCAGATAATAGACTTGGAAGGCCGGTGTAAATTCTCCTCCGCCGACGGCAGACTGCACAAAAGGGGAGAGACCAGCAAGAATCTTCCCGTGAATTCCTTCTGCAGTGAATCCAAACAGGTAGTTGGAGCAATACATGACAAAGGTCAGATATAGTGCCGGGGCCAGGAAGTTAAAACCTACAGCCAGAGACAGATGCATGACTGAATTTCCTGTTACCAGACCTGCAAATATGGAGATGGCGTAAATTACCATCAGAATCAGCAGAGAATGCCAGAACCACTGGAACACATTGGCATGAGTGAAAATATTTATCGCACTTTCATCCAATATGGTCATCCTCGGATAGTCCTTATACATGTAAGGATCATAGGTAGGCTTGACAATCAGCTGAAAAATGATTTCATTGGCCAGCAAGGGCAAAAGAATCAGAATGAAGCCCGACAGAAAACTGCTGTTAAACAGCTGGGCCCTGGTAAAGGGCATGGCATGCATAGTTGTCACGGAGCTGGACGTCTGCAAATAGCGGAAGATAATCACCGCCGTGATGATGGGCAGCATCAAGTGAATCGCCATGAAAAAGGGCTGGCTGTTGCTCAGGCACATATCTATGTAGGAATACATGTGGTCGATGGTCCGATAGCTCATAAGGATAGGAAATATGCCTGATAGAAAGTAAGCCAGAAAGCCCACAGCAGGTATAGCCCAGAACCGCCGAAGATTTTCCTTCACCAGAGGGATGGACACACTAAAATATGATGTTCTGGATTTCATTGTCAACGCCTCCTAATTCGTAAATAAAAATTTCCTCCAGGGACAGGGGCAGCATATCAAAGAGTACCGGTTCTCCGGCCAGGATAATTTGCTCCACAAATTCCCGCTTATCCCGCACGATGAGCAGGTCTACTGTTCCCCGGGCTTCCCGGTGAAGTACATTTAATTGCTTGTAAGGTTCGGACGGTTTGTTTTTATAAGCCACCTGAATCTTGTGCACATCGGATTTCAATTCGTCCAAATCCCGTTCCATGACCATATGGCCTTTGGAGAGAATACCGATGGAATCACAGATGCCTTCCAGTTCTTTTAGATTGTGAGAGGATACCAGCACAGTCATTTCCCGTTCTGCCACATCCTCCACAATGTACTTCCACACCAGCTTGCGGACAATAGGGTCCAGCCCGTCAATGGGTTCATCTAAAATCAGGTAATCCGGCATGGAAGACATAATCAAGACGAAAGCTGCCTGTTTCTGCATACCCTTAGAAAATCGGGCTAGTTTTCTATTTTCACTCAGGCCAAATTGCGTGACCATGTGGGCGTATCGTTGGGCATTCCAATTGGGATAGAGGTTCTTATAAAACTTAGACATTTCTTTTAAATTATAAGTAGAAAAGAAAAACAGGTCGTCGGGTATAAAGCCCATGCGCTGCTTGATCTGCCGATTGTCAAAGACGGCTTCTCCATCAATGGTTATCTGGCCAGAATCGGGGCAGACAATACCTGTGATATGCTTTATAATAGTGGTTTTTCCGGCTCCGTTGGTACCCACCAGGCCGTAGATCGATCCTTTGTTTACGTGGAGGTTCAGGTCGGTAAGCGCCTTAAACTGGTCGAAGCTCTTATTTACGTCCGTCACTTTGATCATATATTTTCACCTCTTCTTTCGATCAGTTGAAGCAGCAGCTTTTCAATCTCTTCCACGCTTAAACCGAGAAAATACAATTCCTTGATGTCGTTTTTTATCCGTCCGGCAATCTCTTCTAGCTGGGCGGGATTAATAGCTGTCTTCTTGGGAATGGCTACAAAAGTGCCTAGTCCGGTGACGGTGTACACGTATCCCTGATATTCCAGTTCTCGATAAGCTTTTTGCACCGTGTTGGGATTGACGGTAAGCATTTTAGATAATTCCCGTACTGAGGGCAATTTTTCCTCCGGCAGCAAAACTTCTGCGATAATTAGTTCTTTGAGGTTATCCACTACTTGTTCGTATATGGTTTTTCTGCTTTTAAAATCTAGCTGGAACATATAAATCACCTCCTTTTTATCATAGATTTAGTGTACTATGCCAAGTAATACACTGTCAATGAGAAAATCCCTAAAACCTGGAGAGGATGGAAAATATAAATTTTTATGGGGTTGACAAAGTTAAAGAGGGTGTGATACCATAAATGTAATAAGTGAATAAAACGTTTATGTTCTGCAAGTTAGAGCTTTTTTAAAAGTTTGTAGCTTCGCAGCTAAGAGGGAAGCAGGTTTAAGTCCTGCGCGGTCCCGCCGCTGTATGCAGGGAGTTTTTTTCAAGGTGCCACTGGATTTTTCTTATCTTGTCCGGGAAGGCGAAAAAAACCATGATCTGCGAGCCAGAAGACCTGCATAAATTGTTTGAGCGGCCGACGGGTGATCGGCGTTGCTTCAAAGCCTTATGAGGATGAGGATATACAGTAAATACGGACTGTAGCGGTTAGCTACAGTTTTTTTGTTTGCCTATCTGCTAAGCAATCTTCATCCGCCAAGAAAAACGTCTTTTCATTCCTGAGGGTCTTCACAGACCTGTCTGCATGGGCAGATGTGTGGGGCCCTCATCCTTTCAATAATTAGGAGGTGAGTGCAATGAATATTAACTGGTTTAAGAATCAAGATAATGTGGTTTATGCTAATACACAGGAGTTTATTGACAACTTTGCCAAGGAGACAGGCATTTCCGATTTGGGAGCAAAGATTGCCGCCTTTAAGAAGGACCCTACACCGGAAGGGGTTACGGTTACTGGAAAGAAGAGAACTAGCATCAAGCTTTTAGTTCCCAATTTAACATTTCGAGAAGAGATTGAAATGGGAGAAAATGTTTGGATTTACATGGGTGAAAACTATGAAAGCTACTGTTTATATTAACTAAAACTGTAATAAATAACATACAGAAGTCTTTTAGAAGTCTCTTAGTTGAGTAAAGAAATGCGCTTTCGGCACTCATCTAGAGACTTTGTTGTATTGGCGAAAGGATTAGGCCTGCATATGCTTCAACTGATAAATATGCCTCTGGTAGACGAGGTTTTAAAGGAGTACCAAGACAGCAACCAGCTGGAGGAAGTCTGCCGCCGGTACGGCTGCCAGGGAATCGAGGCCATTTGGGGCGGAGAAGACTGCGAATTTTCGCTAGACAGAAAATTGATTCGGGGCTGGCACCTGGCTTTTTTCTGTGACTGGGTGGATCTTTGGAACAACAATGAGATTCAGCTCATGCACAAGTTTAAATCAAAAAAAAGCTGGGAGATGTTTTACGGCGGACCGAACAGGGAGGCCTTGATTAAGCTTCTCAGCGAGGATTTGGACCGAGCACAGCAGTCGGGAGCCGAATACGTAGTCTTTCACGTGTCGGATGTCTCTGTAGAAGAAGTTTATACCTATCAATGGCTGCACAGCGATGAAGAGGTGGTGGATCGAACGGCAGAGTTGATTAATCTGCTGATGGACGGGAAAAAATATACGTTCAAGCTGCTTCTGGAAAATCTCCATTGGGCGGGCTTCACTTTTACCAAACCTGATATTACGAAGCGCATGCTAAAAAATATCCATTATCAGAACAAGGGTATTATGTTGGATTTGGGACACCTCATGTGTACGAACTTGGAGCTGCAGAGCCAGGAAGAGGCGATTGATTATATACATAAAATGCTTGATGAACACGGCATCCTCTGCCGATATATAAAAGGGGTGCATCTGCATCAGTCGGTAAGCGGAGAATATACGAAGGAGCACCTCTGTATTGTACCAAAGCTGCCGGAGGATTACTTGGAAAAGTTTGCGGTGTCTTATCAGCATATTTTAAATATTGACACCCATCAACCCGTTACACATCCGGGCATCCAGAGTCTCATAGAGCGAATTGCTCCAGAATATCTGGTTCATGAGCTGGCGTCTTCCGGCAGAGCTGACAAGGAAAGAGTCCTGAAGATTCAAACGGAGGCTTTGGGGTGGAAAGGATAAAAACATGAACTATAAGACGGAGCACATCAGCACCGAGATGGAAGTCTCAAAATATGTGAAAGAGTACGTCAACGTGGAGGAATTCTTGGAATACTGTAAGCAATGCAGCAGCTATGGCCAAAAGTGGACCTGCCCGCCCTTCGATTTTGACCCGATGGGGTATTGGAATCAGTTTCAGCGGATAGTACTCTTGGGAAGAAAGATCGTTTTTGACCAGCAGGATCAGCAGCAGTTGTCCAAGGAGGCGGCTAAAGAGGAGATGTATGATATCCTTGCGGCAGAGAAAAAGATCCTGTCGGAAGAACTCTATGAGATGGAAGAAAAGCTTGTTGACAGTGTCAGCCTGTCGGCGGGAAGCTGTTCTCTCTGCGGAGATCGCCTGATGGAGACCCACAGCTGCACTCGCAGTGTCTGTCCCGAAGGCAGTGCCAAAGAAAGCTGCCGCTATTATCATAAGCTGCGGTACAGCATTGAGGCTCTGGGGGGCGATGTGGGACGCACGTGCAGCAAGCTGCTGGGCGTGGACTTGGAATGGCTGGAGCCGGACAAGCTGCCCTCTTATTTTGTGCTGGTTTGCGGCTTGCTGAAAAAATAAGGGGAATAAGACACAAAAGAAAGAAGGGAACACAGACATGCAGAAGGAGAGCATAGCAGCACAATACATAGAGGAGTTTCAGAAGATTGTTTCCCAGGCTATCGCTTCGGGAAAGCTGGAGCACGATAAGGAAGGGCCAAAGGCTGAGCGAATTTTTGAATATTCGCAGATCAGCGCAGGAAGGGGCCGAATTGTTTATTCCAGTTTTTCTGACGAAGCGCTATGCCAAGTCTTAATCCAAAAAACCAAGGAGTTGGGCCATGTCCCGGCACAAAAAGAACTGTATTGGATTTATCGAATCTACATAAAAAAGCGTTTTGGCAACTGGCCCAAAGCCTTGATTGCCGCAGGCCTTTCCAAAAAGGCGGGCAAAGATGGGGACTCCTATGAGAAGGTGACCATGAAACGCCAGCAAGAAGAGGAAATGCTGGAGCACCTTCGGCAACTGGCCAACGATTTGGGCAGACCTCCTCACATGCATGAAATGTCGGAGGCCGCAGAATTGTTTCGATTTAAATACGACACCTGGGCTCAGCTTCTGGAAGCGGCGGGCATTGATAATAACTGGAAAAGCCAGGAACCGGTTTATAAGGTTTGTGATTTATTACCAGAGGAGTGGGAGCTGCTGGAGTCTATTTATGACACCGCCAATCGATTAGGCAGACCGCCTATGCGCATGGAAATTTCTCCAGAGGTCCGCAGCAGGTTGAAAAAGCGCTGTGGTACCTGGAGAAATATCCTTTATCAGATACATATGGAACCCATCCAAAAGCTGTGCCCTTTTCAGTCCACCTTTCTGGATGGACGAAGGAGCCGACAGATTAAACATAGTGAAATGCTGGAGGACAGCTTGTTTAAGCTGGTCAACCCAGATAAAGAGACTGTCCGTCAGTTGAACCTGCTTCGCAGGCAGGCAGTCAGCCTTCGCAGACCCCCTATTAAATCGGAAATCCCAAAGGAGGTATGGAAAAACCTGATGGCTCGCTGTGCCAACTATAGAAATATTCTCTATCAGATTGGCATGGAACCAGTGGACAAGGTGCAGGAAAAAGAGATTGAGAAAGCTAATCGGCGGACCCGGAAGTTTCAGCAGAAGCATAGTGCTCAGTATCAAGGTCTTTAGATTCATCGGCCTAGAGCAAGAAATTACAGGCTCGGACGCAAAATTTTGCAGGAGCGGCCCTATTTACAAAAAGCAGCTTTGATGATACAATATTTGATAAGAAATGAGGTTTTTTTAATCTCATCCAATTGAATAGGAATGCTTTTGTGTTTTCTTTCTGCTGGCTAAAGCAGAAGGATGTAATAGGGAATTGAGTGCAAGTCTCAAACGGTACCGCCGCTGTAAACATGGAACTCGTGTTTGGACCAAGTCAGCCACTGATGAAAATCGGGAAGGCAAACAGGAGTGATGGATTGAAAGGTCCTGGAAGTGTAAGTCAGAATATCTTCGCAAATGTTTGTTTTTTTGTCCCACGGATTATGGGAACAAAGGAGTTATGATCAGTACAGAAATACGGCTGTGACAAGGTTAAATTGTCACAGCTTTTTTTGTGTGCATGAGAAAAGGAAGGAGAAAAAAGAATGAAAAGAGAGCAACAGATGAGAAGAACAAGTCTGCTGATTACCCTAATCTTGGCGGTGGCCATGATTTTTGGCAGCCTACCGGTTTTTGCGGCAGATGCCCAGACGGTACAGGCGGCAATGAATGACACGGCAGCCTACATGTATAAGACAGTGAAAGAGCCTCAGGTGAGTTCTATCGGTGGAGAGTGGGCTGTGCTGGGATTGGCCAGAAGCGGCTATGATGTGCCGGATACATATTACAAGGACTATTACAACAGGGTGGTGGACTACGTGAAAGCCTGTAAGGGCGTACTCCACGACAAGAAGTATACCGAATATTCCCGAGTGACCGTGGCTCTTTCTGCCATTGGGGCAGATCCCACTAACGTAGGAGGTTACAATCTGTTGACTCCCCTGGGGGATTTCGACAAGACTATTTGGCAAGGCATCAATGGCCCTATTTGGGCCTTAATCGCTTTGGACAGTGGAAATTATCCAATGCCGGAAAACAAGGCGGCGGCTACTCAGGCCACCAGACAGATGTATATTGATGAGATTTTATCCCGTCAGCTGTCTGACGGCGGCTTTTCACTCTTCGGCGGCGCAGATGGTGCTACAGCCGAAAGTGAAGGATCTGATCCAGACATTACGGGCATGGCGCTCCAGGCTTTAGCCAAGTATCAGGATCAGCCTAAGGTCAAGGAGGTAACCCAAGAGGCCCTGAAATGCCTGTCTGCCATGCAGCGAAGTGATGGCGGGTTTTCCAGCTGGGGCACGGCGAACTCCGAAAGCTGTGTACAGGTTGTTGTCGCTTTGTGCGAATTAGGAATTGCCCAAGATGACAGCCGATTTGTGAAAAATGGACACACGGCTGTAGATAATCTATTAACGTTCTATCAGAAGGGCAAGGGTTTTCTGCACACAGCAGATGGCAGCGGCAGCAACCAAATGGCAGCAGAACAGGGATTTTACGGTCTAGTTGCTGTAGGCCGAGCTCAGCAAGGGAAGAATAGCCTTTATCGCATGAGCGATGCTTCATCCCCGGCTTCTACCACCGGAGAGACTAATGCAGAAACCACCGGACAGGGCCTGGCGAATAAACAGGCTGACGTGAAGAAGCAAAACGTAACACTGCCAGGCAAGACCTTTTCGGATATAGCTGGCCACAAGAACCAGTCGGCGATGGAAGCACTCAGTGCCAGAGCTATTATCAATGGCAAAACAGATGATAAGTTCATGCCTAACGACACCATGACCAGAGCTGAATTTTCTACTATTGTTGTTAAAGCACTGGGTTTAGAGCCAAAGAGCGGCAATAATTTCTCTGACGTAGATTCCACCTCATGGTATGCTCCTTATGTGGGAACTGCTTACCAGTATGGCATCGTCAAGGGTACCTCTGAGGACACATTCTCACCAAGCGGAACTATTACCAAGCAGGAAGCGGCTGTCATGGTAGAGCGGGCAGCCAAGCTGGCAGGCATAAGTAAGAACATGGATGCAGCGACTGTGCAAGATACGCTGGCGCAGTTTACAGACTACGTTACCGTAGCAGAATGGGCTAAATCCAGCATGGCTTTCTGTTATGATGCGGGCATTCTCTCTCAGGAGAAGATGGATATTCTGCCAAAGAACGCGATTAAGCGCTGTGAGGTTGCTGAGATGTTGTTTCAGATGCTCACCGCTGCAAAGTTGATGTAAAGGAGGTCAGTCATGAAACTCACAAAGGGTAAGCTGATCGCCGCAGGTGTTATCTGCGGGGCATTGGTGATCACCTATGTGGCAGGGGGCGGCTATGCAGTAAAGGATAGTACCCCCCTGTCAGCAACAAATTCGGTGACCGACTCAGCGGTGGCAGCGGTCTCTTCTCAGGAAGATTTCCTGACAGCCACTGGGGGAGCTGTGGTCGAAAACCCTAAAGATTCTGAGGCAAAAGACGGTAGTGGCAAGAGCAGTGCAGACGGCCAAGAAAAGGGAACGATGACTGCTGCACAGAAGGTGGCTCTGGCCCAGAGCATGGGCAGTGATGCCTCTTCCGCAGGAGTCAAAAAAGGATCTTCGGACTACTCTCAGTCTAAAGGGATGAGCTTAGATCCGGAAACAGGAAAGGACAAATATCTCACTGAACCAGTGCCAGAGGGAAAACCGGTGCCTGTGGAGCCACAAAATACGGTGATTTCAGATAAGAAACTCACCTGTACCCTTTCTGTTCGCTGTGATACCATCTTAGACAATATATCGGCGCTGGATCCGGAGAAGGTAGAGCTGGTCCCTACCAGCGGGGCTATTCTGGCTACGGCTACAGTAACCTTTTACGAAGGGGAAAGTGTTTTCAACGTGCTCCAGCGAGAAATGAAAAAAAATAAAATTCATATGGAATTTGTTAATACGCCGCTCTATAACAGTGCCTATATTGAAGGCATAAACAATCTCTATGAGTTCGATTGCGGGGAACTGTCTGGCTGGATGTACAAAGTCAACGACTGGTTTCCCAATTATGGATGCAGCCGTTATCAGCTGAAACAGGGAGATGTAATCGAATGGGTTTACACCTGTGACTTAGGTCGGGATGTGGGCGGCTATTATTCCACGGGAGGCTGATGCAGATGATAAACAGAGACACCTTTTCAAGTTATCATCCTCTGGTTAATTTTGTCTATTTCGGTTTAGTGCTAGCCTTCTCCATGATATTTGTCCATCCCGTGTGTCTGGGTATATCGTTAATTTGTGCCTTGACGTATGCTATCTATTTAAACGGGAAAAAGGCGGTGCGCTTTAGCTTGCTGTTCATGCTGCCGGTCTTTGTAATCACGGTTCTGATGAATCCGGCCTTTAACCACGAGGGAGGAACGATTCTTACATATTTGCCGAGCGGAAATCCCTTGACCCTGGAATCCATGGTCTATGGCATGGTGGCAGCCACCATGCTCATTGGGGTGATTTCCTGGTTTTCCTGCTACAACGCAGTTATGACCTCCGATAAATTTGTCTATCTGTTCGGCCGGGTAATCCCGGCCTTATCCCTTATTTTATCCATGGTGCTGCGCTTTGTGCCTCGGTTTAAGACACAGCTTCAGGTGGTGTCCAACGCGCAGCGGTGCATTGGCCGAGACATTTCCAGCGGAGGAGTCCTTCAGCGGGCCAGAAAAGGGCTGACCATCCTTTCTGTTATGGTAACCTGGTCTTTGGAAAATGCCATTGAGACGGCAGATTCTATGAAGAGCAGGGGGTATGGTTTGGAGGGGCGAACCGCTTTTTCCATTTATTCTATGGACAGGCGGGATGGCATAGCGCTGTTATTTCTCACAGTCTGTGGACTGTATATTATCGCAGGTGCCTTTGCCGGCGGTCTCTACTTTCGATATTTTCCCACAATAAAAGGGGTGAGCCCAGGTCTCTACCCCTTTAGTCTTTTTATCTGTTATGCCGCACTCTGCCTGATGCCTGTGATCCTGAACGTGGCTGCAGATGCCCGGTGGAGGGCACTAGAGACAGGCAACAGCATGAGAAAGGAGGAATCGCAGATTGAATCGGTGCTTTGACATTAGAAATCTAAACTTTGCTTATCCAGAGCAGACAGAAAAGACCTTGACGGATGTAAGTTTTTCCGTAGAGCCGGGAGAATTTATTGCCTTGTGCGGACCCTCCGGCTGCGGGAAATCTACGCTTTTGCGTCAGTTAAAAACGGTAATCGCTCCTCATGGGGCTAGGCTGGGGGATATTTTTTTTGAGGGTAAGCCACTGCAAGAAGTATCGCTGCGGGATCAGAGTGCCCGTATCGGTTTTGTGCAGCAGAACCCCGATAATCAACTGGTAACAGACAAGGTATGGCATGAGCTGGCCTTTGGACTGGAGAGCCTGGGCTATGATACGGCCACCATTCGAGGGCGGGTGGCGGAGATGTCCAGTTTCTTTGGCATTCAGACCTGGTTTTATAAGTCGGTAAAGGAACTTTCCGGCGGACAGAAACAACTTTTAAACCTCGCCTCTATCATGGCCATGCAGCCTTTAGTGTTGATTCTCGATGAACCGACCAGCCAGCTGGACCCCATTGCGGCGGCAGACTTTTTGGCTACTGTGGGGAAGATTAACCGAGAGTTGGGGACTACCGTTATCATAACGGAGCATCGGCTGGAGGAAGTATTCCCGCTCAGCAATCGAGTTTTGGTCATGGATCGAGGCAAGCTGATTTATCAAGGGGAGCCACATCAGGTGGGGACGGCTCTTCAGGAGCACGGCCACAGCATGTTTATGGCCATGCCTACTCCCCTGCGGATATTTGCCGCCGTGCCCAATAAACTGCAGTGTCCAGTAACAGTAAGAGAGGGCCGATTGTGGCTGGAGGAAATAGCAAAGGAGCGGGAACTGGCTGCAATACCAGCAGAGCTTAAACCAGAGTTGAAAGAGATGCCAGTGCTGGAGCTAAAGGACCTATGGTTTAAATATGAAAAGGATCTGCCCGATGTGATTAAAGGGCTGTCTTTGCAGGTGAGGCCGGGAGAATTTCTGGCAGTACTAGGAGGGAATGGTACCGGAAAGACGACGACCTTGTCTCTGATTGCGGGGATTAATCGACCATACCGGGGAAAGATTTTAGTTCAAGGGAAAGATGTGACAGGGAATTTGAGAGGGGTTCTGGCTCAGATTGGCTCCCTGCCACAAAATCCACAGGCTCTTTTTGTCAAGAAAACGGTGGAAGCAGATTTGCTGGAAGTGCTCAAGGAACGGAAGCTGTCCAAGGAACAGCAGGGGGAAAAGCTGGAACGGGTGTTGAAGCTCTGTCGGCTGGAACAGCTTCGCACCCGACATCCTTATGACTTGTCAGGGGGAGAACAACAGCGAGCAGCTTTAGCCAAGGTTCTGCTTTTAGAACCGCAGATTCTGCTGCTGGATGAACCGACTAAGGGGCTGGATGCCGAGTTTAAGGAACTTTTCGCCGAGATTTTGCAGCGGCTGCTTCGCCAGGGTGTTTCCCTGGTCATGGTTAGCCACGACATCGAATTCTGTGCTAAATATGCCCATCGCTGCGCGATGTTTTTTGATGGAAATATTGTTACCGAGGATACGCCGCGGGCTTTCTTTTCTGGAAATAGTTTTTACACCACCGCAGCAAACCGTATGGCCCGTCAATTGCTGCCGGAGGCGGTGGCCGCTGAGGATGTCATCCTTGCCTGCGGTGGAAAGGTGCCCCCTGGACCACAATTGCCAGCAGAGGATTTGTATAGGCCGGATAAGGTGGTAGAGAAGGCAAACCAAGCCCCAAAAAGTCACAAGCTGCCTCTATGGCGGCGGATTTTAGCGGGAGCAGCGGGAATTTGCGCTTTGACTCTGGCCTATGTAGCGCTGCAAGGATCCCAGATAATCCAGCTGGAGCCCTTGGAACAGAGTATCTATTTTATCGCCTCTCTGGTGGTATTAGCGCTGGCCATTTCCCAGCGGAGCCAACAACCGATAGAGGTCATCCAGATTCAGAAAGAGAAGCGCAGGTTGTCCAAGCGGACAGTAGCCGCAGCAGTGATGATTCTGCTGGCCATTCCCCTGACCCTTTACGTGGGGGTATTCTACTTTGGTGATCGGAAATATTACTTTATTTCCTTATTGATCATCCTTGAAACTATGCTGCCTTTTGTCTTGGCTTTTGAGGGGCGCAAGCCTCAGGCCCGAGAGTTAATCATTCTGGCAGTGCTGTGTGCCTTGGGGGTGGCCGGAAGAGCTGCTTTTTTCATGTTGCCTCAGTTTAAACCAGTGGCAGCCATGGTAATCATCGCCGGCGTAGCTTTCGGCGGGGAGGCTGGGTTTTTGGTAGGTGCTATCACCATGTTAACCTCCAATATGTTGTATGGACAAGGGCCTTGGACGCCATGGCAGATGTTTGCTATGGGGGTGATCGGATTTTTAGCGGGGATATTGTTCCGCAAAGGCCTGCTGCTCAGAGGCCGCTTACCGCTGTGCGTATTTGGCGGCCTAGCCGTGTTAGTGATTTATGGCGGCCTGATGAATCCTGCCACGGTGCTGACCTACAACGCCAATCCCACCTGGCCAATGTTCGTCGCAGCCTATGTTCTGGGACTTCCCTTTGATTTAGTCCACGCAGCGGCTACGGTCATCTTCCTGTGGTTCATGTCCCAGTCTATGCTGGAAAAGCTGGACCGCATTAAAGTAAAATACGGTTTGATGGACCAGTGAATCTTGTTATAAGTCGTATGAGCAGGATTTATTTGAAAATATACCTTGAAAGGAACTGGCGTGTGTGATATGATGAATGAAGTAAATTTATATCACTTCCATGTTTCAGTATTGCCCAAAGGCAATATCTGACTAAGAGGGAATCTGGTGAAATTCCAGAATGGACCCGCCACTGTGAGTGAGGAGTTTCTTCTAAGATTTACCCTTGAAAAGAGGGTGATAGCCACTGAGCGTTAGCTTGGGAAGGCGAGAAGAAATGAGGATACACGAGTCAGGAGACCTGCATGAGAAGCACGCCGATCCACGGGTAACATGGACTGTCGGCAGACAATAAGGAAAAACAGTAAAACGGACTGCGATTTTTTGTCGCAGTTTTTTTGTTTATAAGGCGGGGCTATTTATACAACGGATCGGGAGGTCGCACATGAACATTTTTGAAAACAAGATCTTTAAAGTAGAAGACGAGCACTTGTATTTTGACGGCAGGGATCTGACAAAGCTATCTGAAGTCTATGGGTCGCCCCTGTACATCTTTTCTGAACGAGAGTTGCGCAAGAACGTAAATGAAGTCATCGTAGCTTTTCGCACCGCATATGCTAAAACAAGCATTCACTATGCAGCCCAATGCGAATCTACCTTGGCGAATCTACAGGTCATTCGAGATGCGGGTTGTAATTTGCAGGTTAATTCGGGCGGAGAGTTGTTTAAAGGCCTACAGGCTGGTTTTGAAGGACGGCAAATTATTTTTACGGGTGCCTGCAAGACGGCAACAGAGCTGGAGCTGGCCATCCGCAGCTGTGTGAAGGCTATTAATGTGGATTCTATCTATGAGCTGACTAGGATTGCCGAGATTGCGCAAGAGTTGGATATGCCGGTTAATATCGCCCTGATGGTAGCGCCGGATTCTTCTTATTATGGTCAGGATTCACGAGGGGAGAACATCCCAGAAAGTGAATTTGGCATTACTTTTGAACAGTTGAGGACTGCTATCCGCATGTCTCAGAAGAACAAGCAGCATATCCGGCTGCGGGGCTACCACTTACAGCTGCAAAAGGGACTGGATAAGCCAGAGGATGCTCGTGGAGCCTTTGCTGCTATGCTGGAAACGGCGGTGAAGATGTATCAGCTCACCGGCTTCATTCCTCGTACGCTGAACTTGGGAGGCGGCATGTCACCAGAAGATTTAGAAGAAATTGCCTGTAAGGTGGCAGAGGAACTGAGCATGGAAAAAGTAAAGACGTGGGCGGGAGACCCTCTGCAAGATTTCTTTCAGGGAGTGGAGTTGATTATTGAGCCAGGTAAAAAGATTGCCGCTTCTGCGGGTATTTTACTCACCAGTGTGGTCAATGAGAAGTATCGGAAAAATCTCAACGAAAACTGGCTGGTTCTGGATGAAGGCTTTGAAGGCATGGGGAGCGGACGACCGCAGAAGAAGAGGCTGGAACACGGTCAGCTGCTGTGTGCTAATAAAATCACTGAAAAGCATGGCATGCCGTACCGAATCAGCGGCTTGGCGGCTGAAACCTCCGGGGGTGCCTGGCTGCCTAACAGTATGACAGCGGGAGATTTGGTAGCTTTTATGGATGCGGGCGCCTATAATAACTCCTGTCTGCCTTCCTTCAATGGCAGGCCGCGGCCAGGAGTGGTCATGATCAAAAAGAACGATACGGTGAAAGAGATTAAACGGCCTCAGAGGTATGAGGATTTGCTAGAGGGGGAAGAGCCCTTTCGGGAACCACTGAATCTCTGTGTCATATGAGATGAATCCCAGCCTCTTTGGGGGCTGGGATAAAATTTTCTGAAACCTCTGAAATAAATGAATATAAAATACATCATTTTGCCATGGGTTTTTCTATTGACACCTGCCGGTATGCATGGTATTATACTAAAGATTTAGGCGCGACAGAACGAGACAAAACTCGTTTGGTGGTGAAAAATGGTGTTTAGGAAGGAGCGATACATATGCTGATGTCTTATGAGAGGTACGTGAAAGAAAACGAGGTTTTTGCCCTCCCGGCAGAAAATGAGGCGGAGTATCCTTCGGTTTTTGAATTGATTTGTTTGTTGCCATTGTCTGGAAAATCTGTTCAATTAGAGACACCATCATCCTCTGATGATTGTATTATTTAATCTTCCAATATTGGAAGATTTTTTTTTGCGCATTTATACTCTTTTGAAGAAAGAATAAGTGCATGTGGAAAGGAGACTTGAATGATGTTAAAAGGTAGAGATTTGTTGGAACCCATGGACTTCTCTATAAAAGAGCTGGAAGATATGTTTGATTTAGCTGATCGGATTATAGAGGACCCTGCCAAGTATGTTCATGCCTGTGACGGCAAGCTGTTGGCCACGTTGTTTTACGAACCCAGCACCAGGACGCGTTTCAGCTTTGAGGCGGCTATGCTTCGGCTGGGCGGTCAGGTTATTGGCTTTTCTGAGCCAAACTCCAGCTCTGTAGCCAAAGGAGAGAGCATTGCCGACACCATCAAGACGGTAGCCTGTTACGCTGATTTGGCGGTTATGAGACACCCGAAGGAGGGTGCCCCTAAAGTAGCTGCTCACAGTACAGAAATGCCAGTAATCAACGCTGGAGACGGAGGCCATCAGCATCCTACACAGACCTTGACAGATCTGCTAACTATCCGGCGGACCTTAAACGGATTTGATAACATTACTGTAGGCTGCTGCGGGGACTTAAAGTTTGGCCGAACGGTCCATTCCCTAATCAAGGCGCTTTCCAGATATAAAAACGTAAAATTCGTTCTCATCTCCCCAGAAGAACTGCGGATACCAGATTACGTGAGAAAAGAAATCTTGATGAAAAACGGCATTGAGTTTGAAGAAGTCCGCAGCTTTCAGGAAGCCCTGCCGAAGCTGGATGTGCTTTACATGACCAGAGTGCAGAAGGAACGGTTCTTCAATGAGGAAGATTACATCCGCTTAAAGGATACATATATCCTGGACAAGAGCAAGATGAAGCTGGCCAAGGAAAAGATGATTGTCCTCCATCCGCTGCCGCGAGTAAATGAAATTGCTGTAGAGGTGGACGAGGACCCGCGGGCCATGTACTTTGTGCAGGCCAAAAACGGCATGTTTGTCCGCATGGCTCTGATTATGAGCTTGCTTGGAATAGAAGGTTAAGGAGGAGAATTATGTTAGTAAACAGTATCGAAAAAGGAATCGTTATCGACCACATCACTGCCGGTCTGGGCGCCAAAATTCTGGAATATCTGGATATCGATTTGGCTAACAACACCGTAGCCTTTATTATGAACGCCAGCAGCAAGAAACATGGGAAAAAAGATATTGTCAAGATTCAAAATGTAATTGACGTAAATTTAGATGTGCTGGGTCTTATTGAGCCCAACGCCACAGTAAATATCATTGAAAACGGACAGATTATCAAGAAGATTGAGTTGCAGGTGCCAGAGCGGGTAACCAACGTAATTAAGTGCAAAAACCCGCGCTGTGTTACTTCGGTGGAGATCAACGCCCCGCACATCTTCCACCTAATCGATGCCGAGAATCGAGAATATCGGTGTGAATACTGCGATGAGATTGTCTGCATGAAAGGAGATTATTAAGCTATGAGAATTCTGGTAAAGAACGGGCTAATCCTGGACCCGGATTCTGGTTTAGAAGCAGCAGGAGATCTTTACGTAGAAGGACAGCAGATTGTTTGTATAAAGACGGGTGGAGAAACACGAGGCAGGCTGCCGGCCTGGGCCGAGCAGATACCAGCCCAGAATGGGGAAGAGACGGTGAAGGAAATCGATGCTACAGGCAAGTGGGTGGTTCCTGGTCTCATCGACCTCCATGTCCATTTGAGAGAGCCTGGGCAGGAATATAAAGAAGATATTTTTACAGGCTGTCAGGCCGCAGCCAAAGGTGGTGTTACCACCGTGTGCTGCATGCCCAACACCAAGCCTATCATCGACAGCCCAGAGGTGGTGACCTACATTGACGATAAAGCCAAGACAGCTTGTGGGGTTAATGTGCTGTCTGTAGGCAGCATTACCAGGGGCCAGAAGGGGCAGGAACTGGCAGACCTCCAGGGGATGGTTGCTGCGCAGACCCGCTGCAAGAATCTGATCGGCAAGGGCATTTGTGCCATCAGCGAAGATGGCCGCTCTGTCATGGATGCAGCCACCATGCTCCAAGGCATTCGGGCTGGAAAGGCGCTGGGCCTTCTGGTTTTTTCCCACACAGAGGATGACAGCTTGGCAGGGACTTCCATCGGGGAGGAGCTGATTGTGGCCAGAGACATTATGTTGGCCAAAGAAGCGGACAGCCCCATTCACTTATGCCACATCAGTACGGAAGGCAGTTTAGAGATTATCCGCCGGGCCAAGGCAGATGGGATTCCGGTTACGGCGGAAACAGCTCCCCACTACTTTCTGCTGGATAAAAGCAGCATCGGCAGGGACGGAAATCGAAAGATGAATCCCCCTCTCCGGCGAAAGGAAGACGTAGAGGCGGTCAAACGAGCGTTGCAGGATGGAACTCTGGATGTTATAGCGACGGATCACGCTCCCCACAGCCGGGAAGAAAAAGACTGTGGGTATGAGCAGGCCATGAACGGCGTAGTGGGACTGGAGACTTCCTTTGCGGTAAGCTATACTGTTCTGGTTCAGGGCGGTGTCTTGACGCCATTGGATTTAGTTGATAGAATGAGCTGTAAGCCGGCTGAAATCCTGGGATTGGACAGAGGCAGCCTGGGCGTGGGCAAGATAGCAGACCTGGCCATTATCGACGTGAATCAGCAATGGGAGATTCGGGAGGAAGAGTTTGCCTCCAAGGGAAGAAATACACCCTTTGCTGGGATGAAAGTCTACGGCAAGGTTACCCACACAATAGTAAACGGAACAATCATTTATGCGGCTGAGTAGCCGCATAAATTTTAGGCGAACAGCAGCTGCTGTATGCAGAAAGAAGGAGGTACGCGATGATCGATTCACTACTTAAAAAGATTGATGAACTAAATAACCCTACCGTGGTAGGTCTGGACCCTACTCTGGAGATGATGCCAGGCTCCTTGAAGGCGAACTTGTTTGAACAGTATGGAAAGACACCAGAAGCAGTGGGCCGTATATTCACCGCCTTTAATAAGGAAATTATCGACAGTGTGGCAGATATTGTGCCTGCCGTTAAGCCGCAGATAGCCATGTACGAAAAGTACGGCCTGGAAGGGCTTAAGGCCTATGCCGACACCATTCGTTATGCAGCAGAAAAGGGCTTGATTGTCATCGGTGATATCAAGAGAGGAGATATTTCTTCCACGGCGGCGGCGTATGCGGCCCACATCGGCGGCACCGATATCGAAGGGGAAGAATTTGACCTTTGGCAGGAAGATTGGATTACGGTTAACCCATACCTGGGAGTGGACGGCATTCAACCTTTTATAGATGCCTGCAACAAAAAGGACCGGGGCATATTTGTGCTGGTGAAAACCAGCAATCCATCCAGCAGTCAGCTCCAGGATATCGTGGTTGACGGACATACCATCTATGAGCGGGTAGCGGAACTGGTGGAGGAATGGGGCCGGCAGTCTATGGGAACGTTAGGATACAGTCGTATCGGTGCTGTGGTAGGGGCCACCCACAAAGAACAGGGAGAGAAGCTGAGAAAGCTGATGCCACAGACCTTCTTCTTAGTGCCGGGCTATGGGGCTCAGGGAGGCACTGGAGCCGATTTGCGGGGATTCTTTGATAAAGAGGGCAGAGGCTGTATTGTCAATTCCTCCAGAGGCATTACGGCGGCCTATAAAAAGGACAGCAGGTACGGAGACAAGGTAGGCGAGGCGGCCAGAGACGCTGCTTTGGCCATGAAGAACGACCTGAGATAGTATAATACAAGGTGGAGTAGTTATGAAGAAGATTATATGTGGAAAGGTGGCCTGCAATGAGGCCATCGCAAGGGATATATATAAAATGCAGATTCAATCCCCGGAACTTGGACAAGCCAAGCCGGGCCAGTTTGTCAATCTGTATCTGGCAGATAAAAGTATGTTGTTGCCCCGGCCCATCAGTATCTGTGATATAGAAGAAGGCTGTATGACTCTGGTATACAAGGTAGTGGGCAAGGGAACCAAGGCCCTATCGGCTTATAAGGAGCAAGATGATATTCGTGTCAGTACCCCTTTAGGGAATGGCTATTTTATAGAAGGAGAAGAGCTGGAACACCATACTTGCGACTATAGGGGAAAGAAAGTCGCCTTGGTAGGAGGCGGGATTGGCGTTCCGCCTATGGTGTTGCTGGCCAAACGGCTTCAGGAGCAAGGCGCGGAGGTTACTGCTGTGGTAGGCTTCCCCGAGGAGGCTTTTTTAATTCAGGAGCTGAAGGGCTTTTGTCAGTCGGTTCATATTGCTACTGACCGCGGGACGATTGGCTTTCATGGCAATGTGCTGGAGCTCATTCAGGAAAAAGAGATTTTGGCTCAGGAATATTTCGCCTGTGGGCCTAAGGTTATGCTGCGGGCCCTCAGTCAGTGGTGTCAGCAGCAACAGCTTTCCTGTCAGGTATCCCTGGAGGAGCGCATGGGTTGTGGCTATGGGGCTTGTGTAGGCTGCACCTGCAAGATTAAGGTCGTCACCGAGGCTGGTGTGGAAATTCAGCAGAAGGGCGTATGTAAACACGGGCCAGTGTTTTTTGGAGAGGAGGTGGCCTGGGATGCGTAAACTTGATTTGAGCGTGCAGTTTGCCGGTATTGAGATGAAAAATCCGGTGACGACGGCTTCGGGGACCTTTTCAGCAAGGGATAGCGGCCAGTTTTATGATATTGGACGGCTGGGTGCGGTGGTCACAAAAGGGGTGGCCAGTGAACCGTGGGCGGGCAATCCCACCCCACGAATTGGGGAGACTTACGGAGGCATGTTAAACGCAGTGGGGTTGCAAAATCCCGGTGCAGACGCCTTCATAGCGGATGAGCTGGCTTATTTAAAGCAGTTTTCTACGCCGGTCATCGCCAATGTAGCGGGACGGACGGCGGAGGAATACTGCCTGGCAGTGGAAAAGCTCAGTGAAACCGATGTGGCCATGTTGGAAATTAACATTTCCTGCCCGAATGTAAAAGAAGGCGGCATTGGCTTTGGCACAGATCCCCGGATGGCGGCAGAGATTACCCGAGCAGTCAAGAGCGTGAGCAAAAAACCCATCTTGGTTAAGCTGACCCCAAATGTAACAGATATTACAGAGATTGCCAAGGCGGTAGAGGCCGAAGGTGCCGATGGCATCTCTCTCATTAACACCTTGCTAGGGATGAAGATTGATGTACAGCGGAAAAAACCGGTGTTAGCTAACATCATGGGAGGCTTTTCCGGCCCAGCTATCAAGCCGGTGGCCGTGCGGATGGTCTATCAAGTACGGCGGGCGGTGCAGATTCCCATCATGGGTTTGGGGGGCATTATGACTGGTGAGGATGCAGCAGAATTTATTATGGCTGGGGCTGACGTGATTTCTGTCGGTACGGCGGCATTGGTGAATCCGACGGCGCCAGTGGATATTCTGGAGGAACTGGAAGCCTATATGGAGGAGCAGGGCTTTAAGACCATTGCGGACATTCGTCAGGCTTTTCAGGGATAGACAACCAGCATATCTAAAACAAGCGTATCGTTTCAGGTGAACGATACGCTTGTTCTAGTTTTCGTATAAGACAGCCATGTCACGTAGTCTGCGCTTCATCTCTGTGCGGATATGTAACGGCTCTACACACTCGCATTTATCGCCAAAACTGAAAAGAATATTGTAATAGTATTCGTTCTCTATGAAAGGAAAACGAACAAGGTAATGCTCTTCACCGTCTGGCGAAAAGTGTTCATAGGTGCAAAAATCAAGTACTCGGTCCATGATAGATTGATGAATACGAATTTTTATTTTTGTTTGCATCGTTGCTAACATATCAGTAAAATCTAACTGCGGTTTTTGATAATCTCGTGGTGTAAAAATTTCCTTTTGTATTTGTAGGTTTGATGTGCGGGATAATTTGAATAAGCGAAAATCATTTCTTTTATGGCAATACCCTTGCCAGTACCAATGACTATTTTTCAATACAAGCTGATACGGCTCAACTGTTCGGGCAGTTTTATTTCCATAGCGGTCTGCATATTCAAAGGTCAGCAGCTTGCTTTCCTGCAAAGCCGTCTTAAGGACTTCTAAATCTGATTGTAGGTTCCTGTTGCCCATCCACGGACTTAAATCTATATAAATTTGATTTGCTTTTAATTCAATGTCCTGCGCTTTATCAGCGGGGATAAAACTCTTGACTTTCGCCAGGGCGTTTACCAGTTCATCCCCTCGCATCATATTGGAAAGATTGGAAAGCCCCATCAAGATAGCGGAAAGGTCGGTAGTGGAAAAAACTTTTCTATCAATCTTGTATTTCTCCATGATTTCAAAGCCTCCGCCCACCCCCGATGTTGAGTGAACAGGAATACCTGCCATGTTGATCGCGTCCATGTCACGGTAGATTGTGCGGGGTGAAACTTCAAACATAGCTGCTAACTCCTGTGCGCCTATACGCTCTTTATCGAGGAGAATCATAATAATGCTAACAAGCCTGTCTACTTTCATCGGTAACCACCTTTCAAAATTTCTTTTTATTATTACGGATTATTGCCATACTGTTGTCAACAATTACATGATACAATAAAAAAGAAAACGAATCAATCTACCTATCAGGAGGCAACATGATGCAGAAAAAAGCTTTAGTAATAATTGATATTCAAAATGACATAACAAAGAATTACAAGGATATCATTGATAATATCAATAAAGCGATTGATTGGGCAGTTAATAATAATATTCATGTGATTTATATCAGGCATGAAAATTTGTCAGCTGGCACAAGGACTTTCAAACCCAATACACAGGGGGCTGAATTTGCTTCAGACCTAAAAATCGTCTCAAAAAATGTTTTTACAAAATATAAAGGAAATGCATTAAGCAGTGAAGGCTTTACAGATTTTATTAATAAAAATGAAATAGGTGATTTTTATATAGCAGGTGCGGACGCTGCTGCTTGTGTTAAATCAACCTGCTATAACTTATGCAAAGCAAATTATGGCGTTAATGTCCTATCAGATTGTATTACCAGTTATGATAAAAGGAAAATTGACGAAATGCTGGCCTATTACGAAAGCAAAGGAAGTAAAATCATTGGTTTAAAGGACCTCTTACTTAATCACATCGTTGAAGTATAGAGATATTAATGAATGCAGTTGAATCAGCCGATACCTGAAAAAAATGGCGTAGCTTTTAGGCTACGCCATACTTCGTTTTTGAGTCAGGCTTTGGTTCGGAAGAACAGATGTTTTACAGCGTTGCCGTCAAAGGGCATCAGCGGATAAAGATAGGAGGTTCCAGCCAGGGTTTTGGTAGTAGCTACGGAGATGAAGTCGATGATAGTGGCTACCACGGCACCGCCGATGGCACAAATGGAAATGGAGGAATCTCCCAGCAAACCTGCGGCAAAGGAGGTGGCTCCGAGGTGAGCGCCCAGCTGAACGCCTATGAGAATGAAGATGCGCATAAACTTAATGCCGTATCCCAGCTCAATGCTGGGCTGCGTAAAGCTAGCCAGCGCAACTACCGCCATACAGAGGATGGTCTGCGGAATGAACCACCCAGAGGTAATAGCCAGTTCGCCAAGGATGAGTGCTCCGATTACTGACAGGGACATACCTAGGGAGTCCGGCGTGTTTAGAGAGGCCAGTTTGAGGCCGTCTATGGCCAACTCCAATAGAATGAACTGCCAGAAGAGGGAAATCGCAAAGTCTCCTTGGGGGATAAAGAACTTTAGGGCATCGTATACGGGTACATAGGCCTGAGCAAACATAAGGTATAGTGGTGTGATAAAGATAATACCGATAAAATTGAAGGCCCGCAGCAGCCGGAAGTAGTTGCCTGTAATGGCGGGGAAATAGTAATCATCCACATCCTGAAGAAAGTCAAATATTCCTGTAGGCAGCAGAATTACTGTGGGGCTGGTGTCTACAACGATGGCAATCTTGCCCTCGGTCAGATGAGCGGCGGCTACATCGGGTCGCTGGGTGTAGCGAACTTTTGGATAGGGATTCAGCCAGCCTAAAAAGCTTTTCTGGCCTATTTCTTGGATGATGTGCTCGGTGATGGTCTGATCCCCTACGGATACGGCATCTATGGTAATGCTGTTCAGCTTATCGGCAATCTTTTTTACTAGGGCTTCATCGGCTTTTCCCTTCATGTAGACCAAGCTCACGTCGGTTCTGGTGGCAGTGCCTACCGTGTGTGAGGTGAAGATTAGTTTAGGATCTCGTATTCTACGCCGAATTAAGGCGATATTGGTCATAAACGCTTCCGTAAAGCCATCCTTGGCTCCGCGAAGGCTTTTTTCTTTGGAGGGCTCTTCAATGCCTCGATTTGGGTAATGCCGAGAATCGATAATGATGACTTCGCTAAAGCCTTCCACGGCCAAGGCGATGAGGCCGGAAAAAATAAATTTTAGAATGGACTCTACTTGAGAATCTGTTTGAGCATCTAAAAAGGGCAGATTTTCCTTGAGGAAGAGGCTGGCATCGGTAGGGTCTTTCATCTCTTCTGGCTTTATTTTCAGTAAGTAGCTCATAACCATGGGCATGGTATCTCCAGTCACCAGCCCGTTTACAAAGAACATGACCGCTTTCTTGCCGCCAATTTGAAGGTCTCGAACTATAATATCGAAGCTTTCTCCTATGGGTAAAGCACTTTTCAAGGTCTCGGCCCAATAATTATTATTCTGCATAACGTTCCCTCCTACATTTATAAATAGTGTGTCTGTTTTCATAAAAAAAATTCATCAAGCTGCTCTGGACAGAGTTTTCTGTAATAGCTGATGGAGAGAACGCATATTACAGTATTATGGATATTTAACATGACGCATGAAGGAGGTTATGAATTTTATCATGGAAAACAATCTGACTCTAGGCATGACGGCCCCTGCCTTTACTGCAAATTCCACCTTTGGTCCCTTATCCTTATCGGATTATAAGGGGTCCTGGCTGGTCTTTTTCAGCCATCCCGGCGATTTTACGCCGGTCTGCACCTCAGAATTTATTGCTTTTGCCCAGCTTAACGACCAGTTTGAGCAGATAAATACCAAGCTGCTGGGGTTGAGCATCGACAGCAATCCCTCTCATCTAGCCTGGGTGAATTCCATATATGAAGTATCGGGCGTCCAAATCCCTTTTCCCATCGTCGTAGATCGGGTTGGGGACATCGCTCGGGAGTATGGTATGATTGCACCGGATGTTAGCACCCAGACTACTGTTCGCAGTGTATTTATCATTGATCCGGATCAGAAGATTCGGGCTATCCTTACGTATCCGCTTACCAACGGTCGAAACATACCAGAGATTTTCCGACTGGTCACGGCCATGCAGACCACCGATGCAGAGCACGTGCTTACACCAGCTAACTGGCGGCCGGGCAACCCAGTGATGGTGCCAGCACCTAATACCTATCAAGAACTATTGGAAAGACAGACCAATGCAGAGGCCATGGGTCTCATCTGTAATGACTGGTATTGGTGCTATAAAATTCAAGGGTCCGAGGAGGAACAGGAGTAGAAGGAGAGAACAACTGAAATTTTTAGAGAAATATCGAGAAGAGAGTCTTAGGAAAAGACTCTTTTTTTGCGTATTTGGGTTATATTTCTGAAACTTTTTGCAAGGCTGTTCCGTTATAATAGTGTAGGGAGGCAGAGAAAGAAAATGGCCATATGTAAAGATGAAAGGTATCAAGCCCTGGTGGGCTTTATAGAAGACAATCAGGAACGCATGTACAGGCTGGCTTACAGTTACGTAAAAAATCAGGCTACTGCCTTGGACATGGTTCAAGAAGCCGTCTACAAGGCCATCAAGGCTCACCAGCGGCTAGAGGACCCGGAGCAGGTAAAGGCCTGGTTTTACAAGATATTGGTCAATACTTGCCTGGATGAACTGCGGAGAAGCCGTCGTCTGGTAGCCACCGCCCCGGAACAAATGCCGGAAGAAGGGGAGGACAGCTTAGACTGCAAGGCGGACCATCTAGTCTTGCAGGAGGCTTTGAAAGAGCTGGATGCCGACACCAAGACCGTCATCGTCCTACGCTATTTTGAAGACATGAAGCTGACCGAAATTGCCGATTTGCTGGAAACTAATATCAACTCCGTGAAGAGTCGGTTGTATCGGGGGCTTCGTCTGCTTAAATGTCAGATGGGAGAGGGGGAGGTCAGCCATGTTGAATGATCAAAATTTATTAGACCTGCAAAAGGCCTATGAAGAGGAGCCAATTCCCAAGGAGTTGTCTCAGCGGGTGGCGGAAGCTGTCTACAAAGCGGAAAGGGAGCTATTGCAAGAAGAGGAAAGAGAGAGGATACTGAGGGGGAAAAAGATGAAGAGACGAGTAATAAGTGCCGCCGCCGCGATGGTGGTAGTCGTAGGAGGATTTGGTTTAGGCGTGAACACCAGCAAGGCCTTTGCTGATACGGTGTCGGATATACCTGTTTTAAGTAGCTTAGCAAAGGTGTTTACGGTGGAGAGAATTCACGAGGAAAACGATACCTATGTGGCAGATTTGAATATTCCCGGCATTGAGGGATTAAAAGACAAGGCTTTGCAGCAGCGAATCAACAATCTGGTTCGTCAGCAGGTAACCGCTGCGGTGGAAGAGACAAAGGCGATGATGGAAGAAAACAAAAAAGCCTATTTGGAGACCGGCGGTACAGAAGAAGACTACATGAAGCGAGAAATCAGTGTAGATTACAATGTGCAATGCCTGAACGACAAGGTGCTCTCCTTCTCTGTATACAAGACGGAAACCCTGGCCAGCGCCTACTTCGATATGTTTTATTACAATTATGATTTAGAAACGGGCAAAGAACTGACTTTAAAAGACTTGTTGGGTGACGACTACAAGGACATTGCCAACAAGCAAATTAAGGAACAGATTGCAGAACGGGCAAAGGAACCGGGAGCCATGTATTGGGATACCATGGAAGACATGGAGGCAGACGCATTTAAGACAATTGCCGATGATCAGCAATTCTATATTAATCAGGCAGGTAAGCCGGTCATCGTCTTTAATAAATATGAGATTGCACCGGGATATATGGGGATTCAGGAGTTTGAAATTCAAAAATAAATGAGAGCAAATTGCCCAGAGCCGCCTCATATGTGGTATACTTGTACCAAGAAAAATGTATAGAAAACAACGAGGAGGCGAATATGAGTTACAAGAAGGAATTTATTGAATTTATGGTGCGGGCAGGGGTATTGACTTTCGGAGATTTTACGACGAAGAGTGGCAGAAAGACTCCTTATTTTGTCAACACCGGCAATTACAAAACCGGTGCTCAGGCAGATAAGCTGGGTGGATTTTATGCCAGCTGTATCGTGGAAAATATGAAAGCAGAACGCATCAAAAACGATATCGCCGCCTTGTTTGGACCGGCATACAAGGGAATTCCCATTTCCGTCGCTACAGCCATTGCTCTATCCAGAGATTTTGACCGGGATATCAACTACTGTTTTAACCGCAAAGAGGAAAAAGATCATGGAGAAGGTGGGAAAATGGTAGGCTACAAGCTTCAGGACGGGGATTCTGTGCTGATGGTAGAAGATGTTATCACTGCGGGAACTGCTGTCCGGGAGACGCTGCCACAGCTAATGGCAGCAGCTGATGTGAAGGTAGAAGGGCTGATTATCTCTGTGGACCGCATGGAACGGGGACAGGGAGATAAGACAGCCATTCAGGAAATTGAAGAAGAATTCGGCATCAAGACGTATCCGCTGGTCACGGTCCGGGAGATTATCGATACGCTGCATAACGCAGAGGTAGACGGCAAGGTTGTCATCGATGATCAGATGAAAGAACGGATGGAGGCATACCTGGAGCAGTACTGCGTTAAGTAGGCGAACGTAAATAGAAAAACCGGTCTGGGAAAATCCCGTAACCGACAAATGAAGAGAACCCTCAAGAATTCTAGGCTTCCAAGGAGGCCTTTAATCTTGTTGGGTTCTTTTTTAGCTGCACCGCATCACTTTTGCAAGGGAAGGCTTTCATGTGACATAATTTGGTTTTCTATTGCTGTAAACCGTTCCTTGGGGAAATAGCCGATATTGTTACTCCTGTTTTCCATAGAGGATAAAATCGATACCTCCCCTTTATAAAGGCCTAACCGATTACTGATCGGCCCATATTTTACCGACATATTTTGAATCTTTCCGTAAAAGACAGTGATTGTTCTTTTTTGAAAGATTCCAGTTGAGATGCTAATCTTATTCTCGTATAGCTGCAAGGCTTTGGTGATACTGGATAAGTAGGCACAAAGCGCGAAAAAGGCGAGAATAAGCCATCCAATCCAACCTTTGAAGAACAGGGTAAAGCCGATGACTGCCAGGATGCCAAAAAATAACCAGGGGATAGAAGTTGGGAGGAGCGCTGACTTAGGAGAGCGTTCTGGAATTTGATCTAAAACAAATTCTGGTGCAATCTGCCGTATTACTTGTTGAAGGGTTTCTGGTTTCACAAGCAGGCAAAATAGCGGTGCTTGATTATTGGTAGAATCTCCCATACCCACATTGATGATTTCCCCATAGGCCAAATTGAAAAATCGAGCTTGAAACGATTGCTTTATAACCAATGCATTTGTCTTATCCAACGGCAGGGTAAACTGCCTTTTGGTAAATAGCCCATAGGATATCAAGACTTTATCGCCATTCTTTTTAAGTGTAAATCCGTAGTATAACAAAAATGCCGTAATACTTTTATAAATAAAAGGAATAACTGCAAGGGTAGCAGATAAAATCGTCGGAATAATTACTCGGCTAAGCCCCGGTGTTTCAGTATTAAAGGTCCAAAGCAAGGCAGCAATCAAAGCAATCGACGACAATAATCCGATAATTGAAAAGTTCAATATGCAGTGAAGGATTACTTCTTTAAAACGAAAGGATATGATGGTTTCTTCTGTAATTTGGTTGTTTTTCACGTTTTCCGCTTGTTGCTCAGACGCCGCATCAGGGGCGTCTGATTCCGTATCGATATAAGCGAGGATATGGTCCTTAAAAGCAAAGGCAAGCGGTTTACTAAAAACTAAATGGAAATCTACTTTTTCTGCGGTGGCAGATGAGTTAATGTCCAATTGCAGGGAATACACATCAAATATTCGTTCGAAGAGATTTTGCTGCAAATTCACTGTGGAAATACTAGATAATTTTACCGTCGTCTTGCTTTGGGATAATTGTTTGCGAGCGATAATCAGGGTCTCATCTTCAATATATATTTTGGTTCTTCGCCAACGAAGAAAATGGTATAAAAAGCAGACTAACATAACAATGAAGAAAATTCCAAGCCCGACTAAAGCCATCGTTGACGGGAAGTTCTGGAGTTTCAAATCTTTTATCATATTTAGAGCAGAAACAAAAAACACAGCGATGATATACCAAATCGATTTAAAGGTGCCCATGATAACGGAGATAAAATGGCATCGAACTTCAGGCATGTTGATCACCCCGCTGTTTTTGTTCCTTTACGATGGTACCGATACGAACGCCTAAGCTTTCTGCGATTTCTTCAGCAATCGGATTTTCTAAAAATCGAATGACAATATTTCCTCCTGCGGTTGTTGCAATAACTTTGCTAAGCCCATACATTCGGTCAATGGGCCCACGCTGAATGGAAATCTGATGAACCCGCTCAATAGGAGCAAGGTCTTTTGTGATAAACCAAAGTCCCTCTATCACTATAAGCTGCTTGTCATCAATATAATATTGATACCGTTTATATCTAATAATAGGTGTAATGATAATCCATCCTATGCTGATGGCAATAATGGCAGCATATGCAACGTTTGCCCAGGCAGGGAGTTCTGTATCTAAGAAGTAGAAAATTATTTTGGGTATACTGCACAATAGCAGAAAAATAATCGTGCCAATTGCAGATGCAAGCCGCATACAGCCGATGGCTTTTTTATGCAGATGTTGAAATTTTAGTTCCATGCCATGTCTCCTTTATAATTAGTCGGCTTTTACCGCAGCTTGAAGCACTGCATTGGCCACGCTGCCGGCCACCTTACTGCCGCTGCCGCCGCCCTCTACCAATACCACAAAGGCGTAGGGATGTTTTTCATCCTGGAGAAATCCAGTAAACCAAGCATTGTCTTCATCAGAATGGTCGCTTTGAGCTGTACCAGACTTCGCACCGATGCTGAGCCCCGGGAAATTACTTTGACCGTAATTGGTGATAACGTTGTTCCGCATCATATCGGCTAAGGTGGCAGCCGTGTCTGGACTGATGAATTCTTTGGTGGAATGTTTCAGGTAGAGACTGGTACGAACGCCTTTTGTAAAGGCTGTATGGGAGATAATCTGCGGCTTAGCGGCCGTGCCGCCTCCAGCGATAGCACCAGAGTAGACCATCATAGCGCAGGGATTTACCAAATCTTTCCCCTGGCCGATACCGGACCAAGCCAATTCTCCTTGCCCACCTGAGACGAAATCAAAGGTGGATTTGGCTGTTTGTATGCCATTTACTGAAAGGCTGCCGGTCAAGCCAACTTTTTTTACATAAGACTCCATTTGCTCACTGCCAAGTTCGGCGGCCAACTGACCGAAGGTGCAATTGCAAGAGGCAGCCAGCGCTTGCCCCAGCGTCAGATCTCCGTGAGCAGTAGGACAGGTGATAACCTGATCGCCGATGGTGACCTGCCCGGTGCAGTGGAAAGTCCGTTCCTGAATACCGTCAATCTGTTCCAGCGCTGCCGCTGCGGTAACCAGCTTGAAGGTGGAGCCGGGAATGAAGGTGGCAGACAACAGCCGATTGATGTAGACGCCCTCATATCGATGATCATCGTCTTTGATCGTAGGCTTGTCAGCGGGATCGTAAGTGGGGGCACTGACCATACAGATGATTTGTCCCGTCTTGTAATTATATACGCCTACGGTGCCTTTTCGGCCGTTCAGAGCCTTGTAAGCCGTTTGGCAGACGTCGGCATCTAAAGTCAGGTACAAATCCCGTCCTCCTGGAAAAATCGGTTTCGCCCCGGTAATAACATTGTAACCAGTCAGTTTATCGGCAAACCGAGTCATCGCACCGGTGCCGATCATCCCGCTGGAATCCCCTACTGCGTGAAGGGTAGCTTTGTGGAGGGAGGAGCTGGCTCCATAGGTCCATCCTTGGGAGCTTTCGTCGTAATCGGCCAAAACGTTTCCGTCTCGGTCCAGGATTCGACCAGTATTCAAGACATCACGGGTGTATAGATGGCGGTTGGCAGAAAAGGCAGACCAGGTGTTGCCCTCTGCAAAAAATTTAAAGGTAAACAGTACTGTTCCGGCCACCAGCACCAGGGCCAGCAGGAAACACACAATGGTGCGAGATGTTATTTTTTTCATTTGTTTTCCTCCTCTCCCCTATCAGGCTGACCAAATTGACGGAGAAAATCATCGATTTCCTGGGTGTGAGGCGCTGAACGATCAGTACCTTCCTCCAAGCGGTCAAACTGCTGTAGGAAGGAATCAATTGGGTCTGGCGCACTGGATAAAGGCTGAGCCTCGGGTTGCATTCCGCCGGCCATATCAAACAATGGGTTGAATCCAGTCTCCATGCTGTTAGCTGACTCCAGTTCTTCACCTAAATTGGGCAGGCTGCGGACAGCGAAACTGGCATTCTGCCGGGTATCGGCAGCTTTTAAAAAGGCCAGAAGCCCCCAAGAACTAATCATGCTGGAACCGCCGCAGGAGATGAAGGGAAAGGTCACCCCGGTGAGAGGCAGCAGGTCTACAGAACCGAAGACGTTTAAGATTGTCTGAAATACCAGCAGGGAAGTGGCCGCACAGGCTGCCGTAGTGTAGAAGGCTGAACGCCCTGTTTTAGTTACCCGAAAGGCGAAGATGGACAAGGTCACGATGCTGGCTACCGCCAATAAGGCGATAATCAGGCCCCATTCTTCACAGAGCATGCCGAAGACCAGATCGGTGTTGGCAGCAGCAATGTTGTGCAGCCAACCGTTTCCTGCACCTACACCAATGAGCCCCCCGCTGGCAGCTGCTGACATGGTGCGAACCTGCTGGTAGCCAGAGCCGGTCGCATTTTGCCAGGCATGGCCCCAGACGGAAAATCGGGAAGCGATATAGGGCTTAAATCGCAGGATCAGACCGCCTCCGGCTACCGCTCCGCCGCAGATCAGCGATAAGGTGGCAAAATCCCCCGATCGAAGAAATGCGATGACGAGAAATACCACAAAGAAGATGGCCGCCGTGCCGAAGTCGCTCATAATAGCCAAGGCCAGCAGACAAAACCCGGAAAGGAGCATAAAGCCCCATAAGTTTCGCTTGACAAACAGCCGGTCTAACGTAGCGCACCCGGCAAAAATAAAGGTCACCTTGGCCAGCTCCGAAGGCTGTACGGAGATGCCGGCAATAGATATCCAGTTTTGAGCTCCGTGAATCACGGAGCCAAAAATTAAATTAAGGAGCAGCAGTCCCGCGGTGGCTCCGGCCATGAGATAACGAGCCTTTACCGTTCGGTTGAGATCTCGCAGAAACCAGCCTAATCCCAGAAAGAGTCCGATGCCCATGAGGATGGTGATGGTTTGTTTAATCAGAGAGCCGGGGGCAGAGGAGGCCGTTACAGCTAAGTTTAAGGTACAGGCGAAAAATGCCAGAATTTCCGGTTCAAAGCCCGTTCGTTTGGCGATTTTGGAGAGCAGTACATAAGTCCACATGACCCCTAGCAGAACACTGTAGCAAAGAAGGATGGTATTTGCGTGCTCTGGCCTGGTGATGAGCAGTTGGCCTACCGTCAGAATTTGAAAGACTGTCAGCATGGCGAAAGAACTCCAAGGGGGGGCAGGACGGCTCTGAGCCAGCCGGTTCTGCTGCTGGACTTCGTGCTCCGCCTCGGAAATCGGCTCCAAGGTCAGAATGACACCACCCAGCATGATGGTCTCTCCCGGACCCAAGGGGGCGGAATCTATCACTGGTTTGCCATTGCAGAGAATTGGGTTTTTTTCGGATAGGTTGTAAACCTGCCAATTGCCATTATCATCTCGAATTAAGGAGCACTGGGTTCTGGAGATGGTGGGAAAGTCGATAATCAAGTCGCAGTGACGAGCCCGGCCCACCGTACACTCCCAATGACGTATTGGAAATTTACCCAATTCCGATGATACCAGATAGCCCCAGGTCTCCGCAGGGTTCTTCACCCGAAGCATGTCGCGAAGTACAGATAAGAGGATGCCTAGGGCCAGTACAGGGAAGATCCAGCGGACAAGGCCGCCGTACCAATCCCCCACCGTAGTAGGGTTGTCCGACAGCCACCCGAAGACATAGCGGAGGACTTCTCCGGTGCGAGAGAAGAAATCCCCTAGGATTTCGCCTATATTACTCATAAAGTCTGACACGATATTACCTCCGAAGGGCGCTTGCAAGCGCGACGTAAAATTTTTTAATCCGCAGCAGCGCAAGCTGCTGGAAACTTGTTCGGTCTTTGGTGTGCGGCAATGTCTGCCGCTTTCGTTTGGATAAAAAATTATACCATAGTTTTGAACCTGCCGCCACCACTGACCAGGAAACTTCATAATCTGTTCAGATTTGTCTGAGAAGATATAATTACTATTCCTTACGGCATGAGGACAATTAATTATATTGACAAAATTCTTCAATTAGAGCAAAATCGGTAAGGATTGTTTTTTCATCAGTAGATTGAAAGGAATAGATATGGAACGATTTTTTAAACTAAAAGAACACAATACAGATGTAAAGACGGAAATCACCGCAGGTGTAACCACTTTCTTGTCCATGGCCTACATCTTGGCCGTTAATCCCAGTATGCTGGCTCAGGCAGGCATGGACAGCGGAGGCGTTTTCACCGCGACGGCCATATCGGCAGCGGTAGGCACATTAATTATGGCCCTTTTTACGAATTATCCTATCGCCCTGGCTTCTGGCATGGGCTTGAATGCGTATTTTACCTATTCTGTGTGTATCCCCTTAGCTCAGCAGGGAATACAAGATCCCTGGCGGATTGCGTTAGCCGCGGTCTTTGTAGAAGGATTGGTATTTATTTTGTTAACTCTGTGCCGATTCCGGGAAAAGCTCATCAACGACGTACCGAAGAACTTAAAATACGGAATAACGGTGGGGATTGGCCTTTTTATCACCTTAATCGGGCTCAGCAATGCGGGCATAACGGTGGCTAGCAGTTCGACTTTGGTGGATTTGGGCAGTGTGGTTTCGGCGCCCTTTGCCTTGGCCTTTTTAGGATTTTTGATTATCTGTATCCTCCAGCATTACAAGGTGGTATGCCCTATCCTTTGGGGAATACTGGCCACCTGGGGGCTCGGCATGGCTGCGCAGCAGCTGGGCTGGTATGTAATCAAACCAGAAGCAGGACATTACTCGTTGATTCCACAGTTTTCCGGTATGAGTTTTATGCCGGAAAAGCCTGCACTCTTCGCCTTTGACTTCAGTTTTATCATGAGTAACGCTGTTCAGTTTACCGTTATTGTGTTTTCCTTTCTATTTGTAGAATTGTTCGACACCATCGGTGGGCTAATTGGCATCGCTGATAAGGCAGACTTGCTGGATGAAGAGGGGCGGCTGCCCAAAGCCAGTCGGGCTTTAATGGCGGATGCTATGGGTACGGTGGCAGGTGCCTGTCTAGGTACCTCTACGGTTACCGCTTACATGGAAAGCTGTGCTGGGGTAGGCCAGGGCGGGCGCACCGGGCTCACTGGCGTAACCACGGCGGTACTCTTTCTTGTAGCTCTGTTCTTTTCTCCGGTCTTCACGGCTATCCCAGGCTTCGCTACGGCTCCAGCCTTAATCTTTGTGGGTTGGCTGATGATGGGCTCCATCAAGAAGATGTCCTTTGAAGGAGACATGGCGGATGCTATCGGCGGATTTATGGGGATGATTATGATGCCTTTCACCTATTCTATTGCTAACGGCATCATGTTTGGCATCCTCAGCTGGTTATTTTTGAAACTGTGTTCTGGCAAGGCTAAGGACATCCCCCCTGTCATGTGGATTAGCGGCTTGTTATTCGCCTTGCGTATTGCCACCATGGTGGGGTAAAAGCAGGAGATGGGCCTGCACCATACTTTATGGCCTCTTAAAACAAATGTTTGGAGAACCGGATGAAGTATGGTACAATAGGAGAAAAGGCCATTTATAGTAGCAAGGATAGGAGCTTGACATGAGCATAGATCGAGTCAATCTGAATAGTCAATATGGAAAAGGAAGCGGCCTGAGTCTGACCACTGGGGCTTTGCTCAAAGAAAATGAACCGGATTTTCAGCAGACCTTAAATAAAATCTTACCGGAAAACCAGCGGCAGCAATGGCTGTCAAGTACTTCTGGTGACGTAAGCGCAAGGAGAAATACCGATTCTGGCAGTCTGGAAGACATCTTTAACAAAGCGGCAGATACGTATGATGTGCCGGTAGAGCTGTTAAAGGCTATGGCCAAGGCGGAATCAGGCTTTAACGCCAACGCCGTGTCTAAATGTGGGGCTATGGGTATCATGCAGCTGATGCCAGCTACGGCCAAGGCCTTGGGAGTAGTGGATGCCTATGATCCGGAGCAGAACATCATGGGGGGAGCCAACTACATTTCTCAGAAGTTGAAAGCCTATGACGGCGATATCACGTTGGCTCTGGCCGCCTACAACGCAGGTTCGGGCAACGTGGCTAAGTATGGAGGGGTGCCGCCCTTTAAAGAAACACAGAACTACATAAAAAAAATATATGGCTATATGGGAGAGGACTTGCAGCTGCCGAATCAGCCGTTGCAGTCAGCCAAATCTTCTGCTTCAGGAGTGGACAAGCTCTTGGGGAATCAGGATTTTTCAGAGATGAGCACAGAGCAGGCTTATCTGGCAGCCAGATTGCAGATGCTGCGCCACCAGTGGGATATGCAGGAGATTTTTGCATCAGCTAAGGAGGAGGACCAAGAGCAGTCCGACGATTTACAGCTGAACTTATTATTGAATTCTTTAAAAAATTTATAGAATAAAAAGATTGTAGAATCAGAATAGCACCAGAAAAGAAAGCTATCAAAGGAGAAGGAGTTTTTGATGGAAAGAAGAGTAGGTACCATTTCCAGAGGTTTAAGAGCGCCTATTATCAGACAGGGCGATGATTTAAAGAGCATTGTAGTGAATGTATTGCTGGAAGCCGCAAAAAACCATGATTTTCAAATTCAAGACAGGGATGTGCTGGCGGTTACAGAAGCTGTAGTCGCTCGGGCTGAGGGCAACTATGCCACCATATCCCAGTTGGCAGAGGATGTGAGAAAGAAGCTGGGCGGGGAGACCATCGGGGTGATTTTCCCCATTTTGAGCCGGAACCGATTTGCTATCTGTTTGAAAGGCATCGCTCAGGGAGCCAAGAAAATTGTACTCATGTTGAGTTATCCCAGCGATGAGGTGGGAAACCATCTGGTAGATGTTGACTTACTGGATGCAAAGAATATCAATCCGTATACGGATGTATTGACTCAGGAACAGTTTGAAACGCTCTTCGGCAAATCAAGACATACCTTTACGGGCATGGACTATGTGAACTATTACAAAAAGTTAATAGAAGAGGCAGGCGCAGAAGTAGAGATTATTTTTGCCAACAATCCCCGGACTATTCTCCAGTACACTAAAAAGGTGTTGACCTGTGATATCCACACTAGAGAACGCAGCAAACGGATTCTGCGGGACGCAGGAGCTGAGATTGTATTAGGGCTGGACGACCTGCTGAACGAAAGCGTGTCCGGAAGCGGATTCAACAGCAGATACGGCATTTTAGGCTCCAACAAAGCTACAGAGGATACGGTCAAGCTGTTCCCTAACGATTGCACAGAGTTTGTCAAGAGTGTGCAGGCAGAGATTAAGGAAAAGACCGGAAAGACGATTGAGGTGATGGTTTATGGAGATGGCGCTTTCAAGGATCCGGTAGGAAAGATTTGGGAACTGGCTGATCCGGTGGTGTCTCCGGGATATACCGAAGGGCTGGAGGGAACCCCTAATGAAGTAAAGATTAAGTATCTGGCGGATAACGATTTTGCCCATCTGAGCGGTGATGAACTGAAGGCGGCCATTTCGGAATACATCAAGAACAAGAACTGCGATCTGGGAGATTCCATGGCGGCTCAGGGAACTACGCCGAGAAGATTGACAGACCTGATTGGTTCTCTCTGTGACCTGACTTCTGGCAGTGGGGATAAGGGTACGCCGATTGTGTATATTCAGGGCTATTTTGATAATTATACTGTTTAATAAGATATTGTAGAAATAAAGTGATTTTAGTTTTTGTGAAAAGTCGTAAGATGTATTGTCTTACGGCTTTTTTTCTTTAAAAGATTGTTCGCCGTCAATTTATCCGTCGTGCTATTACGCTGAAAGAAAAGAGTTCTGTTCTGAAGTCAATGATAGTAAAGTAAAAGCAGAGGGGGAAGAGTATCTATGTTAAATATGGACTTTAAAGTACTGGGAAGTACCAAGCTTCCAATAATACATCAGGCCTTTTTAAAAGCATTCTCTGATTACCAGGTGCAAGTAGATTTATCGCTCTCAGATTTTCAAATTATGATGAAAAGAAGAGGCTTTGCACCCGAGATATCCTTGGGTGCATTCTCTAACTCGGCTCATGAACCAATAGGCTTTATCTTAAATGGCTTGCGTCCGTGGGATGGCAAACTGACGGCTTATGATACCGGAACCGGGGTGATACCTGTATACAGGAAACAAGGGATCACAAGCGGCCTTTTTGAACAGGTCCTTAAGGTGTTAGCCCGGCAAAATGTGGAGCAATATCTGCTAGAGGTTCTACAAGATAATACCGCAGCCTTTAAATTATATTATAACCAGGGTTTCAGGGTCACCCGTACCTTTTCCGTTTATCAGTTGAACAAAATTACAAATCCCTTAAATCTGACGGCTAATGACCTTGAACTTATCCCTCAAATAGCTTCTGAGGACTGGAAAGCATTAGAGGCGTTCTGGGATTTTAAACCATCATGGCAGAATTCCGTCCGCTCCATCCATGCTGTAGCCGAGGAATTTACCTGTGCAGTCTTACGACGCAATACAAAGCTCATCGGTTATGGTATCGTTGGTAAGGCAACAGGGGATGTTCCCCAATTGGCTGTTTGCCAGGAGTATAGACGGCAGGGCATTGCCACGCAGATTCTTGCAGCATTAATGCAGAATACGAAGTCCAATATTTTAAGTTTTATCAATGTTGATGATACTTCTCAAAGCACAAGAGCTTTTTTAGAACGTATGGGCAGCGAAAATGTTGGGGGACAATATGAAATGGTCCTAACCCTTTCGTAGAGGATTGTTCCTGCTAGGCTTTTTTAATGCCACAAAAAAACAGAAGCGCAATTGAGAAAAGCTTCTGTTTTTTATTATAGTTTTTATAGGTAAAGTCAGCTAGGTTATGTCTCTTCATGGCAAGGAAGTTTATTTTTCCAGCATGGATACGATATCCTTCTTCGGACGGGCGCCTACAGCCACGTCTACCACTTTGCCTTCTTTAATGAGCGCCAGTGTAGGAATACTCATTACATTGAAGGCACTGGCCAGCTCCGGCTGCTCGTCGATGTTGACCTTACAGATTTTAGCGGTAGAGACTTCCGATGCGATTTCATCGACAATAGGGGAGACCATCTTGCAAGGTCCGCACCAAGAGGCCCAAAAGTCGATGAGGACCGGCTTGTCGGATTCCATTACTTCTGTCTGAAAATTATCTTTTGTTACTGTTAATGCTGCCATAGCTTTTCTCCTTATTTTCTATTTCTAGAGGGCCGTTAAAAGCTCCTCTGCCTGTTGTGTTAGCTTATGATGTAATTATACTATATTGTATACCCAGATTCTGTGACTTTATCACCAAATTTACAAGAATATATCAGCGTCGCAGATAGCGGACCACGGAGGTGCCGGCGACAGCACCATCGCTGACGGCTTTGGCGATTTGCAGCAGGCCGCCAGTGCAGTCTCCTGCCGCGTAGAGGCCAGGGACATTGGTGGCCATGCCAGCATCCACTGTAATTTTATTCCCCTCGGTAAAGGCACCAATTTTCCTGGCCAGAGCAGTGCTTCCTGCTGTTCCGTAAGCCACAAAGAGTCCGTTTAAAGCTACCTTGCTGGCATCGCTTAGGGTAGCGGAGCTCAGGGCTCCCGGTCCGCCTAGGAGCGGATTGGCTGGGCCTGGATCTAAACTGGAAATCGCTTGAGTTTTTACGGCAACTTCTTTAGGAAAAGGTACCGAAGGGGTGGTTCCATTGGTCAGCAGGGTAACGGAACCGGCGATTGGCAGCAGTTCCTGGACTTCGTTCAGGGCGTATTCTCCGCTGCCCAGCACGGCGACATCCTTCCCTCGATAGAAAAAAGCGTCGCAGATGGCACAGTAGCTGACGCCCTTGCCTTCCAGCTCTCGAAGGCCGGGAATAGGCGGTGCCGTGCGGGAGCTGCCGGTAGCCAGGATGACTGCATCTGCCTCATAGGCAGCCTTTTCAGTCTTTACCAAAAAAGCTGGTTTGTCAGAGGACTGGTCCGATTCGTCGGTCTGACTGCTGATGCTGACAACTTCTTCCTTCATCACTTTCGTTCCCAGCCGTTTGGCTTGAGCGATACCTGTTTCTACTAGGCGGGTACCGGACACGGGATATTCGAACCCATAATAATTTTCAATTTTGTCTGCCTTGCCTAAGGCACCCAGGCCATTGCCGATGATGGTGGTCTGGAGGCCGGCGCGCACGGTGTACAGGGCTGCGGAAATGCCGGCCGGGCCGTTTCCTATAACGATAACACGTTTCATAAATTGCCCATCCTTTCTTTATCTATTATATATATTCTATATTTACCCCAAAAAATTATATTTATCACTGGATGAAAAAAGAGGAGGCAGTTGTCAGATGGCTCCTCTTTAGATTTAAAATATTATAATACCTATGTAACCTGATCGGAGGGTCTACTCTGCGGGAGCAGCGTCAACTTTCTCCTCCAGAACCTTTTCGTATTCGGCAAAGATTGCATCTTTGATTTTGTTTCTGGTCTCTGAAATCAGTGGATGAGCAATATCTCTAAAGTCCCCTTCGCCCATCTTTCTGCTAGGCATCGCAATAAACAGCCCGTTTTGCCCTTCGATGATTTTAATGTCATGTACAACGAACTCATCATCAAAAGTAACAGAGACAACAGCCTTCATTTTTCCATCGTCGTTAACCTTGCGAACTCTTACATCAGTAATATTCAAATCTGGTCACCATCCTTTCATGCCACAAAAAATATGCTGCACACTTTAATAAATTAGACATTTGCCAGTATTATACAATGACACCAAAAAAATTACAAGAAGTTTTGACTAAAAAATAAGTGTTTTTTAAAAAATCTGACAATTGCTATAGACTTGGATTTCTTTTGTGTTTTCATCCACCTTACCAAGGTACAGCAAAGTGCAGTAATCTTGGATTTTTTTCGTGTCTGGTTCGGTAGAGGCGATGACAATACCAGTACCGACGATTTCCGCGTCAAATTCCCCTAAAATATCCTTGATGCCTTTCACACTGCCGCCTGCCCGCATGAAATCGTCAATAATCAAAACCTTGGAACCGGGGGCTACCGCCCGCTTGGATACAGACATTTTCTGTACCCGGTCAGAGGACCCGGAAAAATAATTAATGCTTAAGGTGGAGCCTTCTGAGATTTTACTTTCCCGTCGAATGACAATCATCGGTACGTTGAGCATGTGGGCAGTCATCGTAGCGATGGGAATACCCTTGGTTTCAATGGTGGCCACGTATTCGGCCTGGTAATTTTGAAATTTTCGGGCAAAGACGGTGGCCGCCCGGCGGGCGATATCCGAATCAAACATGATGTCGGAAGTGTAGAGGAACCCACCGCCTAAAATGCGGCTGCTGTCTCGAAGTTTTTCACACAACTCATCCTGGAGCTGCCGGCAGCTTTCGTCAGAGATGTGGGGAATATATTTGACGCCGCCGCCAGCTCCGGCGATGGTCTGGATAATGCCCAGGTCCACGGACTGAAGAGTCTGTCTGGCTGTTTGTAGGTCTTCACTGATGCTGGATTTGGCTGCGTCAAAGAGAGAACAAAAATAGTTTAGACTGTATAATTTGTTGGGGGTATCGGACAAAATCTTAATGATGGCCGCTACGCGTTCCGCTCGTTTCATAAAATTCCTCCTGCGTAATCAAAGTGTTTTCAACTTTTATTCTACCATAAATAATATTTTAATAAAATACAGGATTTTTTTGAGTAAAATATGGTATAATGAATTCTATATTGAAATAACTTCGTTACAAGGAAAGAAAACGTACGGACCACGGGCTCAAGGAGCTTGCGTGGTTTCTTGTGCGACTTCATGTTTCATGAAATATATTTTTTGGAGGCATAAACTGTGATAAATTTATCCGATTATAATCATATACATTGCATTGGAATCGGCGGTATTGGCCTGAGTGCTATCGCTGAGATTTTACTGGATAGAGGGTATACTGTTTCAGGGTCTGATATGAAGGAAAGCGAGATAACAGACAGGCTGATGAAAAAGGGTGCCCATATTTTTTTGGGTCAAAGAGAAAAGAACGTGGAAGGGGCCGACTTAGTGGTTTATTCCGCAGCGGTAACCCAGGATAATCCGGAGATGATTCGGGCAGCTGAGCTGAATGTTCCAGCGATAACTCGGGCAGACATGTTGGGTGTGCTCATGTCGGAATATGAGAACAGCATTGCGGTATCTGGGACCCATGGGAAGACCACGACTACCTCGATGATTTCGCTGATTCTGGAGAAGGCGCAGAAAGATCCGACGATTTTAGTAGGCGGCAACTTATCGGAAATTGGCGGTAATGTGAAGGTGGGCCAGAGCGAATACTTTGTTACCGAAGCCTGTGAATACATGGACAGCTTTCTCCGGTTACGACCTCGGATTGAGATTATTCTGAATATCGACTCCGATCATTTAGATTACTTCAAGGATATAGACCACATTGTCAGCTCCTTTAAAAAATTTGCGGATTTAGTGGGAGATGGCGGCAAGATTATCGCCTATGAAGCGAATCCTTTTGTCAATGGCATTGTCAAGGAACTGCCAGATGCCATCACGTTTGGTTACAATGAGAACTGTACCTATTATGTGACGGATATCATTTTCAACTCCTTTGGCATGCCTCAGTTCTACGTGAATCACGATGGAAAACGCTTGTGCACTATTCAGTTGTCCATACCTGGGGAACATAACATCTTAAACGCCCTGGCAGCCTTTGCCTGCTGTCATTCCTTGGGAGTAGAAATTGAGAGCATGGTGTCCACGCTGGAAAGTTATACGGGTACGCAGCGACGGTTTGACGTCATCGGCGTAACCTCTGACAACGTTCAGATTGTAGACGACTACGCCCATCATCCGACGGAGATTAAGGCAACTCTGGCAGCAGCGCAGAACATTCCTCACAAAGATTTGTGGTGCCTGTTCCAACCGCACACGTTTACCAGAACCTTGGCTCTCTTTGATGAATTTGCCGAGTCTTTTCAGCAGGCAGACAAAATTATTCTTGCAGAAATTTATGCGGCTAGAGAAAAGAACGTCTATAAAATCAGTTCCAAGGAGCTGGTCAATGAGATTAAGCGGGCCAATCCGTCTAAAGATGTGTATTATTTCAGTGACTTTGAAGAGATTGCTAACTTTGTTGTCAACAATTCTCAGAGCGGCGACCTGGTTATCACCATGGGCGCAGGAGACATCTACAAAGTAGCGGAAATTATTTTGGAAAAGGATAGAAGGAGATAAACGAAGCAGTATGACGATGGAAGAATGTCTGGAGTTAGAAGAGGAACGGCTGGAAATAAATAAAAAGCACCTGGAAAATGGGGTGAAATTTATAGATATCAGGACCGCCTACATTGGTCCGCAGGTAGAAATCGGATCGGGGACGGTAATTTGTCCTTGTGTTACCTTGGAGGGAAGCGTTATAATCGGAGTTGACTGTGTCATCGGCCAAAACAGCCGCATCCTGGATTCTGTCGTGGGAGACCGGACAGAGATTCAGAGTTCTGTAGTCACGGAGAGTACGATTGGCAGCGATACCAAGGTGGGGCCTTTTGCTTACCTGCGGCCAAACAGTACGATTGGGAACCACTGTAAGGTGGGTGATTTTGTGGAAGTAAAAAATTCCACCATGGGAGACGGAGCTAAAGCTTCGCATCTGACCTATATTGGAGATTCCGACGTAGGGCAAGATGTGAATTTGGGCTGTGGTGTGGTGTTCGTCAATTATGATGGGAAGAACAAGCATCGTTCCGTCATCGGTGACGGAGCATTTATCGGCTGTAATACCAACATTGTCTCCCCGGTGACGGTGGAGGACGGCGCTTATGTGGCAGCTGGCAGCACGGTAACCAAGAATGTGCCAAAGGGAGCCCTGTACGTGGCCCGAGCCAAAGAGAAGATTATCGAAGGCTGGGTAGCGCGCAGAGGGCTTTTAAAGAAATAAGGTCCATCAATACATAAAGAAGCAGTGAGAAGAGAGAAAGAGGTGTAGAAAACAAATGAAGAGCGGAGCATTTTCAGATTTTAAGATTTTTACGGGGAATTCACACCCGGCGCTGGCAGAGGAAGTTGCCAAGATTATGGGCAAGCCTTTGGGTAAGGCTACAGTGAGCACGTTCAGCGACGGAGAGATTTCAGCGAACCTGTGGGAGACCGTGCGGGGAGTTGATACGTATATCGTTCAGCCTACCTGTAACCCGGTGAACAACAGCCTGATGGAAGTCTTAATTATGATCGATGCAATGAAAAGGGCGTCGGCTGGACGAATCAACGCGGTAATCCCATATTATGGGTATGCCCGTCAGGATAGAAAAGCTAAAGCCAGAGACCCAATTACAGCCAAGCTGGTGGCAGACTTGCTGGTAGCTGCTGGAGCAGACCGGGTAGTAACCATGGATTTGCATGCAGCTCAGATTCAGGGCTACTTTAACATTCCGGTAGATCATTTGCTGGGTATGCCAATTTTAGTTAAATATTTTCAGGAGAAGAACTTAGAAGACCTGGTTATCGTATCACCGGACCACGGCAGTGTGACTCGGGCCAGAAACATGGCGCAGCCGTTGAACTCACCGATTGCTATCGTGGACAAGAGACGTCCAGAGCCGAACAAGTCGGAGATTATGAATATTATCGGCGACATTGAGGGCAAGACGGCTATTCTGGTGGACGACATGGTAGATACCGCCGGTACCATTACCAATGCAGCTAACGCTCTAAAAGGCCTGGGGGCAAAGGAAGTGTATGCTTGTGCGACTCACCCAATCCTGTCCGGCCCGGCGATTGAACGGATTGCCGATTCAGCCATCAAGGAGCTGGTTTTGCTGAATACTACACCTATTCCAGAAGAAAAAGTCATCGACAAAATCAAGGTGCTTTCCGTAGCGCCATTGTTTGCTGAGGCCATGATGCGTATTTTCACCAACGACTCCATCAGCAAGCTGTTTGATTAGTCGACATAATAAAAGGATGCTATAAGAATATGTATGTAATTGTTGGACTTGGAAATCCAGGCAAAAAATATGAAAATACCAGGCATAATATCGGGTTCATCGCCCTGGATTACCTGGCTGACAGGCATGGAATTAAAATCACGAAGATAAAACATAAGGCTTTGGTCGGAGAAGGAAACATCTCCGGCCAAAAAGTTTTATTGGTCAAACCCCAGACTTATATGAATCTCAGCGGCAATTCCGTCCGAGAAGTGATGGAATACTATAAGCTGGAGCCGGAGAATTTGCTGGTGGTTTACGATGATATTGATATACCGACAGGGAGTGTGCGAATCCGCAAGAAAGGCAGTGCCGGTACGCATAATGGTATGCGGTCTATTGTCTACGACTTGCAGTCTGATCAATTTCCACGGATTCGAATCGGCATGGGTAACAACAAAAAGGCTGATTTAGTGAATTTTGTAATTGGCAGCTTTACCAAAGAGGAAAGGAAGATTTTTGAAGGGGCCGTGGTCCACACAGCGGATGCCATTGAATGCTTCTTACAATTTGGCATAGATAAGGCGATGAATGAATACAATACAAGAGGAATTGCAGGAGAAGAAAAGGGTAATGAGTGATAATAAAATCATCAACATATCCGGCATATCTGAAGGACGGGTAGCTCCTGTCGGCGCCTATATTGCAGAAAAACACGGGGGACCTGTTCTCATGGTCACCTCATCTGCTATCAAGGCAAAACGACTGGGGGAAGACCTGTCTTTTTTTGCCCATAAAAAGGTATATGTTATGCCAGACGTGGGTGAGATATTCCTCCGTTATGAGGCAAAGACCCACCATGAGTTGCTGGATCGCTTGAAAATTTTAAAGGCCCTGGTTACTGGGGAAGATTGCATCGTGGTGGCACCGGTGGCAGCGGTACTGAAGAAGCTGGCAGGTTCGGAGCATTTTCAGAAAAATATCATCAAGCTACAACTAGGTGATGAACTGAACTTGGAGGCGACAAAAGAACAGCTGGTGGCTATGGGCTATGAGCGTGTGCCGATGGTGGCGGCCAAGGGCCAGTTCAGTGTTCGCGGGAGCATCATCGATGTCTTCACGCCGGATGGGGAGCAGCCTTACCGGGTGGAGCTCTTTGACGTGGAGGTAGATTCCATCCGCAGCTTCGATCCAGATACCCAGCGGGCGTCTCAGAACTTGGAGGGTATAGAGGTCTTTCCAGCGGAGCTGCTTCAGATTAAAAAAGAGGTCTTCGAAGAAGCCGCAAAGAAGATTAATAAGGAATACTCCGCCTATAGAAAGCGCTTGCTGGGCAAACAAGAGGAAGGCAGAGAACCGGATCATCGGCTGGATCAGCTGGAAAAGCGAAAAAATGAATTGCTGGAGTATATAGAAAATCGTACTAATATTCAGCTGCTGGAGAATTACATCCATTATTTTTATGAGGAAACCGTTTATCTGTGGGATTACCTGCCAGAAGATTCTCTAGTCATGGTAGATGATCCAGACCGAGTCATCGAGGCACTGGAAGCTCGGGTGGAGGAGTTTAAGAGAGACTTTGAAGTGCTCCTTGAAGCTGGCTATGTAATTCCCAAGGACTATAAGGCCTTTTTTGATCAGAAGGAATACTTTAAGCTATATCAGCAGCCACAGGTTTATCTGTTTACGCCTTTTCAAAAGCGCATCAAGGGAGATGTAGCTTTAGCGGAAATCCATCATGTTGTCAGCAAGCAGGGGCCGGTATTCAACGGCCGCATGGATATGCTGGCAGAGGCTTTAAAGCGGTACATTCAAGAAAATTACCAAATTACGTTGGTATGTTCCACCCCGGAACGGGTGGAAAACTTGAGAGAGTTTGCGGATCGGAATGGATTGGCGGGGAAGTTGTCCTTTAAGCTGGGCAGCATCACTGGGGGCATGGAGTTTCCGGAGGAAAAGATATGTTACATCTGGGATGGAGATATTTTCACCAACCAGAAGCAGGGCAGAACGAAGAAGAATAAGCCTAAAGGAAAGGCTATCCAGAGTTTTTCCGACATGCATAAAGGCGATTTCGTGGTCCATGAAAACCACGGTATCGGTAAGTTTCTGGGCATCGAGCAGTTGGTGGTTCAGAAGATTAAAAAAGACTATTTAAAGATTAAATATGCCGGTGAGGACATGTTGTATGTACCGGTAGAGCAGATGGATCTGATTCAAAAGTACGCCAGTTCCGATGGAGTATCCCCTAAGATTAACAAGCTCTCCGGCAGCGAGTGGAAAAAGACTAAAGCCAAGGCTAAAGCGGCTATCGCCAATATGGCCAAGGAGTTGTTGGAGCTGACAGCCGCCAGGCAGATGGAAAAGGGCTACTCTTTTTCGGAGGATACGGTCTGGCAAAAAGATTTTGAGGACAGTTTCCCTTACCAGGAGACGACCGATCAGCTGCGGGCCATTCGGGAGATTAAGGCCGATATGGAGCAGCCAGTGGCTATGGATCGGCTTCTTTGCGGTGACGTAGGTTACGGCAAGACAGAAGTAGCAGCCAGAGCCTTGTTCAAGTGCGTAGCTGAAGGCAAACAGGCAGCTGTTTTAGTGCCGACCACTATATTGGCTAATCAGCATTATCTGACGTTGAAAGAGCGCTTTGAGAAATTTCCTTTTAAGGTAGAAATGCTCTGTCGGTTTCGAAGTGACAGACAGCAGGACGAAATTGTCTCTCAGTTGGAAAAGGGCACCGTGGATCTGGTTATTGGTACCCACCGCATGTTGTCTAAGGATGTGCATTTTAAGAACCTGGGGCTGCTGGTGGTAGATGAGGAGCAGCGCTTTGGGGTTCAGCACAAAGAGGCCATCAAGCAGCTGCGTAAAAATGTAGATGTACTGACCATGTCGGCTACGCCTATTCCACGAACGCTGCATATGTCTTTAGTGGGCATCAAAAACATGAGCTTAATTGAAGAGCCGCCGGAAGAACGGTATCCGGTGCAGACCTATGTATTGGAGCAAGAAGATGAGTTGATTCGCACGGCGGTCGAGCGGGAATTGGCTCGGGATGGCCAGGTTTACATCATTTTTAACCGGGTACTTGGCATTAACAAAATTGCGGCTCAGATTCGGCGGCTGGTGCCAGAGGCCCGGGTAGAAGTAGCTCATGGGCAGATGAATGAGCATCAGCTGGAAGATATCATGATCCGCTTTATCAACAACGAGAGCAATGTGCTGGTGGCGACTACCATCGTGGAATCCGGCATTGACATTCCAAATGCTAATACCATCATTATGCTGGATGCGGACCGGCTGGGCCTGGCTCAGCTATACCAGCTGCGGGGGCGGGTAGGCCGGAGCACCCGGCTTTCCTATGCGTATCTCATGTATCAGCGGGACAAAGTGTTGTCGGAGGTATCGGAAAAGCGGTTGCGGGCCATTAAGGAGTTTACGGAGTTCGGAGCTGGATTCAAGGTGGCTATGCGGGATCTGGAGATTCGAGGGGCCGGCAATCTGCTTGGTACGGAACAGCACGGCCACATGATGATGATTGGCTATGAGCTTTACTGTAAGCTGGTGGATGATGCCGTGCGGGCTTTAGGCGGCGAAATCGTCAATCCAGACCGGGAAGAGACCTCCATTGAGCTTCAGGTTACGGCTTATATTCCGGATCGTTACATTGCAGACGAAGTGTTGAAGCTGCAAATGTATAAGAAGATTGCGGTCATTGACAGCGGAGATGGCGAAGAAGAGATTATAGATGAACTGATTGATCGGTTCGGTGAGATTCCAAAGGAGACTCTGAACCTAATTCAAGTATCCAGAATCCGCTCCATGGCGGAAAAGTTGTGTATCACCCGAATCCATGAGGATCAAAATCGGATTATTTTTGATTTTGCGCCGGAAAATCCATTGAAAGCTCAGGCGTATGGACGTTTGTCCGACCGATTTGGCATGCGGATATTCATTCATGGTGGGGTCAAGCCTATGGTGCGTTACACCATGGAAAAGACTAATAAGCTGGCAGAAACCCTTCGAGTTCTGGAGACCATGAAAGAAGAATAGATGAAGGGGTATCAGGATGGATCCTTCGTCCATATGTCTTTTGGCTTTATTTATTGCACCACGAAAAATCGCACCTTGCAAACAGGGTGCGATTTTTCGTGGAATATTTGGCCGATGGGCTGGCCAAGCCTCCAAGGAAGCCTTTTCAACTTTCCATCTGGCGGGCCAGGAATGTGGCCCCAATTTCAGCGGCCTTCAATTCTGCATCTCCTAAGACTTTGTCGTCCTTTGGCAGGATGGAGATGGAACCGATGGAATCTCCTTGAGAAATAATCGGTACGACAATGCGATTTTGTTCCATCAGGCGGTTTTTGCCTTGAATCAGCCGATCCAGTTCATGATCGATTTTTTTATCTAATAAATCCTTTTTCATGCCACCGGAAACGGCGATAATCTGGTCAGTGTCTGATACGACCACGGTGCTTCCCAGAACACTGGAGGCCGTTTCGGCGTACTCACCTGCAAATTGGCTCAGTTCGTTAATTGGAGAATACTTCTTCAAGATAACTTCGCCCTCTTTGCTGGTGTAGATCTCCAGGGGGTCTCCCTCCCGAATTCTGAGGACTCTTCTTATTTCCTTTGGTATAACAACTCTGCCGAGGTCGTCTATCCTTCTAACTATGCCTGTTGCCTTCATAAATGATTCCTCCTACATACTCTTTTGGTTTAACTTGCAAGTTACTTTTAATTCTTGCTAAATTTTCATTCATATTGTTTGTAACAGAGGAAAATTTATACTCAAGTTTAAGAAAAAATCAGTTTGACAAAAGCTGGAAAGATTCATGGCAATCAAGAGAAAAAGAGTGAACTTTAAAAGCTAGTGTGTTATAATAAATCCTATGATTTGTACGGTGTTGACGTAAATTTCGGATTTACTGCTGTTTGGATACAGCTACAGGAAAAGAGGAGGTTCTCAATGATATTTACAAATATTTCAATTTTAGATGAAAATATGCAGATACAGGAAAACATGTACGTAGGAATAAAAAATGATAAAGTCGATTATATTGGTAAGGAGATGCCAATCAGCGATTACGGTGAAGTGTACCGCAACGGAAAGGGTAAGCTGCTGATGAGCGGCTTTTACAATACCCATGCGCATTCGCCGATGACTTTGCTCCGAGGTTACGGAGAAAATCTAGCATTGCAAGATTGGCTGAATCAGCGGATCTTTCCTTTTGAAGCCAAGCTGGACGGCAATGCCGTATATTGGGGCACTTTGCTGGCCATGGCCGAGTCTCTGCGCTTTGGTATTGTCTCTACTACCGACATGTATTACTTCTGTGAGGATATGGCCAGAGCTATTGAACAGTCCGGTGCCAAGAACAATATAGGCAGAGGGGTGACTAATTTTAGTGATGGGGATCTGTACGATCTGGAAAGCTTTGCAGAAATGAAAGCCCTGTATGGCAATTATCACAACGCGGCAGGCGGTAAGATTAAAGTGGATATGAGCCTCCATGCTGAATACACTTCTAATCCGAAGACGGTTCAACAGATGGCGGCCTATACCAAGTCCATCGGTGCAAACATGCATGTCCACGTATCCGAGACGAAGCTGGAACACGAAGAGTGTAAGGCTAGACACGGGGGGCTGACTCCGATTCAGTATTTAAATAGTTTGGGACTGCTGGACAATAAAACGACAGCGGCTCACTGTGTTTGGATTGAACCAGAAGATATGGATATCATTAAGGAGAAGGGGGTTACGGTAGCTAGCAATCCGATCAGCAATTTAAAGCTGGCCAGTGGTGTTTGCAATGTTCCGGAACTTTTAAGAAGGGGCATCAACGTATCCATTGGAACGGACAGCGTGGCTAGTAATAACAGCTTAAACTTCTTAGAAGAGATGAAAGTGTTTGCGATTTCTGCTAAGGAAAAGTATCAGGACCCAACGGCGGTAACACCGGTGCAGACTCTCCATGCGGCGACCAGAGCAGGAGCTTTGTCTCAGGGACGGGAAGACTGCGGCTTGCTGGCAGTAGGCTGTAAGGCTGATTTAATTATGCTGGACATCATGCGGCCAAACTTTGCACCAATCCATGATATGGCCAACAATCTGGTCTATTCTGCTTGTGGCGGAGATATTGTCATGACCATGGTAGACGGCAAAGTCCTCTATCAAGATGGACAGTACAAGACAATTGATATAGAGAAAACAATATTTGAAACAAATAAAGCGGCGGCAAAGATTTTGAGCCAGCTGTAAAAGGAGTTTAGAAGATGGCAAAAAAATCCTTTGTTCAAGGTGCCGTAATTCTGGGAATTGCGGGCATAATAATAAAAGTCTTGGGAGCATTCTTTAGAATTCCTTTGGCAAACTTAATTGGAGAAGAGGGCATGGGCTATTATCAGACAGCTTATCCTATATATGTGCTCTTCTTGACTTTGGCCACGGCGGGCATTCCTATCGCCATATCCAGAATGGTGTCGGAACGCATCGCTGTAGACGATTATTACGAGGCCCACAAGGTCTTTCGCGTCTCCTTTATCCTACTGTTCTGCATTGGTATCTTTTCGGCAGCGATCTGCTTTTTTGGCGCAGAACAGCTGGTGGGCTTCATGGGCAATCCAGGAGCAAGAATGGCCATGATGGCCATCGCACCGGCCCTGTTGTTTGTGCCGATGCAGGCAGCATACAGAGGGTACTTTCAAGGCATGCAGAACATGAAGCCTACGGCCGTTTCTCAGGTGACCGAGCAGTTTTGTCGAGTAGGTGTGGGGTTATTTCTGGCGTATTACCTAATTAGCTATGGCAAGCAGCATGCGGCAGCAGGAGCCTCTTTTGGGGCTACGGCGGGAGCCATCGGCGGAGTAGTAACCGTGGTGTTCATTTATTTGTACATGAGAGGGTCCTTAGAACACAATATCCAGCGGACTAAAAGACGCAGTACAGAAAAGAGCAGCAGCATCTTAGCGAAGATTTTTATCATCGCCATCCCGGTGACCATCGGTGCAGCTATCATGCCTATTATGAATGCCATTGATGTAAGTATCGTTATGCGCCGCTTGCAGGAGACGGGCTGGACTTATGCTCAGGCCAATGGCATGTATGGTCAGCTGACAGGCATGGCAGGTCCGCTGATTAATTTCCCACAAGTGCTCACTCAGGCAGTAGCCATGAGTTTGGTGCCAGCAGTGGCCGCGGCCTACAAACAGAAAGATATGCACTTTCTACGGGAGAATGTGCAAACGGGCCTGCGAATGGCTATTATCATCGGTTTGCCCTGCGCCCTTGGCTTAATGGCCTTATCTGAACCCATAATGTTGCTGTTGTATCCCATGCAGCGGGAAAGTGCTTTAAGCGCGGCACCTTGTCTGTTTATCATGGCTTTTGGCGTTATCTTCCTGTCCACGGTGCAGACGCTGACCGGCGTGCTGCAAGGAGTGGGGAAGCAGATGATTCCGGTACGCAACCTCTTTATTGGTGCGCTGGCTAAAGTAGTCATCACCTACACCTTGACTGGTGTGGAGTCTATCAATGTAAAGGGCGCAGCCATCGGTACTGTGGCGGCCTACATGATTGCAGCCACTTTGAACGTCGCTGCGGTGAAAAAGTATACAGGGGCTCGATTTGACCTTATGCTGACTTATGTGAAGCCAATCGTGTCTACCTTGGTGATGGCAGGGGCGGCGGTGCTGGTGCACCGGGTCTGTTTGGGCGTGTTAGGTAATGCTTTGGCCACTTTATTGGCTGTGAGCATAGCAGGAGCCGTGTACTGCATCCTGCTCTTCGTTACCAGGTCTATTCGGCGGGAAGAAATCGTTAACCTGCCTAAGGGCCGAGCTTTGTTAAAACTGATGGATAAGTTTAGAAAATAGATGTAATTGGAGACGAAGATGGAGCAGAATCAAGTAATATTGGAAGAATACAAGCATTTATACGGCACGGCGGCCACTGCGGAGGATTCTATAGCTCGTTTGATGGAAATCATCAAAATTCTCAGAAAGGAGTGTCCGTGGGATCGGGAGCAAACTCATGAAAGCCTGCGGACCTGCATGATTGAGGAGGCCTACGAAGCGGTAGAAGCCATCAATAACGGCGATGTGGACAATTTGGAGGAGGAGCTGGGCGATGTGCTTCTCCAGGTGGTATTTCACAGCAGTTTGGCTGAAGAAAACAGCCATTTTGACTTAACAGGAGTCATTAATCGGGAATGTGAGAAAATGCTTCGCCGGCATCCGCATGTTTTTTTAAAAGAAAGCATTAAAAGTATTGACAAAGTCCTTGAAAAATGGGAAAATGTGAAAAGAAATGAGAAGGGCTCTACAGACTGCAAATCAAGGCTTCAAAATGTTCCTAGAGCATTACCTGCTTTGATGCGAAGTTATAAAGTTCAGGCCAAAGCTGCGGAAGTCGGATTTGACTGGGACGAAGTAGAAAGTGCTTTTCATAAGGTCAAAGAAGAGACTGAAGAACTTATGGAGGGTTATATCAGGAACGATAAAGACAGCATGACAGAGGAGCTAGGTGATTTACTATTTTCCGTTGTCAATGTTGCTCGATTTCTCAAAGTGGACCCGGAAGATGCGTTAAATCGAACTTCCAATAAGTTTATTAAGAGATTTAGCTTTATTGAAGATACGGCCAAGGCTCGTAACGTTTCACTGGAGGACATGTCTTTAGCAGAGATGGACAAGCTGTGGGATATGGCAAAGATGTTGGAAAAGAAAGCTTAATGCTGATTAATTTCAAGTTGCTTTAGTCACGTTTTATATTTAAGGAGGTTTTTATTCATGAACAAAGCTGAGTTAGTTGCTAGCGTAGCAGAAAAAACAGGTTTTACAAAGAAGGATGCTGAAACAGCAGTAAACGCATTTGTTGCAAGTGTTGAAGAAGCATTAGTAAAGGATGAAAAAGTACAGTTGATTGGATTCGGTACTTTTGAGACTCGTCAGAGAAAGGCTAGACAGGGAAGAAATCCTAGAAAGCCTGGAGAAACTATTGAAATCGCTGCAGCAAAAGCTCCTGTATTTAAAGCTGGCAAGGCACTGAAAGACGCTGTAAACAAATAAGCTTATATATACCAAGAAAAGGTAGCCGTACGGTTACCTTTTTTTATGCAATAAATAGCATATACGACTATTAGATAGATGCTTGTGATATAATTCCTGGATTCTGTAAATAAAAAAGAGAATATGCTTTTATTTTGACAAGGGATTTAGTATTAAAAAGAGGTATTCCAACATAGTATTTTAAGTGAATAATTAAAAGCCTATACAGCTTGCCTAAAGGAGGTTTTCAGTGGGATATTATGTTGATGCCGGAAAAAATGTGAAGATTTATGTAGAGGATCTTAACCCAACAGGAGAACAGGTTATTTTGTTTATACATGGCTGGCCTGGAGATCATAATTTGTTTGAATATCAGTTTGATCAGCTGCCAAAGAGTGGATTTAGATGTATAGGGGTGGATACAAGGGGATTTGGCAATTCAGATAAACCTTGGACGGGATATGATTATGATACGTTAGCTGATGATATCCGAGCGGTGATTGATGCCCTAGGATTGGAGCAGATTACATTAGCGGGTCATTCTACCGGCGGAGCAATTGCTATACGTTATATGGCCCGGCATAAAGGGCACGGAGTATCCAAGCTTGCTCTTTTTGCAGCAGCAGCTCCTAGCCTGATTAAGCGCCCTGATTTCCCTTACGGAGTAGATAAATCAACGATTGATCAAATCATTCAAGGAACCTATAATGATCGGCCTAATATGCTCAATGATTTTGGCAACATTTTTTTCTTCCAACATATTACACAGCCGTTTGCCGACTGGTTTTTTCAGCTGGGTCTAAAAGCTGCTGGATGGGCCACGGCAGCTATTGCTAACACTTGGATTAATGAAGTCCTCTTTGCGGATTTAGAGGCAATAAAAGTACCGACCTTAATTATTCACGGCGTGCACGATAAGGTCGTTCCCGTTCAGCTTGGCCAAATACAAAATAAGATGATTAAAGATTCCACCTTTATACCATTTTATTATAGCGGGCACGGAGCCTTCTACGACCAGAAGGATAAATTCAATGAAGAGTTAATCCGCTTTGTGAATGAATAACGTGTTTGGGCACGGAACAGGGCGACTGCTAGCTAATAAAAATAAGTTTTTCTTGTTTGCAGAAGTTGTATGATATACTATAAACATAGATAAGAGATAAAATGGAGGTTAGAAAAATACATGAGAATTGATAAGTTTTTGAAAAATTCCCGATTGATAAAAAGAAGAACCATTGCCAAAGAAGCTTGTGACCAGGAACGGATCACAATCAATGATAAAGTCGCAAAGGCCGGCAGTGAAGTCAAGCCTGGTGACATTATTCATATCCAATTTGGCAACAGTTCTATAAAAGCTAGGGTGTTGGTGTTATCAGAATCCTGTAAAAAAGAAGATGCTGCCACCATGTATGAGATTATTCAATAGATGATATTTTTTAAATATTTGTTCCATATTAACGGAACTAAAAGCGTTTGAATCGGTATGGCAATAGCCACTTTAATCAATCTGGCTGGAAGCAGGACCATGATACCTTTTCCGGTCATTAAGTACAGCCAGTAGGTATCTAGGCATAAGTTCCAGAGACAACACACGGCAACTGCTGCCAGAAAAGCTCGTGGATATGTAATATTCTTTTTGTGCAGCAACAGGCCGTAGGTGAGACCTGTGAGAAACGCTGTCAGGGTGAAGCCCGGAAAGTACGTGCCGGAGGGGAAGAGCATCATGCCAATGAAATCACCTAAGGCATAGCATATTCCCGCCCAGAGAGGGCCGAAAAGAATCCCGAGCATGGCTACAGGAAGAAATCCGAAACCGATTCGCACGATTGGGGTGTTTATGGAGCAGAAGCGAGTTAAAATCACTTCCAGCGCAATAAACAGGCCCATGAGGACGATTTGTCTGATCCTTGAGTCCTTTCGCATATAAAAAACTCCTTTCTCTATGAAATTTAAGTAGTGAACTACATCAAGAGAAAAGAGTAAGAGTCTCTTTATGTAGTAGCGGACGCAATACTGTACCGCAAATCAACGGACCATTGGCCCGTTGTTTTTTCGTTCATAAGCAACATCCCATCTTATGACACTTGACGCACAATATTTACTCTACTTTTTAAGACAATATAACATAGTTGCAGACATTATGCAACGCATATTTTATCAGAGATACAGACGGTAGAATTGGTCTCTATTTTGTGAATGGAATCCCAAGTATAGGTCAAAAAAGATTGGCTATGGTGATTTCTTGATTGGCATGGAGAAACCTCATCTGTTCTTTTAAGTAGGACAGCTCCCCAGAGGAATTAGAAAGATCTTCTGCTTTGATATAATATTTGCTCTTCGCAAAAGAATAGTCAATGTCGTTGAGTTCGTTAGTACTAAAAAACAAGCAAGCAACTTTTTTGTACTGATGCCAATCATCCTCTAACTTGTCAAGATGTTCTTCTGCTTGCTGCCAGCGGTCACTTTTCACTTCTTCTATAATAACGGTCTCAATTCTATCATTGAATTCGTGGATCTTCTCGTCGGAATAATTCGTATAAACCAGCCAAGAACCAGCCAGGACTAAAAGGCAGCCTAAGGAAATAAGAAAAGACCTCATCCAACCACCTCCACAGAAATCTTTCCATCTTTTGATGACTGATACACATGGAGCTCTTTCTTTTCATCACAAAAAGCCATCAGCACCTCTTTATAGGATAAAATTTTCATCGCAAGCAGAGCAGATTTTAAATATTCCTCATCCCAGCCTATTTTGAGTAAGTTACTTTTATATAAGCAGCCGTCACAGATAAGCACTAAGGGCAATATTTCCTTTGGTTTGACGATTCCCATATCACTGGGCGTCAAAGGTTTTTTGTCCGGCTTAGGAATAACGGACAAGTCGCCATTTGATTCAATAACGGCATAAGCTACATCCGCTAGAGAGGGAGAATTTTTTAGGCGCAATTGCTCTGTTAAGTCGTTTATATTAATGCGCAGCTTTTTTAATTCTCCTTCATTGATGATACCATCTTCTATTAATATACTGGGTTTGCCGCTAATGAAGTTTTTAAACCATTCCCATTTCAGGGATAAAAGTGAGATGCTCACTTGCAGGAAAAGCAGGGTAAAGATGGCTGTAGTTCCGTTAATCAGTGAAAGATTGGTATCCTCAATCGGCAACGCAGCCAGTTCGGCAATCATGAAGAGTACCACTAATTGAAAAGGAGAGAGCTTGGAAAGCTCTGATTTTCCCATGATGCGGATTGAAAAGAGCACCATTAAGTATAAAACCATTGTTCTTATTAAGATAATCGCCAATGAAAGCACCTCCTGAATATCTATTGCTTTTGGTCTTTATTTCGCAGATATGGTTATTCTGGACCAAAAAACAACTGATTATACTTTGTGAACGGTACAACCTTAAAAAAATTAAAAAAAGCAGTTGACATAGGCATCAAATTTTGGTAATCTATTAAAGCTGTCTCGTGAAACGGGCTGCCAGCTACCTCAGTTCTTCTGAGAAAAACTTGAAAAAAGTTGTTGACAGTTTTGTAAAGAGATGGTATACTTGAAAAGTTCCGTTAATGCGGGACATGAACCTTGAAAACTTCATAGTGTAAAAGAATTAGTCAAGAGAATATTAAGTTATTCTCCAAACTAAGTACAATCAATCAGCATGATTGGTAAGATAACCAAACTTGTTTTGGAAGTCAACGTACAATTTCTTAAAAACAATAATTCTAGGATTTACGGAAACGTGAAGAATAGAACAAGCAAACGCAAATGTGTTTAGCTTGAGTCGAAAGACAAACTTGATTTGAATCAGAGCAATCTGAGTTAAATACCATTTACAAAGAGTTTGATCCTGGCTCAGGATGAACGCTGGCGGCGTGCCTAACACATGCAAGTCGAGCGAGAAATTTACAAACAAATCTTCGGAAGAGTGCGTAAATGGAAAGCGGCGGACGGGTGAGTAACGCGTAGGCAACCTGCCTCATGCAGAGGGATAGCCTCGGGAAACCGGGATTAAAACCTCATGATGCAAGAGAAACACATGTTTTTCTTGTCAAAGATTTATCGGCATGAGATGGGCCTGCGTCTGATTAGCTAGTTGGTAGGGTAACGGCCTACCAAGGCAACGATCAGTAGCCGACCTGAGAGGGTAATCGGCCACATTGGAACTGAGACACGGTCCAAACTCCTACGGGAGGCAGCAGTGGGGAATATTGCACAATGGGCGAAAGCCTGATGCAGCAACGCCGCGTGAGCGAAGAAGGCCTTTGGGTCGTAAAGCTCTGTCCTTGGGGAAGAAACAAATGACGGTACCCAAGGAGGAAGCCCCGGCTAACTACGTGCCAGCAGCCGCGGTAATACGTAGGGGGCGAGCGTTATCCGGAATTATTGGGCGTAAAGAGTGCGTAGGTGGTCTTGTAAGCGTGGGGTGAAAGGCAGTGGCTTAACCATTGTAAGCCCTGCGAACTGTGAGACTTGAGTGCAGGAGAGGAAAGCGGAATTCCTAGTGTAGCGGTGAAATGCGTAGATATTAGGAGGAACACCAGTGGCGAAGGCGGCTTTCTGGACTGTAACTGACACTGAGGCACGAAAGCGTGGGGAGCAAACAGGATTAGATACCCTGGTAGTCCACGCCGTAAACGATGAGCACTAGGTGTCGGGGTCGCAAGACTTCGGTGCCGCAGTTAACGCATTAAGTGCTCCGCCTGGGGAGTACGCACGCAAGTGTGAAACTCAAAGGAATTGACGGGGACCCGCACAAGCAGCGGAGCATGTGGTTTAATTCGAAGCAACGCGAAGAACCTTACCAGGACTTGACATCCCTCTGACAGTCCCTTAACCGGGATCTTCCTTCGGGACAGAGGAGACAGGTGGTGCATGGTTGTCGTCAGCTCGTGTCGTGAGATGTTGGGTTAAGTCCCGCAACGAGCGCAACCCTTGTCAATAGTTGCCAGCAGTAAGATGGGCACTCTATTGAGACTGCCGTGGATAACACGGAGGAAGGTGGGGATGACGTCAAATCATCATGCCCCTTATGTTCTGGGCTACACACGTGCTACAATGGCTGGTACAGAGAGACGCAAGACCGTGAGGTGGAGCAAATCTCCAAAACCAGTCCCAGTTCGGATTGTAGGCTGCAACTCGCCTACATGAAGTTGGAGTTGCTAGTAATCGCAGATCAGAATGCTGCGGTGAATGCGTTCCCGGGTCTTGTACACACCGCCCGTCACACCATGGAAGTTGGGGGTGCCCAAAGTCGGCCAGTAAATAGGCTGCCTAAGGCAAAATCAATGACTAGGGTGAAGTCGTAACAAGGTAGCCGTATCGGAAGGTGCGGCTGGATCACCTCCTTTCTAAGGAGACTAACTTTTACACTATGAGTTTTTTTCATGGGCTTGTAGCTCAGGTGGTTAGAGCGCACGCCTGATAAGCGTGAGGTCGGAGGTTCGAGTCCTCCCAAGCCCACCAGAACTTTAAAAAGTTCTAAACGTACTTTGAAAACTGAATAATATGCAAATAAATATCAGAAGTGTTAATAACACACAAAAATAGATACGAAATCGAGGTTATCGAAAGATAACAAAAGAACAGTTAAACTAAGACAAGTCTTTTTAGAATTGTTAAGGGGAAACTACGATTTCAACCGAGAAACCAGAAGAAATGCAAGTCTTTACACAAGTGTGAATGACGAAGTTTCTTAACAAACTAAATCCTGTTTAACGCTAAGCAGGTAAATTGCTGGTCAAGCAAATAAGAGCATAAGGTGAATGCCTTGGCACTAGGAGCCGACGAAGGACGTGGCAAGCTGCGAAAAGCTGCGGTGAGGAGCAAACATCCGTCAACCCGCAGATGTCCGAATGGGGGAACCCACCTATGGTAATGCGTAGGTATCCTATGATGAATAAAATAGTCATAGAGAAGGTAACCCGGGGAACTGAAACATCTAAGTACCCGGAGGAAGAGAAAGAAACATCGATTTCCTAAGTAGCGGCGAGCGAAAGGGAAAGAGGCCAAACCAGTGCTTGCACTGGGGTTGTGGACACTCATCACGTATGGCGTGTATAGTCAAAGTTGTCTGGAAAGGCAAACCGAAGAGGGTAAAAGTCCCGTAGACGAAATGCACAAGATGCAGAGTGAATCCAGAGTACCACCGGACACGTGAAACCCGGTGGGAAGCCGGGGGGCCCACCCCCCAAGCCTAAATACTACCTAGTGACCGATAGTGAACAGTACCGTGAGGGAAAGGTGAAAAGAACCCCGGGAGGGGAGTGAAATAGAACCTGAAACCTTATGCTTACAAGCAAAGGGAGCGCAAGTGACCTTGTACTTTTTGTAGAACGGGCCAACGAGTTATGGTATGTAGCAAGGTTAAGGTGCTGGAGCACTGGAGCCGTAGCGAAAGCGAGTCTGAATAGGGCGGTTAGTTGCATGCTGTAGACCCGAAACCGGGTGACCTATCCATGTGCAGGTTGAAGCGAGAGTAAAATCTCGTGGAGGACCGAACTCATGTCTGTTGAAAAAGGCTGGGATGACGTGTGGATAGCGGTGAAATTCCAATCGAACCCGGATATAGCTGGTTCTCCTCGAAATAGCTTTAGGGCTAGCCTCAAGGAAAATGATACTCGGAGGTAGAGCACTGAATGTTCTAGGGGCCTTCACCGGTTACCGAAAACTATCAAACTCCGAATGCCGAAGTATTAAACTTGGGAGTCAGACTATGTGAGATAAGTTTCATAGTCGAAAGGGAAACAGCCCAGACCAACAGCTAAGGTCCCAAAATGTAAGTTAAGTGGAAAAGGATGTGGAGCTGCATAAACAGCTAGGATGTTGGCTTAGAAGCAGCCACTCATTTAAAGAGTGCGTAATAGCTCACTAGTCGAGTGGCTCTGCGCCGAAGATAAACGGGGCTAAAACTTACTACCGAAGCTTTGGAATTATCGTAAGATAATTGGTAGAGGAGCATCGTATGCGGGCAGAAGCGAAGCCGGAAGGCTTGGTGGACTGCATACGAGAGAGAATGTTGGCATGAGTAGCGTAAGGCAGGTGAGAATCCTGTCCACCGAAAATCTAAGGTTTCCTGAGGAAGGTTCGTCCACTCAGGGTTAGTCGGGGCCTAAGCCGAGAGCGAACGCTGTAGGCGATGGACAACTGGTTGAGATTCCAGTACCACCGAAATTCGTTTGAGCGAAGTGGGGACACAGAAGGATAAGCTGAGCGCACCGTTGGTAGAGTGCGTCTAAGCGTCAAGGGAGAACAGGTAGGCAAATCCGCTTGTTCAATTCTGAGGCGTGATGGGGAGGGAAAATATAGTACCGAAGCAGCTGATTTCACACTGTCAAGAAAAGCCGCTAGCGAGAATGTAGGTGCCCGTACCGTAAACCGACACAGGTAGATGAGGAGAGAATCCTAAGGTGAGCGAGAGAACTATTGTTAAGGAACTCGGCAAAATAACCCCGTAACTTCGGGAGAAGGGGTGCCTGCGAAAGCAGGCCGCAGTGAAAAGGCCCAGGCGACTGTTTACCAAAAACACAGGTCTCTGCAAAAGCGAAAGCTGAAGTATAGGGGCTGACGCCTGCCCGGTGCTGGAAGGTTAAGGGGACTGCTTAGGGTAACCGAAGGCATGAACTTAAGCCCCAGTAAACGGCGGCCGTAACTATAACGGTCCTAAGGTAGCGAAATTCCTTGTCGGGTAAGTTCCGACCCGCACGAAAGGCGTAACGATCTGGGCACTGTCTCAACAATAGACTCGGTGAAATTGTAGTACCGGTAAAGATGCCGGTTACCCGCAGCAGGACGGAAAGACCCCATGGAGCTTTACTGCAGCTTGATATTGGATTTCGGCGTTGCATGTACAGGATAGGTGGGAGGCTACGAAGCTAGGACGCCAGTTTTAGCGGAGCCACCGTTGGGATACCACTCTTGTAACGTTGAAGTTCTAACCATGTACCGTGAACCGGTACTGGGACAGTGTCAGGCGGGCAGTTTGACTGGGGCGGTCGCCTCCTAAAGAGTAACGGAGGCGCCCAAAGGTTCCCTCAGCGCGGACGGAAATCGCGCGAAGAGTGTAAAGGCAGAAGGGAGCTTGACTGCGAGACCAACAAGTCGAGCAGGGACGAAAGTCGGGCTTAGTGATCCGGTGGTACCGAGTGGAAGGGCCATCGCTCAACGGATAAAAGCTACCCTGGGGATAACAGGCTGATACCGCCCAAGAGTCCACATCGACGGCGGTGTTTGGCACCTCGATGTCGGCTCGTCTCATCCTGGGGCTGAAGTAGGTCCCAAGGGTTGGGCTGTTCGCCCATTAAAGAGGTACGCGAGCTGGGTTCAGAACGTCGTGAGACAGTTCGGTCCCTATCCGCTGTGGGCGTAAGAAATTTGAGTGGAGCTGTCCTTAGTACGAGAGGACCGGGATGGACATACCTCTGGTGCACCAGTTGTCTTGCCAAAGGCATAGCTGGGTAGCTACGTATGGAAGGGATAAGCGCTGAAAGCATCTAAGTGCGAAGCCCCCCACAAGAAAAGATTTCCTCCAGAAATGGTAAGACCCGTGAGAGACTATCACGTTGATAGGTCGGAGGTGGAAGTGCAGTAATGCATGGAGCTGACCGATACTAATAGGTCGAGCGCTTGACCAAAATGGTTTCAAGGAAAAAATCTGATAGACAATGTATATTATTCAGTTTTGAGAGTACGCTCTCAACAAAACACAGTAGCGAAGGAAGTTTTTTAATAGCCGAGGCGCGAGAGCGAAGAGGAGCAGAGTGTACTAGAGTACATGAGCACCGCATGAGCGAGCAGCAACAAAGGCTGGTGAAAAAATGACAAGCTAGAATCCGGTGACAATAGCGAGGAGGCTCCACCTGTTCCCATCTCGAACACAGTAGTTAAGCTCCTTAGCGCCGATGATACTTGGCGGGCAGCTGCCTGGGAAAGTAGGACGTCGCCGGTTTAAAATGGCTCCATGGTCAAGCGGTCAAGACACCGCCCTTTCACGGCGGTAACCCGGGTTCGATTCCCGGTGGAGTCACCAAAAAAGAGAAATGATTTCTATGCTGCAAGGGTATAGAAATCATTTTGTCTATATGCGCGATTGGCGGAATTGGCAGACGCACTAGATTTAGGTTCTAGCGGGCGACCGTGGGGGTTCAAGTCCCTCATCGCGCACCATAATGAAAATCCGAAGTTCTTTAATATATAAAGGACTTCGGGTTTTTTTGTGCAGTGCTAATTTCTTTTTATCTTGATTTCGGTTGATGATTCAAGAGTTCCTATGAGTTCACCTTTATATTTCGTGCACCAGAATGCAAATTTTTTCGTATACTGGATTAGTAAGCAGAATGACAAGAAATGTTGTAAAGTGTTTTAAATGCTAGAGTCGTTTTGCTAGCTATAAGCTTGCTTTTATAGGAAAGGAGGAGCAATTAATTGGGCATATATTATCCAGATAATCGATCGCGTTATTATAAATATTGCGGAGATGGAGAAGCACAAATGAGCAATTGTTGCTGTGGTACAGGGCAGCCAGGGCCTCCCGGTCCTCCGGGACCAGCAGGTCCTATGGGTCCTCAGGGGGTACAGGGGCAGCCGGGTCCAGCAGGAGCTCAAGGTCCAGCGGGTCCAGCAGGAGCTCAGGGACAACCGGGGGTGCCGGGTGAAGCTGGCCCTCAAGGAAATCCAGGTCCGGCAGGAGCTCCGGGCCCAGCGGGACCACAGGGAGACCCGGGGGTACCGGGAGCAGATGGCCCACAAGGAAGCCCAGGTCCAGCGGGAGCTCAGGGGCCAGCCGGCCCAGCCGGTGCGCAAGGCGATCCGGGCGAGTTAGGCCCAGCAGGTCCACAAGGTGAAGCGGGTCCAGCAGGATTACAAGGTCCGGCGGGTCCAGCCGGTGCACAAGGAGATCCAGGAGCGCTAGGCCCAGCAGGTCCACAAGGTGAAGCGGGTCCAGCAGGATTACAAGGCCCGGCGGGTCCAGCCGGTGCACAAGGAGACCCAGGAGCGCTAGGTCCAACCGGCCCACAAGGTGAAGCGGGTCCAGCAGGATTACAGGGTCCAGCGGGTCCAGCCGGTGCACAGGGAATCCCAGGAGAAGCGGGCGAGCCAGGAGAAGCCGGTCCACAAGGAGATCCAGGTCCGGCGGGAGCTCAAGGTCCAGCGGGTCCAGCCGGTGCACAAGGGGCGCCGGGTGTGCCAGGTGAAGCGGGTCCGCAAGGTGTGCCAGGTCCGGCGGGAGCTCAGGGAGCCTCTGTTATAATTAGACTAAGTAAATGCTTTCTTTTTTATCAATCTGTCGGGAGGTCTCGTCCACTTAAAAAACGTAATCGTTAAACCTTTTTAACGATTTCAAATTTTTATTTCCAAAAAAATCTATTGAAATTAAAGCCAGCTTCAAGGGGAGACATTCCCCGAAAATGGCTTTGAACTTTAATTCTTCTAAATTTATAGGCGTTTCGGAACCACCAAAACTTTTTAGTTGGAAGGGTCTTGCACAAACGCAGAAATTCGATCCCCTTTCTATAAAAAATTATTTATTTCTAACTGCGAAAAAGCGTATTTTATTTTGAACAAATCTGTTCTTACCAGAGTTACAAAGCTATTAATATTTGATTGAAAAGCCATGTATCAGTAGGGAGGCAGGCGTTTAAAATGCTGGTTGTATTACTGAACATATAAAAGCAGAAGCTAAAAGTCTTGCTTGCGCTTTGACTATACTTTGGCTAATTTTGAGATTTTTATATAATTCCCCAAAAAGTTACTGTAGAAACATTAAACATTTTGTCATTCAATAAAAAGGAATCACCACTATTGATGATTTTGAATTCGGAAAATTCACTTGTAACGTTAATTATATCAGTGAAATTGTAAATTACAGGTCTTGAATTATCCAAGAAAATCTCATTTTTTGTAAAAGATTCGCTGTTTAAGACATATTCCAAGGCCGAGTAGTAGTTTTCTTGGGATTGTGAGACACAGATTTTTAGCATTATCATGTACTTGCCAATCTTATTAATTGAAAAAATTCCATTTACTAAATCATAAGTAATTACAGGATCTCCAGTAGTTTTCACGTTGTTAAACTTTAATATGCTGCCATGATTAATAATGCGCTCCGTCTGCTCAGGGGGAAAATCCCAAGAATATTGTGCGCCTGCTAATGCTATATTGGGACCGGTCGGACCGGTTGGTCCAGTAGGACCTTGATATCCCCGTTCACCTTGTGGACCTTCTAATCCCTGACAGCCCTTTTCACCTCTTATTCCCATCGGCCCAACGGGACCTATAGGCCCTTCGGGTCCAATTGGACCGGCTGATCCTTCGGGACCTATTTCTCCGGGGTAGCCTTGCTCACCTTGTGGTCCACGGCAACCTATCGGACCAGGATCGCCTTTTGGTCCTAAAGGACCTCGTGGTCCTGGCGGCCCTTGGCATCCAGGGTTTCCTTTTGGGCCTCTTGGTCCTTGGCATCCCGGATCTCCCTGTGGTCCAATATCTCCTCGAGGACCAGCGTCGCCTTTTGCTCCTTGTGCCCCTTGGCAGCCTCGTGGGCCAGTTGCTCCGGTAGGACCGATTTCGCCAGTAGCACCAGGCTTCCCAGCAGGACCAATTTCGCCAGTAGCACCAGGTTTTCCGGCAGGACCGATTTCGCCAGCAGGGCCAGTTGCTCCGGTAGGACCGATGTCACCAGCAGCACCGGGTTTTCCAGCGGGACCGATTTCGCCAGCAGGACCAGTTGCTCCGGTAGGTCCGATTTCGCCAGCAGCACCAGGTTTTCCAGCAGGACCGACGTCACCAGTAGGACCAGGTTTTCCGGCAGGACCGATTTCGCCGGCAGGGCCAGTTGCTCCGGTAGGTCCGATTTCGCCAGCAGCACCGGGTTTTCCAGCAGGACCGATTTCACCGACAGGGCCAGTTGCTCCGGTAGGTCCGATTTCGCCAGTAGGGCCAGTTGCTCCGGTAGGACCGATGTCACCAGCAGCACCGGGTTTTCCAGCAGGACCGATTTCGCCAGCAGCGCCGGGTTTTCCAGCAGGACCGATTTCGCCAATAGGACCAGTTGCTCCAGTTGGGCCAGTTGCTCCGGTAGGACCTGCAGGGCCTATTGGGCCGGGACATCCCATGGGACCAGGATCGCCTTGTGGTCCAGGACACCCCATGGGACCAGGTTCGCCTTGTGGACCTTGGAGACATTGACATCCAGTTGGCCAGCAAGTTGGATTTCCACAGTTGGAATATTCACAGCCGCTAATTGGTGTATTGCCACAACAAGGTTGGAGCCTTGATTGGGGATTAAATATCTCGTAATTTGCATTCATATTACTTCGGCTATTGTTATGTGCGTTATTGGCGATAAGGCTTTTATTCGGATTATATATACTCAATTTCCTTCTCCCTTCATAATATGCTATCGAAATTTTTCTACTAATTGTTCTACATTAGGCTATGAATTAAAGAACGTCAATGTGCAAATTTTAGTGCAATGGTGTACATTGATTGCTTTTGAATCATATACTGCACTTGGGAAGCACTTTAAAAAGCATTATTAAAGGAAGGGAATATATGTATGCACAATAACTATAAAGACTACAAAGAAAGTCCTACAAAAACTTTGAAATCAGAAGATAGTATGATTTGTTGTGGCTGCGGTTGTTTCGAGCAAGCACCACTCCCTGATTGTGAAATTTGTGAGCCAGGTCGACCTGGAGCAACCGGACCGCAAGGGCCGCAAGGGGATTCAGGCTGCCCTGGAGCAAAAGGCGATTCGGGGTGCATTGGCCCAGCAGGAGCTGCGGGAACTATGGGCGACGAAGGCCCTCGGGGCGAGGCTGGAGATCAAGGCGAAAAAGGTGAACGCGGGGATCGTGGTTATCCAGGGCCACAAGGACCAAGAGGTCTTCAGGGCCAAAGGGGGCTAACTGGTGATTCTGGTGTTCGAGGGGATGTAGGACCAATAGGTGAGCCGGGATATGAAGGCCCAACTGGTCCGAGAGGGAATAATGGTGCTGCTGGGCCGCAAGGTATCGCAGGTATAACCGGGCCCCAAGGGGATAATGGTCCAGCAGGCCCACGAGGCAGTATTGGTCCTACCGGTTTATTAGGTCCTGGAGGGTCGCAAGGGCAAGTAGGCTTATTAGGACCACGAGGTATCGCTGGCCCAGAAGGGCCAATTGGTGTTCAAGGTTCTCAAGGATGTCAAGGACCAGAGGGTCAACAGGGCGAGCAAGGGGATATAGGAGAGACCGGACCTCTCGGATATCTTGGCTTTACAGGCCCTATTGGTCCTTTAGGTTCTATTGGACCAACTGGAATTCAAGGCCCAACCGGAATCCAAGGCCCAACGGGAGATCAAGGTCCAACCGGAGATACAGGTCCAACCGGAGATACAGGCCCAACGGGGTCTTTAGGATATACAGGCCCAACTGGAGATCAAGGTCCAACGGGAGATACTGGTCCAACTGGAGATCAGGGTCCAACGGGAGATCAGGGCCCAACGGGAGACCAAGGCCCAACCGGAGACCAAGGTCCAACCGGAATTCAAGGTCCAACCGGAGATCAGGGTCCGACGGGAGACCACGGCCCAACCGGAATCCAAGGCCCAACCGGAGACCAAGGTCCAACCGGAGACCAAGGTCCAACCGGAGATCAGGGCCCAACCGGAGATACTGGTCCAACTGGAGATCAGGGCCCAACGGGAGATCAGGGTCCAACAGGAGATACAGGTCCAACTGGAGACCAAGGTCCAACCGGAGATCAGGGTCCAACAGGAGATACTGGTCCAACGGGAGATCAAGGCCCAACTGGAGATACGGGCCCAACAGGAGAACAAGGTCCCGCAGGAATTCAAGGGCTGCAAGGCATTGAGGGAGATACAGGTATTCAAGGAGTAATTGGCGAAGAGGGGTATCTCGGTTGGTCTGGCAGTGCGGGAAGCGCAGGTATTGTTGGCAGAAGTGGGCAAGAGCCCTATTTAATACTTGATGGAAACCTGGAGGCTTCAGGAAGCAGTATGCAGGGGACTATTGGCAATGTTATCGTAAGTGTAGTATACGATGGCGCGGATGCGGTCGATATGAGATTAGCACCTGCAAGCGTACCTCTGACCGTTGATTATAAGCGACTTAGTTTTTGGGATGCAAGTGGGATAGAGTCGTCCTTTAACAATGGATATAACCTTTCGGCATCAACAAGTATCGATGGTTTGATATTTTCATCATCCCGTGAGATGCATCGGGTTTGGTTAAGGCAAAGGGATCCAGTAACTTTATTATGGTCACTCTTTGAGATCCATTTATTTTCTTCTGATACAAAACGGAGAACTACCGCATCAGCTTATTTAATTGAAGACAATGTATCCTATTAAGCGATTTTAAATATCTGTACGAAACTCAACGTTTGTCATAAAAAGCAAATAAAACCCCCAGTTTTATTAAAAGAGAGGAATAATGATATGCACAATAACTTTGAAGACTATCAGGAGAAATCTTGCTGCTCAGATAATGAAAATTGTCCTCCAGGACCGCAGGGGCCGGTAGGTCTAAGAGGTCCGAAGGGAAATCCGGGGTGTCCTGGCCCTAAGGGGGATGTGGGCAACGCTGGCCCTCAAGGACCAATTGGTCCAGTCGGTCCTGAAGGTCCAAGAGGTCCAAAGGGTCCCAAAGGTGACCGAGGTGAAAGAGGAGATTTTGGTTGCCGTGGTCCTGCTGGTCCACGTGGTGAGCAAGGTCCGATCGGGCCACAAGGTCCTAAAGGGGTTCGTGGTGATGTAGGGCCTCAAGGAGATCCTGGCTGTCAAGGGCCAAGAGGCCCAAGAGGGAATACCGGCCCAGTGGGGCCCCAAGGAATTCAAGGTATTCCGGGTCCGAAAGGAGATACCGGTCCGATAGGTCCCATAGGTTTACCAGGGCCGGAAGGGCCGGAAGGTCCCCAGGGTGCGCAAGGAATTCAGGGGCCAATTGGTCCAGAAGGGCCAGCAGGTCCAACCGGGTTGCAAGGTCCACAAGGTCCTCAGGGATGTCAAGGGCTGGAAGGCCCACAGGGGATTCAAGGTGCACAAGGCCCGACAGGAGATACCGGTCCGACCGGCCCGACCGGTGCAATAGGCCCGACCGGCCCAACGGGCCCGACCGGCCCAACTGGCCCGACCGGCCCAACAGGTCCGACAGGTCCAACCGGCCCGACCGGTCCAACCGGTCCGACAGGCCCGACCGGTCCAACCGGTCCGACAGGCCCGACGGGACCAACCGGTCCAACAGGTCCGACAGGCCCGACGGGAGATCAGGGTCCAACAGGAGATACAGGTCCAACGGGAGATACAGGCCCAACGGGAGATACCGGCCCAACGGGAGATCAGGGAGCAATCGGAGATATCGGCCCGACGGGAGATACAGGCCCAACCGGAGACCAAGGACCAATCGGAGACATCGGCCCGACCGGAGATACCGGTCCAACAGGAGATCAGGGAGCAATTGGAGATATCGGCCCGACGGGAGATACCGGTCCAACGGGAGATACAGGCCCAATTGGAGACATCGGCCCGACAGGAGATACCGGTCCAACGGGAGATACAGGCCCAATCGGAGACATCGGCCCGACAGGAGATCAAGGCCCAACAGGAGACACCGGTCCAACAGGAGATACCGGTCCGGCGGGAGCCCAAGGGATACAGGGAATTCAAGGTATTCAAGGGCCGACAGGAGATCAAGGGGAAGAAGGCCCAACCGGCCCGACAGGAGATACCGGCCCAACCGGGGATACCGGACCAACCGGGGCCAATGGTATCACGCCGACACAGTCAGCCCGTGGCAGCATCAATACGTCAGGAAGTACCCTTGACATGGAAATTGATGGTATGATCATCCGAGTAGCGTATGTATCGGGTACAACATTTAACATCTCAATTCTTCCGGCTAGTACACCTGTTCTAATTGATTTAAGACGTCAATCCGTAAACAGTAGTACTATAACGTCGACTCCGCAAGATAACTATACCCTGAGTTCGACAATAAGCATTTCACCAAACCTGAATGGAAGTAGTAATAGTATTACTTGGATTTGGTTTAGGATTCAAAATCCGTCAACGCTTCTCTGGAACGAATATGAGGCAAGTATTTTTATTTCTGGTTCTAACTCAAGAGCGTCAATGTGGGCATATCTTGTGGAGGCAAATGTATCATACTGATGCTGCACTGTAAATTATTTTAGTGTATCTGGTTGGAGAGAATTACATGTTAAATTCTCTCCCGCCATATTTTATGATTAGCATATAAGTAGGTGTAGAGGTGAATAAATATAAAATTAGTGTTTATGCGATAAGCAAAAATGAAGAAGACTTTGTGGACAGGTGGATGGATGCAGTTTCAGAGGCAGATGAAGTCATCGTTTTAGATACTGGCTCAACGGATAATACGGTGGAAAAACTTCGCAGCCGTGGCGCAAAAGTATATGAAGAAAAAATTGCGCCTTGGCGGTTTGATGTCGCCCGCAATCGTGCCATGGAAAAGGTTGCAAGTGATGCCGATATTTGCGTTTCGAATGATATCGATGAAGTATTTGAAAGTGGTTGGCGAAAGAAGCTTGAAGATGCCTGGAAAAGGGAGCACACGAGAGCCAAATATATGTTTGTTTGGAGCCACAATGAGGATAATTCCATAAACAAGCAGTTTCCCATGGAGAAAATTCATCGGCGGCATGGTTTCAAATGGATTCATCCTGTACACGAGATTTTACAATACAGCGGTTTAGATAAAGAAGCATCTGTTTGGGTACCAGGTTTAATTTTGCATCATTATCCCGACAATACCAAGCCAAGAAGCCAATACTTGCCATTACTTGAACTCTCTGTTGAGGAGGACCCGACAAATGATCGTGCAACTTTTTGGCTGGGCAGAGAATATATGTACTATAAAAAATATAGAGAAAGTATTGAAACCTTAAAAAAGCATCTTTTGCTGCCTTCAGCAACGTGGAAGGAGGAGCGAAGTGCGTCCATGCGATTTATTGCACGATGCTATGATGAATTAAAGGTTGAGACCGAAGCAATTTCTTGGCTTTTTCGTTCCATTGCAGAGTGTCCAGACATTCGCGAACCCTATTTGGCGTTAGCCCGTTTGGGGTATAAACAACAAAATTGGCCATTAGTTTATGCCATGGTTCAAAGAGCTTTAGCGATTACTAATAGCACCGGCAGCTATTTGACAGAACCTGAAAGCTGGGGATACAGCTTGTATGATTTAGGTGCAATCAGCACCTATCATCTCGGCCTTTTGGCAGATTCAAAAAGATATGCTGCTAAGGCACTAAGCTTAAGCCCTCATGATGAGCGATTAAAGAATAATCTGGCGCTTATTGAAAAGAAGATTATGATGCTTGATAAGGAAGATGTATAGTTATGCAAAAATTAAAAATTTGTGTGTATGCAATATGCAAAAACGAGGAAAAATTTGTAGATTCATGGGTTGAATCCATGAAGGAAGCCGACTTAATTGTTGTTACGGATACCGGGTCAACGGATGGGACCGTTGAGAGGTTAAAGTCTCACGGAGTCATGGTTTTCGAAGAAAATATATCGCCATGGCGATTTGACGTGGCCCGAAATTTATCTCTTGCGCATGTGCCAGATGATGTTGATATATGCGTTTGTACGGATTTAGATGAACGCTTTATTCCTGGCTGGAGAGTGAAACTAGAATCTGCTTGGCAAAAGAGTGAAAATAAGGGTCCAGTAAGCAGAACAGGAAGATATATATATAATTGGAGTTTAAAAGAAGATGGCAGTCCTGATATCCAATTTCATTATTTTAAAGTTCATGAACGATCCGGATTCAGGTGGAAGTGTCCGGTCCATGAATACGTTGAGTATGTGGGCAAAGCACCATTGGAGAAAATTTTTATTGAAGGAATGGTGCTAAATCACTATCCAGATGCCAGTAAATCCCGTAGTTCATACTTGCCTCTCTTGGAACTGGCGGTTAAAGAAGACAGCAAAGATAATCGGATGAGATATTATTTGGGCAGAGAATATATGTATGCTGCTCAATGGGAAAACTGTATTACAACATTAAACGAATACTTGCAAATGCCTTCTTCAAACTGGAAAGATGAACGGTGTGCAGCCGTGCGTTGGATCGCTAAAAGCTTTCAGCAGTTAGGCCGTATATCCGATGCTTATTGTTGGTATTTTAATGCTATTGCTGAGCAGCCTGAGATGCGGGACCCATTTGTTGAATTTGCGCGGCTTTGCATGTTACAGAAAGATTGGGCCATGGCATACTTCCTTGCGAAAGAGGCCTTGAAAATTACAGAGAAATCTAGTACTTTTGTTAATATGGGGTATTCTTGGGATTATACACCTGATGATATTTGTGCCATTTCAGCTTTTTATATGGGAATTTTTGCCGAAGCAAAAACTCATGCTGAAGCCGCATTGCAATTTAGCCCTACAGATGAACGCTTACTAAATAATTTGAGATTATGTAGTAAATCATAGTTATTTTCTAGCTTGCAGCCACTTCTAATCCGAAAGTCAGAAACGATAAGTATGTTGTAGCATACATGTCGCTTGGGGCTTTCGGATTATTATTTTAAGGCCCAATCTATATCTGCCATAAAATGAATTGCAAATGGGAGAGATCCTACTTGGTTAAAGGCGGAAAAGATGTACATTGAATAGGACAATCGACCGTTTTCATATATTCATATAAGAAATTTATTTATATGAATGGAGGAAGATCATGGAAGATTTTGATGTAACACAGATGAATTTAGAAGATTTACGGCAAGTAGACATTCGAACGGTGAACCCGGATTCGTTGGTGGATATTAATGATATAAAGATTAACACAAATCTGCCTAGAGAAGAGCGAATAGTGGATTTTATCCGGCAAATAGGTAATCCATATTGTTTCAGGTGTGGAAAGGTTGTTGTTAAAATCAGTTTTAAGGATACCGATGTCACCATGGAGGAGCGGATGGAAAATCTTTTAAGGATGATATGATTCGATTTGCTTCTTGATTTTTCCCTGAGGGAGGGCTCCTTATGCCAGCAAATGCGGCGACAATAATGTATAATGCGGTGGCTTATCTGCGCCTATCTAAAGAAGACGGCGATAAGACAGAAAGCGACAGCATTTCTAATCAAAGAGATTTAATAAGCAATTTTGTAAAGGCTATGCCTGAAATCCGTCTTTGTTCCGAGCGAATTGATGACGGATTTAGTGGTGTTGACTTCAGTCGGCCCGCCTTCAAATTGATGATGGAGGATGTAAAGGCGGAACGTATCAACTGTATCATTGTCAAGGATTTGTCCCGTTTTGGCAGAAACTATATTGAAGCAGGCCGTTATATTGAGCGGATATTTCCTTTTTTAAATGTACGCTTTATTGCAATCACCGATGGGTATGACAGTGCAAAAGAAAGAACACAGGCCGACGAGCTTATTATCCCGTTCAAGAACCTAGTAAACGATGCATATTGCAGGGATATTTCCGTTAAAATTAGGAGTCAGCTTGATGTAAAACGTAAAAAAGGTCAATTTATCGGCGCCTTTGCTGTATATGGTTATTTGAAATCAGAAGAAGACAAAAATCAACTCATCATCGATCCCTATGCGGCAAAGATTGTACGGGATATTTTCGCCTGGAAGCTAGATGGATTGAGTCAGCAAGGAATTGCTGACAGGCTGAATGAAATCAGCGAGCCATCCCCTTTGGAGTATAAACGGTTGTTAGGCCTTCATTTTACTACCAGCTTTCAGGTCAATCCTAAGGCGAAATGGACTGCCGTAGCAATTGGTCGTATTTTGAAAAATCCCATCTATGCCGGTCATCTTGTGCAGGGAAAGGAAAGCACACCCAACTACAAGATTAAACAACGATTTATAAAGCCGGAGCATAAATGGATTCGGGTGGAAAACACCCATGAGCCGATTATCTTGCAAGAAGTGTTTGATACGGTAAATCGTGTACTTGCACTGGATACCCGTATCCCTCCAGCCGAAGAAAGGGTTTATCCGTTTTCTGGCCTGATTTTCTGTGCGGATTGTAAAAGCAGCATGGTACGAAAGACGGTGCCCGCAGGCAGTAAAAAGTATGCCTATTATTGTTGTTCAAAGAATAAAGCAGGAAAAGGCTGTACGACGCATTGTATCAGTGAAAAGGCATTGGAAAAAGTAGTTCTGCAAACACTACAGAATCATATTGCATCGATCCTTAATATGGAACGAATGCTTCTTTATATAGAAGAGCTTCCTATGAAGCAGGAAGAAATCCGCAAAATTAACACCCAACTGCTGATGAAGAAAGAAGAGCTTGAAAAGTATAAAGCTCTCAGAGTATCCCTTTATGAGGATTGGAAAAGCGCAATAATCGATGCCGATGAATATAGGGAATTCAAGGATATTTATGAAAAAAGGTGTGCGGAAGCGGAGAAAGCTGCACAGCGGCTGAAAGAGGAGATTCCTCTGATTGATATGGGTAAGGGAGAAAACCATGTTTGGCTTGAAGCCTTCAAACAAAACCAAAATATCACCGAGCTATCTCGAAAAGTCCTGGTTTCTTTGATTGAGCGAATTAATGTCTATGTGGGCAGCCGGGTAGAAATCCAGTTCTGGTATCCCGATGAATATGAACAAGCCTCCCTGTCTGCTCAGAACGTCAACGGACTAATTGCTGACCCGCCTTTGGCCCTAGACAAGAGGTGATGTAAGATGGCGCGAATAAGCAGAAAAGCGAAAGCCATGCCGGTCCAGATTCTGCCTGAACAGATATGGGATACCTGCATTTATGGGCGGCTATCTTTTGAAGATGACCGAAAAAAGGAAAGCGATTCGATTGGCAATCAGATTGCGATGTTAGAACATTATATAGGGGAAAGACCTGATTTGAAACTTATATCTGTCTTTAAAGATGTTAATCAGACCGGTACAAACTTCCAGCGTTCCGGCTTCAAAGAAATGATGGAGGCGATAAAGTGTGGCAAGATTAACTGTATTGTGGTCAAAGATTTATCCCGTTTTGGAAGGAACTACATTGAAGCAGGCACCTATTTGGAAAAAATATTACCGTTTTTGAACGTTCGCTTTATTTCCGTAAATGACAATTACGACAGCTTACATCCGGCTGTCCAGGACGAAGAGTATGGTATTCCGCTGAAAAACCTGATTCATGACATGTATGCCAGGGATATATCTCAAAAGATAAAAGCTGGACTTGCCGTCAAGAGAGGAAAAGGCGAGTTTACCGGCGGGATTGCACCCTACGGTTATTTAAAGGGAGATGGGGGAAAGTTGCTTATTGATGAGCAGATAGCCCCTATTGTGCGGGACCTGTTTCAATGGGCTAAGGACGGTATGAGCGTTAGTTGTATTGCACAAAAGCTCAATGAAGCAGGGATATCTTCCCCAAGTCAGTATCGCTACACAAAAGGTATCTTAAAAAGTGAGCGCTATGCCGAGGTGCGGTATTGGTATAAAAATACCGTTCGCCGAATTCTATCTAATCCAGTTTATCTTGGACACATGGTGCAGGGAAAAACAACATCGGACTTATGGGGGAATGGAGGCGGCATAGACATACCGCAGGAGCAGTGGGTAGAAATCAAAAATACCCACGAACCACTGGTTGATGAAGAAACGTTTCTAGCTGTGAGGCAAATCAAACAAGAACGATGGCAGTGCAGCAAAGATAAAATCGTACCACAGGGCTCAAATCTCTTGAAAGGGCGTGTTTTTTGTGGTGATTGCAAGCGGAGTATGAAGCGGCGAAAAATATCCAAGGCAGAGGGCACAGCAGGATATTCCTTTACTTGTGCCACCTATGAGGACATTTGCAGGCATGATTGCAAGAAAAAGAGGATAGAGGAGTCGGAGTTGAGGGACCTTCTTTATACGGCGATCTATAAGCAGCTGGAATTGGCTGTTGACATGGAAGGGATGATATTGACGCTCCAAACAGAGGGGCGTGTCAGCCAGCAGGAAAGGGAACTTGACCATGAGATTTATGAAACGAAGAAGAAGCTGTCTAAATTAGCGGTGCTTAGAAGTTCTTTATATGCGGACTATCAGCAAAAGCGCCTTGATGAAAAAGACTATCTTTTGATAAAATCCAAGTACGGCCATGATGTAAGCGTGTTGAGCCGCCGCCTTGATGTATTATCCAGGCAAAAGTGCAGAGCTGATAGCGAGAGCGCCTCAAAAGTTCCATGGCTTGCGGGCATAAAGAAATGGGATCAGAACAACCTGATGACAGAGAAAATAATTTCTGAGCTCATCGAACGAATCGAACTTTTCAGTGATCAAGCCGTATCTATCTGCTTCAACTATAGGGATGAATTGGAAGATTTACTCCAGCCTAACGAAACGAAGGGGTGAGGATATGAGTAAAGAGCTTCTGGCGCGTTACATTCGGCTATCCAAAGAAGATGCAAAAACTGGTGAAAGTAACAGTATCAGCAATCAGCGGGAACTGATCAAAGCCTTTGTGGAAGAATCTTTCGACCTTTCACAGTATGAAATGGTTGAGTTCTGTGATGACGGGTATAGCGGCACAAATTTTGAGCGTCCAGGGATAAAGTTATTATTTGAAGAAGTACGCAAGGGGAATATCCGCTGTATCATTGTCAAAGACCTTTCCCGTTTTGGCAGAAATTATATTGAGATGGGGGACTATCTGGAGCAAATTTTTCCTTTTTTAGGGGTTCGATTCATTTCGGTAAATGACCGATTTGACAGCAGCCATTTTGATGGCACGACAGGTGGGCTGGGGATAGGCTTCAAGAATTTAAGTTATGCGTTGTACAGCAAAGATTTGTCACAAAAGGTGCGAAGTGCAAGAAAAACACGAATGGAGAATGGCGAATTTATCAGCAGTCATGCACCTTATGGCTATGCAAAATCTTTATCAAATCGCAAGCAGCTTGTAGTTGACGAAAACGCTGCCGACGTTGTACGTCGTATTTTTACCATGGCGGAGGCGGGTAAAAATGCCGTCCAAATTGCCGTCCACCTGAATAACGAAAAGATTCCAACCCCATCTGCTTATAAACAGCTCGTGGGTTGCAATCATAAGTGTAATATAATCGGAAATGCAAACTATTGGCTAAATACTACTGTTTTGACTATCCTTCGGGATGAACGCTATACAGGAAAAATGGTAAGCGGCAAAAACTACAGTCCTGTTGTTGGATGCAAGCATAGTAAACGCACGCCTAAAAGTGAGTGGATTATTGTTCCAGGCACCCACGAAGCTATTATTTCGGAAGAGTTGTTTGCTTTCGTTCAAGAGAGTCTCGTTACTCCGGTTAGGAGGAAAACAGAACCACATGTGTCCAGACCACTGATGGGTAAATTGAAGTGCGGTGTTTGCAAGCATGCCATGAGAAGAAGCAATAGCGATACCTCCATGGGCTATTATTACTGTGAAAGCCATCGGTATATAACCGACAGCAATTGTACAAAGGAGCGAGTTGTTGAAAGGGATTTGATACAGCATGTTTTAGCCATGATACATATACAGATAGGAATTTTTGTGGATATGGAACAACGCTTTGGCCCAGTGAGGGGGCAAGAGCATCATGATATCTTTGCTCTGACGGAGCAGCTTAAGCAACACCAAGCTGCTCTCGCTAAAGGGGGAGCAGCTAAAATCAGGGCCTATGAAAAATACAGAGAGGGTATTTTGAATCGAGACAATTACATACGCTTAAAGGCGGATATTCGCAGGCAGTTAGCGAAAACAGAGACTCAAATCGCAGAGCTTGAAACAGCTCTGCGTGTCAGCTATGCTGAAAGCCATCCGCCGTATGCCATCCTTGAAGAGGCCAAGGGCTGTGAAGGGGTTACGGAACTTTCAAAAGAAATAGCAGATGAACTAATCGATAGCCTTTATGTCTATGGAAGTGGAGTGATTGAAATTGTATGGAACTATGCGGATGAGTATGAGAAGGCTGCTCAAGCGGTGAAACAAGGAGCACGTATAAGTGATGGCGGGTAATAAATCAATTATTGCCTGCGCTAGTTGGACTCTTCAGAAAGTTGGCTGTTAATATCCTCAGTAGTAAAATCGTACCAGATGGCATCTTTTTTCTTGTCTTGAGCAGCTATAAAATCATCATATTCGCTGGCTGTAACCGGTTGGTCCTTTACAAAATAGGATTCAGCGGGAACGTTTTGTTTAGCGTATGCTAAATTATCATATTCATAATTCTCTGAGGTGAATTGAAGTTTAGCGTATCCATTGTCAGCTGCACCATTTGACCAGGTAAATGAACCATCCTCTTTTAGGGCGTACAAACCTCTGTAATTGAAATTATACCCATAGACTGTGCCCTGGCTGTAATATAGTACCTCAACCGAATCAGGGTATGGAGCGTCGTTGGCCAAGCCATATTGTATAACTACTTCGGGTATCTCGTCACCATTTAAATCTAAGACAGTAAAATTCAAGAACTTAAAGGTTTCGGAGCCATTATCAAGAAGTTGATCCAGATACATGGTCTTTGCACCATCCTCTGCGGAAGATGCAGTAAATTCCGTTTTGTTTTCCAATACCTCTTTATATGCTGAAAGAGCATTTTGAGGGGCTTGATCCGTATCAAATGACGATATTGCACAGCTGGTCATGCTCCCCATGAACAAACCAACTAAAACCAAAAATACTAATTTTTTCATGTGATATTCTCCTAACGTTTTATAATTTTATTATTTCCTTTATATCTAGAAAACGATGTAAATTATCAGCAAATTTTTATTTATCAACGATATCCCGTAACAGGTTGTTTTCCATTAATGTGTATAATTGAGCATATCATATCTTGCCGTAAAATGCCACCAACTTTTAGTCCTGTCTTGACACCGGCAGGAGCAGCAGGACCGGCAGGGCCACAGGGAGATCCAGGAGTGCCGGGACCGGCAGGTCCGCAAGGAGATCCAGGACCGGCGGGAATTCAAGGTCCGACCGGAGATACCGGTCCAACCGGTCCGCCGAGTACCTTGGCCGGTATTCAGGTTCAATTGAATGAAGCTGCTTTTGTTCAAATTGCAGATGGAGATCCCGTTTTATTTAACCAGACTCTATTCAATGAAACAGCCAATATAACCTATGCCCCAGCTACCGGGATTTTTACCATCAGCGAACCAGGTATCTATTACTTTTCTTGGTGGCTTGCAGTAGATGGAGCAGCTGCCGCAACTACAATTGCTTTTGAATTAAATGGCAGCAACGGAACCAGCGTATACAGTGCTTCCGCTTTTGTTACGGAATTAATGGCGGGAAATGCGTTAGTAAATGTAGCTGCCGCGCCAGTTACCTTTAGTCTGCTGAATCGTTGCGGCGATACGGCGTTTATTCCAGACTTAGTAGCACAGGGAGCCATGTCTATTATGCACTTGGAAAATGTATAATACTTCGAGGACAGAAATTTCATTTAAAAACAAAATTTAAAAATTATACAAATGCCGCAGGGTTAAAGTTGGATCATGAATCAGCAGATTACTGATTTCCAGCAAGCCGATCCTGCGGCTTTTGACTTGTTCTGCTCTTTATTGTTCATCCTGGTTCTTGTTGAAATGCAGTCCATGTGGTAAAATAGATAAGGATAAAATTAACTTATGTGAAATAAATAGGGAGGAACAGGATGAAGTGGAATTGGGTCACTTTTCAGGTGAATAATTTAGAAAGAAGCATACAGTTTTATACGGAAGCATTAAAATTTGAAGTGGCGTCTAGATTTGGAAGCGACGACCATCAGATTGTTATGCTGGGTAAGGCGGATGAACCAAAGCTGGAACTCATATGGGAGAAAGAAAAGCAACTGCAGGGACTCGGCAGAGGTGTTTCCATAGGTTTTGAAATGGATGAATTGGATCAACTGGTACAGTCCCTTAAGGGACAAGGCCACTCCGTAGAAGGGCCAATAGCACCGAACCCTCACATTCGTTTCTTTTTTGTAGAGGATCCGGATGGTTATCGGATTCAGCTGGTGGAGCAGAAGCTTTCTAAGTAGGCTGATTAGATTTTTTACAATCGGGGGATCTTTTAATGATACCTATCAAAATGTGTTATTTTAACAATTATTTAAAAAGAGCCCGGAAGCTACTTGGAAAGTCAGGTGATATTACATGACAAGAGAAGAGATTTATAATTTAGTAAATGAGGTTTCAAAGGTATTCGATGTGGTGCGCCTGGTAAATGTATCCGATACAAAGGAGCTGGTGATGAATGGTGCTGGTCAGATTTCAGAGAGCGACCACCGCTGTTATGCCACTTGGAATAAAGAGATGCGTTGTGAAAATTGCATTTCTGCCAAGGCTTATATAAGCAAGTCTCGGCTATCAAAATTTGAATTTATCGATGATGAAGCCTATCATGTGGTATCTATGTATGTAGAAGTGGAACAGGCTCCTTATATTCTAGAGATGGTCTCCAAGTTTTCCGATGACACACTGTTTGGAGCCTATGGAAAAAGTGAATTCGTACAGACCATATCGAACTTTAATCAAAAGCTTTATATTGATCCGTTGACCAACACCTATAATCGGCGTTATTATGAAGAACAGATGGCCGGACTGACGGGTATTGACTGCCTGGCAATGATTGATTTAGATAATTTTAAGACGATTAATGACTCCTTTGGTCATACTACAGGCGATGCTGTTCTTCGCCGGGCAGCTGATATTTTTCTTGCTCATATACGAAATACGGACTCCGTTGTCCGCTATGGGGGAGATGAAATGCTCATTCTTTTTCGCCATATATCTCCGGAAGATTGTGAAGACTTGTTGGAGCAGATTCGCATGGCTGTATGCAAGGCCACCTTTGAAGACTATCCGAATCTCGCATTATCCGTTAGCATTGGCGGCTTTTATTGCGGTGGAAGCAGATGCAATACGATTGATGAAGCGGACAAGCTCCTTTATTTGGCGAAGAGAGAGCGAAACAAGCTACAGTTCAGCCAGTAGGAACTGGGAAAAGTACTTGCTTTTATTGACTAATTAAATAGAAATACATATAAAAAAGGTGTTGCAGTCTTGAAAGGCCTCTTTCACAAAGAAAGGGCGTTCAAGGTGTGCAGCACCTCTTTTTTTTATCCGAGCAAAGAAAATCTTATCAGATGTGGGGCGGTTCGCCTTCAGCGAGAATTAACGCACTGCCTCTTTCAGCTTGTCTAGTACTGCCTGCATGTCAGGCGGCAAAGGGGCTTCCACCTCCATCGGTTGTCTGGTAACCGGGTGGCGGAAGGCGAGAAAACGGGCATGAAGGGCCTGACGTTCTATAAGCCAGGGATTTTCACCGCCGTAAAGTTCATCGCCCAGTACGGGATGTCCTATGTGAGACATATGTACCCGTATCTGATGGGTTCGGCCGGTTTCCAGCAACAGCTCCACCAGCGTGTAGCCCGGCTCGTAGCGTTCCAGCACCTTATAGTGGGTGACAGAAGGCTGACCACCTTCCACAACCCCTCGTGCCACTCGTTCTGGATCAGGACGACCCAGAGGAGCGTCAATGGTGCCTGTATCCTCTTTGACCAGGCCTCTGACGATGGCCACATATCGCTTCGTTACTTGATTGGCTTTCATCTGTTTGGTGAAGTCATCCTGGCTATGGGAGTTCTTCGCCACCACCAGCAGGCCGGAGGTGTTCATATCCAGTCGGTTGATAAAGCGGATTTTAAAACTCTGATGGGTGTCCAACATGTATTGGGCGATGCCGTTAGCCATGGTGTGCAGAGGGTGTCCTTTGGTCGGATGTACCACATAACCCGGCTGCTTGTTCAGAATCAGCAGGTCGCTGTCTTCAAAGACCGGGCAGACGGGAATGGGCTCTGGTATGAAACTGCTCTGCTCTTGGGGGAGCATTACGGTAATCACGTCTCCCGGACTGGCGGGAAGATACATTTTGACGGATTGGCCGTTGATAAATACCAGGTCATTTTGCTTTAATTTTGTCATCAGACGGCTGGAAAACGTAAAGCGGCTGCGGACTAATGTTTTATAGGGCGTGCCGGCATCCTCTTCCTTGACGATATATTCAAATTTGTTTGTGCTGCTCATAGTACCTCTTTTTTAACTTGTATATATGCTCGATTATTTTTTATAAAAATTTACTCTTTACCTTCGTCCAGAAGTCATAGGTCTCAAAGCGCAGCAGGTTGACAATCTTGTGGGAAAATTCTACGGTGATATGGTCGATATCGTTGTAGGTATATTCCAAATGATCGGTGGTTATCTTGATGCCATGCTTGGTTTCGTAGTCTGGTATGATGCCCAGGGACAAGTCCGAAGGCAGCAGGATGCTGGAGGTAAAGGAGCGGTAGGCTGTGGTGTTCATGGGGGCAATCGGCGTAAGCTGCATGAGCTTTAGCCGGGGATCTACAATGGCGCCTCCCAAGGAATAATTGTAGGAGGTGCTGCCTGCCGGAGTGGACACCAGGATGCCATCGCCGCTGAACCGCTCAATGAAGCTTCCGCCGATGGAAATGTTCAGGTGGACGGAGCGGCACAGTTCTCCACGGATGACAATTTCGTTGAGACCAGTGTGTTCAAAACACTGGTTGTCTTTCGTGGTGACAATCGCCTTTACGGTAGAATAGGTTTGCAGACGGTACTTTCCTGTCTTATAGTGAAAAATAAAGTCGGCCAGCTGATTCGGATTGATTTCTTGGAAGAAACCCAGATGGCCTGTATTGATGCCAATGAAAGGAATTTCCGGAAAATCAAACTTATGTATTCCCTCTAAAAAGGCCCCGTCACCGCCGATACAGACAATTAGCTCTGAGTCCCCCTCCAGGGACTCAGAGACTATAAAACCGCTGACCTCTAACTTTTTAGCTAAAAGCTTCTTCGTTTTCAGAGAGGCGGGTGTATCGTTGGTGTGTATGGTGATGACACGGTTTTTCATATCTATACCAAGCTTTCAAATTCATCCACTAATTCTTTAAAAGTCTTCATAGCCAGTTCGATTGGTTCTGGTGTACTCATATCCACTCCGGCAATCTTCAGCAGTTCAATCGGGTAGTTTGATTCGCCAGTCTTCAAGAATTCAATGTAGTTGTGTACCGCTGTCTTTCCTTCATGAAGAATTTTGTTGGAAATAGCTGTGGCGGCCGAATATCCCGTAGCGTACTTATACACGTAAAAAGCGTTATAGAAGTGAGGGATTCTGGCCCATTCGTAGCGAATATACTCATCATCGCCCATGGCTTCTCCAAAATACTTCTTGTTAAGCGCTTCGTACTGATCGCACAGCCATTCGGCGGTGAGCACATCACCACGTTCCACGGCTTCATGGGTCAGCAGTTCAAATTCAGCGAACATGGTCTGCCGGAACAAGGTGGTGCGGAATTCTTCGATGTGGAGGTTCAGCAGGTATTTCCGCATATTGATGTCCGTTTCCTTTTGCAGCAGGTGCTGCATCAGCAGGGATTCATTTACTGTGGATGCCACTTCTGCGGTAAAGATAGAGTGTCCGCCGTAAATAAACGGCTGAGTTTCCCGGGTATAGGCCGAGTGCATAGAATGACCCATCTCATGAACGATGGTGAAGACATCCTTCAGCCGCTCCGAGTAATTCAGCAGGATAAAAGGCATGCTGTCGTAGCTGCCAAAGCTGTAAGCACCACTGGTTTTGCCTTCATTTTCGTAGACATCGATCCAGCCCTCCTGGATTCCTTTGTTCATTCGGGCCAAGTAGTCTGGACCTAAAGGTGACAGCCCTTCCCGCATGATGTCCAGGGCCTCTTCATAAGAAACAGCCTTTTCCGGTATTTCGATAAGAGGTACGTAGACATCCCACATGTTTAGCTGTTCAACGCCCAGAAGCTTTTTCCGCAGCTCTGTGTAGCGATGCATGGTGGGCAGGTTCTTATTCACCACGTCAATTAGATTGTGATAGACCTCTTTTTGGATGTTGTCGCTGGACAGGGCCGATGCTAGAGTAGAATCGTATCGGCGGATTCTGGCGCTGATGACATCGGTCTTGGTATTGTAGTTGTAGGTAGTGGCAATGGTATTAATCTGCTTTTTGTAAGCATCATACATGCGATCAAAGGCATCCTTGCGGACTCTTCTGTCGTAAGATTCCAGGAAGTTGATATATCTGCCGTGAGTTACTTCCACTTCATCGCCATCTTGGTCGGCGATAGTACCAAACTTGATGTCTGCATTATTTAGCATGGTAAAAATATCGTTGGTAGCAGAGGTTACTTCACTCATCTGAGCCAAAATATTCTCTTCTGCTTTTGAGAGCACATGAGCCTTCTCCCGAAGAATATCCAGAACCAGGTATTCGTAAATCTTCAATTCTGGCTCTTCTTGGATGAATCCCAAAAGCTTTTCTTCTGGTAGTTCCAAGATTTCAGGAGTGAAAAAGGACATGGAAGAAGAGGCCTTGGCCAGCAAAGCGTGGCACTTGTCGGCAAGGGCCTGATATTTCGTCACTCGATTGTCTTCATCGCGCTTCATGCGGGCGTATACATATACTTTTTCCGCCACCTGCCAAATTTTATCCTTTTCCTGGAAGGCTTCCAGCAGTATGCCAGCACTTTCACCCAGCCGACCGGAATACTTGGCGTATTCGTCGGACATCTGCATGACCGCGTTGTAGTCTTTGTCCCAGTCGGCTTCATTGGGATACATGCTTTCAATGTTCCACTTATATTTTCTGTCGATTTGATCTCTTGTCTTTGTTTTTTTATCGCTCATTTGAACCTCCATATTTATAATATATCTATAAAAACTGCAAGCATAAATAAATGCAGTTTCTATTTACATATCCCTTATAATTGTTTAATATAATATGTATTACATAACGGCACCTCCATAAAATTTGTTTGCTTCGCTGCTATTTTGCCATAAAGCGTCTTCAAAATTTTGGGCAAAAATGGGAAGCCGTATATTAATAACTGGAATCATTATACCACAATACCATACCATAAGTATGAATCTAAATGTATTTTTTTAAACATTAAAGTGAGGGAACCGGAGTGAGTTACAACGAATTATTAGAATTACTGGACATCGAAAGTCCAGAGGAATTTCAGTATTTTGAACATTTTGCTGATTTGATGGAGTGGGACGGGCATCTTTCCTATGATGCGCTGTTTGAGTTGATGTCCAAGGTGGACAAAGGCGTGCTGGCTGACCTCATAGAAAATTATTTTGATGAGGTTTCGGAAGGGCTGCCAGATGACGGTACAGAGGCTTTTACCTTTTTAAAAAATGTCAGCCTTTCCCTGCGGGGGATGCTAAAGCTCATCAGCTCCGAAGAAGATGACGAGGCCATGCGGACGCTGGTGGGTTTCATTGAGGAATTAGACCGGTTTCGGAACTGGTACGTCCGGGACAGTCGTATTCAGTGTGCTCGCAAGAAGGATGGGGCATTGAAGGATGCGACTTTCTTTGAGGCATTGGTTCTGTCCCGGGTGGAGAAACTTCACGAAGAGGAATACGCTTATGGCTTTGACGAGGGATTAGATTATCAACTGGAGGAGTACGTAGTGCCTTTCAGTGAAGTCCTTCCAGAGGAAGAAGAAGAAGAGGGTTATATCGAAGAAGATTTGGAAGCAGATCCTCAGTCCCAGTACAGAAGCGGCCTAGACCAGGATGAATACGACTTTTAGCACACATTTCAGCTGGCCTGCATATGATGATTAATAACATTATCATACATATGGAGGTGCATTATGGGCGACGGGAATTTTTGTGAAAAGGATTGTTTCAAGGACTGCAACTGCAGAGACCGGTGTGAAGACAAGTGTTTTGATGAGTGTTGCTGCAACAATAACGACTGCGGCGGCTCTGGGCACATCATCCTGATTTTGGTGGTGCTCTACTTACTGTTCTGCAACAATAACGGTAAAGGCGGCGGACTGTTCGGCGGACTATTTTAGTCAGGGGAACGGAGGCCTATGCTAAAGGCTGATGAGAAAATCCCTTTGGATAGAATAGCCCAGGCTGTCACATAAGCAGAAAACAGGGTTGAATGGCCCTGTTTTTTTGTGGAATGAAGAATTGTAAAAGCAGACTGTTGATGATAGAATGGAAAAGCGTGAATATCTCACCAAAAAGTAGAAAAAAGGAACGGAACTAAAATGGACATACAAGATGAAAAGAAAAAATACAAGATTGGTATGAGTTGTGCACTGGGCTGTGCTATCTTATGGGGATTCTTGCCGATTTACTGGAAGGCGTTGAAGCCCATCGACTCCATGGTCATCATCTATTACCGAATATTTTTTGTCGGGTTGACCACTTTTTTAGCCGCCTATAAAATGTACGGGCGGGAAAAGCTGTTAGCCCCCTTGAAAAATAAAAAGATGCTGCCGATGCTAATTCTGGCAGGGATATTGATTTCTGCTAATTGGAGCATATACATATGGGCAGTCAATGCCAATTATGTCATACAGACCTGTATTGGTTATTATATTGAGCCTTTGATGGTCTGCGTTTTTGGTATGGTGCTGTTCAAAGAAAAGGTGGATCGATATAAATTGATTGCACTCTGCTTTGCTTTGGCAGGGGTAGCGGTTATTCTCCTGCATTTTAAAGAGATGCCAGCTATTGCTTTGAGCTTGGCGCTAACCTTTGCCACCTATGCCGCTATCAAGAAGCGATACCAAATGGAAGCCCTGATCGCTCTTTTTTATGAGACGATATTTTTAACGCCTCTAGCCTTCGTACTCATCATCTACGCTGAAATGAACAACAAAGGGGCTTTTAGTGTTGCAGAACCTTATCAGTTGGGTATGTTGGCCTTTGTGGGCATCGTCACAGCCATGCCCCTAGCGCTGTTTGCGATGGCAGCCAACCGGATTTCCATGGTATCACTGGGAATCACAGAATATCTGTCTCCCTCCATCTCCCTGGTCATCGGCATTTTCCTCTTTCAGGAGCCCTTTGATCAAATTCAATTTTCGGCCTTCGCCATCATCTGGATTGGTTTGGCCTTCTTTACCTACGGTGAAATAAAGGAGTCGAAACATGGAAGAGAATCATAAGCTGGGAATTTTAAGTGTAGCCCTGATGTACGTCGGCACTATTATGGGGGCAGGATTTGCATCGGGCCGAGAAATATGGCAGTTCTTCTGCGTTTTTGAAGAAAAGGGTTACATCGGCATCTTTGTCATCGGTGCCCTCTTCCTGACGATTGGTCTGATGACCAGTCACATCGCCAGGACGTTGAATACCAACGATATGGGTAAGGTAATCGTTCCGGGCAACAATGAAAAGCTGGTGGAATTTGTAGGATATTTTATGGCGCTGATGTTGTTTACGGTGCTGATTACCATGTCTTCGGCGGGCGGTGCCCTCTTCCATCAGCAGCTGGGGCAGAGCCGCATTCTGGGGGGAGCAGTCATCATCTGTCTGGTCATCCTGACGGTTATCGGCGGCTTTGAGCGGGTAGCCAAGGTTTTTCGCTTTATTATGCCGGTTTTGGTGGTTGTGGTGGTGTCAGTATGCTTGATGGTCATCTTTATGGATTTACCCCAAGGAGAAGAACAGGCTGAATTGGTTATCAGCCCGCTGACGCCAAACTGGTTCGTATCAGCGATGCAATATATTTCCTATAATGTGTTGGCGCTGGTACCTATTGTAGCGACTGCTTCGGTAAATGCCAAAAGCCGTAAGCACGCCCTGCTGGGTACCGCTTTGGGGGCAGTGTTTCTGGGACTTTTAGCCTTTGTGCTAGGAAAGGCGCTTTTTACAGATATGGGATTTTCTCAGGCGATGGATATGCCTATGTTGGCCTATTCCGCCAAGATTTCCAAAGGCGTCAATCTGGTTTACACGGGTGTATTGATTTTTGCCATCTACGCTTCCGCCACCAGCAATTACTATGGGTTTACTACCAAAATGAAAACACAGAAGCACCGGAAACTAAAAATAGTTATTATCGCTTGGCTTGGCTTTCTGTGTGGACTTATTGGCTTTACTAACGTCATTTCCTTTATGTTTCCCATTGAGGGGTTCATGGGTTTTGCCATCATTGCCATGGTAGTGGTGAATTTTTTCCAAGTAATAAGAAACAGTCGGAAAGAAGCTGCGTTGGCAGCTGAAAATACAGAAGAATCCTCGGAGGATTCCATGGGAGGTACCATATGAGAACATTAAAACTGGCGCTTTTAGGATTTGGCAACGCAGGCAGAGCTTTTGCAAAAATTTTAGAAGATAAGAGGCCCGCTATTCGAGAAACCATGGGTTGGGACATTCTGGTCACGGGGATAACCACCGGTTCCAGGGGGAGTCTGTATGCAGCGGAAGGGCTGGACTTACAGAAAGCCTGGTCTGAGCTGGAGGAGAAGGGGCATTTTGAGCAGAGCAACAGAGCATACAGCACCATGACTTCCTTGGAGCTGGTGGAAACAGGGGAGTATGACGTCATTGTAGAGATGACTCCCTTGAACATTTTTACGGGAGAGCCGGCCTCAGAACACTTGAGAAAAGCCATGGAACGGAAGAAGCATGCGGTAACCGCCAATAAAGGGCCTATTGCCTGGCATTACAAGGAATTAAAGGCCCTAGCAGAGAAGCAGGGAGTCCAGTTTTATTATGAGACCACTGTTATGGACGGAACGCCTATCTTTAACTTAAAAGATGAGACGTTAAGATTTTGTCAGGTTACAGAGGTCAGCGGTATTTTAAATACCACCACTAATTTTGTGCTGGAGGAGCTGGCCAAAGGCAAGGCCTATGAGGATGTCCTTCAGGAAGGAAAGAAGCTGGGATTTGTAGAGGCGGACCCGTCCATGGATATAGAGGGCTGGGATGCAGCGGCCAAGGTCACTGCCCTGCTCAATGTGCTTATGGAGGCCGATATCACTCCGGATCAGGTGGAACGAACAGGGATTGAGCACATAACCATAGAGGATATCAAAGCAGCCGAGGAGAACGGAAAAGTTATCAAGCTGCTCTGCCAGGGAACGCTGGAAGCAGGCCAGGTAAAAGCTTCCGTACAGCCTACGCTGGTGGAGAAGGGCAGTCTGCTAGCTGCTGTAGAGGGGACTTCTTCTGTAGTGCAGATTACCACGGATTTGATGGGCAAGCTGACCATTATTGAGCACGATCCCGATCTGGTTCAGACTGGTTATGGCGTATTTAGCGATGTGCTCAGAGTAGTAAAAAATTTTGTATAAATTAATTGAAATTTATAGCTAAAAAGAGACCTTCTTTATTTATGGAGGTCTCTTTTTTACGAGATATTAGCCTAACTCGCAGAAAAAATCTGACAGAAAAATACAAAAAAACCTCTGACATAGGAAGTCCAAAAAAATTTACTCTCATATATAATAACAATGGAATAATTGATTGTTTTAAATTACAAAACTAAAGAAAGAGAGGACAGTATTATTTATGTCAGACAATTCAAAAAAACTTGGAGTAGTAGCCTTAGTTGCTATGGTTATAAGTTCTTCGATAGGAAGTGGAATCTTTGGTATTTCCTCAGATATGGCAGAGAGCTCCAGTCCCGGAGCAGCAATCGTTGCATGGCTGATTGTAGGCTTAGGAATTCTTATGTTATGTTTATCCCTGACAAATCTGATTGCGAAAAGACCTGAGTTAAGTGGGGTATTCAGTTATGCGGAGGCTGGTTTTGGGCCTTTTGGAGGCTTTATTAGCGGATGGGGATATTGGCTTTCTGCGTGGTTGGGAAATGTAGCTTTTGCAACCATGATGATGAGTGCTGTTGGCTATTTTGTTCCGGCACTAAAAGGCGGTCAGAATCTTTTATCTATTATAATCGCCAGTGTTATCCTATGGTTCATGTGTTTCCTGGTGAATAAAGGAATCGAAAGTGCTGCATTTATTAACATTATTGTTACAGTGTGTAAAATTGTTCCTTTGTTTATCTTTACAGTAATTGCCATCGTATCCTTTAAGGCTGATGTGTTTACCGCTAATTTCTGGGGTACGATGTCAGGAAACTTTGAGATGAAAAGTGTTTTTAGTCAGATTCAGAACAGCATGATGGTATTGATGTGGGTATTCGTAGGTATTGAAGGGGCAGCAATGATGGCAGACCGTGCAGAGACAAAGTCTGTTGCGGCAAAATCCACCGTGCTTGGCTTAATCGGATTGCTGATTATTTACATTTTAATCTCCCTGCTGCCGTATGGCTTGATGGACAGAGAAACCATCGTTCAGTTTGGTCAGCCTTCTATGGGGTATATTTTGAAAGAGATTGTAGGACCATGGGGAGCTGCCATGATTAATATTGGATTGATTATTTCCATATTTGGGTGTTGGCTGTCATGGACGATGCTCCCGGCAGAAACAACCTTACTTATGGCAAAACAGAATCTTTTACCTAAAAAATTTGGTAAAGTAAACAGTGCCAATTCACCGACCTATTCCTTAGTATTTATGACCGTCTTAACACAGCTGTTTGTTTTTACGCTGTTGTTTACAGAGAAAGCCTATAATTTCGCTTATTCCCTTTGTACAGCGGCTATCTTCGTAACCTGGATTCTGGTAACCATGTATCAGGTGAAGCTTTCTTATCAGAGACATGAAGCATTACAGTTGATTATAGGTCTTTTAGGTTGTATCTTCTTTGCCTGGGCTATTTATGCCTCTGGACTGGAATACTTCTTACTTTGTTTCACGGTATACATTCTTGGCATATATTTCTATGCTAAAGCAAGAAAAGAAAATGGCTGTGAAAAAACATTCAACAAAAAAGAGCTGATTGTTGCAGGACTTATTGTTGTGGGAGCTATATTCTCTATATACTTACTTGTTACCGGGCAGATCGCCATGTAATGAAATCCTTAAAATAACAGCAAATAATAAAAAACTAGAGGCTGTCGTAGTAGCATTTCAGGAATAGCTAGTATGACAGCCTTTAGTTTTTTTGTACACGAAAATTAAATATCTGAACGGCTGGAAAGAAGGTACAATTTAACACAGATGTATAGCTGAGCGTAAAAGTCATTGTCATTAAGGTCTGTTATTTCACGAATCTTTTTTATCCGATAACGGATTGTATTCGGATGTTGATAGAGATCTTTGGCAGTTTTTGCATATTCACCATTGTTTTTGATAAAAATAATCAGCGTGTCCCATAAATTGGACTTGAAGCTTTTATCATATTCGTTGATTTTATAGATTAATTCTTGACAGTCTTTCGTAATGATCGAATCATTTAATAGAGGGGCTATCCATTTGTATACACCGATATCCCTATAATATGTAATATTGGCATGATTCATCTGTCCCACCTGATTGGCCCATATGGCCATTTTAATGGCAATGTGAAAATCGCAGTAAGAACTTTTTTGTTCGCTGATGCCGATGTAAAATAATGAAGAGTCTAGCTTAATAGAATTCAGAAGCGTATTAAAAACTGAAACGTCAACTGGGGCGGCAGAGGGTGAGGTTTGTATAATCAGCATGCCTGCCTGATATTTTATATAAGAATAGTGGGCTGAAATCGCTGAATTGTAATTTTTATAGAATAGCTCATAAAAATGCGAAGTAAATTCGATATTGGACTTTTCATCTTTAGGAGTAATGAAAGCAGCGGTTACATGAGGAAAAAATAATGGATTAATCTGCTTTACAACATGCTGCATGAGCTCCGGAGAACTGACCGTGTGAACTAGCTTATTGATATGATTTTCGTTTATTAAAAAATGCTGCTTTAATTTTAGAAAATTACTAACACATAAAATCAAATCTTCCATGTAAACTTCATTAAATGTAAAAATAGGCACTTGCTTTTCCTCTGCATATTTTTTTATTTCCAGAGGAACATCTTCAAAAAAAACAGTTTTTATGGCAATGCCGGCGATTCTCCGATTAATGACGTTTCGCAGGGCGGGCACAATCGATTCCGGGTCATTGACAGCAAAAAACAGGGATGTGAGAATAAAGTCCCCCGGGTTGAATACATGGTAAGAATTATTAACACTTTCATATTCAAGGATGACTACATTGCTTAACTGCTGATTCAATCCATTTTCACCAGCAATTAATTTAAAACTTTGAAATAAAGGCATTTTCAATAATTCTCTGATTTGTATCAATTTTATCACCTCGTGCTACTTGAAGGTCGCTTTTTAACGATAATACTATAACAAAATTTAATGAATTTATTATAACATGAATTACTATGGACTTTATAGGGCAAGTTGTAAAAAGTGAAAATAGATATATTTTTTTTTGGACATAAATATATAACTAAGTAATTGCAATGGATTCAGATTGATTATATAATTTAATTAAAAGATTGAGAAAATTAAGAAAAGAACTTGAGGGACAAATAATTAAAAACATTATGTATATTTAGATATAGTCCCATTGGTTATTTAATCATTAAATCAAATTAATATGAGGATGAGTGGCAGTTTCATCGAATTCCGCAATTGTAGCAGTAAATATAAATATAAATATGAATCAAGTAAAATAGGAAGGAAAAATACAAAATATTTGAGTTTTATGTTCACACATGTATAACCAATTTTAGGTATGATGAGTGTGTAATAAAAAATACATGCGCATGCTGGTATTATACTCTTCGTAGTTCTTTAATACTTAAATAAGGCTTCATAATTATTTAGGCATTAAAGAATAACTAAAAATTATTGATTTAGGAGGCTGCTTAATGGTAATTAATGTTAAAAGTGAAATTAGACCATTAAAGAAGGTATTGCTACATCGTCCTGGCAAGGAGCTGGAAAACTTGACTCCGGACACCTTGGACAGATTGCTATTCGATGATATTCCTTTCCTGGAGGTTGCACAACAGGAGCATGATGCTTTTGCTCAGCTGCTGCGGGACAATGGCGTGGAAGTGGTGTATCTGGAAGACTTGATGGCTGATGTACTGAATTTAAATGATGAAATCAGAGACCAGTTTTTGTACCAATGGATTAAAGAAGCCGGCGTGAGCACGAAGAAGTATATCAAGAAGGTATACGATTTCATGCTCCAATACAACGACAACAAGAAGGAAATGGTCTTAAAGTCTATGGAAGGTATTGTTCTGAGAGAAATCGATTGGCAGCCTACTGCTTCTTTGGTGGACTTGATGAGCACCCCAGACAAGTTGATTGTTGATCCGATGCCGAACTTGTACTTTACTCGCGATCCCTTTGCCTGCATAGGCAATGGTGTCAGCATCAACAAGATGTATTCCCAGACCCGAAACAGAGAAACCATTTACGGTGACTATATTTTCAAATATCATCCAGATTTCAAAGGACAGGTGGATTTGTTATATGACCGTGGGGACTTGAACCACATCGAAGGCGGTGACATCCTGAATCTAAATGATAAGGTGTTGGCTGTGGGGATTTCTCAGAGAACAGAGCCGGAGGCTATAGAAGCCTTGGCTAGAAATATCTTTGCTTGCGGCAATGCTACTATTGATACGGTTTTGGCTTTTGACATTCCGTCTACCAGAGCATTCATGCACTTAGATACAGTTTTCACACAGATTGATGTAGATAAGTTTACCATTCATCCAGCTATCTTAGGACCACTGGTGGTTTATGAGATTAAGCCTGGAAACAATAGTGATGATTTGACTGTCCGCAAGGTGGAAGGAACTTTAGAGTCCATCTTAGAGACATACCTAGGAGTGGAGAAGGTGACGTTGATTAAGTGCGGCGGCGAAGATTTGATTGCAGCACAGCGGGAACAGTGGAATGATGGTTCCAACACCTTGTGTATCGCTCCGGGCACGATTATTACCTATCAGAGAAATACCGTGACGAACAAGCTGCTGCGGGAGTATAATGTTAATGTATTGGAAATTCCAAGTGCAGAACTATCCAGAGGCAGAGGCGGCCCGCGTTGCATGAGCATGCCGCTAGTTCGCGAATAACTCAGAGATACCAATCTTTTGCAAAAAAATTATGAAACTGATTGAAAAAAGCAGAAGATTTTTGAAGCAACCCATTATAATTTCATATAAAATAAAAATAAGATAAATTAATCAAATGAAAAAGAGAAAAAGGAGAACAAAGAAATGGCAGTTAATCTTAAAGGAAGAAGCTTTTTAACACTAATGGATTTCACTCCCGAAGAAATCAGGTATTTGTTAGACCTGTCCCGCGACTTAAAAGCTAAGAAGCGTGCAGGCATCGAAGGAACTGCTTTAAAAGGAAAGAATATAGTTCTTCTCTTTGAAAAGACATCCACTAGAACAAGATGCGCTTTTGAAGTGGCTTGTCTGGATGAAGGCGGTAAAGTAACATTCCTGGATTCCAACAGTTCTCAGTTCGGTAAGAAAGAATCCGTAGAGGATTCTGCAAAGGTATTTGGCCGTTTCTATGATGGTATCGAATACAGAGGCTATGAACAGGCGTTAGTTGAAGAGTTGGCTAAGCATGCTGGTATTCCGGTATGGAATGGTCTGACAGACGTAGACCACCCAACTCAGATTCTTGCAGACCTGCTGACCATCGAAGAGCACGTTGCTAAGCCGCTGAACAAAGTAAAGGTTGTTTTCTGCGGAGATGTTAGAAACAACATGAGCTATGCTTGGATGTACGGCTGTGCCAAGATGGGTATGCACTTTGTTGCTTACGGACCGCAGGTTCTGATTGATGAAATCGACAAGGATATCTTGGCTAGCGTTAATGAAGTAGCTGCACAGACTGGTGCTACTATTGAGCTTTGCAGCACACCTGAGTGCGTAAAGGGTGCAGATGTTATCTACACAGACGTATGGGCATCCATGGGTGAAGAGGCACAGATTCCAGAAAAGGTTAAGATGCTGACTCCATACAAGGTAACAGAGGAAATGATGGCTGCAACAGAGAATGAGGACGTAATCTTCTTACACTGCCTGCCTTCATTCCACGACTTTGAAACTAAGATGGCTAAGACTCAGAAAGACGAAGGCTATGACATCCGCGAAGTGACTGACGAAGTGTTCAGAAGCAGAAATTCCAAGGTATTTGATGAAGCAGAAAATCGCATGCACACAATCAAGGCCGTTATGGTTGCTACCATCGGCAGACAGAACTAATAGAGAAGGAGAACTTGGATGGAAAAGAGCTTAGGTAAATTAGTAATCGCTCTGGGCGGAAATGCATTGCAGTCCGGAAAAGGACCAGCGACAGCAGAGGCTCAGTTGGATGTGGTAAAGAAAACTTGTGAACATATTGCAGAAATTAGCTGCCAGGGTTATGAAATTGCCGTAGTACACGGCAATGGACCACAGGTAGGACGGATTCTGCAGGCTTATGAAACAGCTAAAGAGGTTACGCCGGTTATGCCTTTTGACGTTTGCGGCGCCATGTCTCAGGGCTACATTGGCTATCACATTCAGCAGTGCTTAAAGTACGCTATGAACCGGAGAAACAGAAATATTCCAGTTGTAACCTTGGTTACTCAGATGATTGTAGACGAAGCAGACCCGGGATTCAAGAATCCTACCAAGCCAATCGGTCAGTTCTATACAGAAGATGAAGCAAATGTACTGGCAAAAGAAAAGAACTATGTGATGAAGGAAGATGCCGGCAGAGGCTTCCGCAGAGTAGTGGCATCTCCTATTCCAAAGCGTATTGTGGAAATTGATGCGGTGAAAAAGCTGTGGGATTCCACTATCGTAGTAACTTGCGGCGGCGGCGGTGTTCCAGTAGTTCAAAAGGACAGCGGTGTTTTGGAAGGCGTAGCTGCAGTTATCGACAAAGACTTTGCAGCAGAACTTTTGGCTGAGCAGGTAGAGGCTGATTGCCTAATGATCCTTACCGAAGTAGAAAAGGTAGCGATTAACTACAATAAACCGAACCAGGAAAATTTAAGCTCTATGACTCTGGAGGAAGCTTCCAGATATGTAGAAGAGGGACAGTTCGCACCAGGCAGCATGTTGCCAAAAGTGCAGGCGGCGATGAAGTTTGTACGGGCAAATCCGTCCAAGAAAGCAATCATCACCTCTCTGGATAAATCCATAGAGGCGCTGGAAGGAAAGACCGGAACCGTTCTTACTTTCGCATAACCCTTGTTATCCAGAAATGTATTATAAAGTGTCCCGTTCTGACTACAGCTCAGGACGGGATATTTTCCGTTTTTCCATTTTAAGAAAGGAAGAATACCATGCAGCAAATTACCAAATTTCAGTCACAATATTGCTCTAATCTGGATATCAAGCGAATTTGCTCCTTTGATTATGAGCTGATTGACGGCAAGACGCATGCCTTGTACCATCAAAGCCCGCGCTTCCTCTATGTGCGAAAGGGAAAGGCTAAGTTCATGGTGGATACGGAACTTTACGAAGTAGGAAAGAACTGTCTGGTGTCCATTCTTCCATGGGATTGTACTGAGGTAATTGAAGTAGAAGAGCCTTTGCAGTATGAAATTATCAAGTATAACTATGAGGTAGTAGCCAATATGCTTCATGCTATCGTAGTGGAAAATGCGGAAGAGCTGCCTGTTTTAAAAAAGCTGGAGGAAACCCCCGTCATTGTTTTGCCAGAGGCGGCGATAAAGGAGATGGATATCCTCTTTTCTAAAATCAGAGAAGAAGCGGGTATTGAATCCGTTATGGAAAAGACGGAATATGAAAATTATCATGAGATTCAGGTTTGCACTTTAGTAGCGCAGATTATCACGGCCTTTTGCCGGGAGATTGATAGGAGCCGGGTGATTCCCAAAGTGCTGGCAGAAACCGGAGACCCTCGTGCGCTGATTCTTCGCTATATCTACATGCACTTGAGCAACAAGATAACCTTGGATAAGTTGTCCAAGCAGTTCTACATGAGCAAATCCTCCATCAGCAAGTACATTATGGAAAAGACTGGTCTGTCTTTCAATGAGCTGCTCAACGAAATGCGGGTGACCAAAACCATCAACTACTTACTATATACAGATTTTACGCTGGAGGAGCTGGCTTCTATTGTTGGTTATGTAGATGCGGCGCATATCTCTAAGGTGTTTTCAGCCAGAATGGATGACAAGATCGGCCATTACCGGAAGACTTATGGCAAGGCCCTCCACGCAGGGAAGATTAGAGAGAAGAGGCAAGAATACAAGATTGTGGAATACATCCTGCGGAATTTCTCGGAGGATTTGACAGCCCAGTCCGTGGCGGAGCACTTTCAGATTTCTTTGATGGAGTTGAACCGTTCTTTGCTCATGCAGGTAGAAAAGAATTTTTATGATTTTCTCAACTTAACAAGAATAAATAAAGCCTCGGAATATCTGATTGAGACAGATATGGAAATTACGGACATTGCCATCGGGGTGGGGTATAATACCGTAAAGACTTTTCGGCGGAACTTTGTTCAACTGCGGCATATGACTCCGAGCCAATTTCGCAGCAAGGTCAGCCTACAGGAATAGAAGGGCTGGAAAAAAGAAAGATGGAAAAAGAAAAAAACGCTGGGAGACACTTCCAGCGTTTTTCGATTGGTTTTAATTCTCAATCTATGGGTTTAACTTACCCATGGTGGGGACGGGTGAGACTTACTGAGCCTTGTTGAATCTCTTGGTTAATCTGGAAACTTTCCGAGATGCAGCGTTCTTGTGAATAGTATTCTTTGCAGCAGCCTGCATAAGCTTCTTTTCTGCTAAAGCCAGCTTTTCCTTAGCTGTAGCCATATCACCAGATGTCATTGCAGCTTCAAAGTTCTTTAAGATTGCCTTCAGATGTGATTTGATACGTCTGTTTCTTGCGGTTTTCTTGTTGATAACCAGGATTCTTTTCTTTGCGGATTTAATATTTGCCATTTTAATTCACCCCACTTTATACTTAATTTGTTTGTTTTCCCGGGCCGTTTGCTCGGAAAAAGCAAATATTTCGCAACACTCAGTATATATGAATAAAAAACAAATTGCAAGGGAAAAATCAAGGAGGATAGAAAAACTTTGAAATATAAGGAAAAGGGGTGAAATAGATGAAGTACAGAACCGATTTGGCCATTGAAAATATGGAAATGTATGAGGAAGAACGGGGAAAGCAGGGGGAGATTGACGGAGTCCACATGGAGAAAGTGGAGCATGGAGAGGGCATTATGGCCACCAGAATTGCTATTTTAGACCACAGGGGGGAACTTACCCTGCAAAAACCAGCGGGAAACTATATTACTTTAGAAATTGATGGCCTCATAGACGGAGAGGAAGATTTGAAAGCCCGGGCTTCAAAAGCCTTGGCGGAAGAGCTGAAAGAATTAATTCCTTTTCACTATTATCTAAAAGTACTGGTCATTGGACTGGGCAATGATAAGGTAACACCGGATTCTCTGGGGCCCTACACCGTATCGAAGGTACGGGTCAACCGTCATTGGTTTATTATCTATGAATCCGACGGCGACGAGGAGCAGGCTTGTGTCAGCGGGTTTATTCCGGGAGTCATGGGATCTACCGGCATGGAGACAGCGGATTTAATTAAAAAGGCGGCAGACATCGTTCAGCCAGAAATTATTTTGGTCGTGGATTCTCTGGCAGCCAGAAATATAGCTCGTATCAGCACCACCATACAGATTAACGACACGGGCATCTCACCGGGAGCTGGTATGGGCAATCACCGCACCATGTTGGACCAAGAGAGCTTAGGCCATCGGGTCATCTCCATCGGCGTACCGACGGTGATTGATTCTGGCACACTGATTCTTGATGCCCTGGAAGGTTATATCAAAAATCCACAGGAAGTGGAGGACTATATAGAACAAAATGGCCAAGACATGATTGTCACGTCCACGGACATTGATCAAGTTATTAAAGATTTTTCGGACATCATCGCAAATGCCATTAATATTACGCTCCATCCTGGCATATATTCATAAGGGCGAAAGGATGAAAGGCTGGATAAGCGCCGACGTCGTCGCCTGAATGGGGGATAAAAATGAGAGGAAAACGATTGCTTGCATTGGGGATGGCCGTATTTATGATGACCGCCCTGCTGACGATGCAGGGCATGAAGCAAAGTAGCAATGGGGAGCTCCAACTGACAGCGGCGGACGTGGGCAAAATGTGTCTGTCCGGGTCCCTGATGGTAGGCAGCAGAGGCAGCCAAAGACAACAGGTACCTGATAGCCAACAAGGAGAAAGTCAACAGGAGGTGGATGCCTCCAAAGAAGCAGAAAATGGTGCGGCAGATGCTGCGGCAGCCCAGGAGGCTCCGGCTGAGGCTCCTGCGGTGGTGGATACACAGGATGCAGATAATCCATCGCCTCAGACCATCAACGTTGACAACGGTAAACCGCTGGTCATCATCTACCATACCCATGCCACGGAATCCTATCAGCCGGCTTCCGACGGCAATTTTCACGTTATACAGGAAGAGGGAACCGTACGGGAAGTCGGCAATGTGCTGACAGCTGAACTGCAAAAAAAGGGCATTCAGGTAATCCATGACAAGACCATTCACGACAACCCTTCCTACAATCAATCCTATAGTCGGTCATTGGAAACGATAAACAACCTGTTGGCCAAATACCCTGGGGCATCGGTGGTCATCGATTTACATAGGGACGCTGCGGGGTATTCCGGCGGAAGCGGAAAGACGACCATTGTCAATGGCGAGACGGTGGCAAAATACAACCTGGTGGTAGGGAAAGGCAATCCGAATGCAGAAAAACTGCGAATATTCGGGAATACGGTGAATAAGAAAGCCGAAGAGATGTTCCCTGGCTACGGAGGGCGGATCATCGACAAGGAATACAAATTCAACCAGTATGTATCGGATTATCACATGTTGCTGGAAATCGGCAATAATGAAAATAATATCCGGGAAGCCGATGCCTGTGCCAAGTATTTTGCTGACGTGCTGGCGGAGGTCATCCAGGAGAACAGCAACTAAGCCAGGAAAACCGAAGCAGCAAATACAAGCCCTATGAGAACAGGGGTACAAAAGATGAGAACCTTTTTCAGAGGACTGTTAATCGCCCTTCTCCTAATCGGAGGCGTGGCGGGAGTTTGGACCGTAGACGTGAGGAGCGGCCATCTGGCAGGCTATGAGCCCGCTATTGATATGGCCTTAAATCCAGTTCAAGTAGAAGAGCCCGGTGATAGCTTTGCACTGGGCTATGAGTTTACCATGCGGGTGAACAACCCGCATCTTTTAAATTGGATTAATAATTGAAATTTACCGCTGTATCAATTATAATAGTAGGGATATAAAGGGGTCAAACCTGTTTGACCACCTTCCATCTGGGAATAGTATTATTATAATTGAGGAGGAAGTATGGACTCATACCAGAAGCACATCAGAAATTTTAGCATCATTGCTCATATAGATCACGGCAAATCCACCTTGGCAGACCGAATTATCGAGAACACCGGTTTGGTAGCTCACAGGGATATGAAGGAACAGTTTTTGGACAACATGGATTTGGAGAGGGAGCGGGGGATTACCATCAAGCTCCAGACCACCAGACTGTCGTACAAGGCCAAGGATGGTCAGGAATATATCTTCAACCTGATTGACACCCCGGGACATGTGGACTTTACTTACGAGGTTTCTCGAAGTTTGGCGGCTTGTGAAGGGGCTGTGCTGATTGTGGATGCCACCCAAGGAGTGGAAGCTCAGACTCTGGCTAACGTATACTTAGCTTTGGATGAGAATTTGGAGATTATTCCGGCCTTAAACAAGATTGACCTAGCCAGTGCCAGACCGGACGAAGTGAAACTGGAGATTGAGGACATTATCGGTATTGATGCAGAAAATGCACCTTTAGTGTCAGCCAAGGAAGGCATCGGCATCGATGATCTGTTGGAAGCCATCGTGGCGCAGGTACCACCACCTTCAGGGAGCGTAGAGGGCAAGCTGAAAGCGCTGATTTTTGACTCATATTACGACAATTACAAGGGTGTAGTCATCTACACGAGAGTATTTGACGGACAGGTGAAGAAGGGCGACACCATCCGTATGATGAATACCAAGAAAAAATACGAGGTGACGGAGGTAGGCTTTTACTCTCCAGGCCCAGTACCAGCCAGCGTTCTGCGAGCCGGTGAGGTAGGTTACATCTGCGCCAGCATCAAGCAGGTCGCCGATGCTCGGGTAGGTGATACCATCACCTTGGACAGCAATCCGACGGAAGAAGCGCTGCCGGGCTATAAAAAGGTTCAATCCATGGTTTTCTGCGGTATCTATCCGGCAGAGGGCGAGAAATATGAGAACGTTAAGGATGCGCTGGAAAAGCTTCAGGTTAATGATGCTGCTTTCAATTTTGAAGCGGAGACTTCTCAGGCCCTAGGCTTTGGTTTTCGCTGCGGTTTTTTGGGCCTCCTTCATATGGAGATTATTGTCGAGCGTCTGGAGCGGGAATTTGGCCTGGCGGTAATCACCACTTCTCCAAGCGTTATCTATCGGGTCGTTCTTGTCACGGGAGAAGTGCAGATGATTCAGAATCCGTCCAACCTGCCTAAACCTACGGAGATTTCCTATATCGAAGAGCCTATCGTCAAGGCGGATATTATGATACCAAAGGAATATGTGGGTTCCATCATGGAATTGTGCCAGGATCGACGGGGCAAGATGATTCATATGGAATACATCACGGAAACCCGGGTTCAGCTTCACTATGAAATGCCACTGAACGAAGTTATCTATGACTTCTTTGATGCCTTGAAGTCTAAGACCAGAGGATATGGCTCCCTGGATTATGAATTCATCCGTTATGAGCGGTCTCAGGTGGTGAAAATGGATGTGCTGTTAAACAAGGACTTGGTGGACGCTTTCTCCATGATTGTTCACGAATCGAAGGCGTATGCCCGAGGAAAGTTTGTCTGTGAAAAACTAAAAGAGATTATTCCTATGCACCAGTTCGAGGTGCCAATCCAGGCCGCTATCGGCCAGAAAGTCATCGCCAGAGAAACCGTGCGGGCTTACCGTAAAGATGTTATCGCCAAGTGCTATGGCGGTGATATTTCCCGGAAAAAGAAGCTGCTGGAAAAGCAGAAAGAGGGAAAGAAGCGTATGAGGCAGTTTGGAACGGTGGAGGTGCCTCAGGAGGCCTTTACTGCCGTGCTCAAGTACGACGATAACAAGTAGATATCGCAAGGGTTAGACTGCGTTAAAAGGAAAGGCGGTGAGGAGATGGCTTCCAGCAAGGAATATGTGAACTTTATTATGGAACAGTTATCGGGACTGGAAGGGGTAACTCATCGAGCTATGATGGGAGAGTACATCCTTTATTATGGTGGAAAAGTTGTCGGCGGCATTTATGACGACCGTTTCTTGATAAAACCCACAGAATCCGCTTGCCGTCTCATGCCTACAGCTCCCAGAGAGGTGCCTTATGAAGGAGCAAAGGACATGCTGCTGGTAGACGATGTAGATGACAGAGCCTTTCTGGCTGAACTGCTCCTGGCCATGTATGAGGAGCTTCCGGCACCAAAGCCAAAAAAGAAGAAATCAGCCAGCTAATAGGAGTAAAGGAGGGGAAGGAATGTCAGAACCATTGCATACGTTTCTTTGGGATAAGAAGCTAGAGACCGATATTGAGCTTGTGGACAGCCAGCACAAGGAGTTTTTAAAGCGGGCTAACACCTTTATTATCAAGCTACTGGCGGACAAGCCAGAAGAAGGGGTGCGGGAGGCTTTTGAGTTTGTAAACGACTATCTCCAATATCATTTTCAAGCAGAAGAGACATTTCTGGCTGACAGCGGCTACCCGGCCTTTGAAGAACATCAGGCGGAGCACCAACGGATGCGGTTTAAGTCCAAGGAGATGGAAGCGCTAATCGCAGAGGGAGATTGCCAGAAGATTACGAAAGAATTTACGGAGTTTATTAACAACTGGGTGATTAATCACATTTTAAGCAGTGACCGTAGGTTTGCCATCTATTACAGGGAACTAAAAGGTCTGGAATAGACCGGATTTGAGTGAAAGCATGAAAAAACTTGGAATTTACATACACATTCCTTTTTGCATAAAAAAATGTCTATACTGTGATTTCCTTTCTTTTCAAGAGGGAAATCAGCAGCTGTATTTATCTTATACAGCTGCTTTAATAAAGGAGCTGAAAACCTACGGAGGAATCTATAAAGGGGATTTCACGGTAGACAGTATTTTCTTCGGCGGGGGAACACCCTCCCTACTGGAGGCGGCAAGCATACGTGAGATTCTTCAGCAGTTGAGAGATAGTTATCAGGTGGAGCCCCAGGCAGAGATTACCATGGAGTGCAATCCGAAGACTTTAAATCTGGAGAAGCTGGAAGGATACCGAGAGGCGGGGGTCAATCGGCTGAGCATCGGTATTCAGTCTTTTGACGAAGATACGTTAAAGCGGCTGGGCCGGGTTCATCAGGCCGCAGACGGGACAGAGGCCATTCAGCTGGCCCGAAAAGCAGGGTTTTGCAATATCAATCTGGACTTGATGTTTGCTGTCCCAGGGCATACCCTGGCAATTTGGCAGGATACCTTGGATCAAGCCCTGGCCTTGAACCCGGAGCACCTATCCTTTTATAGCTTGCAGCTGGAAGAAGGGACTCCTTATTTTGACTTGTTTGAAAAGGGTCGGCTGGAAATGGTGTCTGATGAAGCAGACCGGCAGATGTATCATGTTGCTTTAAAGCGGCTGGAGCAGGCGGGATATCGACACTATGAAATTTCCAATGTTGGCAAACCAGGGTTTGAATGCCGCCACAATTTAAAATACTGGTCCATGGAAAATTATCTGGGAGTGGGCCTGGGAGCACATTCCTACGTGGAAGGTCAGCGGTTTAGCAATGTCCGGAACCTGGAGCAGTATTTAAAAGCCCTCGGTACAGAAACGGCTGAAAGTGATCTGCCTTGGGTGGAATGGCATCATCCGAATTCCCAGCGGGATGAGATGGTAGAATTTATGATTACGGGCATGAGGAAACGGGAAGGCATCAGCTTGGCGGAGTTTGAGAGTCGGTTTGGGCAAGACCTGTTTCAGGCTTACCCGGAGCAGAAAGCCTGGGTTATCCAGCAGGTGGAGGCGGGGATGCTTCTTTTTACAGAAGGTCGGCTGCGATTTACCTTATCAGGCATTGATGTATCCAACACAATTTTAGCAGAGTTTGTTTAAGGATGCTGGCCTCCTAGGCTGGCATCTTTTTGCATGCTAAAACGACCTATTAGAAGCATGGATATTGAAAGAGAGGCGTATTTATATTATGGAGTACAAGAAGTGCGAAAGGACATCGAAAATTATGGTCATGGTGTCTGGGATTTTGTTGCTTCTTTTGTTTGTCGGAGCATTGGCACTCTGCACGAGTGTAGCAAATAGATCAAATAGGGCAATGTCCGCTGCCGCCGCGTTGGAGGAGTTACAAAACAGTATAGAATACTCAGATTCAGATATCGAAATCAGCTTCCAAGTTCCGTCGGATTACCCGGCGGAAGACTGGAATATAATAATTGCGGGACGGATAGAAATGGAAGATGTTGGTGGTATGAGCGTACATTTCTTCCAAGAGGAAAACAGTACCCATAGCTGGCTTGCGGGAAAACGCTATGTAATTTCCATGAGGGATAGCAATTATACGGATTTACTTATGGTCGCTTCTTTGCCTGATCAAAATGGCGATACCACCTCAATTGATGTTGACCTGCTGAAGTTGGCTAAAAGCAGCATCATGATAAGAAAGTCCTATTCCATGCAAATACCTGACAATCTCTTAAATTATCGTTATCGGGAAGAGGATGCCGATAATTTTACCTTATGGAATAATGATGTAAATATAGGCGGTATGGAACGGCTCAGCGAGGACAGCTTATACGAACTCAATCATGCCAGCCTGATTTCGGAAGAAGAGCTTTCTGGTTTTCCTGTGCCTGCCGTAAAACGGTTGTACGAGCGCGATTATCCCGCCGCATCAGGTAGGACAGACACTTATGAGCAACTGCGCATAGGCTTGCTTTATAACAACAGTTGGTATGATTTTTGGCTTGACCTCCGTTATGGCAGCGATAATGACTTGTTGCAGCTTGTAAAAAGTGTACAGTTTTATGTGGATTCAGCGGAAGAGCCAATACCGGGGCTTAAACAAGAGGAAATCGACTATAAGGCAGAATAAGCTGGGTAGCACCATTGATATATAATAGGATAAATAAGGAGGTGCCTATGATGAATGGCAAGAAGGCAAGCAAGGTATATTATAAAATGGACTATGAGTCTCCCTTGGGAAGGTTAACTTTGGCTAGTGATGGGGACGCGCTGGTAGGCCTCTGGCTCCCGGGGCAAAAATATTTTGAGGCTACAGTAACAGGAGCAGTGACAAAAACAAAAGAGTTGTCTGTATTTCGTGTGGTGAAAGCTTGGCTAGATCGGTATTTTGCTGGAGAAGAACCGGACATCTCTTCCTTGTCTTTGGCACCTGAAGGAACACCCTTCCGACAAGAGGTCTGGAAAATCCTTTGTCAGATTCCTTATGGTGAGACCATCACCTACGGAGAAATTGCCAGACAGGTGGCAGAGAAGATGGACAAGCCAGGCATGTCACCTCAGGCAGTAGGCGGCGCTGTGGGACACAACCCTATTTCTATCATTATTCCTTGTCATCGAGTAGTGGGCACCGATGGCCGTCTCACCGGATATGCAGGAGGGATCCCTGCCAAAGTATGGCTATTGAAAAACGAAAAGGTGGATTTGCGCCGACTGACTAATCCGGCCAATAGGTTTATGAACTTTTAAGTTTAAATCGCAAATTGTTAGGTTAAAAACAGAGAGGAAAAAACGTGAAAAGAATATCATCCGTACTATTAGCTATTTTGTTGCTGGTCCTATCTCCTAGTGCTGCATTTGGCGACACGGCCAGTAGAACCATCCATCTTACATTAGGAGAGACTACAGCCCAAGTTAATGGGCAGCGTGTTACCATGACGGCACCCCCTCAGCTGATTTCAAATCGGACTTTAGTTCCGTTGCGATTTATCAGTGAAGCCCTCGGGTGTGATGTAGACTGGATTGCCAGTACACACACAGCAACGGTGACTATGGAAAATCAAAAGATTCAGGTTCCGATCGGTCAAAATTACGTTTTGGTTAATGGTACGCAAACAGCCATTGAGGTGCCTGGTCAGCTGATCAATGGGAGCACCTACGTTCCACTGAGGTTCATCGGAGAACGGCTAGGAGCAGAGGTGGACTACAACTCCACCACCAAGGGTATCTCCATGGGGTTGAATACGTATAAAAATACAGTTCATAATTTTGAAATGGTTTTGCCTGATGGGTGGATTGTCAAAGAGGAAAACGAAAAAAAGGTGGTGTTGAATCACGGCAAGGAGGCGGTGGCAACCTTTTCTTTGGTAAATAAGGCAGAAGGTGCAACGCCGGCAGACATGAATGCAGAGCAACTTTTTGAGGGCTTTGCAGGGAAACCAGGATTTAATTACATTGTGAAAGAGAAGATGATTGCGGGAGCGTATCTGGAGAATGGAATATTTACAGAAGTTTTCTGCGTTTTTCTGGATAAAGGCATCTATGTGGTAACGGTTATCGCCCCTGCCGAAGCCTTTGACCGGGCCTTCGACCGAGAATGTGTGCTCATGCTCAACACAATGAAAAACGTGGATGCAGCGTAGTTTTCCAGATTATCACTAAAAATGCCAAGGCTTGAAATTGAAAAATTATTGACAAACAATAATTACTGTTTTATGATGAGAATGAAATTATCGTAAAACAGTAATTTTTTTATAAGGAAAAACATCTGGCTGAACGAAAAAATCTTTTTAGCACAGGAAAGGGGTATTATACGTGGAAATGAAGCGATTTAATCTTCTGGTGGGGTTGACGGCGCTCCTGTCAGCCGTACTGGCAAGCGTTTTGTATTTTTCAGGGACAGTGACCGATTTTTATTGGGGGTGGTACGTGCCTTTTGATTGGATAGCCGCTTTATTGAGGAGCCTGTCTCTGCATTCTGTAGTGGGTAATGTGATATCGTGGGTGTTGTATGTGATGTTCTGCCTCAGCCCGGCAGGGCCTGTGGCAATCAGGGTACTGAGAAACCGTGGGATAAAAGGGGATAGACTGGCAGAAGCATTACTTTTAACTTTATCGCTTTATCTGTTTTTTGCCATGTACTGCTACATCAATCCGGGGGCCCTGACGTTGCTTTTACCAGAGGTGCCCGGCAGTGAATGGATGGAGAGCTTGCCGTGGATTAAGGGACTGCTGGCGGCAGTGGGCTATTCTTTGCTGCTGGGGTACGGGATTTTGCGGCTGGCGGGCAGCATAAGCGGTGCAGATTTGCATCGGCGGATTCAAGGGCTGCTAATTGGCGGTACAGTGGCATATGTGGCCTTGATTTGCTTTATCCTTTCGCTGGAGCTCTTTCAGCAGTTGGAAGCGTTGAAAGGATATGCTTTTGCAGGTGTCGTGTTTTTTAATTGTTTCTTGAAGCTGCTGCCTTTGGCTTGTATGGTCAGTATCCTGCAAACGGCGGTCCAATTGGTCTGTGAATTGAAGACGGACAAATTTGGGACTGGGGCGGCAAAAATGGCCAGGTTGATGGCCGAGCGAAGCCGGAGGACCGTTTTGGCGGCAGTCTGCTGTGGTGTTATCCGGCACGGAATCCAGCTGATTTTCTGGAGGGAGCTTCGCCAGGTAAATATTCTGCTGGAAATTCCGTTTTTACCGCTGATTCTTGCCTTTGCTGGTCTGTTGCTGGCGGAATATTTCCAGGAAAGTGCGGCTTTGTACAAGGAAAATCAGATGATTATTTAAAAGGAGAAGGCTTCAGAAAGAGGCACGAGCGGAGGAAAGATGGCAATAGAAGTTCATTTAGATGAAATGTTGAAAAAACGTGGCATGACCGCAAAAGAGCTCTGCAAGTTAATTCCTATAACAGAAGCGAACTTGTCCGTGCTCAGAAGCGGCAGGGCTAAGGGGGTACGTTTCAGCACCATCAACAAGATTTGTTTCTACTTGCAGTGTGATGTGGGCGATCTCTTATGGTTTAATGGAGAATTGGAGGAGGAAGAAGATGAATAGGGGAAAGAACGGACAAAAAAGGCTGCTGCTGTTCCTCTTAATCCTGACGGCTGCCGTGATAGCTGGTGGATGCACTTTGGCAAATCCAGACTTACAGCAGTTGAAAGACGGAGACCAGCTGACTGGGATTTTCATCATTTACACTCAGGATCTGAGGAATTACGAAATGCAAGAGGGAGATACCTTGTATTATCAGGAAAAGAAGCTGGTGCGAGCCGACGGCAGCGTAGAACAGCTTACCGATCAGGAGATACAGAAGCTAAATGGCGACTGGACACTGGAGGGGAAGAAAGAAGCTGATGGCAGCTACACCTTTGGGGACCTTGATGGCTACTATATGGGCTACTCCCTGATTCGGCAAATGATAGACGGAGCGCCCAGTTCCCACACGGAGATTCACGCCTCTGAAAGCATCTACGACACCCATATGGCGGTAACTGCCAACGGCTCAGAGGATGGGTCCACAGCCAATGAAAATATCTATGCCCTGACCGGAACCTTGAGCATTCCAGCCAACGGAGGAGACCAGCTGATTTACCCCGTCTATCGGCGGGCTGACGGTAGCGTTTATCTGACATCCAGTTCAGACCGGACCCTGATAGCGGATAACCAATATCGAAGTGGACAGCAGACCTACAGCATGTCGGAATCTTACGAGACCAGCCTAACTGCCACCGGAGATACAGAACGGGGGAGTAAAATCACCAACAGCTTTTCTTTGATTTTGGAACCGATAAATCTGCTGCAACGTGCGGATATTCTGCAAATGGACGAACAGCATCGGCTGGTTTCCCGAACACAGCTAAATTTTTCAGCGGAATCCGGCAATTTAGTGGAGGGAGATCAGAAACTTATATTGGATGAAAAAACAGATTATGTTATAATAGAAGAGCATTTTAAAGAGGAAGACGGAACGCTTCGGCTCCAGCGGACAATTTACGACTGGGCTTCAAACGGGAACAGCGCCAACGAAGGCGAAGAAAATTTGATGACCCACACCTTCCGTAGAACCGGAGAAAACGGAAAAATTCAGTTGATTGTGTTGAATGTGGAGAGGTGATTATGGAAAAGTTTATAATGGCTCTGGATCAGGGCACCACAAGTTCGAGATGTATTTTGTACAACAAAAAAGGCGAAATCGTCAGCTTGGCTCAAAAGGAATTCCTCCAGCTTTATCCCCACGCCGGCTGGGTAGAGCACGACCCCATGGAAATCTGGTCTACGCAAGTGGGAGTAGCCCAGGAAGCCCTTTATAAGATTGATGCGACTTATGAAAATATCCAGGCCATCGGCATCACCAATCAGCGGGAGACCACGGTGGTATGGGATAAGCACACGGGTCTGCCTATTTACAACGCCATCGTCTGGCAGTGCAGAAGGACGGCGGAATATTGCGACCAGCTCAAGACCAGAGAAGGCTTGATAGAAAAGGTTAAGTCAAAGACAGGATTGCTGATTGACGCCTATTTTTCTGGCACAAAATTGCACTGGATTTTGGAGCATGTGCCGGGAGCTAGAGAAAAGGCGAAAAACGGCGATTTGCTTTTCGGCACCATCGAAACTTGGTTGATTTGGAAATTATCCATGGGTAAGATTCATGTAACCGACTACTCCAATGCCTCCAGGACTATGCTGTTTAACATCAATACGCTCCAGTGGGATGAAGAGATTCTGGCTGAGCTGGATATTCCGGCGGGAATGCTGCCGGAGCCTAAACCGTCCAGCTGCCTATACGGCACCACGGATCCCGTGATTTTCGGCGGCAGCGTACAGATTGCCGGAGCCGCTGGGGATCAGCAGGCCGCCTTGTTCGGACAAACGTGCTTTAAAGAAGGCGAAGTAAAAAATACATATGGCACGGGTTGCTTTATGCTTATGAACACCGGGGAAAAGCCGGTTCAGTCCCAGAATGGGCTCTTGACTACCATTGCTTGGGGTTTAGATGGCAAGGTAGAATATGCCTTGGAAGGGTCTATTTTCGTGGCAGGTGCAGCTGTTCAGTGGCTGCGGGATGAATTAGGTATTTTGCACGATTCCGCAGAATCAGAAGCCATGGCTGCTTCTGTAACCGATTCGAATGGAGTCTATGTAGTACCAGCGTTTGTGGGTTTGGGAGCACCCTATTGGAACCCATACGCCCGGGGCACGATTCTGGGCATTACCAGAGGGGCTAACAAGAATCATCTGGTACGGGCTACCTTGGAATCACTGGCTTACCAAACAGCGGACTTGCTACAGGCCATGGAAGAAGATTCAGGCATCAAGCTAGCGGCTTTAAAAGTAGATGGCGGAGCCAGCGCCAACAACCTGCTCATGCAGATTCAGGCGGATTTGCTGGACACCATGGTTCAGCGGCCGATGTGCATAGAAACGACCTCTCTGGGTGCTGCCTATTTGGCAGGCTTAGCTACGGGGTATTGGAAGGACAAAGAAGACGTTGTGCAAAACTGGCAAATTGATCAGACCTTTGCGCCTAGTTTGCCGCAAGAAACGCGGCAGTCTATGCTGAAGGGCTGGAAGCGAGCCGTGCGCTGCGCCTTAGCTTGGGCGGAGGAATAAGACGGCGGAAAGGCAGACAGGAGATAAAGGCAGATGAAAAAGTGGGATGCAGAGAAGGCGAGGGAACAACTTGAGAATATAGAAGATTCAGCTGTATTTCTGGAGCTGGCTGAGGCGGCAAACCAGGAGGGCAGCTCCTTGGAGGATCGGTATATCGCTGGGGTTTCCGTGGAAAAAGGAGATTTTTCTGGTTTGGAGGTATCTGGTTCAGTTTTTGAAAACTGCGTTTTTTCCGATTCGGCCTTTCCTAAATCCTACTTTAAGGATTGCTTATTTATGAGTTGTGATTTTTCTAACTGCAATTTCAGCAGCAGTACCTTTAGCAGATGTTCTTTTGAGCAGGTGAAGGGGATCGGTGCTGACTTTTCTGAAAGCGTTTTTAAACAAGTGGAGCTAAGGGCCTGTCTGTTTCGCTATGCGGTCTTTACTTTATGTCTGTTGCAGGATATGGTCTTAGAAACTTGTGATTTATCGGAGGCCTGGCTTGACAGTTGTAAGGGACAAAAGTGGCGGTGGAAAGACGTGAGTTTGGTCCGGGCCAATCTGTATAAGACCCCCTTGAAGGGGGTGGATCTGCGGGAGTGTCAGATTGAGGGGATTATCCTTTCCACAGAGGCCCGAGAGATAAGCGGTGCAGTGGTAGACTGGATGCAGGCGGCGGAATTGGCCAGATTTTTAGGCGTAGTGATTAAATGAGGAAAGGCGGCCGCTGCCGCCTTTCCTGCAAATAAATTTTACAAAAAGGAAGGTTTTTTATGGAAAATACGGTATCAATAGGAGCTCCTCAGACAGCAAAGGTCAGAAGCTATATATTTGATAATCTCAGGGGGCTGGCTATTTGGTGCATACCCATTTCTCATTTTACCAGAGTGGGAGGGGAGTTTTCTCAAGGGTCCCTCAGCGGCATTGTCTATATTACCATTAATGTGTTCGTCATGCAGCTGTTTATGTTCTTATCGGGTTACTTTTCAAAGAAGGTAGATCGGGCCAGGGAATCAGCCTTTCAGACGTTTTTGCTGCCATACCTGTTCTTTACGCTGATTTTTTACATATTTCGCTATCTATATTTCGGTCATGCTAATTTAGATTTTTTAAAGCCTCCCTTTGCTCTGTGGTTTTTATTTTCGGTATTTTTCTATCGGTATTATCTAAAGGATTTGGTGAAGATTAAACACTTATTGGCAATCAGTATCGGCATCTATCTCATCGCTGGTCTGTTGCCGGTGGATACAGATTACTTCGCTTTGGGCCGGACTATTTCCTACTTTCCATTTTTTCTTATGGGCTATTATTGCACCAGTGACAGGTTGAAATCCTTGCAGAAGTTGAAGAAATGGCAGAGTATCCCTTTGTTGGTCCTTCTGCTGGGGGCTTCCTACGGACTGGCGTTTTATGTAAAGGTGCCGGTGGCTTTTTATCTGTTGAAGACGACAGCGGCAGATATTGGTATTCCTTGGTATACTGATATAATCTTGCGGGGTGTAGTGCTGATTCTGGCGGTGCTGTGGACTATCGTACTGTTGAATCTGATGCCAAACAAAAAGAACTATCTGTCTTATATAGGTATGAATACCATGCCGATATATATTTTCCATCTGTTCTTCCGATATGTGGTTCAGGATGTGGGATTTCCTTGTCCCAACTTGACCGTGTATTACTTGTGGGTATTTGGGGCTGCATCGCTGTGTGCGGTGGTGTTCTCCAGTCCGCCGGTAGCAAAGGTCTACGATGCCACATTAGACCAGCTATATGCGGGGTGGCTGAAGTTAAAGAAAAAGATGATCTATGAGCAAGAATCATAGGATTTTGCTATAGAAAGTATAAATTGTAAAGAGATATTGGCTGTCCGCCTCCTTGGCTGGATGGCCTTTTGCTTTTCTTCTTTTTTATTTTTTAAACAAGTTTGCGCTCTTAAGGCTAATAAATAAAACAATGTTGGAGATGATACAAAAAATTCAGTTAATTCTAAAGATTTGAAACATTTTTTTGATTTCTTTTGAAGCAAATTGAAGCAGAATGAAGCGATTTCATATAATCATCACAAAAGAGAGCACAAAAATGGTTTACCAAATCAGCTCTCATTAGGTCCATGGCATATTGTTAAATTATGTTTTTAGGAGGTAAGGAAAATGAAGAGAAAAGTATCTTTATTTATCAGCATCATGATGGTGCTACTGCTGGCTCTTACTGGCTGCGGAGGCGGTAGCAGCGGCAGCGGTGATGCGGCGACAGATCCGATTAAAATCGGCTGGATTGGTTCCCTGACAGGAGATCAGGCGCCTTGGGGAAAGTGTGAAAGTCAGACCGTGCAAATGCTGATCGATGAAACCAATGCAGCCGGAGGAATCTTAGGCCGTCAGTTGGAATTGGTGGCTCTTGACACAAAAGGAGATGCGAATGAGGCTGTAAATGCAGTCAAGAGATTGGTATCTCAGGATAAAGTTTGCGCTATTTTAGGACCAAATGCGTCCGCCCAGGCCCTGGCCATCACTGGTGTACTGGAGTCCGCAGGAGTGTCTGATATTGCCACGGTTGCTACAAATCCTAAAATTACGGTCAACGATGACGGCTCCGTAAATGAGTACAACTTTCGGGTATGTTTTACAGACCCTTATCAGGGTGCTGTAGCTGCCGGATATGCAGCAGATATTTTAAAATATAAAAAAGCGGCAATTTTATATGATGTAGCTAGTGACTATTCTCAAGGATTTATGCAGTACTTTATTGAAACCTTTGAAGCAAAGGGCGGAACTATCGTTGCAAAAGAAGCTTTTAAAGCTGGCGATACGGATTTCAGACCTCAGTTGACTAAGATTAAAAAAGCAGACCCGGAAGTAATTCTGATGCCTTACTACTATAAGGAAGTCGCTTTAAGTGCCAATCAGGCTAGAGACCTGGGTATCAAAGCAACCTTGATGGGTGGAGACGGCTGGCCTTCAGACACGTTGTTTGAGATGGCTGGAAATTCTTTAGAGGGAAGCTATGTAGTTAATCATTTTGACTACAATGACCCAGACGTAAAACCGCTTACAGAGGCTTACATAGCAAAATACGGCACGACTCCAGAAATAAACTGCTACATGGTGCATGATGCTTATAAAGTATTATTGGCAGCGATTGAAAAAGCAGGAAATGCTGATCCTCAGGCGATAACAGATGCGTTGACTCAGGTAGAGGTTAAGGGTGTGACAGGAACCATAAAGCTTGGCGAAAAAACTCATAATCCAGAAGGAAAAGAAGCTGCCATTCAGAAGATTCAGCTTAACCCTGAAACCGGTGAATTTGAATACGCCTTTATGCAGAAGTATGGTGCAAATTAGTGCCTTTGGCCAGTAAAAGAGAATTAAATAAGGCAGTTTTCCAACTGCCTTATTTTACTCAAAGTGTTAGGAGGATTTGCAGGTGAGTGTATTTTTACAACAGTTGATAAACGGTCTGTCTATTGGAAGCATTTATGCACTAATGGCGGTAGGATACTCATTGGTATATAGTATTTTAAACTTTTCCAATTTTGCTCATGGCGGAGTCATCATGTTAGGGGCCTATATTGGTTTATACGCATTGCATTTATTACCCATGTCATTTTTAGGAGCTTTGGTTATTGCGGCTTTCGGAGCCGGGTTAATCGCTGTGGTATTGGAGAAGGTAGCATACAGTCCTCTTAGAAAGAGGAATGCACCCTCCTTGTATTTTATCATTTCGGCTATGGGCGCTTCCATATTCTTGGAGAATTTAGTTATTGCGACCATCGGCCCAACTTTTAAAACTTATCCTCAGATTTTTAATCCCATTCCCTTTACGTTCGGCAGTATTTCCGTGAGCCGAATTGATGTGCTGATGTTTGTTATTGCGGCAATCAGCTTGGCCATTTTGGTCTTTATCATTGAAAAAACCAAAGTAGGCTTGGCTATTCGAGCTTGTTCCTATAGCTCTAGGGGAAGTAATCTAATGGGGGTAAATGTAAACCGTATCATTTTTGTTATTTTTCTGCTGGGTGGTATGCTGGCCGGTATAGCAGGTATGCTCTTCGGGATGAAGTATACGGTATATCCGCAAATAGGCGTGATTACAAATAAATCCTTTATTGCTGCTGTATTTGGAGGTCTGGGCAGCTTGCCTGGTGCCGTGGTGGGCAGTCTGCTTTTGGGGTTGATTGAAACCTTAAGCTCGGCATACATTGCTTCTCAATACAGGGACTTGATTGCATTTACATTACTTATTGTCGTATTGGTAATCCGACCTAGTGGTATCATGGGAAAGATTACGGAAGATAAGGCGTAGAGGAGGTACTTTCTATGTTCAGTTGGTTTTACATCGAAGGTATCTTGATTTTAGTAGGTATCAATTTGATGGTAGTTTTAGGCCTGTCTTTGCTGACGGGCTTCACCGGGCTCTTTTCTTTTGGCCATGCAGGATTTATGGCCATCGGTGCGTATGTTTCAGCAATCTGTACCATGAATTTCGGTATTCCTTTTTACGCCGCTTTGCTGCTGGGCGGTATTGCAGCCATGGTCGCATCGCTATTTATCGGATATTTTACATTAAATTTAAAAGGGGATTACTTTTGTATAGCGACCCTTGGTTTTGGGGAAGCAGTGCGTTTAATATTCGATAATTTGCAATACTTCGGCGGGGCTAGAGGGTTGCCGGGAATTCCTTTAGAGACTACTTTAGCCAAGGTAGTCATCATCAATATCATAGGCATAGCCGCCATGGCATTTTTGATTAAGTCCAGGCATGGAAGAAATATGATTGCAGTAAGAGAAGAGGAATTGGCCTCCCAGGCCATTGGCATCAACGTATTTCACTATAAGATGACATCTCTGGCTATTTCAGCCCTTTATGCAGGAATAGGAGGAGCCCTGTGGGCCCATTACCTGGGTTTTATACAGCCTCTCATGTTCCAGCTGACTAAGTCTACAGAAATGACTATTATGGTAATCTTCGGAGGTTTGGGCAGCATTACCGGAAGTGTGGTCGGTGCCTTTATACTGACCTTCCTGCCAGAACTTCTCCGAGAATTTGCTCAATGGAGATTGGTGGTATATGGCGCGGCCGTTATCATCATTATGATTACAAGACCTCAGGGAATGTTGGGTGGTATGGAATTCAGCCTCAAAGGCATTATTCGTTTCTTCAGGAAGTTTGGAAAGAAAAAGGGCCAAAGTGCGATAAATGCTCCAGAAGGAGGTGCAGAAGGATGACCGACGTTTTGACCATGAGAAATGTTACAAAGCGGTTTGGTGGCCTGACGGCGGTAGGAGATGTAAGCTTTACCATAAAAGAAGGTGAAATCTTTGGCCTGATCGGCCCCAATGGAGCCGGAAAAACCACTATTTTTAATTTAATTACCGCAGTATATACACTAAGTGAGGGAGAGATTTTATTTTATGGTGATTCCATAGCAAGTGCCGATCCTTATGGAAAAGGTTTTGTAAATGGTGTTAAAAGACGGTTTAATTGGAAGCCCTTAAAGCCTTATCAAATTGCGGAGAAAGGTATTACCAGAACTTTTCAGAATATCCGGCTTTTTAAGAAGCTCAGTGTCTTTGAGAACGTATTGACTGCCTGTCATCGTTCGGGGAGCTATGGCCTTCTTCAATCGGTGCTTCCCAGGAAGCTGCCAATCTTAAAGGCAACCTTGCCCTGGGCTAGTTCTTTTTGCAAGCAGGAGGAAATGTTGAATCAAAAGACCGCTGAACTGCTTCAGCTCATGGGACTGTGGGAAGTTCGGGATATGGTAGCGGCAAATTTGCCTTACGGCATGCAGCGAAAGCTGGAAATCGCCAGAGCCTTAGCTTTAAATCCAAAGCTGTTACTCTTAGATGAACCGGCAGCAGGTATGAATCCAGAAGAGACCATTCAGCTGATGGAGCTGATTCGGCAGATACGAGATGATTTTAATCTGACTGTCCTCATCATTGAACATCACATGGATTTAATCATGGGACTGTGCGATAAAATCTTTGTATTAAACTTTGGTAAAGCCTTGGCGGAAGGTACGCCGGATGAGATACAGGACGACAAGCGGGTAATCGAAGCATATCTGGGGAAGGAGGAAGACATTCATGTTGAAGGTAAACAATCTTAATGTGCACTACGGTGGTATTCATGCTCTCCGGGGAATTTCCATCGATGTCCAGCAGGGAGAAATTGTTACCATCATCGGTTCAAACGGTGCAGGTAAATCTTCCTTATTAAATGCTATCAGCGGTATGGTCAAATATCAGGGAGATGTAATCTATGAAGACCAGAACCTTCCCAGACAGGCTCATAAAGTGGTTAAGGCGGGAGTTTGTCAGGTACCGGAAGGACGTATCATCTTTGCCAACCTCTCTGTGCACGAAAACTTAAAAATGGGTGCGTATCTTAGGACGGATAAGAAGGGGATTCAGGAAGACTTTGAGCGGGTGTATCACCTTTTTCCCAGATTAAAAGAACGGGAAAAACAAGTTGCCGGTACGTTGTCAGGCGGGGAGCAGCAGATGTTGGCTATGGGCAGGGGATTGATGTCCAATCCAAACTTAATCATGCTGGATGAACCATCTTTAGGCTTAGCACCGCTCTTAATCAACACTATCTTTGAGATTATCGTAGAAATTAAACAGATGGGTAAAACGCTGCTGCTGGTGGAACAAAATGCCTTTAAAGCACTTTCGGTAGCGGATAAAGCGTATGTGCTGGAACAGGGGGTTATTACCGCCTCAGGCAGCGCAAAAGAGCTACTGGCGGATTCAACCATTCAGGAAGCTTATTTGGGGAAGAAAAATAAGTAAAAGAACACGGATAATCAGTAACTGTAAAAGTCGGCAAGGCCCAAAGAATTTCTTTGACCTAGCCGACTTTTATATTGGTAGATAAACGGCAAGGACAAAATCAAAAAATTATATCTTTTTTTGCAAGAAGTGTTGACATTACACCATAAGAGTGTTAAATTAAAAATGTAGTTAGCACTCATGCGACGTGAGTGCTAACAAAGAAAGGGTGAGCAAGATGGATTTAAACGAAAGAAAATTGAGAATATTACAGGCCATCATCGGTGATTTTATTCGCACTGGTGAACCGGTTGGATCCAGAACCCTTTCAAAGAAGTATGAGTTAGGTGTGAGTCCAGCTACGATTCGCAATGAAATGTCCGATTTGGAAGACATGGGATTTTTGACCCATCCTCATACGTCAGCCGGCAGGGTACCTTCTGACAAAGGGTACAGGCTGTATGTAAACGAGCTTATGAGCAAGAAGGAATTGAGCTTGGAGGAAAAACAGATTATTTCAGAGAAGCTGCAAAGCGATATGTCGGAGTTTGAAAGAACCATTCAGCATGCGGCCAGCCTGCTGTCTGAAATCACCAACTTGACATCCTTTGCGATGACTCCCAAGACCGATGAGGATAAATTGCGGTTTGTTAATGTTCTGCCTGTAGACGATAGCACCGTGGTGCTGATGATTGTGGCGGAAAGTGGTAAAGTGTCTAACACGGCACTGAAGATTCGGGTGGCTTACACTAGGGAAAATTTGGAGCTGCTATCCAAATCTATGACCTATAACTTTAGAGGTAAGACCATCAGCGAAGCTTTGACGGTGGATATTATCCGCTCCTTTGAGACGGATTTAGAAGCCATGGGCATGCTGGCACAGAACATTATGCCAAACTTTATGAAAACCCTAGAAAAAATGCTCAACGTCGATTTGTATATGGATGGATTGACCAACATCTTTTCCATACCAGAATACAATGACATCGACAAGGCGAAAGTATTTCTAGAGCTGTTGAACAAGAAAGAAGACTTTACTAAAAAGTTGATTGATCGGGAAAACGGCGTGATTATTACGATTGGAAATGAAAATGCAGATGACATGATGCAGAATTGTAGTTTGATTACCGCCACATACCACATAGACGGCAAACTGATCGGGAAAATCGGTGTGATTGGTCCCACCAGAATGAAATACGACGAGGTAACTTCTGTTATCGAGTATATAACCGAAAATTTGAATAACACTTTTAAACTGACAGGAGGTAGTGAGGACGATGATTAACCAGCAGAAGACCGCAGCCGAAAAGGATGTGGATATCCTGGAAGCGCAGGAAGCGGATGGAACAGAGGCAACAGGGGAAGCTAATACAAAGGAAAGCGAAGCTCAGGACACGGAGGCCCCAGAGGTGGCAGTTGAACCAGAGACAGAGGATGTTCCGGCTGAAGAGAGCGAACAGAAGTATTTGCGGCTGATGGCGGACTTCCAGAATTACAAAAGAAGAACAGAAAAAGAGAAAAGTGACATTTATGCATATGCAAACGAGAAAATCGTTTCAGAATTGCTTGATGTGATAGATAACTTTGAAAGAGCACTTGCTCACGGCGAGGGCGAGGAAGGGTTTGTTCAGGGTATGAACAACATATTTAAGATTTTCAAGGGGGTACTGGAAAAAAGCGGATTAGAAGAAATCGAAGCAACGGGAGTAGCATTTGATCCCAACTTTCACAATGCTGTAATGACCGAAGACAGTGAAGAGCACGAAAGCGGCCTTGTAACAGCGGTCTTACAAAAAGGATACAAATTAAATGGTAAAGTAATACGGCCAAGCATGGTCAAGGTCGCAAATTAGGGAGGTAATATATTATGGGAAAAGTAATAGGTATAGACTTAGGGACTACAAATTCCTGTGTATCTGTTCTGGAGGGCGGTGAGCCTGTAGTAATAGCTAACGCAGAAGGAAATCGAACCACACCGTCAGTGGTAGGCTTCACCAAAGGTGGAGAACGTCTAGTAGGTGAAACGGCGAAGAGACAGGCCATCACTAACCCGGATCGGACTATTGCGTCCATCAAGACGTACATGGGTTCCGACCACAAGGTAGAAATTGACGGAAAACAGTATACACCACAGGATATTTCAGCGATGATTCTAGGCAAGCTAAAGGCTGATGCGGAAAGCTACTTGGGCGGAAAGGTAACGGAAGCGGTTATTACCGTACCAGCTTACTTTACAGACGCTCAGAAGCAGGCCACAAAAGACGCTGGCAAGATTGCCGGTTTAGATGTAAAGCGAATCATCAACGAACCGACAGCTGCATCTTTGGCTTATGGATTGGATAAGGATAATGGACATCACAAGATTTTAGTATATGACCTGGGAGGCGGTACCTTCGACGTATCCATCCTGGAGTTGGGCGATGGCGTATTTGAAGTGCTGGCTACTAACGGCGACACCAAGCTGGGCGGCGATAACTTCGACAAAGTACTCATTGACTACATGGCTGATACCTTTGGCAAAGAGCACGGTATCGACTTGAGAAGTGACAAAATGGCACACCAGAGATTGAAGGAAGCAGCAGAAAAGGCCAAGAAAGAGCTGTCTAGCTCGCAGACTGCCAACATCAACTTGCCGTTTATCACTGTAAGTGCAGATGGTCCGCTGCATATGGATATGGATATCACCAGAGCTAAGTTCGATCAGCTGACTTCTGATTTAGTAAATAGAACAATTGAGCCGATGCAGAAGGCGATGAAGGATGCCGGCGTGACCAATGCAGACATCGCTAAGGTTATTCTGGTAGGCGGTTCCACTCGAATTCCAGCGGTTCAGGATGCTGTAAAGCGGGTGACTGGAAAAGAACCGTTCAAGGGCATCAACCCGGATGAATGTGTAGCCGTTGGTGCTGCTATTCAGGCTGGTGTACTGACTGGTGAGGTAAATGATGTATTATTGTTGGATGTAACACCACTTTCCCTGTCCATCGAGACACTGGGCGGCGTTGCCACCAAGCTTATTGAGAGAAATACTACCATTCCTACAAAGAAGAGCCAGGTATTCTCTACTGCTGCGGACAATCAGACTGCTGTTGATATTCACGTAATGCAGGGTGAACGAGAGATGGCGGCAGGAAACATCACCTTAGGACGCTTCCAGCTTTCCGGTATTCCACCTGCTCCTCGCGGCATTCCGCAGATTGAAGTTACTTTCGACATCGATGCCAACGGTATCGTTAATGTAAGTGCTAAGGATATGGGTACAGGCAAGGAACAGCGGATTACCATCACATCCTCTAACAAGCTTTCTGAGGAAGAAATCCAGGCTAAGGTTAAGGAAGCAGAGCAGTTTGCTGAAGATGACAAGCAGAAGAAGGAAGAGATTGAAGTTCGCAACAGAGCAGAAACTCTGGTATATGAAACTGAAAAGAATCTGAAAGACCTGGATGCCAGCTTATCCGAAGATGAAAAGGCCAGCATTTTAGCAGCCAAGGATGAGCTGTCCAAGGCTCTGGAGGCTAACAATCTGGAAGAGATTAAAGAGAAGACCGACAAGCTAACCGAGCAGTTCCACGCGATTTCAGCCAAGATGTATCAGCAGGCTCAGGCCGCTCAGCAGGGCGGAGCAGCAGGCTTTGATCCAAACATGGCAGGCGGTATGGGCGGAGCAGCACCTGAGGGAGACGCTCCGAAACACGACAACGTAGTTGACGCCGATTATGAAGTGGTGGATGAAGACAAATAGTTGACATATGAACCTGCATAAGGTAATATTGATACGGTTAAAACGTTGAAGATAAGCACTCCTTCCAGCAGGGAGTGCTTATCATCGGTTAATCTGAATTGAATGCAGAGTGGAGAGAAAAAATGGCAGATAAGAGAGATTATTATGAAGTCCTTGGGATTCAGAAGGGCGCCAGCGAGAGTGAGATAAAGAGTGCATTCCGAAAGATGGCCATGAAGTATCATCCGGATAAGAATCCTGATAACAAGGAAGCTGAAGAAAAATTTAAAGAGGTAAACGAGGCGTATAGTGTTCTTTCCGACCCTGACAAGAAGAGTAAGTACGATAAGTTCGGTCATGCCGGCGTAGATCCAAGTGCAGGTTTTGGCGGCGGCGCAGGCTTTGGCGGTTTTGAAGATATATTCGATATGTTTGGAGGCATGTTCAGCGGCTTCGGCGGCAGTGGGGGCTCCAGACGGCGAAATGGACCGATGAAGGGCCGGGATTTGCAGCAGGAGGTGGCTATTTCCTTTGAAGAGGCTGCTTTTGGTGCCAAGAAGCAACTTAAACTGACGAAATACGTTGAGTGTGAGAAGTGTCACGGGTCCGGAGCGGCAGAAGGCTCGTCTAAGAAGTCCTGTCCGACCTGTAATGGTACAGGGGAAGTGCGGACCACTCAGCGGACTCCGTTTGGACAGTTCCAAAGTGTGAACACTTGCCAGAATTGCGGTGGATCCGGCCAAGTCATTGAGACCCCTTGTACGGAGTGCAGTGGCAGCGGAAAGGTCCGCAAGACGGTGACGATTTCCGTGGATATCCCGGCAGGGGTAGACAATGATTCCATCATCTCCATCCGGGGACAGGGAGAGCCAGGGACCAACGGAGGGCCAAATGGCGATTTATATGTCGTGATTCGGGTAAGAGCACACAGTCTCTTTAAACGAGATGGTCAAGATTTATGGCTGGAGATGCCGATTTCTTATGCTCAGGCTGCTTTGGGTGATGATATCACCGTACCGACCTTGAGTGAAAAGGTGTCCTACAATATTCCGGCGGGAACCCAGCCGGGTACGGTGTTCCGCTTAAAGGGGAAGGGCATTAGAGGGCTGAAAACCGCCAGAATGGGTGACTTGTACGTGAAAGTTGTCTTAGAAGTGCCAACCAAGTTAAACGCAGATCAGAAAAAGAAGATTAAAGAACTGGGCGATATTCTGGACAACGAAAATCATGGAAAGAAAAAGAGCTTTTCGGATAAGATGAAAGACCTCTTTAAATGAAAGAAAAAAATTTTTAGCAATAAAACGGCTAGATATACGGAATAAAAAACAGGTGTGAAGGTTTTCCTTTGCACCTGTTTTTCTTTTGGCCGACCGGACTGCCGGAATAAATTAGAAATTTTTTTGGTATAATAGTATAAATATTTTGAATAAAAATATAGTTTGTGATATTATATTATGTGATAAATAAATCTACATTATAAACCATAAGAGGTTGGAGGTAGTAATATGTATTATAGCAATGGAAATTATGAGGCCTTTGCCAAACCGGAGAAGCCCCAGGGAGTAGACAACAAATCGGCGTATCTGGTGGGGTCGGGGTTGGCCTCTCTGGCGGCTGCTTGCTTTCTGGTTCGGGATGGACAGATGAAGGGGGAGCGAATCCATATTTTAGAGGAACTGTCTTTGCCGGGAGGCGCCTGTGACGGTATCCGAGATCAGGAAAAAGGGTTTATCATCCGTGGAGGCCGAGAGATGGAAAACCATTTTGAATGTTTGTGGGATTTGTTTCGGTCGATTCCTTCTTTGGAGACCGAGGGCGCGTCCGTATTGGACGAGTTTTACTGGCTGAACAAAAAGGATCCGAACTATTCCCTTATGCGGGCTACGGTCAACAGAGGCGAGGATGCCCATACGGATGGTAAATTTGGCTTGACGGAGAAGGCCTCCATGGAGATCCTCAAGCTCTTCTTTACTATAGACGAAGATCTGTATGACAAAAAGGTATCGGATTTATTTTCTCAGGAATTCTTTGATTCGAACTTTTGGTTATACTGGCGGACGATGTTTGCCTTTGAAGACTGGCACAGCGCCTTGGAGATGAAGCTGTATGTGCAGAGGTTTATCCATCACATCGGCGGGCTGCCAGATTTTTCTGCGTTGAAATTCACGAAGTATAACCAGTATGAGTCCCTGATCTTGCCGATGATTAAATACCTGGAGGCCCATCAAGTAGACTTCCAGTATGATGTGAAAGTTACCGACGTCGTCTTCGACATGATAGCGGGGAAGAAAGAAGCCAGAACCATAAGTTGCCTGCGGAACGGGGCTAAGGATGCCATTTCTCTGACCGAAAATGATCTGGTTTTTGTCACCAATGGAAGCTGCATCGAAAATGCCGCCTTTGGAGACCAGAATCATCCGCCGGAATTCCGCATTGCAGACGGTGGCTGCTGGAACTTGTGGCGGAACATCGCTAAGCAGGATCCGGCTTTTGGAAAACCGGACAAGTTCTGCACCAATACGCAGGCCACCAACTGGGAATCTGCTACCGTGACCACCCTAGATGATAAAATCCCTCCTTACATCCAAAAAATATGCAAGAGAGATCCGTTCAGCGGCCGGGTTGTCACCGGTGGTATCATTACGGCTAAAGATTCCAACTGGCTTCTGAGCTACACCTTAAATCGTCAGCCTCATTTTAAAGAGCAGCCTAAGGATCAGTTAGTCGTATGGGTATACGGATTGTTCACCGATGTGCCGGGGAATTATGTGAAAAAGCCAATGCGGGAATGCACCGGCAAGGAAATTACGGAGGAGTGGCTGTATCATATGGGCGTGCCGGAGGCAGAGATTCCTAAACTGGCTGCTGAATCTGCTCGCAGCATTCCGTGTATGATGCCTTATATCACTGCATTTTTCATGCCGAGAGCGGCAGGTGACCGGCCAAAGGTGGTGCCGGAGGGCTGCACAAACTTTGCCTTTATTGGTCAGTTTGCGGATACGGTGCGGGATACCGTATTTACTACCGAATACTCGGTGCGCACGGCCATGGAAGCCGTTTATACCCTGCTGAACGTAGACCGAGGAGTGCCAGAGGTCTTTAACTCTTGTTATGATGTCCGGGTGTTGCTGGATTCTACCTGCAAGCTGATGGACGGGAAAAAAGTTATTGACATGAAGCTGCCGTTCATTGCCAATTTAGCCAAAAAGACGGTGTTGAAGAAAATTTCAGGCACGGTCATCGAAGAACTGTTAAAAAAGTACAACGCTATATAATAGAAACGTCTCCAATATAGAATAAAATAAAAAAACAGAGGCCTATGGGAGTGTGAAACCATATGCCTCTGTTTTATTTTGCAAAAAATTTAATTGAAAATACTTATGTGTTCATTATGTTGGTGTTTATATAGGTCCGATAAGGACCGAAGACCTTACATCAGTTCGGTATTCGGTGTGCGGGTACCATCTTCATGATAGATATAGAAACCGCGGCCCGTCTTGCGGCCCAGATTTCCTGCTGCCACCATCCGGCGGAGCAGAACAGCAGGCCGGTATTTCGGATCGCCGATTTCGCTGTATAGAACTTCCATAACGGCCAGTTCTACGTCGATACCAATCATGTCAACCAGTTCCAGTGGGCCCATAGGGTGATTCAGTCCCTTGCGCATGCCCAGGTCGATTTCTTCAATGCTGCCGATTCCACGTTCAATCAGGATGAAAGCCTCGTTTAACATCGGAATCAGCATGCGGTTTACGATAAAGCCTGGCTCGTCCTTGGAAACGATGCCGGTTTTGCCCAGCTGCTCACCAAAAGCGGTGGTCGCATCCATGGTCGCCTGGCTGGTTTGCAGGCCTTTAACTACTTCTAGCAAATGAATCAATGGTACAGGACTGAAAAAGTGCATGCCCACAAAGCGGGATGGATCTTTCAGGCAGCTTGCCAGCGTAGTGATGGAAATGGAAGACGTATTGCTGGAGATGATTGCCTCTGCTTTTGCGTATTTATCCACTTCCTTTATTAAGGATACCTTCAAATTTTCGTTTTCTGGAGCCGCTTCAATGATGAAGTCCGCATCCTTACAGTCGGAAACGGAGGTAGTAAGAGACAGGAGAGCCAAAGCTTCTTCCATGGCACTTTCCGTCATTTTACCTTTTTTAACGCTTTTTTGCAGCAATGTTTCTACTGTCTTGCGTCCTTTGGCCAGGTTTGCATCAGAGATGTCGTTGACCATCACTTGGATTCCCCGTGTGATGGCCGTCTGGGCGATACCCATGCCCATGAAACCGGCACCTATAATAAATAATTTTTTAACACTCATAATAACCTCTCTTTCAAATAGCCGTTGTTTTTTCAATAATAAGTTTTGCAAATCCCAGTCTTTCTAATTATATCACACCGCCATGGAAATGTATATTGTCTTTAGATAAAAACAATTTATGGGAGCACAAATGGGAGCATTCCGTAGAACGGCAGTTGATGTTTTGGGGACTGCCTTTTTTACTAAATCCGACAGGGGTACTTTTCCTAAAATATATTGACAAAATCTGCTCCCCATTGTATGATTAATTCATGAAACGACACGCCGTAGTGTGTTTCTAGAAACAACAGTGACGTGACGCAGCGCACCTGAATGAGATATTTGGGTGCGCTTTTTTATCGGGCTGTAAAGGATGTTTTCAATTAAGGATTGATAAAGATACCGCCGGACATCGTTTTCCTAGAGCAGTGTAGTCAAGGGCGACGGAAAAGGCTTTCAGCTTAAAAATTGTTCAGAGAGAACTTTTAGGCTGAACTTAATGTGAATAATGATTGCTGACGGAGTGAACGACGAATTGTTCATCCATACAGAGCCTAGAGAATGACAGTACAGTTTGACTTTATTTAATTAAAAATTTCATAGAAGCTGTATCTTCACGAAGAAGTACAGAGTGCACAACTGAGGCGATGAAGCTCAGACTTAGTCATAACAGGCTATTTCTGGGCTTTTTTATATATATGATTTCAATTTACAATACCCCCTTAGTCTGTATGAGGGGTGAACGCCGGAAACAGCGAAGCACCTCGTGCGACATTTAAGAGAAAGGATTTAAAGGATGAAATTAAAGACAAAGTTAAATGGAGGAGCCTTCTAAAAGATGGCCCATTAAAAGAGGAAGACAGGAATAAACGAACGGAGGTAGAAAGAATGAGTCTTCTTGAACAAGTAAAAGAAGCCGGCATCGTTGGTGCAGGTGGAGCAGGATTTCCGACCCATGTGAAATTAGCGTCAAAAGCAGAATATATCCTTCTAAACGGAGCGGAATGCGAGCCGCTTCTACGAGTAGACCAGCAGCTGATGGCTCTGTTTCCAGACGAGATTATCAAAGGCTTTGAAGCCGCAGGCAGACAGGTGGAAGCAAAGAAAGCCATCCTCGGAATAAAAGGAAAACACAAAGACGTCATTGACCTATTGGAAGAACGAATTAAAGCCCTGCACGTAGAGGATTACGTAGAAATTGGTCTGCTGCCAGATATTTATCCGGCGGGGGACGAGCAGGTGCTGGTATATGAGCTGACTGGACGGGTGGTACCAGAAGTAGGCATTCCGATTCAGGTAGGCTGCGTGGTAATCAACTCGGAGACAGCCCTCAACATCTACTACGCCATGGAGGGAAAAGCGGTAACGGAAACGTATCTGACCTTGGCGGGAGATATCCCTCAGCGGTTGACCGTAAAAGTACCAGTTGGAACACCAATTATTGATGTACTCAAGCTCAGCGGCATTGAAAACTTCGATGACTACACCGTTATCGACGGCGGTCCGATGATGGGACCGGTAATGGCCGGAACAGATGGCTATGTGACGAAGAAGACAAAAGGCTTTGTGATCTTGAAGAAACATCACCTGCTGATTCAGCGCAAGTCTGCCTCGAAAGAGCAGAGCAAGCGAATCAATCGGGCCACCTGCGAGCAGTGCAGAATGTGTACGGACATGTGTCCGAGATATCTGATAGGTCACGATATGCAGCCCCATAAAATGATGCGGGCTTTAGGCTATAAATCCGATAACCTGGAGGAAAAGGGCATCGCTCAGTTATGCTGTCAGTGCAACCTATGTGAGCTGTTTGCCTGTCCGATTGGCCTGTATCCGAAAGCAGCCAACAACTACTTCCGGGACATGCTGTTAGAGAAGGGGATGCGGTATAAGCCGACCAAGGACGTATTTGAAGCCAGAGGCCCAAGAGAAATGCGCAAGCTGCCAAGTAAGCGCCTGATTGCTAGAATTGGCCTTCGAGACTTTGATAAGCCGGCACCGATGGCAGAATGTCCTTTGCAGGTCCAGGAAGTGCACATCGCTACCCGGCAGCATGTAGGTGCACCGGCAGAAGCGGTGGTACAGGTAGGCGACCGAGTAGAGGTTGGACAGAAGATTGGACAGATTCCAGCAGATAGTCTGGGAGCTGCCATTCATGCAAGCATTTCCGGGACGGTAACCGAATGCGGCAATGGATACATTGCAATAAGGAGGGGTTAAGATGGCAAACGCAATAGGAATGGTTGAATTTACAAGTATTGCCCGAGGCATTTACGCAGCGGACCAGATGGTAAAGATTTCAGATGTAGAGATTGTAACAGCCAGCAGCACATGTCCTGGAAAATATATTACCATCGTTCACGGAGACGTAGCGGCGGTAGAAGATTCCGTGCAGGTAGGTGAACGAGTAGCAGGAGAGTACTGGGTGGATTCCATTGTGATTCCCAATGTACATCCAGAGGTTTTTCCAGCTATCACCGGATCTACTATGCCGGAGCGGATTCAGGCATTGGGAATAATGGAATCGTTTTCCATGTCTACCATGGTTATCGCAGCCGATGCCATCTTAAAGTCAGCTGACTTAGAACCGCTGGAGCTGCGCCTGGGTAACGGGATAGGAGGGAAAGCCTTCTTTACTTTTACCGGAGACGTAGCGGCGGTGGAGACTGGAGAGGAAGCGGGAAAGAGCATCGCCGAGGAGAAGGGCCTGCTGGTCAACTCCGAAGTGATTCCATCCCCATCCGACAGATTAATTCCGTCATTATTCTAAAATATTATCATGCGAAAGAGAAAGAAGAAGGGAGAACGATTAAAATGGAAAATTTTGATTATGATTTACGTTCCGTACAAGAGGTGAGAAATCTGGCTCGTCTGGGTAAAGTGGCTACTGACAAACTGGCTGCCTACACAGGAGAACAGATTGACAAGATTCTGAAAAACATGGTTCGAGTAGCGGAGGAAAATGCAGTATGCCTGGCACAGATGGCGGTGGAAGAGACCGGATTTGGTAAGGCGGCAGATAAGACCTATAAGAACCATCTGGCATCCACTATCTTGTATAACGCAATCAAAGACATGAAGACGATTGGTGTGATTCAGGAAGATGTAGTAAATCAGATTATAGAGGTAGCTGATCCAGTGGGTCTGGTAATGGGTATCATTCCATCCACTAACCCGACTTCCACCGTAATCTATAAGGCCATGATTGCCCTTAAGGCAAGAAATGCCATCGTATTCTCTCCGCATCCTTCCGCAGCAAAGTGTACCATGAAGGCTACGGAACTGATGTACAAGGCAGCCGTAGAGGCAGGGGCACCTGAAAACTGTATCAGCTGTATCTCCATGCCATCCATGGCAGCCACAGACGAGCTGATGCACGCTAAGGAAGTAGCCATCATCATCGCCACCGGAGGTCCAGGTATGGTCAAGGCTGCATACAGTGCAGGTAAGCCGGCATTAGGTGTAGGTGCAGGAAACTCTCCGGCTTACATTGAAAGAACGGCAAACATTCAGAAGGCTGTTACTAATATCATGGCCAGCAAGACCTTTGATAACGGTACCATCTGTGCATCAGAGCAGTCCATTATCTGCGAAGAGTGCAACCGGGATGCAGTCGTAGCAGAGTTCAAGAACCAAGGTGGATACTTCATGACAGCAGAAGAAACCGCCAAGGTTTGCAAGCTGCTGTTCAAGAACGGCCATGCCATGAACGCCAAGTTTGTAGGACGATCTGCTGAGGTTATCGCCGAGGGCGCAGGCATCAGCATTCCAGCTGGAACCAGAGTGCTGATTGGGGAGCAGGGCGGCGTAGGTGACGGATATCCCCTTTCTTTTGAAAAGCTGACTTGTGTATTAGGTTTCTACACCGTAAAAGATTGGCATGAAGCTTGTGAGTTGAGCATCGCATTGCTGCAAAACGGCATCGGTCACACCATGAGCTTGCACACAGAAGATCGAGATATCGTTATGAAGTTTGCAGCTAAGCCGGCTTCTAGAATTCTGGTAAACACCGGCGGAAGCATGGGGGGAACAGGTGCCAGCACAGGACTGATGCCAGCCTTCACCCTGGGCTGCGGAACGTGGGGCGGAAGCTCTACCTCCGAAAATGTAACGCCGATGCACCTAGTAAATATTAAAAAAGTCGCATATGGCCTAAAGGACTGCGCAACTCTGGCAGCAGATGATGCAACCTTCAACCACCCAGAAATCACTGGAAGCTGCGGCGGAAGCGGTGTATCTTCCACAACCTGCGGCAGCTGCGGAGTTTCCCAGGAACGAGAAATTACCCAGGATGATTTGATGGATTTAGTAAACCACTTAGTAAATGCGATGAAAGGAGAGTAAGATGGATAAAAGTGAAGCTGTATTAAAACTTTTACTGGAAGCTGTACAAAGCAGTATCGCCAGACAGGCGCAGCAGGAAAGCAATGAGATTCCGGTAGGGGTTTCAAACAGGCACATCCACCTTTCTCAGTCCGATTTAAACAGCTTGTTTGGCGAAGGCTGCCAGTTGACCAAGATGAAGGAGCTGTCTCAGCCAGGGCAATATGCCTGCAAGGAGACGGTGACCATCTGCGGTCCAAAGGGAGCGATTGAAAAGGTCCGGGTATTAGGACCGGTAAGAAGCAAGACCCAGGTAGAAGTGCTGACAGGAGACTGCTTTAAGCTGGGCGTACCCGCTCAGGCCAGGCTGTCAGGTGAACTGACCGGTACGCCGGGAATCACCATCATCGGGCCGAAGGGTTCTGTGCAGACCACAGAGGGCTTAATTGTTGCTCAGAGACACATTCACATGACACCGGCAGACGCTCAGCGTTTTGGTGTAGCAGATGGGCAGACGGTGAGCATCAAGGCAGGAGGACCAAAGGGCGGTATCTACAGCAATGTAGCGGTACGGGCCAATGATGCGTCCGCCCTGGAATGTCACTTAGATACGGAAGAAGCCAACGCTATGGGGCTTGGTTCATCCGCAAAGATTACTATTGTAAAATAAATTTATTGATATCAAAAAATAAAATGAATTTTTAGGAGGATTTAAAAATGAAATATGATGCATTAGGAATGATTGAAACAAAGGGTTTAGTAGGTTCTATCGAAGCAGCAGATGCGATGGTAAAGGCAGCAAACGTAACGCTGATCGGTAAGGAATTCGTAGGCGGCGGACTGGTAACTGTTATGGTAAGAGGAGATGTAGGAGCTGTTAAGGCTGCTACAGATGCCGGTGCAGCAGCAGCGCAGAGAGTTGGCGAGCTGATTTCTGTACATGTAATCCCTAGACCACATGCTGAAGTAGAGACCATTTTGCCAGCAGTAAAGGAAAAATAAGGACAGCTGGACGTATGTCAGCAAAAGGAGAAGACAGCCCATCCGGGCTGTCTTTTTGTGTGCCAGGAGAAAAGCCAAATTTTTTTTATATGGATGAAGTTCATTTATCTAGATTTTGGAAATTTTCATAATTGCTAAATGAAGGCTGATATGGTATTATAAAGAAAATATCCCGTATCTTGAACGCAGAAGCCTGAAGCAAATCCAGCAGAGGGTGGAGCACTTATTTTCTCGTAAGCGACGCAGCTTAACAGAAGTTTTTTAGTTTATTGGGATAATAATATGGAACATGACGCAATGCCCCATATATCTAATTTTTAGGTTGTGGAGCATTTTTTGTATTCATTTTGGGCAGGACTTGGCAAGTCCTATGGCTTTTTATTGATTCTCCTTGTAGTGCAAAGATCGCTCTAAACAAAAATATGAATGGGTGACCATTCAAGATTTAGGAGGAAAAAAGGGAATGAATATCATCAGTAAAAGAAGTAGTCGAGAGGAAAAAGAAAAAAAGCTAGCCACCAGTCTAACCCGCACGGTGGTACTCCTGTTGGTCTTGATTTTTGCCATCTTTATTGCTGCATCATCCGTAAATACCTATAAACAGATGAGCAATGCCATTACCTCTGAGATAGCCAGTACGGCCCAGGTAAATTCAGTTATTGCCAACGGCGCCTTTAAGGAATCTGAGAAAGTCGGCTTGCTGTTGGCAGCCTACATCGGAAGCAGCATGGAGAAAAATGAAAACAGGGAGGGACAGGCTGCAAGCCAGCTCTATGGGACTCCTATGTCCAGCCAGGCGAAGGCCATCGAGGACTATTCCATTGAAACAATCCGCAACAATTTGGAAAATAGCCCGGATATTGCTGGTATGGGCGTGTTCTTTGAACCCTATGCCTTTGACAGCAATATAAGAGACTATACGTTGTATTTGGGAAGTACGGGTGCCGTGACAGATACCGTACAGAGTTACGGTGTATATGAAGACTATTGCGACGAAGAATACTATGCCGTAGCACAAAAGACAAAACAGGTCCACTTAACCGAAGCGTATGAGGACAATGGTATCCAAATGATTACAGTGACTTATCCCATTTTGGTGGGAGAGGAGTGTGTAGGCGTAGTAACGGCGGATATTGATATTAATATTTTTTCTGCTTTTAAAGAGAACCTCAACAGCAAATATAGTTCTGTATTTTTTACCATCTATAGTGATGGACAGAATGTTGTTTACGACCCGGTAAATCTGGAACGCATCGGCCATAATCTGAAGGAAAAGTACGAAGAGGGCAGACGTTTTGAAGATTTACAAGAAAACCTGAGTAAGGGAAAAGCTTTCTATATAAAACTGGTAGATAAAGAAGGGGAAATGGAGTTGTGTTTCTTCAACCCTATCCAGCTGGACAATCAGACTTGGTGGTCTATGGTGGGGATTTCTCAGCAGGAAATCTATGGACCAATCATCGGCTTTGTCTGCCTGCAAGTAGCACTGATGGTGGTCGCGTTAATCGTGATTGGATTCATCATCGCTATGGTGGTAAATAAGGCATTGAAACCGCTTCAACGCATGGTGGCAGCAGCTCGTCAGATCACGCAGGGAGATTTTCAATTAGAATTAAATGTAGATCGCAATGACGAGATTGGAGCATTGACTACCGACTTTCATCACATGTCGGACAACATGCGGCAAATCATCGGTGACGTGGTGCTGACTCTGGAGCAGATTTCTGAGGGGGATTTTACTACTCAGAGCCGGTGTGCCGACAAGTATGTAGGGGAGTATGCGAAATTGTGTCAAATGTTTGACAGCATTAAGGCCAATCTGAGCGCAGCGATACAGGAGATTGATTATGCTTCCACCCAAGTGGGGAGCAGCAGCAGTCAGGTATCTGATGGGGCCCAGGCGCTCTCTCAAGGCGCGACAGAGCAAGCTTCTTCGATTGAGGAATTGTCCGCCACCATTGCAGAGATTGCAGAAGGAATCCGCGGAACAGCAGACTATGCCAAGGACTCTGATCAAGTGGCCAGCAAAGCCGGAAAAGCCTTGGCTGCTGGTACTGCACAGCTGACAGAAATGACAGCAGCGATGGGAGACATATCTGATTCGGCTAACGAAATCAGCAAAATCATTAAGACCATTGATGACATTGCTTTTCAGACCAATATCTTGGCGTTAAATGCCGCTGTAGAGGCAGCTAGGGCAGGCGCAGCGGGAAAGGGCTTTGCCGTAGTGGCCGATGAAGTGCGAAATCTGGCAGCCAAGTCCGCCGAAGCTGCTCAGAATACCACAGAACTTATTGGCAGTACCATTGCTGCCATTGAAAACGGCTCTCGAGTAGCAGATGAGACGGTGAAGACCATTGGTGAAGTCGCTCAGTCTACAGAAAAGCTGGTTGAATCTGCGGGACAAATTGCTCAGGCCTCAGAAAAACAGGCCATGCAGATTCAGGAGATCACCTTGGGAGTAGACCAGATTGCAGCTATTGTTCAGACCAATGCCGCTACCGCGGAGGAGAGTGCCGCTGCCAGCGAAGAATTA